>CAZAUQ010000042.1:0-14611 GCA_964488495.1 uncultured Bacteroidales bacterium
TGCATCGGGAAGTAATACCTCTGAATTTCACCTCGAATCAATCTGATTCTCGGTTATAATCCTAAGACTATTTTTTAACCTGACCTAGCTTTGAAATTACCTTGAAGTTGATCGGAAATTCTGCTCCTTCGGGCATTTGTGCGTTGGGAGCAAAAGTGATCTTGCAGGCTGCCTCAACAAGGGTTTCTGAGGCTTCTATCCATCCGGTTTTTTTATTCAACTGATACTCTCCTCCTGAATTGCCCTCCATCTGAATACGCAGAGATACTTCTTCTTCGCCCTTGATTGGAAAGTTGAAATCAAGCTTAAAATCCTCAGTACTCATTTCAATGAAATTTTTACCGCCCTTGCTCGATTTCCATGTATAAGTGTTTTTCATCTCGGCGTCTGAGTTTGGAATTTTGACACTGATAGTCCAGCTGTCGCCAACGGCAACTTCATGGTCCGGATAAAAGGATTGCGTCAAACTACCGGAATTGGCATTCATGGATTCCTCCAGGAGTTTAGAGAAAGTACTGTCTCTCGGCTGGTTTAGATTGAAATTTAATCCACTCAGATCCTGAAATTCAAGAATCTTTCCTGTTTTGGACATGGTGTAAACTATCGGTTTATTTACTACAAGATTTAGTATGGAGCCCAGAGGATTGTTTTCCGAAGGAACCGTATCAAAGCTGAGAGCAAACTGATCGCTGCTAAGGTTACCTGTAATATTCTTCAGACTCATTTGCATTTCGTAAGCTTCAGTATCAGCCGACTTAACCAAATATTCAACTACCATATCGAAGTTACCATGAATTTGCATGTCGTTCCCCTCTATTTTCAGTTGAAAATCCATTTGATTGTTAAGTTCCTGTCTGTAAACCTGACCAGCCTTTAAATTGAGGTTCAGCACTTTTGCCTGGCAAGTGAAAATAATAACACTGATAGCCAGCACCGATAATAGTTTTTTCATAGTAAAAGATTAAGATATTAAAATAAGGTTATAAAGGCAATTGATCACTGTCATACAATGGAGTGGAAAGATAACGTTCACCCCCGTCGGGCAAAAGAACCACTATGTGTTTGCCCAGGTTTTCGCTGCGCAGAGCCAGCATTGAAGCTGCAAAAGCGGCAGCACCAGACGAAATTCCTACCAGCAGGCCTTCTGTACGAGCCAGTTCCCGGCAGGTTCTGACAGCGTCATTATAACTTACCTGCATAACCTGGTCTACATATGTTGGCTGGTAATTCTTAGGAACAAAATTGGCTCCTATACCCTGTATCTTGTGCGGTCCGGGATTGCCGCCCGATAAGACGGGTGAATCCTGTGGTTCAACAGCGATGATCTGAATGGAAGGATTACGGGATTTCAGGCCTTTGCCCACCCCGCTAACGGTTCCTCCCGTGCCTACACCGCCTACAAAGAAATCTATACGACCCTCGGTGTCTCTCCAGATTTCGCGGGCAGTGCTTCTGGTGTGTATAGTCGGATTGGCCGGATTGCTGAATTGATCCAACGTAATAGCTCCGGGTATACCGGCTCTGATTTCTTCGGCTTTGGCAATGGCAGCTTTCATACCACCGCTTCCCGGTGTCAGAACAATTTCGGCCCCCAGAGCTTTCAGGGTAGCCCTGCGCTCCAGGCTCATTGTTTCGGGCATAGTCAGAATGAGGCGATAACCTTTGACAGCCGAGACCATCGCCAGGCCAATACCGGTATTGCCGCTGGTGGGTTCCACAATGGTTCCACCGGGATTGAGCTTGCCTTTGGATTCTGCCTGTTTAATCATGGCCAAAGCAATACGATCCTTTACACTGCCCGCCGGATTGAAGTATTCCAATTTGGCCTTCAATTCTGCTTTTAGGCCTTTGTACTGAGCATAACGACTTAATTCAAGCAAGGGGGTATTGCCTGTCAGATCGGTCAATTGTTTGGCTATATGGGTCATTAAGTATTTGTTTTTTCTAACAAATGAGGCACAAATATACAGAAAAACTGTGATTTTTTTACAAATTATTCATTTTTTGCTGTTTCCAATCAGAAAGCTTATATTTGTATATTTATTCATCGAATATAAGTTTATGACCTTACTCCGGCACTATGGGTATCATTTGTTGGCCGTCATTACGGTGATCATCTGGGGTACTACTTTTGTCTCTACCAAAGTTCTCATCAACGAAGGCCTTGGTGCAACAGACATTTTTATTTACCGTTTTGTACTGGCCTATGTTTCCATCTGGATCTTTTCGCCTCGTAAACTTTGGACAGGGAATATCCGGGAAGAGTTGATTCTGGTGGCTGCCGGCGTCTTTGGCGGTTCATTGTATTTTTTAACAGAAAATCTGGCTATCGGTTATTCCACCCCGACCAATGTTTCACTCATCGTTTGCACCACCCCTATTTTTACTACTATCGTACTGGGCTTCTTTTACAAGGATGAAAAAATGAAAAAGAAGCAGTTTTGGGGCAGTCTGATCGCTTTTGCCGGCATGACTCTGGTCGTTCTCAACGGGCAATTTGTTTTGAAACTATCTCCCAAAGGCGATTTACTGGCCTTAGCGGCCGCTGTGTCCTGGGCTTTTTATTCACTCATCATTAAACAACTCAGCAGTGAGCACAACACTATATTTATCACCCGAAAAATCTTTTTCTACGGCACACTCACTATTTTACCTTTATTACTCAGGGAGCCCCTCAATATGGACACAGAAATTATTTTCAAGCCGGTGGTGTGGATCAATATTTTGTTTCTGGGAATCGCCGGTTCGCTCTTATGCTATATCCTATGGAATGTAACTATCAACAAACTGGGTATTATCCGCAGCACCAACTATATTTATCTGATTCCTTTGGTCACCATGATTACATCGGTCGTCAGCATCAACGAAAAAATAACCCTCTATGCGGGCCTGGGAGCTGTACTGATTTTGTTGGGATTGTATCTGGTGGAAAAAAACCGATCTAAGGGCTGAGTAAAATAAATCATTATATTTATGCACTTTAGCCTGCAGCTCCGGGCTGGTGACGTTACCTATTGATACAGCCTATACCTGCATAGACAGAATCTGTTGGTGGAAATTGTCAGCTATACTACTTTTGCATCAACGAAAAATTACTAACCAAAAAAAATAAAAAACTATGGAAAATGAAGTAACGTATACTATGCCGAGAATCGGAGACAAAGCTCCGTCTTTTAAAGCTAAAACCACTCAGGGTGAAATCAATTTCCCCGAAGATTTCAAAGGGAAATGGATTATACTGTTTAGCCACCCGGCTGATTTTACTCCGGTATGCACCTCGGAATTTATGACGTTTGGCAGTATGGCTGCCGATTTTGAAGCCCTCAACTGCCAGCTGGTAGGCTTGTCTATCGATGGTTTGTACAGCCACATTGCCTGGCTGCGAACCATTAAAGAAAAAATTGAATACAAAGGCATGAAAAACGTCGAGGTAAAATTCCCTCTGATCGAAGACATTACTATGAACGTAGCCAAAACCTACGGAATGCTGCAGCCGGGAGAAAGTACTACCAGTGCTGTAAGAGCTGTCTTCTTTATCGACCCCAAAGGAATGGTTCGCACCATCTTGTATTACCCCTTGTCACTGGGTCGTAACTTCGACGAAATCAAGCGTGTCCTGATCGGTCTGCAAACAGCCGACAACTTTAACGTGGCACTGCCCGCCGACTGGCGCCCGGGTGATGACGTTATTGTTCCCACTGCCGGATCTTGCGGAGTTGCCAAAGACCGGATGAACAATACCGCCGGCGATATGACTTGCTACGACTGGTTCTTCTGCACCAAGAAATTACCCAAAGAAGAAGTAGAAAAAAAGCTTGGAAAAAAGTAAATACATCAGGTAAATAATAGGTTTAGTCTTAAAAGTTCGGGAGGGTGCCTGAAAAAACAGACACCCCCCGTTTAAAAAACCACCAGTATGAAAAAAATTATTCTTGTTTTGGCCGCCCTTTTGCCTTTGCTATCGTGCAATGCACAGACCAGCAAGAGTTCATCAACCAATAACGATAACACAAAAATGGAAGTAATTCATCTTACAAAAGCAGACTTTTTGGCCAAAGTGGCCAATTACGAAACCAATCCCAGTGAATGGAAGTATCTTGGTGATAAGCCGGCCATCATCGATTTCTACGCCGACTGGTGTGGCCCCTGCCGGGCTGTGGCCCCTGTATTGGAAGAGCTGGCCAAAGAGTACAAAGGACAGATCTATGTCTACAAAATTGACACCGAAAAAGAGCAGGAACTGGCTGCTGTATTCAATATCCGCTCTATTCCTTCACTCTTGTTCGTGCCTATGGAAGGCAAGCCGCAAATGGCTCAGGGTGCTTTGCCCAAAAAGACCTTTGTGGAAGCCATCAACAATGTTTTACTCAACAACCTAAGCAAGAACTAAGCTGTTTAAGGTCTGCAGATTATAAACCACATCCGCCTGAACGGTATCGTCCTGAGCAAGAACTAAGCTGTTTAAGGTCTGCACCGACAGTAATAATCAACTCAGGGGAGGAATCCCGGATATACTCCCGTAGCGATGATATTCAAAACTAAGGCTTTGCTCCCTGATATAATGCAACAATTCCACTCGACCCTCCCTGACCGGAGCAGAGCAGGCAAGGTATTTATCAGCACGGGCAGCAGCCTGGTATAAGTCCAAAGGTAAATCGGGCGAACAGGTACGAATGCGTTCGTAAGTTCCCATACTCTCTATGAAAGCTTCAAGACTCTCTTTTTTGGGTTTCAAACCCATCAGGAGCAGTTTTGAAGCTTTTGGATCTTCGGGGTCCAGGCTCAGGGTCAAAGGTGTCTTACAAAGCCCGGCCGCGTAAACAATCATTTCTACCTGCTCCAGGCTGTCCAGAGGGAATAGCCTCAAAACCATGCTTTCCAGAGGTAAATACCGGAAAATATTCTGCTCTCCGTACAGATTATTTACATCGCGGGGCCTGGAAAATTCCTGTTCGTAAGCTTGTTTGTAACTTTCTTTGTACGAAGTTTTGACTCCTGGCTTATCGCTGAACTCAACAAAGCAGGAGCAATAATTGGGGCCTCCCGCCTTAATGCCTCCGCCAAAAGCCGAAAGCTTCATGCCTCCGAAAGGCTGACGATGGACAATAGCTCCTGTAATTCCACGGTTAATATATAAATTTCCGGCTTTGAGCTGAGCTTTCCACAGCGCCTGTTCGTTTTCGTCCAGGCTCTGTAAACCCGAAGTCAATCCGTAATCCGATTCGTTCACCAGTCGTATGCCCTCCTGCAGATTCTTTATTGGGGTCACTGCCAGTAAGGGAGCAAACAACTCCGTTGTGAAGGTATAAGAGCCGGGGCGCACGCCCCACTTGACCGCAGGAGCCATAATATATTGTTGCTTGTCCAAAAATCGGGGTGGAACCAGCCATTCCTCGCCCTGATCCAGTTGAAGGGCCCTCTGCAGTTTCTCGTTTTGGTTGGTAATCATTGGCCCGACTGCGTTACCCAGCTCCCACACGCTGCCGGTTTTCATACTCAAAGTGGCATCACAGAGTTTTTCCCTGAAAGCAGGATCGTTGTATACCGACTGCTCGACCAACAAGAGTGAGCAGGCCGAACATTTCTGGCCGGAGTTTCCGAAGGCCGAGCGAACTACACTTTTGATGGCGTGATCTCTATCGCCCGAGGCAGTCAGAATAATGGCGTTCTTGCCTCCGGTCTCGGCCGAAAGCGGGGTGGAGGGATTACCTTGGGCAATGAGTCGGGCTGTGTCGGTGCCTCCGGTCAGGATGATGTGCTTCACTGCGGGAGCCGTAGTCAACACTCCCAGAGCTTCGCGGTCTGTAATCAGAACCTGCAGGACCGATTTGGGCAAACCGGCTTCCCAAAAAGCTTGTGCCAGCATCCAGGCAACCGGTGCAGCAGCCGTTGCCGGTTTCAGCAGACAGGTATTTCCTCCGGCCAAAGCGGCCACTATACCACCCACCGGAATGGCACAGGGAAAATTCCAGGGCGATATGACCAGCACGGTTCCTTTGGGTGTGATCTCCACATCTTCCAGCCCGGCAAATGTTTTCATACTGATACTGTAATAACGAGCGTAATCTACCGCTTCGGATACTTCCACGTCGGCTTCGATAAAACATTTACCTGTTACAGCCGCCATGCAGCCGATTAATTCGCCTCTCATGGCTGCCAGTCTGTCGGCTGCCGCATGCAAAATTCTGTGACGTTCCTCCAGACTGGTTTTCCTCCAGGCTTGAGGGTCTGCTTCGGCAAGGGCTAAAGCTTCACGTACTTGATCTGCATTGGCCCGGCACATTTCATAAAGAGCCGGTGCTTCGACCTGGCTTTGATCGTAATAGCAGCAACGTTGCTCATGAATAATCCTTTTATTGCCGATTTGCAGTGGAATAATTTCGGGTTTGTGGTCGGCAGGCTTTTTCCAGCGGGCAACCAGTTCTTTGGCCCATTGTTGGTTGACTGTCAGGTCGAAATCGGTGTCTGGCTCATTAACAAACTGCTCTGTTACCTTTGAAGCTTCCTCAAGCCTTGCTGTCCTTTTCGCTGCCGTTGACGCTTCCTCAAGCCTTGCTGTCGTCGTCCCTGCCGTAGCTATAGAGGCGGTAGTCATAGGTATATAAGGCTTACGGCGATCTTGTTGCCTGTGTGGTTTGGTTTCTATGCTGTCTTTGGCTGCATAAGCCTGTTCAAATTGCTGTTCCAGAAATTTCCAGGCCTTGCTGCCCGGTTTCAGGTCGAAGGAATAAGATAGAAAATTGTCGGGGCCGGTATTTTCGTCCAGCCGGCGCACCAGGTATGAGACTGCGTTCAGAAAATGTTCCTTCCTTACCACCGGAGTATAAAGCACTACTTTGTTTCCCAGTTGCAATTGTATACGCAACAAGTGATTGGCCATACCTTCGAGCATTTCGAACACCAGAAATTGCGAACTGTTCATTTTCTTAGCCAGCAGGCTGGCATACGCAATAGTGTAAAGATTGTGCGAGGCCAGTCCGAGATGTACAACCCGGGCATTTTCGGGCTCCAGAGCTCTGTCGAGCAGCTTAAGGTAATTGGCGTCGACTTCGACTTTGCTGCCTAATATTGGATTGGGCCAGCCCTTGAGCGAAGAAACGACTTTTTCCATTTCGAGGTTGGCGCCCTTGACCAAACGCATAGTGATGGGAGCACCTCCCTCCTGAACCCTGTGTTTGGCAAAATCCAGCAATTCGCTTTGAAAATCCCAGGCATCGGGTAAATAAGCCTGCACCACTATACCTGCCTGATAATGTTTAAATTGCGGTTTGCTCAGGGCTTCCATAAACAAACGCAGGGTAAAGCAGGCGTCTTTGTATTCTTCCATGTCAAGGTTGATGAATTTGGGACGTTTGTGCCCCTGTTCATCTTCGTAGGGAAAATCGATGGCTTTTTGATAAAGAGTTGAGATCCTCGCCAGGAGTTCCGGAAAGCTTTCTTCAAAGTTTAAACCTTGCGTTTGGGCATAAATACCTGAAATTTTGATGGAGATGTAATTGATGTCCGGAGCTTCGAGAGCTTCCAGATAATGTTGGTAGCGATGATCGGCTTCCTTTTCGCCCAAAACCACCTCGCCCAGCAAATTGACGTTCTGTCCTGTTTTTTGCCGGTAACGATTCCCAAGATGACGTGTCAATGCAGGACGTTCCTCAGGTATAATGACTGCAGCCGTATCTTTGCGCAAACGTCTTTTAATAATAGGAATGGCAATAAAATCGACATAGATACCCAACAATAAATAAATTCTGAACAGCAAACGGTCGAAAGTAGAAAAAAAGGCCGGAATGCCGTGTCGTCTTATCAGGACTTTAATGCGTTTAGCTAATTTTCGTCTGTCTCTGATTTGGGAAGTTTCGTCCAGCATAGCCGACAAAAAATGCTTGTCGCCGGGACGTTGCACCATGGTGGCGTATTTTTGCTGCTCCCGGCGTTCGGCTGGACTGAGTTCTGCGTCACATTTTTGGTACAGTTCATACACAAAATCGCGCACTTCCTGCATGGTTGGTATGCTTGCCATAAGTTAGATTTTAGGTGGATTGATATGAAAAAACGAAAAAGCTGCATTGCTTATTACAATGCAACAAAAAAGCCTGAACTACCCGGAAGGGCTCATCCCCGGGTGGGACTGAACATTACCGCACGATAACGGTGACGTGTTTCCAGGCATTGCTGCGAGAAGGCATCAAAAGGAAGAAAATTCGTTTTCATACGATTGCGAATATAAACAAGGTTTTTAGTATACAACAGAACCTTTAAAATATTTTTTTTCTTAAATATCCTTAACGAGATAGACATTCAAAAAAATGAGTTATATTTGCGCCAACTTTAATATCAAAACGATATCATTATGGAATCAAACGAATTCATTAAAAACAAAAGTGGCGCCAGTGGTTTTTTTAATCTGGCCTTGAACATCGTGCTCCTTGTGTTAACCATTGTTCTAACCTCAGGCATGGTTAATAATGACGTAAACGAGGTTTTCATAGCACTCTTTCTCAGTATTATGTCCCTGCTGTGGATCTTGCATCTGATTGGATTTTTGATTGTACAACCCAACAAATCGGCCGTCTTGACATTTTTTGGGGTATACTCGGGTACCATCAAAAAGAACGGCTTTTTTTGGATCAATCCTTTTTACGGCAAAAGAAAACTTTCGCTTCGTGCCCGCAACCTGGATGTTGAGCCTATCAAGGTGAACGATAAAAATGGAAATCCGGTGATGATCGGGTTGGTCCTGGTCTGGAAAATTGCTGACACCTACAAAGCTTGTTTCGAAATTGAATCTGAAGTGCAACAAGTTGTCGCCAAAGGACAAACGACAACAACAGAGATTGGACTGAAAGGCTACGAAGAATTTGTTCGCGTACAAAGTGATGCGGCCCTGCGCAAAATTGCCGGTTTGTATGCCTACGACCACATCGAGGACAAGGACGAAAGACTGACTTTGCGCTCAGGTGGTGAGGAAATCAACGACAAATTGGAAGAAGAACTCAACGAACGACTGGCTATTGCAGGTATTCAAGTGGTTGAAGCCCGTATCAATTACCTGGCTTACGCCTCGGAAATTGCCAGTGTCATGTTGAGGCGCCAGCAGGCCGATGCCATTATTGCCGCCCGTGAAAAAATAGTAGAGGGCGCTGTTACCATGGTGGAACTGGCTCTGAATAAACTCAGCGAAAAGAAAGTGGTGGAACTCGACGACGAAAAGAAAGCCACTATGGTAAGCAACCTCATGGTCGTACTTTGTGCCGACGAAGCAGCCAGTCCGGTGATTAATACCGGCACCTTGTATTAAGCTGTGTAAAATCTTTTTTCTGCAGTGGAACAGCAAAGGCTGTTCCACTGCAGAAAAAAGATTAATCCAATCATTATGTCGCAAAAAAAAGCCTTTGTACTCCGAATTGACGAAAAGATGCTCAAAGAGCTTGAAAAATGGGCCGCAGACGATTTTCGAAGCATCAACGGACAAATAGAATGGATTTTAAACCAGGCGCTTAAAAAGCAAAAGCGTTCAAAGCCGGAATAAAAAACGGAGCCCGGTTATCTCAACCAAGCTCCGCCTGAAAATGATTGTTAAACAAAAAGAGATCTTTTTTACTCCTTTTTATCGTTTGTGTCTTCCAGCTGATCCATTCCGCTTATGTTGATATCGGAAAGCCGGGAGATTTGTTTTACGTCTACATTGCCAACAATATTGATCACCACATTGCTTTGCTTGCCGTAAGAAACCATCAGAAATTCAGTAGTGATCGTATCTTTCTCGACTATAAATATTCTTGTCACCTGTCCGCCTTCGTTGATGGAGGTTACTGTTTTTAATCCCACATATTTGTCGATCATTTTTTCGAGATCATCGATAAACTCATCATTCATCTTATCGGAAACCACTATGGATATACCCTTGATGTCGTTGATCAATTTGGTCATTTCGGGATCGCTTTCTTCACCCGAAAAGGAATAAACCATTTTCAACATGTCGGCCGAAATTCCAACGGTGGTATAACCATCCTTGCCTGAATATTTATCAAACAAAAGCTTAAAGCTTTTTTGTTGCGCCGTGAGAGCCAAAGGCAACATCAACAGCAAAAAAATAACATACTTTTTCATAAGGCATTTTTTTATATTCCTAATCCCAAACCTATAGTAATTGGTTGTGCGCCGGGGCCTTTACCTCCCTTAAATAAATTCGTTGCCGAATAATTGCCGTAGATATAAAAATTTCCGTATCCGCCACGAACGGTTCCCCCGGCCTGAAATACATTGATATAGGGATTGCGGGCTTTCTCCTTGGGGAACTTGATTTTGGTGTGAGAACCCAACACTAAATCACCGTAAAAACCTGCCGAAAGAAAAAAGTTTTTGCCAAAATTCAGGTCCAACAACAGGGGTATTCTCAGGGCAAACGTATTGAGCTTAGTCTTTTTGTAGGTGCTGGCTATATCAACTGGATGGACCATGCCATCACGTCGTTCGAGGGTGATATCGTTCATAAACACATAATCGTTCCACACTATACCCAGGCTGCTCGATACTCCCAATGTCTGAGCCCGGTTCAGGGCACCCGCTACCTTAAAAAGATTGAGTGCCACCTGCATGGAGCGTCCGTTGTTCAGTTCCATAAATCCTTGTTCATTGGCAGGATAGGCTGAATAATCGAGCATTGTCAACTCATTAAAACCCATTTCCATAGTACTGAGATGTCCTTCGTATTTGGGTTTTTTGATTTTAATGCGGGTACTGTGTTTTTCTTTTTGGTCTGATTCGGGTTGGTCTGATTCGAATTGGTCAGCTTTGGGTTTTGATTGCTCTTTTTTACCCGAAATCACAAATTGATAACCTGCCACACTGATAGACAGTCCTCCGCTCTGAGGATCGGGCGAAACATCGAGCACCTGGTTGCCCGTTTCGTCCTGAAGCGAAATGGCAGATTGTTTGCTAGTTACTGCTTTACTAGAAAAAGCAAAGTCTCTGTTGTAACTCTGAGCAAAGGAACAAATCAACATTGAGCTCAGTAAGAAAAGAGATAAAGTAAAAATTTTTTTCATGTCTGATTATTTTATTATTTGTCAAGGATTTACATTTTCGAGACTGGATAAGTAAACCAGGCTTTTGTTCAGGCTCTGATCCATTTGATCCAATTTATTCAGGTAGCTCGCCGGCTTGGACAATTGTCTGCCCATGGAGTTCAATGCTTTTTGAGATTCTATGACAGCCAGCCGGGAATCAGTGAGCGGAACACCGTTGACGTAGCCGTAAATCATTTCCTGTTGATTGTTATGCCCGGGCTGTAACAACATTATCAAGGCTGTGAGAGCTGCTGCTACGGAGATTACCGGCCAGAGCCATTGCCGGAACAAGCCCGGACTTTTTTTAACGGCCTCATCACCAGAACCGGTGGTAATATTTATGTTTGCTGACAAGTTTTGATCAGTTAGGCTGTCGTGTGCTGCTTCACCCAAATAGCCAAACCACTGCCGGGCATAAAGCAGGTCGGAGGGCAGCTCTTGCTGAGTAGAAAAATACTCCTTCAGCTCAGCCTCTTCTCTAAGACTGGTGTCGGCTTCGAAATATTTTTCGAGCAAAGCCCTTATTTCTTGTTCTTTATTGTTGTAATCCATAGGACATAATTTTTATCATCTTTTCTCGTAATAGTTTACGCGCCCTGGATAAGACTACACGTACATTTGACTCTTCCATCTCCAGCATGTTGGCAATTTCGTTCATTTCATATCCTTCTACGTCGCGCAAAAAAACCACCATTTTTTGTTTCTCGGGCAAAGCCGCGATTTCCTTATCCAGTATGCTTTTCAGGTTGCGTTCTTCTGCTCTGTTGTCGTAAACACATTCGCTGGTGTTTACACGTATATCTTCCAGTTTTTCCCGATGCAGTTTCTCACTGCTCAAACGATCGCAACAGAGATTTTTTACAGAGCGAAACACATAGGCTTCCGGATTTTCCATCAGATGCAGGTTGTTTTTTTTCGTCCACAACTTTTCGCACACATCCTGCACCACATCTTCAGCGTCCATGCGGTCACCCAGCATATAAAAAGCATACTTGTACATCTTGTCCTTCAAAGGCAGGACAACCGCATTGAATTCTTTATACGTCATATCCACGGGCCGGGAAATTTCTGTTCGATGTTATTATAACGGACAAACATCGAAAGTGTAACAAGAGAAGCTTTTATTTTAAATTTTTCTTTTCGAGCTCCAGCAAATGAGCCTTAATATCAAGTCCGCCGGCATAGCCGGTCAATTGACCACTACTGCCCAGCACACGGTGGCAAGGCACAATAATAGGGACAGGATTGCGGTTACAGGCCATCCCCACGGCGCGTTGCGCTTTGGGTCGGCCTATAGCCAGGGCCACCCGGCTATAACTGAGCGTCGTTGCGTAAGGAATTTGTTGCAGTGCTTTCCAGACTTCCATTTGGAAATCGGTTCCCCTGAGCAGGAGAGGCACATCAAAAATCCGGCGGCTTCCGGCAAAATACTCGTCAAGCTGCTTACAAATCTTTTGAGCCGTTTGGCTTTCTTTGGGATTATCTTTTATATCGACAGAAAAGGGTGACCGACTTCTGGTTTCTTCTGTGACAAAATCGATACAACTCAGCTGATCGTCCTCTATAGTGACTATTAGCCTGCCCCAGGGGGCTTTGTAGTAAAACGTTTCGCTCATTTCCATTGAATTTTTGCCCGGCAAACGGGTGTTTCATCCTTACGCTTAATATCAAACAGATGAAGATTGTCTTCCAGCTGACAGCTCAACAAGAAGCTGTCGCCGTACAAAGCTTCGCGCAGATAGTTCAAATCCAGGCGGCTGAATCCGTTATTGATAATACACTCCAAAGGGAGCATATCCAACATCCATTCCAGGTATTTAACGCTGTTCACATGACGGTTAAAGTCCAGGTCGCTGTACACCACCCTGCGTTCTTGTGTCGGGCCCGTGTCCGGACCGGGTATAATCTTGACAGGCTTGCTTATGGGACAGGGTATATCGGGTCTGGCAGCTTTGCTGTAGTTCATATGCTCGCGCAAATCAAGGGGCGACCTGCTGTCAATATCAATCATAGCCCATTGAGTAACGGCGGCTCCCAGAGTTTTGCCTGAAGGATCACATAAAAGCATATTGCGGGTGGTCATCAGACGGCTGATTTCGTTGACCCAGGTGTTGACGTAAAACTCATCGTATTCCCTGAGTGTGGCATACATTTCGAAAGACATACGCGAAATCACCCAGGTGGCATTGTTGTTATGTAAATCGCGTGATCCGAAACCGTTGTTTTCGGCATCTTTGGCCGCAGTATTGAAAATATACCGACACAGCGACATCAGGCTGGCTCTGCCTGTAAAATCAAGGTCGCGGGCCAGAATCCTGTAGGTATAATCGGGAAGTCCTGTCATTCTACTATTTTGTTTAATCTCTTTTTATCAGGTATTCGTCTTTGAAATTGACCAGGTAAATCTTTTCGACCGCCCTGGTCAGGGCGGTGTACAACCATCTATAATACTCTGCTCCGGAGTTTTCGGGTGCTATCCAGCCCTGATCGAGGAAAATTTCTTTCCACTGGCCGCCCTGGGCTTTGTGGCAGGTCATTGCGTAGCCGTATTTCACCTGTAAGGCATTGAACCATTGATCAATGCGCAATTTGTCGTATAAGGTTTTTTTACTCTTGATATCTGCGTAATCGAGCAATACAGCTTCGTAGAGTTTTTGTTGAGCAGCCTGATCCAAAGCTGGAGCTTCCGAGACCAGGCTATCGAGTATCACTTTGACTTCCATCTCCCAATCAGTCTCCGGGAAACGCACTTCCAAATCGGCAAAACGGAAGCCGTAAAGCTCAGTAATCTTTCGCACACGTCTTACTTCGATCAAATCGCCGTTAGCAATGAAGGGTATCTCTTTATAGGGCTGTGACCAAAAGTAATTATTTTTAGCCACCAATAAGAGATCGCCGGTAGAAAGCTCTTCTTCTTTGTAAAATATGCGCGATCGTATCCCCAGGTTGTAACGTACGGCCTGTTTATTGGAACGGCAGATAACTTTGCATTCGTCCGTACCGCAACGATCGTATGCCGATTGCAGAGCATCTATCAGATCTTCGCCTTGAATGCTGAGTACATCTTTTTGTTTGTCTGTGCTCAACAAAGGAAGCTCAGTTACCCGCTGGTCGGCCAAAGCCTGACGCAAGGCAGTGGCATTGTCAAGCAAGAGTGAATGATGCTCCTGCCTGACTACCTGGGTCAACTCTACGACAGCCACCTGCATCCCGAGCGATTCCAGATTTTGTTTGTCGAGGGCAGGGCTGTAAGCTGAACCCACCGGAGGCAGCTGGGCTGTATCTCCCATCATCACCAAACGGCAACGTCTGCCCGAATAGACATACCTCAACAAATCGTCCAGCAGACGTCCTGATCCAAAAAAACCGCCATCGGGATTATCGTTGGCAATCATTGAAGCTTCGTCAACGAAAAAAAAAGTGTTTTCGTGCAAATTATCGTTCAGGTCAAATCCGCTGTACCCCCCGTCAACGACTTTCTGACGGTAAATTTTTTTATGTATGGTGGTGGCAACATGTCCGCTGTAAGAGGCAAAAACCTTGGC
>CAZAUQ010000042.1:14711-19941 GCA_964488495.1 uncultured Bacteroidales bacterium
TTTATCTTTGCGTGGACAGTATTCTGCGACCCATTCACTTTGAAAGGGATAAAGATATTCGTTTTGATGCTGTTATTTCCCGTCTGGTAGACATACGAACAGCCCAGGTGGAATTTAAAAACTTTCACGGTCTCTACGCCAATGATTTCGATACCCTGATTGGCTTTGTAAAATACGGACGCATTCCTTTTGTATTAAAAGAAGGCGTGCTGAGCGATAAACAACTCGAAGACGGGCTGACCGAAGAAAAAGCAGCCGAAATCGTCTATAAAAATCGTACCAGGGATATTAAGAAATGGGGGTTGGAAGGTTTCCGCCGGGATACATTCTACGCCAATGTGCTGGATACCATTTTTGGCAAAAACTTCCCCATCGATTCTTTACGCTATGTCCCCTTTAGCAGCAATAACGACCAATTCGAACTCAGAGCCGGTGATATTACCACCAATTCTGGTTTGATAGTCCGTGTGTTTGAAGCCAGAACACCTTACGAAACCTTTATGGAAGGACTGGACAAACAAGAAGTAATTAATATGCGACTTAAGGCTGAAAAATTCAGCAAATACCCGGGACTGATGGTAGGAAACATATTTGAGGCAAACAACAATGCCGGAAACTGGGAATAACAGACTAATTGCATCGTTTCCAACTATATCCATCCGGTATACGCCGGGTGGATTTTGTTTTTCGGAAAAACCTTCACTCATGATGTCGGTGGAGGAACTGGAGTCTTGTTGCCAAAAAAACACTCTGCCATCTAAGCCCGATCCCGGAGCATACATTTTGGAATACGCCTCTAACTTTGTGGTTTTGCCCAAAGAACTGGATCCTTCTTTTTATTTTAAGTTTCATTTTCCGGAAATCAGCCGGCCGACCATTCAGGTTTTGATGCTGAGCGACCAAAAACAACAAGTGGTTTTTGAGTTGCCGCAAAAGCATAATGAACTATACCGGAATTACTTCCCGCAAATCCCCTTGCTTTGTCTGCCGTTGTGTTTTGCTGAATTTGTAATGAACCAAAGCTCGGGACAGGCTCATTGCCTGGTTTACCTCGATCAGAATCTGCTAATGGTTTTTGCCGCCAGGGACGGTGTACTCAGCTATGCAAACCGTTTTGACATTGCTTCGGATGAAGCGGCCGCTTACTTCATTCTGAGTATTCAGCATGTCTTTGACACAGGCAGTCGCTGCAGCCTTTGTACCGAAAAAGAGCCGGCCGGATCATTGCAGGCATTGCTTGAGCCTCATTTTGAGCAATTCGATAATTATATTTTGGACAGAGATTTGCCATTGTTTATTTCCACACTCAGCGGACAACTTAGTTTATGAGGATAATCAGCGGCACATACAAAGGCAGGCGTTTCGATTTACCCCGGACTCTCAAAGCCAGACCAACAACCGATTTTGCCAAGGAAGCCTTATTCAATATTCTGGACAACCGGCTGAATTACGAAGATCTGTCAGTGTTGGATTTATTTTCGGGAACCGGCAGCATCGGACTGGAATTTATTTCCAGGGGAGCCCCTACGGTTACCTGTATAGAGCAGTATGCGCCGCATACAAAATTTATTCTTTCGGTCATCGATAAGCTTGGAATCCAAAATCTCAGGTTGATACAGGGAGATGTTTACCAATACATTCACAAGCATCCAACGATTTTTGATGTTATCTTTGCTGACGCCCCGTACAAAGATCCCCGCCTTATAGAATTACCCGTCTTGATTTTTGAAGCCGGCTTGCTCAAACCCGAAGGACTGCTGATTGTGGAACACTCTAAATCGCAGCATTTCGACGAGCATCCCTATTGGGAAGAAACCAGAGTATACGGCAGCGTACATTTCAGTTTCTTTTGCCAAAAGTCTACATAGACGGAACTTTTTTGTAGGTTTGCAGCCATAAAAGTCCTCAGCATGACAAGAATACTTACTATCCACCGGCAATCCGAACTGGAAAACAGCCTGAATGAATTGCTTTCGGCTTACGAAGCACGCCAGGTCTTTGTTTTGTGCGACGACAACAGCAGGAAACATTGCCTGCCTCTGATTGCAGGTTTTCCCTGCCTTAAAGAGGCTCAGCACATAAGTATCCCGGCCGGAGACGAGCACAAAAATCTGGACACCTTAGCCACTGTCTGGTCATTTCTCAGCCGGAAAGGCGGCACTCGCAAATCGCTGCTTATCAACCTGGGCGGAGGCATGCCGAGCGATCTTGGCGGTTTTGCGGCTGCCAGTTTCAAAAGAGGCATCGACTTCATCAATATACCAACCACCCTGCTGGCCTGCGTTGACGCAGCCCTCGGAGGCAAAACCGGTATCAACTTCGATGGCTTTAAAAATGAGATTGGCGCCTTTTATCCGGCCAAAGCTGTATTGGTTTATCCGGCTTTTTTTCGCAGTCTCGACCGTGAAAATCAGTATTCGGGCTATGCCGAAATGCTTAAACACGGGCTTTTATCCTCCAAAACTCATTGGCAACAGGTATTGAATTTCGATCCGGCAACGGCCTCCAACGAAGAAAGCGCCGGGCTCATACTGGATTCTATGTCGGTAAAAGAAAGAATTGTCAAAGAGGATCCTGTAGAAAAAGGCCTGCGCAAAGCCCTGAACCTGGGACATACCATAGGACATGCTTTCGAAAGTCATTCCCATAAACAGCATAAAGCTTTACTTCATGGCCATGCCGTGGCCTTAGGCTTAGTGTGTGAACTTTATCTTTCGCATAAACTGTCCGGTTTCCCCTTACAGGAACTCAAGGCCTGTGTCAATCGCGTAAAAAATGCCTATTCCGCCTATCCCCTGCAAAAATCAGATTATCCCGCGCTGCTCGAATTGATGCAACACGACAAAAAGAACAGTGATCAACAGATTCGCTTCTGTTTGTTGCAAGATATCGGCAAAATCCTGCCGGATGCAACAGCCGGTCTGGAACAAATCGAAGAAAGTCTGGATTATTATTGCGAAAGCATGTTATAATACCAAATGCTTACAGCAACAAGTGTCAGTAAAACGGAACTCTGCCAGGACAAATGACCGAAAGCCCTAACAGGAAAACTCAAAATTCGGGCTTTACTGCAGCTGTTTATTAAAATAAAATCCAAAGGTTTTGACTTTTCAAAAAAGATGTATATTTGAATCCTGTCAAAACCAATTATGAAAAGAGGCCTCCTATTCTTTTTGCTCTCCATCCTGATACCAGGTCCGGCTGCAGCCACAGAACAACAAATAGACAGCTTGCTGGCAGTGTTGATCCGACAAAGCGGAGCAAGCAAGATAAACAGCCTGATCGAAATGTCCGATCTTATCGTATACGCTTCGCCCGAACAAGCTAAGCTATATGCTGATTCAGCCATGCAGCTGGCAACAGAAATGCAGGACACAAGACTCAGGTACAAAGCACTCAAATCCAGAGGTTATGCTCATGGCTATGCCGGAAACATAGGTGCATCTATTGCTGATATGCAGGAAGGTTTGGATTATTATGTTTCCATTAAAGACTCGGTCAAAATAGCCGAAGCCCTGAGCGATCTGGGCTATTTGGATCAGGCAAGGGGTCTTTACGACAAAGCCCTGGAAAAATACCAACAATCCTTAACAATGAGGGAGCTTATAGCCGACCAAAAGGGCATAGCCTATTCCCTGAACAATATCGGAACCCTCTATTGGCGTCTGGGCAAAATGGATGAAGCCCTGGATTATTATCTTCAGGCCATCCGTTATTTTGAAGAAATGGGCTTAAAAGAAGAAATTGCAGCAACCAAAGGCAATATAGGCGTTATATATTCCGACCTGGGCGATATGGATAAAGCTTTAAAGTATCAACTTGATGCATTAAAACTAAATCGGGAATTAGGTCACCGACTTACTGAAACAAAGAATCTGAATAATATTGCCATGGTTTATTTACACAAAAAGGAAGCTGCCAAAGCTATAAGCTACCTGGAACAAGCCTTAAAAATTCATACAATTATTGGGGACAACGAAATGTACCCACTGGTGTTGTATAATCTGGGCAAAGCATATCAGGATAATAATCAATTTGAACTAGCATTATCTTATACACAACAGGCTGCCATAGCAGCAGAAAAACAGCAGGCAAACGATTTGTTGATGCACACATTGGCACAAGAAGCGACCATCTTGCATCAACTGGGAAAAGACACGAGAGCATTCCAACAACAGCTAAAAGCCAATCAAATTAAAGACTCCATTTTCAGCCTGCGGCAGACAGAACAAATCGAAGAGCTAAAAGCAAAATACGACACAGAAAGACATATTCTTGAAAAAAACAACCTTAAATTGGCTAACCAAAAAAATGAAATCATCATCAAGCAACAAAAAATGTTGTTTTTGCTGCTCATTTTGATGTGTTTGCTGTTTTTGGTTTTTGTATGGCTCATCTTACAAAAACGTCGTGCAGCCGATCAGCTCAAGGCCGTCGAATTGGAACAGAAGCTGCTCCGCAGCCAGATGAACCCCCATTTTATTTTCAATTCACTGACGGTAATACAGCACTATATTCTAAACAAAAGCACTCGCCTGGCTTTGAATCAACTATCGGCCCTGGCCACTTTGATGCGCCTGATTCTGGAAAATTCCCGGCAGGAATTCATTCCTTTCAGCAAAGAACTCCAAACTTTACACTTGTATTTAGATTTGCAACAAGAACGTTTTGCAGGTCAATTTGATTACCAGCTGGAAACCGATCCGGCACTGGAGGCTGAAGATCTGTCTATTCCGCCTATGATGATGCAACCTTTTATTGAAAATGCCATTGAACACGGATTTAAAGGCTTAAAAGAGAAAGGCCTGATAACTGTTCGCTATAAACTCGAGAACAGTGTATTACGTTGCGAAGTGGAAGACAACGGCATAGGAATAGAGGCCTCATTAAATGCCAAAACCGGCACCGAACACCAATCGCTGGGACTGAGCATCACCCTGCAACGTCTTCGTATTTTAGAAAGTAAACATAAAATGAAAGCTCAGTTCGAAATTATTGACAAAACTCAACGAGCTGAAAAAGGAACCTTGGTACGTTTTTTGCTTCCCATTAAAAAATAAAACTATCGTGGAAAAACTTCGTACTCTGATAATTGACGATGAGGCCCCTGCCCGCGAATTACTGGCAGGAATACTCGAAAATTTTTGTCCACGCAGCGAACTTATAGGTTTTGCCGACGGTGTACAAAGCGGCCTGAAAGCAATTAAAAGTTTGCAACCCGATCTGGTGC
>CAZAUQ010000043.1:0-18137 GCA_964488495.1 uncultured Bacteroidales bacterium
CCGATGCAGAAACGGCTGAATATCTGCCCCAGGACTTCGTCGTTGCTTATCTGGCCTGTGATAAGGCCCAGGTTATACATGCATTCCCTGATGTCCTGTGCGATAAAATCGCCGGACAGGTTTTGCTGCAAGCCTTCCTGAACGCGTTTAATGGATTCAAGGCCGGCAGACAGAGCTTCGAAATGCCTCAGATTACTTACTATGGTGTCGGCTTTGTTGAATTCCGGAAGATTAGTCAGTTCGATCAATTTTGACTTGAGGCCTTCGATGTTTTGTGCGTATTTGGCCGAGATTTGTACGCGGTCGCCGGGAATATGAGCAAATAAATTTTCGACAATAGTTAATTCATCACCGGCAATCTTATCGGTTTTGTTGAAGACGAGCAGCAGTTTTTTACCCTGGCTGCGAGGAACGATGCGGTCGGCCATCCATTCGATGTGTTCTGTAAGCTGAGTTGAATCAATCAGCCAAAGAATAATGGAAGCCTGCTCTATTTTTTGATAGGTGCGTTCTATGCCCAGGTTTTCGATCTGGTCTTTGGTTTTGCGCAAGCCTGCGGTATCGATAAATCGAAAACTAAGGTCTTTGATACTAACCAGGTCTTCGATGCTGTCGCGAGTGGTGCCGTGTATGTCGGAAACGATGGCTTTGTCTTCGTTGAGTAATTGGTTAAGCAGAGTCGATTTGCCGGAGTTGGTTTCGCCGACTATAGCTACCGGTATGCCTTTTTTGATGGCGTTGCCCAGACTGAAGGATTCACAAAGGGCAGAGAGTTTGGATTCCAGTTGATCGGCCAGCTTTTTGAGTTCGTCCCTGCTGGCAAAAGTCAGGTCCTCTTCGCTGAAATCAAGTTCCAGTTCTATCAGGGAAACAAAATGCAGCAATTTCTCCCTGAGATCGGCCAGTTCCTTAGAAAAACCTCCCCGCATCTGTTTCAGTGCCAGTTGATTTGCCGAAGGAGTATCAGCTGCAATCAGGTCGGCTACGGCTTCTGCCTGCGAAAGGTCTATTTTCCCGTTCAGAAAAGCCCTTTGGGTAAATTCTCCGGGCCCGGCCTGGCGACAGCCCAATTGAATTAAAAGTTGAATCAGCCTTTGTTGAATAAAGAGGGAACCATGGCAGGAAAACTCTACGGTGTCTTCGCCGGTAAAAGAGTTAGGCCCCAGGAATACGCTTAGCAGAACGTAATCGAGCACCTTATCGGCCTCTTCCATAAGTCTTCCGTATTGGCAACTGTGACTTGCCTGCTCCGAAACAGGGCAGCCGTTTTTACCGGGGACAAACAACTTATCGGCAAATGCAATGGCTGCAGGTCCTGAGAGCCTGATAACAGCAATTCCTCCCGTACCAGGCGGACTGGAGATAGCGCAGATAGTATCTTGGTTCATAAGTCTTACAAGCGGTCGAGCACTTTGGTTATCAGTTCAGACATACGGTCTTTGTAGTTGGTTTCGGCTCCTTTCGAAAACCGATTCACGATGACCAGGCATACCGTCATGGCTTTGTGTCCCATCAGAGCTGCCAGGCCGGCCACTCCGGCGCTTTCCATTTCGTAGTTGGTAATGCGGTATGAGCCGTAACGAAAAGTCCGCAGACTCTCGCTGAATCCGGGCAGGGCCAGATTTATGCGAAGTTGTCTTTCCTGAGGGCCGTAAAAACCGTTGGCTGTTACCGTTACTCCGCGCAGCATGTCCTGTTGACCAATACGGGCGATAAGTTCAGGATCGGCTGAAACCACGTAAGGATGAGCCCATTGTTCCAGATATCCGGTATGCATGCAAAAAGCCTTTTCAAATTTAAGGTTGGAAACTTTGTCGCGGCCGGCGTAAAAATTGAGCAGGCCGTCCAAACCTATGGATTTTTCGGAAATCAGGAAGCTGCCCACCGGTAAGTCTTCCTGCAGGCCCCCGGTGGTGCCTATCCTGACTATGCTTAAGCATTTTGTCTCCGCTTTTTCTTTTCTGTCATTAAAATCGATGTTGGCCAGAGCATCGAGTTCATTCATTACGATGTCGATGTTGTCGGTGCCGATTCCGGTGGAGAGTACAGTCATCCTTTTGCCGTAATAGGAGCCGGTAACACTGTAGAATTCACGATTCCGTACCCGGCATTCCACAATATCAAACTTGGAAGCCACCAGGCCTACGCGATCAGGATCACCCACCAGTATGATCCGGTCAGAAAGCTGCTCAGGTTTGAGATGAAGATGAAAAATACTTCCATCCTCATTAATAATCAGCTCTGATTCGAGGAAATGCAAACTCATGGCAATAAAGTTTATGTCTCTGATTAGAGTGCGGTTAAACTGAGTTATACGGGACGCTATTTCTTAGGCGTCGGAGGCTTGGCAATGGATTCCCTCATGTTGGTATCCGATTCGATGTTTTTCATCCGGTAGTAATCCATTATACCAAGGTTGCCGCTGCGGAAGGCATCGGCCATGGCTTTGGGCACTTCGGCTTCGGCTTCTATTACTTTAGCCCTGGCTTCCTGAGCCTTGGCTTTCATTTCCTGTTCGAGGGCAACAGCCATGGCACGTCTTTCTTCGGCCTTGGCCTGAGCAATGTTTTTATCGGCCTGAGCCTGGTCCATTTGCAGTTCGGCACCGATGTTTTTACCTATATCAATGTCGGCGATATCGATGGAGAGTATTTCGAAAGCGGTACCGGCATCAAGGCCTTTGCGAAGAACTACCTTGGAAATGGAATCGGGATTTTCGAGCACCATTTTGTGGCTGTTCGCTGAACCGATGGACGAAACAATACCTTCGCCAACACGTGCCAGAACAGTATCTTCACCTGCACCACCCACCAATTGCTTGATGTTGGCCCTTACGGTAACCCTGGCCTTGGCAACTAGCTGAATACCATCTTTGGCAACTGCAGCCACCGGTGGAGTGTCAATAACTTTGGGATTTACCGACATTTGTACGGCGGTAAAAACATCCCGGCCGGCCAGGTCAATGGCAGTAGCCATCTTAAAACTAAGGTCGATATTGGCTTTGGATGCCGATACAAGGGCATGAACCACTTGTTGCACGTGGCCTCCGGCCAGGTAATGTGCTTCCAGATCGTCGCGTCGCAGCTCTTTGAGACCGGCTTTGTGTCCCTCTATCATAGCGTTTACAATGATCGTGGGCGGTACTTTACGTATCCGCATCAAAAACAGCTGAATCAGAGAGATGTTCACCCCGGAGACTTTGGCCGATAACCAGAGGAAAAACGGCACATAATAAAAGAAGATAATCAACAGAATGATTACCGGAATCAAAATAAGCAGACTAATTCCCGGAGAAATAAGCAGAAAAATTCCTGGTGACATAATAATGTAATTTAAAAGTGAATATTAATTGTTTCTTTGTTATGATACCTCGCCTTCGTCTTTTCTGACGATAACATTCAAATCGGAAATGCCCGTCACAACCACCGCTGTGCCGGCATCCAGTATTTCGTTTTCGCTGCGTCCTTCCAGGGTTTTGCCGTCAATCAAAATTTTACCCGTCGGTGCGAGGCGTGAAATACAGTGCCCTTTGTCTCCGACTTTTACTTTGGCACCCTGATGAGCCTCAACCGTGGCGTCGATGTTGGTTTCGAGGGACATTTTTTTGAGTGTTTTGGAACGTATAAACCAGATAAAAGCGATAGCCATGGCCAATGCCGACGATATCAGGGTAATATTGCCTGCCAAAGTGCCAAGGTTGGTATAGGCCACCACTATGCCTGCAACCAGGCAAGCCAGACCGCCAATGAGGGCTATAGAAATACCCGGCAGGAAAAAAATCTCCAGAATCATAAAAAAGATACCCAGCACGATCAGGCCAATGACAAGAGCTATATCCATAGTTTAATTGTTTTTTGAGGAATCTATTGTTTTCAACTCCAAACTTCTTATCTCATATTCCTTGAGTGGAATATCCCGTTCCAAAAAGAGCAAGGCCCACTCAGTATTTAAAATTCTGGATGTCAATTCCTGTTGTTCCGGATTGTCTTTACCCGTATACTTGAGCCGATCAGTTTCGAGTTGGGCAGTTAAGCTGTTAAAGCGGGCTTTCATCTTTAAATATTGGAGATAAGCTCGTCTGGCTTCATCGTTCTTAAAGTCGCTTTCGTTTTCATAAACCAGGCCGTCGCGGACAAAAAAACTGAGCTGTTCGCGGTCGGTATTGTCTAGTTCCTGCAGTATAATATTGTTTTCGTACTGATAGCGTTCTTCCAGCATCCTACTGACAGAATCGGTGTTAATGCCCTGCTGAGTCAGTGCAATAGAGCTAAGGCGGGCATAATTGAGCATTTCCTGTTCCGTTTTACCGCTCAGAATCTTACGAGTGTTTTCGGGTATAAAAGTGTAGATTACCACACTGTCTTTGCCGGCATAACGATCACTGACCAAAAAGCCTCTGCCGACAAATTCGTCAATGATATAGAAATAATCGTTATAGACTGAATTGAATGGCATAGGTAAGGGCTCGGGAGTAAAAAAGGACTCAGAGGCAAAGTGATAACGACTTACGAAGAGGTCGTAGCCGCCAATGGAGTTGTATCCGTCCGAAGCAAAATAAATGGTAATGCCGTCGTTAAGCACATAAGGAAAACGTTCGTTGCTTTCCTGATTGATGTTCTTTAAAAGATCAATATTTTCCCAGTTGTCCATCATACGGTTGAGGCTTAAAATGTCCCAACCGTTTTGGGCTGTAGTGTCGTCGTAAAATATACGGTCTTTACGCTCCGTTATGTAAGCGATACTCAAGGAATCTCCTTTATCGGGAAATAGCTTTCTGAGCGGAAGTACCGCTCCATTAACGCTATGTAATTTTATGTTTTCAAAAACAGAATCTACCGGAACCAGCAGGCTATCAATAAAAACGACGTCCTGGACAGTAGTAAGCATTTGTTTTGCTTTTTCGGCAGACTTGATCATGCGGGCCACTTTTGCCGAATTGGCGCTTAAACCGAAAGCAATGTATTTATCCAGGTGCCCGGTACTTTTGTCAAACTGGTATTGATTGTGATAATAGTCGGCCAAGAGCAGGCTGGCCATGGGAATTTTGTATTTTTCTCCGTTTACCAGGTAGGGCAGGGCAGCTGTTTGATTGCCTGTATGGTAGAGACAGGCTCCGTACCAGTAGTTGAGGTTGGCGTCTTTGGGTTTGCGCTTAAGCTCCTGTTCAAAAACCGGCAGGGCTTTTTCATATTCGCCTTCGGTAAACAAAGTTCTTGCTTCTGTCAGGGTTTGAGCTGAAAGTGAAGCAGAAAAAAGCAGGAATATGAAAAGCAGGTTTTTCATGTCAGGATTTAATCTGTTACAAAAATACAAAATTAAAAACGGATTATTCGGAAGCAGGCAGTATTTTTGTAAAAAATTGTCTATGTCCCTGCCGGAACCTGCTCAGAAATTAAGTAAGACACTCGATCTTCGCGTTAAACAAGCCATCGACAGATATGCACTTATCCAGGACAATGATAAGGTGTTGATCGGTCTTTCGGGAGGTAAAGATTCCCTTGCTCTGGTGGAATTGCTGGGCAGGAGAATGCGAATATTCAGGCCTCGTTTTAGTGCCGTTGCCGTGCATGTAGTCATGAAAAACATTCCCTATCAGGGAGATACTAAACTGCTGGAAAAGCATTGCCGGGACTTTGAAATCCCATTTTTGCTCAGAGAGACTGAATTTGACGCCTCTACCGACAAACGAAAATCGCCCTGTTTTTTATGTTCCTGGCACAGGCGCAAACTCCTGTTCGAAACAGCCAAAACAGAAGCCTGTAACAAAATTGCCCTGGGCCATCACAGGGACGATATCCTGGAAACCCTGTTGGTGAATATGTTTTTTCAGGGTTCCATCCAAAGCATGCCTCCCTTGCTCCGTATGGATAAATTCAGGCAAACCTTGATCCGTCCCCTTTGCCTTATTTCGGAAAAGGATCTGCAACAATGGGCGGAACTGCGTCAGTATCCCTCTTTGTTGAAGCTATGTCCTTACGAAAAAAGTTCCTATCGGCCTGAAATACGTAAGCTTATCGAATCGATGGAAAAACTCAACCCTCAGGCCCGCAACTGCCTGTGGGCTTCCATGAAGCATATTTATCCCGATTATCTGCCCTGAGCCGGGCTTTGAGAATAAAATTCTGCCTCAATAATACTCAGGCGGGTGTTTTCGCCCTCGCCGAGGCATTCAATCCGAACGTTACGGGTGGGTGTTGAAGGATTGAGGCTCAGGTTGACATAACCCAGGGTTTTCTCCGTTTGTCCTTCCCAGAGTACTTCGTTTTGCTCTGAGAGAATTCTCAGGTGGTAGCTGGTATTTCTAAAGTTGCCCAGTTTCAGGCAGGCTTCGGTTAGTACCGCACTACGTGATAAAGTATAATTGATCCAGACTTCCCCGGCCGGGCCGCGGGCTTCCCATTGGCTCAGTTCGTTGTCGTCATAACTCATGGCTGCTTCTTCGGGATTGCTGCCGGCGGTGGCCGATTGAATGCTGAGCGGCAGCCTTGACATGACAAACGAAGCATAGCTTGGCGTGGCTCCCCGCCACAAGTAAGAAATGAGTTCGTCTTTGGCAAAATAAGTACTCAGGCCATCTTTTACGGGAACTTCCAGGCTGTTGAGCACGAGCGAATCAGCCTGTAGCCCTTCTGCACTTGCTCTGACTACAATTTTACCGGCTTCGGTGGTTGATCTCAGCAGCACTCTGTTCACTCCGCATTCAACGGGCAAATCGCGCGAAAGAATGTAGTTGTTTTCTCCCTGGGCAATGCCTCCCCTGTATTCAGCCGGGCCTTCAATGTCAAAATGAATCAGGTCGTTGGCCAGCGGGCAGCGCAGGCCGTTTTTGTCAATGACTTCGACCTGGATCAATACCATGTCGGAGCCGTCGGCATGGAAGCCTTTGAGGTGTTGCCAGTACTTAAGGCGAAGAGCAGAAGCTGCTTCTGTGGTTTTGATTTCGGCGGGTTCTCCGGCCAACTCACCCCGGCTGTCGTAACTCAGCGCTTTTAAGGTGCCTGCTTCGAAGGAGACATCTTTGAACCTGAACAAAAAATTATACTGACGTTCTCCGAAGCCCAGGTTCTTACCGTTCAGAAACAACTCAACAGCAGAGGCATTGGATACAACCAGCACATCTTTCACGGTACCCGGTTCATAGTTCCAATGGCCAATAATATGGTTGCTGTACTTATTGCCTTCCACTTCAACCCAGCCGTCCCACATGATTTTATGAGCGAACCAGGCCTCTTTTTCTATACGCATGGCATCCACTTCGCCACTGCGACGATAGTTTTCGGCTCCGCGGAAATGGGTGTTGGTGTCGGAAAATACAATGTTGACGCCTCCGGCACTAACGCGCCTGCCTGTTCCCGGGCGATGTACCCAGTATTCGTGCCAGCGGCGTATGGCTTCTTCGGCAAAGGAGTCCTGGTTGCGATTGTAGGCCGAAGCATCCTCGTTTTTGTACAGAGGGCCCTCTCCGTTGCGGTGGTAGGGATAGGAATGATCGTCCCAGTATTTGCGCAGGCCTTCGTCGCGGCAATATTCATGAGCGAACATGGGTATATCGGCGCTTTTGTTGATATAGAGCATTTCACCGCCGTATTCGGCTTCTTTGCTGTCGAGCATCTCGCGCGATCCTATGGCTCTGCCGCCGTAAGGATCGTAAGTGTCGCGGAGGGCTTTCATTTCGGCCATGTGTTCCTCGCTGATGGACTCATTGCCGCATTCGTAAAAGATAATGCTGGGATTGTTGCGGTTGTAGATGATGGCATCGCGCATAAGTTCTTTGCGTAATTTCCAGGAGCGTCCTTCTGCGTCTTTTTCGGCATCGCCCGCGGGCATGGCTTGCAGAAGGCCTACACGGTCGCAGGATTCCACATCCTGTTTCCAGGGGGTGACGTGCATCCAGCGAACCAGGTTGGCGTTGCCTCTTTCCATAAGGCTGTTGCTGTAATCGCTCAGCCAGGGCGGAACCGACATGCCCACACCAGGCCATTCGTTGCTGGTGCGTTGTGCGTAGCCTTTGAGGTGCAGCACTCTTTCGTTGAGGTAAAACATGCCGTTCCTGAAAGCTGTTTTGCGTATTCCTGTCTGGACTCTGACCAGATCCAGGGTTTTTTTACCGATTACCAGGGAAGTGGTTACAGTGTAAAGATAGCCGTAGCCCCAGCTCCAGAATTTCAAGGCTTTCAGATTTCCTGAGGCTTTGACCAGGCGGCTTTCTCCCGGTTGGAGGGTGATTTCTCCGGAGCTGAACTCCCGGATCATGTTCTGGTCGTTATCTCTGACAATAACTTTCATGTGGAAAGTTTGCGGCTTGTCTTGTTCGTTTTTTACTTCGGATTCCACGTTTAGTACGGCAGTTTTCTCTCTGACGTTTATGTCCGTGGCATAGACATAGGTGCCCAAAGTACCCAGATGACTGTAAAGGGGTAAGGTCTGGTAGAGTTTGCCGCAAATGTGCAGTACGACGTTTTTGGTCAAGCCTCCGTAATTGGCATTGAAATTATTGTTGTTCCACTGAAAGCCTGTACCGCTGGCCTTTTCTTTGTAATTCCAGTCGTTGTCGATTCTAAGGGCGATTACATTTTCTTTATTCCCGAAAACGAGGTAATCCGTCAGGTCCAGGCCGAAAGCCATCACTCCGTTTTCGTGCAATCCTGCATGACGACCGTTGATCCAGATGTCAGCAGCCTGCCTGAGCCCCTCGAACTCAATAAATACTTTTTGATTCTTATAAGTGGAGGGTATTTTGAAATGTTTGCGGTACCAGACGATGGTATCGCTCAGTTCGTGAATGGGTTTGGCAAAGGCTTCGTCTTCGTTGAAAGCTGCCGGCAGGTGGACTGTCTTCCAGCTGCTGTCGTCAAATTCCAATTCCTGAGCGCCGGGTTGGTCGCCAATGTGGAGCAGCCAGGAGGGATTGAAGTTATACTTAATACGGGCAGGATTTGCCGCTGAGGCACTACCGACAAATAAAAAGGCGGCCAGAATAAGACTAAAGGTGCTTTTGCGTTTGCTCATGAGCTTTCTTATTGGAATATACCTTAAAAATACACAGGTGATTTCAGGTCTTTTTAACAAAGGGCAAACTTACACAAAAAGCAGTTAAAACTGAAATCGTCTTGCAGATTTGAATAAAAATGATGTCCTTTGCCGGGCTGAAATTTCTCAAATGAGCGAAAAAGATTGGTATATCAGGATGATTCTTTGGAGAGAGAAACACATCAAAGAATCCAACTTTATTTTAATTCTGAGTTTTATTGTCGGCTTACTCACTTCGCTGGCAGCTCTCTTGCTGAAAACCCTTATCCATCAGATACATGTCTGGGTCTCTTCGGGATCGGCCGTTGATCATGCCAATTATCTCTATTTGTTGTATCCGGCGCTGGGTATCTTTATTACAGCCCTGTTTGTCCGTTATGTGGTTAAGGACGACATTGGACACGGAGTGACCAAAATTCTTTATGCAATTTCGCGTCGTCAGGGCAGGATTAAGCGACATAATGCCTGGACTTCGATGGTTTCGAGCTCCATTACCATCGGATTCGGAGGTTCAGTAGGAGCCGAAGCGCCCATAGTATTGACCGGCGCCGCCATCGGATCCAACCTGGGGAGTTTCTTCAAAATGAACCACAAAACCCTGATGATATTGATCGGTTGCGGAGCAGCCGGAGCCATTGCCGGTATTTTCAAAGCACCCATTGCCGGGCTGTTGTTTACCATCGAGGTTTTGATGCTCGATTTCACGGTGGCTTCTATCATGCCCCTGCTGATATCTTCGGTGACTGCGGCCACCCTGGCCTACATCGTGTCAGGCAGCGGCGTGGCCATTTCTTTTGACGGAGCTCAGGCTTTTCAATTGGTCAACGTTCCCTGGGTTATTGTCCTGGGTATTTTTTGCGGCTTGGTGTCCTTGTATCTTATCCGGGGGATGAATACCGTTGAGGGCTGGTACAAGAAAATCAAAAATCCCTGGTTTAAAGTAGTGCTGGGGGCTCTGGTTTTGGGTTTGCTGATTTTTTTGTTTCCTCCTTTGTACGGCGAAGGTTACGAAAGTATAGAATCGCTTATAAACGGTAATCTGACCGAATTAACCCATAACAGCGTCTTTTTTGGTGTACAGGAGCATTTCGGCTTGCTGGCTCTGTATTTGTTGCTTATCATTATATTTAAGGTGTTTGCTTCGGCCTCGACCAATGGCGCAGGCGGTGTGGGCGGAGTTTTTGCTCCCAGCTTGTTTGTTGGTGCTTTTACCGGTTTTCTGGTGGCAACGGCACTTAATTATTTCGGCATAACCAGCGTATCTCCGGGAAATTTTGCCCTGATGGGTATGGCCGGGCTGATGTCGGGCGTTATGCATGCTCCGCTGACGGGCATGTTCCTTATTGCCGAACTCACCGGAGGCTATGATTTATTCCTGCCTTTGATGATAGTGGCCTCAGTTTCGTTTATGACTATCTTCCTGTTTGAGAAACACAGTATTTATTCCATGCGGCTGGCCCAAAAAGGCGAATTGCTTACCCATCACAAAGATAAGGCCGTTCTGACACTGATGCGAGTCGAAAATTTAATCGAAAAAGACTTTGAGGTGCTCAGTCCCGAAATGACCCTGGGCGATTTGGTAAAGGTGATATCCAAAGCCAAACGCAATATGTTTCCGGTCACGGACAAACAGGGAGTATTATTGGGCATCGTTTTACTGGACGATATCCGGAACATTATGTTTCGCCAGGAACTCTACGGGCGTTTCAAAGTGCGTAAGCTGATGATTTCACCGCCGGCCGTTCTGAATATCAGCGACTCTATGGAATTGGTAATGAGGGTTTTTGATGACACCAATGCCTGGAACCTACCGGTAAAGGACGATAACAATCGCTATGTTGGCTTTGTGTCCAAATCCAAGATTTTCAACTCCTATCGCAAGGTGTTGGTGCATTTTTCCGACGAATAAGTATGAAGAAACAAGAGCTGAAGATAGTTTATATGGGTACGCCGGAATTTGCGGCAGCCCCCCTGCAAGCCCTGATTGACAACCATTACAAGGTGGTAGCCGTAGTCAGCATGCCCGATAAAGCCATGGGGCGGGGCCTAAAATTGCAAGCCTCTCCGGTAAAGCAACTGGCGCAGTCATATTCCCTGCCGGTGCTGCAACCCGACAACCTGAAAGATCCTGTTTTTTTGGAAGAATTACGTTCTTATGCTGCCGATCTTCAGATTGTCGTGGCCTTTAGAATGTTGCCCGAAGCTGTCTGGGCCATGCCCCCAATGGGGACCTTTAACCTGCATGCTTCTCTCTTGCCTCAATACAGGGGAGCCGCCCCCATACAATGGGCTGTCATCAACGGCGAAAAATACACCGGCCTGACCACTTTTTTGCTTGACCGCCACATGGACACCGGCCGTATTCTTTTACAGGAAAAAATCATCATAAGCCCCGACGAAACCAGCGGATCTGTGTATTCCCGACTGATGGACTTGTCCGGCCCTGTGGTGCTCCGCACTTTGGATCTGTTGTTGAGCGGTCAGAGTAAACCTCTGCCGCAGGAGGTTTTAATCAAAACAAATGAGCCATTGAAGCCTGCTCCCAAACTGAACAAGGACAACACACGAATTGACTGGACGAGGCCAGGAGCCGAACTTTATAACTTTGTTCGTGGCCTGGCTCCGCATCCGGCAGCCTGGACTGCCTGGCAAAAGCCGGACAACAGCATTCAGCCGGTAAAATTGTTACAGGTCGCTTTTATTGCCCATCAGCATACTTTGGAATGCGGGAAACTGCTCAGTGATCAAAAAACATATATAAAGACTTCTGTTCCCGACGGATTTTTGCATTGGGAATTGTTTCAGCCTGCAGGCAAAAAAGCCATGTCGGCAGCCGAATTTCTGAGAGGCAGGCCAGGTATAGAGGAGTTTATACTGCTCTGATCGTAAAAAAATGCACAAAAATTTGGAGAATTAAAAAAATCGCCTTTCATTTGCAGCACTAACTATTAAAACCATTTGCCTATAGATCCAATACTACTCTTTTGAACACTTTAAAAAAGAGAGATGGAAACATACCAACAGATGACCGATGAAGCATTGGTCAACAGTTTCGCAAATGGTGACAACCAAGCTTTTGATATTTTATTGAACCGCCACAAGAGCAGGGTATATACTTATATACTGCTGATTGTCCGTAACAGGGATTTGGCCGAAGATGTGTTTCAGGAAACTTTTATGAAGGTCATCGTAACCATCAAGCAGGGCCGTTATGTAGACAACGGCAGGTTTTATGCCTGGGTTACCCGCATCGCACACAATCTGATTATAGATATTTTCCGCAGAGAACGCAACGAGAACACTGTTTCGAACGATGAATTCGAAGACATAGACCTGTTCAATAATCAAAAATTTTCGGAAGAAAACATCGAAGACAAGCTGATAAGAAACCAGGTAATGAAAGATGTCAGCCATCTGGTGCGCATGCTGCCCGAAAGCCAAAAAGAAGTAGTGGTGTTGCGCTATTACAAAAACTTAAGCTTCAAGGAAATTGCCGATCAGACCGGTGTTAGTATCAACACAGCTCTGGGCCGTATGCGTTATGCCGTGTTGAATATGCGTCGCATGGCCGAAGGGAAAGACCTTGCTCTGGTTTTTTAAACCGCAGATAACCAAGTAAGTAATACAAGAATTACTTAGGGGTGCAAAAAAAAGGCGTTTGCTTTATACGATGGAACAAAAATCCTCGTTATAGAGTAAACGCTTTTTCAATTTAGCCTATGGAAAAAATTTCTACACCGCAAACTCAATCATCAGTGAAAAATAAATCAGCCTTTCTGATTGAACCCAAAGCATCTACCCTGGAATTTTTACGTATATTTGCCAGAGTTTACCCCAACAACGAATTAAGCATACCGGGTAAACGCGAATTAAGTTTAAATTAAAAACATAGCCTTGTTGTGAAGGCTTGTTTCCTGTAATTACTTCCGCCATGCGTTTGGTAGCTCCTTCTTTGCTGTCTGCCGATTTTGCCCGTCTGGAGGCAGATCTTAAGATGATTAACGAAAGTCAGGCCGACTGGTTGCATCTCGATGTGATGGACGGCGTGTTTGTGCCCAACATTTCCTTTGGCTTCCCTGTGATGGAAGCTGTTGCCCGCATATGCACCAAGCCTTTGGACGTGCACCTGATGATAGTGGAACCTCAAAAGTTCATTTCTCAGGTACAAGCTTTAGGCGCGTATTTGATGAATGTGCACTACGAAGCCTGTACGCATTTGCATCGTGTCGTTGGCGAAATCCATCAGGCCGGCATGAAAGCAGGTGTCACGCTCAATCCGCATACACCGGTCTCAGTACTGGAGGATATTTTGCCCGATCTGGACCTGGTGTTGCTTATGTCGGTCAATCCGGGCTTCGGAGGCCAGGTGTTTATTGAGCAAACCTACGCCAAAATCAGTAAGCTCAGACAAATGATAAGCGACTGCAAGAGTCCGGCACTTATTCAGATAGACGGAGGTGTCAGCCTTGACAACGCCGGGGCTTTGTATCGTACAGGTGCCGATGTGCTGGTGTCGGGCAGTTTTATTTTTAAATCGCCCCGGCCCAAAGACATCATAGAACAAATCAAAAAGGCTGAGTAAAAGAGCCTGAGATAAAATCTTTTTAATGTTTCCGCAACATTAATAAATAATTATCTTTGCCGTAAAGATTTTCTTACGGCATGGCTTTTCTTATTTTTCAACAAGCTCCTTTTCTGCGCATGGTGATTCCCCTGATGTTGGGAATAATACTTGCCCCTTTTGATTTTTTCCCGGGTTTGTTGTTTGCACTCAGCTTGCTACTTACGGCTGTTTTCTTTCGCTTGTGTATTCGTAAAGCCTATCTGGCCTGGCGTTTGCACAAATTGCCCGGTCTTTTGATTTTTTTGTCCTGCTTCTGTTTGGGTTCTGCTCTTTTCAAAGGCAGACAGCAGGAAAGAGCTTGCCCGAAGCTCGAAAATTATTACCTGCAGGCAGAATTCGAAATGTTGTCCACCCCGCAAATTAAGCCAAACAGTCTGCAATGTCCGGTCCGGATAATCTGCTCCGAACCGCCCTGCTGGAAAAATAAACACTGCGTACTTTACCTGGCCAAAGACAGCGCGGCTCTGGCATTGAGGGCAGGCAATCGTATCAGGGCACAGGCAACCATGACGCCCTATAGCCGATGCGGCCGGCCTATGGAATTTAATTATGAACACTACTTGCTGAACAAAGGTTTTTGTGCAGGTGCTTTTGTCCCTGTGAGAGCCTGGCAACTGCAGAGTAAACATCTGAGCCTGAGAGCAAAAACAGACGCTTTACGGGATTGTCTCGTGGATAATTTTCGTCAGGCAGGCCTCGAAGAGGAGCCCCTGGCCTTGGTTTCGGCGCTGGTATTGGGCTACAAAGACCTGATGGAAGCGGAGCAAAGGCAGGCTTTTTCTTCGGCAGGCGTAGCCCACATTCTGGCCGTAAGCGGAATGCATGTTTCCATCTTGTTTCTGCTGCTCGACAAGTTGCTGTTTTTCATTAAACCCGGTCGTGCCGGCCTTTGCTTTAAACAAAGCCTGCTCATGGCCCTGCTTTGGTTTTATTCTTTTGTAACGGGTATGTCGGCTTCGGTGCTCAGGGCAGTGCTGATGTGCAGTGTTTCGGCTTTGGGGCTCTGTTTGGGAAAGCGTTCAAACAGCTGGAATATACTGGCATTCTCGGCTTTTGTGCTTTTGATAGTCAATCCCTGCTATTTATTGGATGTCAGTTTTCAACTGAGTTTTGTGGCAGTGGCTTCCATCCTGTTATTCCTGCCTCAGGCCGTGTTTTATCTTGGTGTAATTACTGAGCGGTCTGCCCCGCCTGCCCGGAAAGGCATTAAAGACAAGATCGTCGGGATTTATCGGGACACTTTACTGCTTTCTTTGGTCGCTCAGCTCGGAACCGCTCCACTCTCTGTCTTGTATTTTAACCAATTTCCGCAGTACTTTTTGTTGGGCAATCTTTTGTTGGTTCCTTTGACCACTGTTTTATTTTACCTCAGTTTTTGCCTGATTCTTTTAAGCCCTTTGCCCTGGCTGAGGGATCTCCTGGCCTGGCCTGTAAATGCCCTGGCCGGTTTTTTTTGCGATAGCAGCGCTTTCATAGAAAAAATGCCCGGTTCGCTTGTAACTGAACTTTGGCCTTCGAAACTTGATGTGTTGATTTGTTATCTGCTTTTGGCCTTACTGTTTTATATGTTCAAAAATAAACGGTATATTTACGCCCTCAACAAGCTCATATCTACACTGTATAAGCAAATTTCAGGATAAATCTATGATAACAAAGATTATTGACGAGGACTTGATTCAAAAGATACATCGCTTATTGAAGAAGTGCAGCAATATTGTTCTGATCACACACGAACATCCCGATGGTGATGCTCTGGGATCGGCCCTGGCCATGTACGACTTCTTACTCATAGAGGGCAAGCGGGTCAGTGTGCTGGTGCCCGATGAAATTCCTTCGTTTTTGCAATGGATGCCCGGCGCCGCTTCTGTCGTAGTGTACGAACAGAATCCCGAAACCGCCCGTACTCTGCTTGGTCAGGCTGAACTGATTGTATTTTTGGACCTCAACAACCTGGAAAGAGTTGGTGCAATGGCCTCTATTATCAATCAGCTGACGGTGCACAAAGTAGTGATCGATCACCACAACCATCAGGAAAAGCCTCTTGGACATCTGGAAATACGCTTGCCCCAGATGGCTTCGACCAGTGAGTTGGTATTCCGCTACATTTGCAGGATCGGGGCTTTTGAAAAGCTGAGCAAAGCATGCGCTGTTTGTATTTATACCGGAATGATGACCGATACGGGAGCCTTTTCTTACAATTCACAATCCGATGAGATGTACCTGATTATAAATCAATTGATTTTGAAGGGCATCAACAAAGACGAGATTTATAAAAAGGTCTACGGTACTTATACCGAGAGTCGTATGCGCCTGATGGGCTATGTGCTTTACGAAAAAATGGAAGTATTCCCCGAATACCGGACAGCCATTATAAGCCTCAGCCGCGAAGAATTGGAGCGATTTGGCCATAAAGCGGGAGACACCGACGGTTTTGTCAACCTGCCGCTCAGTATGAGCGATGTCAGTTTTTCGGTGTTCCTGCGCGAAGAAAACGAAATCAGAATTTCCCTGCGTTCTGAGGGCGATATTTCTACCTCGGCCATAGCTTCAGAGCTCTTCGGGGGAGGCGGCCATACCAATGCCTCCGGTGCCACTTATCGGGGGAGTCTGCAGGATGCCTTGCAAATTATCAAAGAAGCTTTGCCTAAATACCTTGGGCCGCAGACAGATCATTAAAAAAAACCTATCTTTGTACTCTTATTCAACAAATTTAGTATGAAATACCGCATTTTACCCTGTTTATTGCCGGCTATTATCCTATTGCTAACCTCCTGCAACAAGGATGTCATTACTTATGCCGAACAATTGGAAGCCGAACAGGAAAGCATACATGAATTCATGGACGACAATGGATTTCTGGTGATCGATTCTGTACCCTCTCAGGTGCCCTGGGAAGACAGCGAAGGCAATAAATTGTTTTACCTGAGTGAAAGCGGACTGTATCTCCATGTGGTAGATACAGGTATGCAGGCCGGAAAAACAGTCAACAACACCCTGGTCTGCCTCCGTTATATAGAACGTTCCATGGAAGGCGACACCACCTACACCAACATGAACTACGCTACCGATCCCATCGAAATATATTTCAATACAGTATCTACCGGCACCACCTCCAGTTCCTACTATTGGGGTGATTGCAAAGCCTGGCACGAACCTCTGAACTACGTCGGCGACCTGGGTCATGTGATGATTATTGCTCCAGCCAGCATTGGCATGCCCTATTATTCGGCCGGTAATAACATGATGGCCAGGTATTACGAGCTTAGATATACCTTTTGGAAGTAAGATATTTTTATGAATCAATTAATTAAATCTATTTCGGGCATCAGGGGAGTGATAGGCGGAGAGCCCGGTAACAGCCTGAATCCCTTTAATATTGTCCATTTCACTGCTGCTTATGCGCGTTGGATACGTCAGAATTCCGGCAATCGTTCCGGAAAAATAGTCGTTGGACGCGATGCCCGCATTTCGGGCGAAATGCTTTTTCAACTGGTTTCGGGCACTTTGATGGGCCTGGGTTTCGATGTGCTAGATATCGGACTGGCCACCACGCCTACCACCGAACTGGCGGTGCGGATGTCCGGAGCCGACGGAGGCATCATTTTGACAGCCAGCCACAATCCCAAACAATGGAACGCCCTGAAACTGCTCAATCAGGAAGGGGAATTTCTGGATGCGGCTGCCGGCCGTTATGTCTGCGAACAGGCCGACAGTAAGGATCTGGAATTTGCCGGGGTAGACCAACTGGGCAAACTTTATCGCAAAGACTATACCCAAAAACATATAGAAGCCGTACTCGCTCTGCCTCTGGTGGACGTGGAGGCCATTTACAAAGCCGGATTCCGTGTGGCTATCGATTGTGTCAATTCGGTGGGCGGACTGGTATTGCCCCCTTTGCTCAGGGCTTTGGGCGTACAGGATATCATTGAACTGAATTGCACTCCCGACGGACAATTCCCGCACAATCCGGAGCCTTTGCCCCAGCATTTGGGCGAAATCTCCTCCTTGCTCAGCAAGGGCGGTGCCGATGTAGGTTTCGTGGTTGATCCCGACGTGGATCGTCTGGCCATTATTTGTGAAGACGGCTCGATGTTTGGCGAGGAATACACTCTGGTAGCCGTGGCCGATTATATTCTGAGCCACACGTCCGGCAATACGGTATCCAATCTGAGCTCAACCCGTGCCCTGCGCGATGTGACCCAAAAGTACGGCGGCAACTACTACAGCGCTGCTGTTGGAGAATTGAACGTGGTTGCCCAAATGAAAGCCGTCGATGCCATTATTGGCGGCGAAGGCAACGGGGGAGTGATTTATCCCGAATCGCATTACGGACGGGACGCCCTGGTGGGCATTGCTTTGTTCCTTTCGCATTTAGCACACAAACAACAAAATGTTTCGGAGATACGAGCTGAATTGCCTGCTTATTTCATGGACAAGCAACGCATGGATTTGACTCCCGGCCTGAGTTTGCCCCGGATTTTTG
>CAZAUQ010000044.1:0-18117 GCA_964488495.1 uncultured Bacteroidales bacterium
GTAACGTCTTGAGTTATGGTGGCTACCCAGTCGCTGATGGTAACCTGGACATCCAAAGTTGCAGTAACATCAAGCCAGGGATTCGCATATCCATCACTTCCGTCAGCAATGGTTGCTGCAATTTCGTATTGACGGTTTCTCTTTATATAAGTATTTTCTTCACCAGTTGCGCCGGCATCAATTGTTCCATGACCTGCCGCATTAATGACGATCGGGTAATATACAGTATTTGCTCCTACAGTGCCTTCGATAAGTAATATCGTGGCGTGATCACCTGGATTATTATCGTTGGCAAAAAGATAGAAAGCAACTTGACTTATGTCATTCCCTGGAGTTGGACCAGAGACTACATATCTTAAAGGATCAGTTGTTGCGCTAACACCAGTACCACTGAGAGTTTTTAAACTGGCAGCAGCTGCTGTAGCAGTAATATCATTCCCCGTATTATCTTTATATAAGCGGGGAAAACGAGTACCTCCGTCTGTATTGGCCAAAGTTCCGTGGGCAAAACTTGTATAATTCCAATAGTAGCCATCAGTAACTACCTGAGTAAAGTTCGCTAATGTAGTTTCAGCAGCTTCGGGAAAAGCAATTTTATAATATTTATCAGCAGGGATTGTGGAAGTATTGTTACCTTCCGGAGTTGAAGGGAAAAGCATAGACTTTGATTTGGCATTCAAAATATTAATTGCCGTAATCGTAAGATCAGGATTATTGTTTGTTATGCTGGATAAATAAACTCGGGAAATCAAACGATGGACATAAAATAAACTATCACCATTCAGTTTGTTGCCTGTAACTCCACTAGCATATCCCAAATAATTTTTACCTGTTGACATAGTAGCACCCATAAAATAACCTGTAACTGTAGGACTTAAAGTGGTAACATTAATATCCTCCTGATCATCAAGATCCTCAGTATACAAAGCGAGCAAATCGCTCTGAGAATCAATTCCACTTAAATCAAGACCTTTTTTGTTCCCTATAACAAATATGTTATAAGTGATTCCCGAAAACAAAGGTAAATCTACAACCTTATTATCGGAGCTTGCCTGATCCATCGCTACTAAATTTCCATCTGTGTTAAACACAAAAACGGTTAGATCGTTGATCGTAACAGCATTTGCTGTTGCATCGGTCCCAGCCAGCGCCCTGGTAGCCTGCGTGCCAGCCACTTTTACAGACAGAGTGGCGTCTCCTATGGGAGTTTCTCCACCCGGAATACTCCGGTCACAACTTGCCACTAAAAATGCGGCAATAAGCATACTAAAAATTGATAACTTTTTCATGATTTGTTTTATTGTTTTGAAAGGTTAATAATTTAAATGTTATAAATGATTTTACTTACTATTTTTCTATGTGCCGACCTAACTATGTATAATTTGTTGATAAAAATTCTATTGCGTTAATATATACTGTTGTGCTGCATCAATTCGTTTCCAGATTGATAGTCTCTTTAGTACTGATCAGCAACAAATTAGATTTGGCATCGTCGTTTCCGGCATCTACTGCCTGCACAAAATAATGCCGGGCTTTGGCAATTTCTCCTTTTATTAAATAACAGGTTCCCAAAGCATTCCAGGAACGCTGATCGTATTCCACCGTTAATAATTGTTCCAGGGCATCGTCTACCAGATTTCGTTCAATATCTTCGATGGCCTCATTTATGATTCTTGATTCCATATCGGGCTTTTCTTCGAACCAGACACGAATGTAACAGGCATCCCTGAGCTGGGGATAAATCAAATCTATTAGCGAGCGATAGGGAGCACCTCCCCTTAAACGCCTTAATCTCAATTCTCTTATGGAACCTTCGGGGGTATTGTCAATGATATCCAGAATTTCGTCACGGTAACGCATCTCGCTTTGTGCAACCAGTTTGCGTAAACCTTGCCAATCTTCACCACCGGGGATAATTTCAAACTGTTCTTCCGTGATTTCGGGATGTATGTTAACAATTTCATCGCGCAGAGCTTTGGCTCTTTTTTCGGATAATCTGTAATTCAATTCAGGATCTCCTTCCGGAGAAGCAAATCCAATTATAGTGATTTTGGAGAGTAAGGCCTTGTTATCTGATTGTAAAATACTCAAGGCATCGTCTATTGCCTTCAAAGTTTCGTCATTCGACATATAGGTCCTGTACAACTGAGCGCTCCCCTGACGAAAACGCACAGGAGAACCTCTGTCGGCCAGGGTGGAATCCTTGGCATCTACCGGCCTTAAAAAAGGAATTCTTTCAGCCTGGCGTTTGGTATTGCTAACAATTGCTTGCGTTCTTTTTATGGTGGCAGGCACTCGTAAAAAGGTCAACTCAGCTCCGTAGATTGATTCCAATGTATCCACATCACAGCATCCGTGCTGCGTTACACCGAGTTCAAGAGTAATATTTGTTCCCATCCAATCTTCGTAAGCTATCTCTTTAACATAAGCAAATATCGTGCCACGTTTTACTAAAAACACCGGATTGTAAACCGAATTACTAAGTGCCGCTTTTTGCTCTTCTTGTTTTTGCTTTAAATTTCCATTTATGGTTATAGGATCGAGCCAGGCTTCTCCTTTTTCGTTAAAAATATGAGGTCTGAGTTGTTTTTGAAATTTTGAAGCGACCGCATTACCGGGTACTGTGAGGTAAAAAGAAACATGCAGATTAACATCCCTCTTGGTTACAATCAGTTCGGATATTCTAATGTTCCCTTCAACAGCAAAAGCTGTCATTGAACATAGCAAGAATAAGAAGCTTAGAGATTTTGTTATCCTGTTAATGAAAGTTTCCATGGTTTTAATTAATCTGTTTTATTGCCCGCTTGTAAAAAATTAATTGTTTATTTCAACATATAAATCAAGGACATGGCGATATTGGGGCTTAAAAATTCAGCCCGAGCATCTTCGTCCAGTATGTCTCCGCAAGTGGGGCATTGATAACGATCGTAAAAAGCCCGTCCTATATTAAAACCCAACATCAATTCCAAATTCAGCCTTTTCCCCAGAACTCTGCTGTAACCGTAAGATAAACCGCCCATATAGGCTATGCCGTCGTAGCGGTATTTTTTTGTTGTTGGGGCATAGGGCAAAGAAATCCCTCCAACGTTAAAACGCAAAAGTGCGGCATCCAAACTCAAAAAAGAGCCGTAAAAACTTTCACAAAACCAATAACGTAATTCCGGCTGAATCAAAAAATGTTTCCATTTGGCGTTATCTCTAAAAGTAAAAGGGTTGTATGCTCCATTCAAAGTTAAACTGTAACGTTTACCCAATTTGGTCTCCAAACCCAGATTGAAAGATGCCGTGCCCAGATACAGCGCATTGGTTTTAATCGCTAGTGACTGGCCGGACAAATAGCAAACATTTGCTAATAATACAGCAATTATTAGAATTTTCTTCATATTTCTGGTCTGGAAAGGCAATCAGAAGAATTAACTTACCACAATGATTACTTGTCGGTTAGACAAATAATCAATAACAACCCCAAAACAACCTAAGCCTGTTTTCAAACGGCGGCAAATATATAAACAATAAGATTAATGCAAAAAATATTTAAGAATTAAAACTAATAATTTTTGTAATTATTAGCATTAGGGGCTGTTTTTTGAGTTTTTCCCGGGTTGTATTATTTATATTCTTCTTATTTTCACTTATATAAACTCTTGGGTGGCCAAAAAATAAAAACGCGAGCCGTATTAAGCATGCGAACATGCGAAATACTCTGGTATATGCTGTAAATAAAAGAACCTGGACTTGGTCTTATTTATTCTGACGCTTGCGTTCGTTTTCGTCCAGAATAATTTTGCGCATGCGCATAAAGTGCGGTGTGACTTCGACGTATTCGTCGGATTTGATGTATTCCAGCGCTTCTTCAAGCGAAAAAATAACAGGAGGCGGCAGACTGGCTTTATCGTCGGTACCCGAAGCACGCACGTTAGACATTTTTTTGGTCTTGTTGACATTGATAACCAAATCGCCTTCTTTGGTGCTCTCACCTACCACCTGGCCGGCATAGACTTCATCGCCCGGATAGATAAAAAACCGGCCCCTGTCCTGCAGTTTATCCATACCGTAAGCCACCGCAACTCCGGTTTCTATGGCAATCATGGAGCCGTTTTCTCGTTTTTCGATCTCGCCTTTAAAAGGCTGGTATTCTTTGAAACGATGTGCAATAACCGCTTCGCCCGAAGACAAAGTGAGTAAGAGACTACGTAAACCAATGATTCCTCTGGAGGGAATCATAAATTCCAAATGAACACGATCGTTTTTGGACTCCATTTTTGTTAACTCTCCCTTACGGCGGCTAATTACATCAATCATCTTGCTGGCTGCCTCTTCGGTGACATTAATGGTCATTTCTTCGATGGGTTCGCATTTCCGTCCCTGAATTTCTTTGAAAATAACCCGGGGTTGCCCAACCTGAAGTTCATATCCTTCACGACGCATGGTTTCGATGAGCACAGAAAGATGCAAAACTCCCCTGCCAAACACTGTCCATATATCGCGTTCCGTATCCTTCTCCACTCTTAAAGCCAGATTCTTGTCTAATTCGCGCATCAGACGCTCGTGTATATGCCTCGATGTTACAAATTTACCATCCCGGCCAAAAAAAGGCGAGTTGTTGATGGTAAATACCATACTCATGGTGGGTTCGTCTATGGCAATGGGCTTCAGCGCTTCCGGAGCGTTCAGGTCGGCTACGGTATCGCCAATATCAAATTGTTCTATACCGACCATGGCACAAATATCGCCCGAACTTACTTCAGTGGCCGGTTTACGTCCAAAACCAACAAATTCATTCAATTCCTTGATGCGGCATTTTATCATACTTCCATCGCGCTTAATCAGGCTGACGTCCTGATTAGGACGAAAACTTCCCCGGTGCACACGGCCTATGGCAATGCGTCCGACATACGAAGAATAATCCAGCGAAGTAATCAGCATCTGGGCAGGGCCTTCGAGGTGTTTGGGTGCCGGAATATGTTCCAGTATCTGGTCAAGCAGATAGGTAATATCCTGGGTTTCGTGACGGTAATCATCCGACATCCAGGAACGTTTGGCTGAACCAAAAACAGTGGGAAAATCCAGCTGATCTTCGGTAGCATCGAGACTGAACATCAAATCAAAAACAGCTTCCTGCACCTCAATAGGCCGGCAATTGGGTTTATCTACCTTATTAATAACAACAATAGGCTTCAATCCTATTTCCAGAGCTTTTTGCAAGACGAAACGGGTCTGAGGCATCGGGCCTTCAAAAGCATCCACCAGCAGCAATACGCCATCGGCCATATTGAGCACCCTTTCTACCTCACCGCCAAAATCAGCGTGTCCGGGTGTGTCAATAATGTTGATCTTGATACCTTTGTAATTGATTGATACGTTTTTGGATAATATAGTGATACCTCTTTCGCGTTCCAGCTCATTGTTGTCCATAATCAATTCGCCGGCACTTTCGTTATTACGAAACAATTGGCCGGCAAACAGCATTTTGTCGACCAGAGTGGTTTTGCCGTGGTCAACGTGGGCGATTATGGCAATATTCCTGATGGCTTGCTCTTGCATAAATGTGGGGAAATTAAATCAGGGCGCAAAAGTAGTGGTTTTTTTGCACATATATGCTATAAACAATAAATATAATGATATAAAAAAGCCAAAACAGAGGCATTAGGAGGCTTGATTATCAAAGTATTTGGCGTATGCGTCCCAGGGCTTCCAGGCAAGATTCCCGGTCGCCGAAAGCCGAAAATCGAATATAGCCTTCGCCGCAGGAACCAAATCCCACTCCTGGTGTGCCAACCAGAGCTGCCTTCTGCAACAGAATCTCAAAAAATTCCCAGGAAAGCATCTTGTCGGGTATTTTTACCCAAAGATAGGGAGCGTCTTCGCCGCCGAACACTTCCAGGCCGCAAGCCAACAAACCTTGACGCAATATACGGGCATTTTCCATATAAAAAGCAATGTTTTTACGCACCTGCTGCTTTCCTTCCGGTGAATATACCGCTTCGGCCGCACGTTGGCTGACATAACTGGCACCGTTGAATTTTGTCGATTGCCTCCTGTTCCATAACTGATTTAAAGAGTGATCTTTAGCATCCGAAGTATTAACTGTAAGCTGCTTGGGTACCACAGTATAACCACAACGCAAACCGGTAAATCCTGCCGTCTTGGAATAACTTCTAAACTCGATAGCGACTTCTTCAGCTCCCGGTATTTCGTAAATGGAATGAGGAATATCCTCGTGCTGAATAAAAGCTTCGTAGGCCGCATCAAACAGAATCAAAGCCTTATTCGAACGGGCATAATCCACCCAGGCCTTTAGTTCTTCTTTGTTCAGGGTTGTTCCCGTGGGATTGTTGGGATAACACAGATAAATCAAATCTGGAATGAGTTCAGGCAATGCAGGAACAAAATTATTTTTGGCAGTACAAGGCAAAAAAATCAGGGAATCTTTTCTGCCCGCCATAATATTGGAATCTACATACACCGGATACACCGGGTCACCCACGGCAACCCGCAATTCTCTGCCCAGTATGTCTGTAATATTGCCCGTGTCGCTTTTGGCACCGTCGTTAATAAAAACCTCCGATTTATCCAGTTTTACCCCTCTGGCAGCAAAATCATGTTCAACAATTCGTTCTTTCAAAAAATCATACCCCTGTTCGGGGCCGTAACCTCTGAAACTTTCTTTGCGCGACAAATCATCAACCGCAACATGCATAGCCCTGCAGACGGCATCGGGCAAGGGCAGGCTGACATCGCCAATCCCCAGGCTGATCAGTTTCTTATCCGGCTGTGCAGCCTTGAATGTTTTTACCCGTTTAGCTATTTCACTAAAAAGATACTTGTTTTGCAGTGCAAGAAAATATTCATTGATTTTAATCATATTATACCTATTCTATTGTTTTAAAAAACGATACAAAAGACTCCCTTTCAATCCAGGTCGATGCAGCCTTCAAAGACTTTTGTGGCTTGGCCGCTCATCACTATTTCGCGGCTGACAGGATCAAGGGCAATTTCCAATTCACCACCGTCCATTTCGACAGTGACCCGCTCGGCACATTTTCCGGCTGCGGAGGCAGCTGCCAAACTGGCCGATGCACCGGTGCCGCAGGCCAGTGTTATACCTGATCCTCTTTCCCAGACTCTCATCCGCAAACGTTTACGGGACATTACCTGAACAAATTCAACATTGGTACCATTCTCAAACATGGGATGCTTCTCCAGCATAGGCCCTACCAAATGCAAATCAATAGTAGCAATATCTTTCACTATGACCACAAAATGGGGATTACCCATAGAAATAATCCATCCGTCAAACAACTTCCCCCCGGCCTTCAAAGCAGCCTTCCCTTTCAGTACGGGCTGCCCCATATTAACACTAACCTGCTGAACCACACCCTCTTTTACCATCAGACTTAATTTCTTTATCCCGGATAAGGTTTCCAAAGCCAATTCGTTTTTTTGGCTGAGACCGGCTTCGTACACGTATTTACCTATACACCTTGACGCATTGCCGCACATCGTCGCTTCAGAGCCGTCGGCATTAAAAATGCGCATTTTAAAGTCGGCCTTTTCAGATGGACAAATCAACACCAAGCCGTCAGATCCTATCCCAAAATGGGGACGACTCCATCGAATGGCCAGCGCAGCCGGATCTTGCAGCGGATATCTTGCCGCATCAACATAAATATAATCGTTGCCGGCACCATGCATTTTGGTGAATTCTATCGTTTTCATTGGCTGTAACTGTCTTTATGTACCCCTCTGACCGCTCTTCCGCTGGGATCGTTCATATTACGGAAAGCCGGATCCCAGGCCAGAGCCTCGGCCGTAGAGCAGGCAACGCTGGGCACGCTGGGCACCGTTAATGCCGCACTGCGGCCTGGAAAAGATTCCTCAAACAGGCTGCGATAATAGTATTCCTCCTTGCTTTTTGGCGTATTCAGGGGAAAACGTTCTGTGGCTGCAGCCATGTCCTTGTCACTCACCTTGGATGCTGTGAGCGCTTTAAGGGAATCTATCCAACTATACCCCACCCCGTCGGAAAATTGTTCTTTTTGTCGCCAGGCTATTTCCGGAGGCAGCATATCGGCAAAAGCCTCACGTAAGATTTTTTTCTCTATCATTGTGCCGGGGGCCATCTTGGCCTGTGGATTAATGTTCATGGCAACATCCAGGAATTCCTTGTCAAGAAAAGGCACACGACCTTCGACACCCCAGGCTGCCAGGCTTTTGTTTGCTCTCAGGCAATCGTACAAATGGAGTTTGCTGATTTTACGTATGGTTTCTTCGTGAAAGGCACGGGCATCGGGCGCTTTGTGAAAATACAGATACCCGCCGAATACTTCGTCAGCTCCCTCGCCGCTAAGCACCATTTTTATTCCCATACTTTTTATCACCCTGGCCAACAGGAACATGGGCGTGGAAGCTCTGATCGTAGTCACATCGTAGGTTTCGATGTGATAAATCACATCTCTGAGTGCATCTATTCCTTCCTGCACTGTATAATGGATTTCGTGATGCACGGTTCCAATGTGATCGGCTACTTTGCGGGCTGCCGTCAAATCGGGAGCCCCTTTCAGTCCAACGGCAAAGGAGTGCAGCCGGGGCCACCAGGCTTCCTGGGTACTTTGAGTTTCGATCCGTTTGGCAGAGAATTTTTTGGCCACTGCCGAAATAATAGATGAATCCAATCCTCCCGACAACAACACGCCGTAGGGCACATCGCTCATCAACTGTCGTTGCACGGCAGCCTCCAGTGCTACTCTCAGGTCATGCACAGAAGCCGGATTCTCTTTTACCGCATCGTACGAACTCCAGTCGCGACTATACCAGGGCAACATCCTGCCTTCCTGGCTGTAATAATAATGACCGGGCAAAAAGTTGGTATACTCGTCGGCATAAAGCTCCAGGCCTTTCAACTCGGACGACACCAAAATATGTCCTTCCTTGTCAGTTCCCATATACAATGGTATTACACCTATAGGATCACGGGCTATCAGAAAAACATCTTTCTCGCTGTCGTAAAGAGCAAAGGCAAATATACCGTTCAGTTCCTCCAGAAAATCCTTGCCCTTTTTTCTGTACAAGGCCAAAATAACCTCACAATCGGAACCTGTTTGAAAATCATACTCCTTTTGAAGTTCCCTGCGCAACTCCAAATGATTGTAAATTTCGCCGTTTACGCATAGCACCAGCTTACCGTCGGGACTGAGCAAAGGCTGACCTCCCGAAGCCGGATCCACAATGGCCAGGCGTTCATGAGCCAGAATGGCCGATTTACCACAATAAATACCACTCCAGTCGGGACCCCGGTGACGTATGAGTTTACTCATTTCAAGCACCTGCCGGCGATACGATTCCGTTTCGCCCTTTATATTGAATATTCCTGTAATGCCGCACATATTCTTTTGTTATAATTTATTGTTCTTAAATGCTTTATCAATGGTTTCAGCCAGACTTACTGCTGTTGCCATTGCCCTGACCACCAAGCTGGCACCCGTTGCCGCATCGCCACAGGCAAAAACTTTCGGATGAGAAGTTCTGAAAACGTTATCAACAGAGATTGTGTTAGCTTTGGTGCTTTCTAAACCCAATTCTTCGGACAATCCCTCTGTACAGACGCCTGCAAATCCCATGGCCAACAAGGCGACATCAGCCCTGATCAATTCTTTTTTCCCGCTGACTTTCATTTGAGGGCGACTACCGTTTATACCGGGCATCCAGGAAACTTCTTCCACTTCGACTGCCTCCAGTTGCCCCTCTTTGCCCAAAAAACGGGTAGTGGACAAATTCCAGCGACGCAGACAGCCTTCTTCGTGGCTACTGGTCGTCTTGAGTATCAGGGGATACATGGGCCAGGGGGTTTCCGGATTGCTGCCTGCCGGGGGCTGGGGTAATATTTCTATCTGAGTGACCGAAGCTGCTCCCTGCCTGCGGGCAGTTCCCACACAATCGCTGCCGGTATCACCCCCGCCAATTACCAACACGTGTTTGTCTTTTAGCCTGATCTGTGTATCGGCTTCAGGGGCAATGCCCTGTATGATATTGTTTTGCTGAGCCAGTAAATCCATGGCAAAATGCACCCCATTGAGCTGACGGCCTTCTACCGGCAAATCCCGTGGACGTTCAGCCCCTATGGCCAGACAAAGGGCATCGCATTGGGAAAGCAAGGTTTCCACAGCCATATCTTTACCCACCTGAGTATTTGGGCAAAAGACGACACCTTCCTGACGCATCACATCCAGGCGACGATTTAAAATACTTTTACTCAATTTGAAATTGGGTATCCCATAACGCAAAAGGCCGCCGATCAAGCTTTCTTTTTCGTAAACAGTCACACTAAAACCTTTACGATTCAACCTGTTAGCCAACGTCAGTCCGGCCGGCCCACTACCCACTATTGCCACGCTTTTACCGTTACGTTTATATTGTCGCGGTTGTAAATAGTCTTCTCTGAAGGCGGCCTCGATTATTGCCAACTCGTTCTCGCGTATGGTGACAGCTTCTGTCTGACTAAGGTTCAATACACAACTTTTCTCACAGAGGGCCGGGCACACTCTGCCGGTAAATTCCGGGAAATCGTTGGTTTGTTCCAGCAGGTAAAAAGCATCTTTCCACTTGCCTTTATAGAGCAAATCCTGCCATTCCGGGACTTTGTTGCCCAAGGGGCAGGCCCAATGACAAAAAGGAACACCGCAATCCATACAACGCGAGGCCTGCAAACGGCGGTCTCCGCTGTTGAGGCTTTGTTCCACTTCGCTAAAATCCTGTATGCGTTCGCTTACAGGCCGATATCCGGCCTCTTTTCGAGGCAAACTTAAAAAGGCTTTCGGGTTTCCCATTGCTATCTGTTAAAAATCTCGTTCCACTTTTTCTATTCGTTCTTGCAGGCTTTTGAGTTGTTCTTCCTGCAACACTTTTTTGTATTCAATTGGTGTTACCTGAATAAATTCATCCAGGTATTGCTCCGGCCTGGCCAGAATTCTGACAGCCAGAGGGCTGCCGGTATGCTGATAATGTCGTTGTATCAGATCCAGCAATTCTTTGCGTGAACGGCTGTCTTCTATCAGGGATAGTTCCACCATATCCATGTTGCAGTAATAATCAAAATTACCCTGTTTGTTCCAGACATAGGCCAGACCCCCGCTCATGCCTGCGGCAAAGTTACGCCCTGTTGTTCCCAACACCACCACTCTTCCGCCGGTCATGTATTCACAGCAATGATCACCTACTCCCTCCACTACAGCCACAGCACCGCTGTTTCTTACGGCAAAACGTTCTCCGGCTCTGCCGTTGATATACATTTCTCCTGCTGTGGCTCCGTAAAGCAAAGTATTACCGGCTATGGTGTTGTTTTCGGGGACAAAATCAGCCCCCTTGGGAGGTAACAGTGCGATTCGCCCTCCGCTCAAGCCTTTGCCCACATAATCGTTGGCTTCGCCTTCGAGTTTAAAATGTAGCCCTTTTACCAAAAAAGCACCGAAACTCTGGCCTGCCGAGCCTTTGAAAGTAATATTCAGATTATGTCCCGGCAAACCCCCGTTACCGTAACGCAGAGCTATTTGCCCCGACAGCATGGTCCCGGTGGAGCGATCCGTATTGTGTATTCTGTAAGTCAGGTTGAGATCCTTTCTTTGTTCAATTGCCTCTGCAGTATCCGTAATCAAACGCCTGTCAAGCACATTGTCAATTTTATGAACCTGAGCCTGCGTACAATACAGTTCACTATCTTCCGCCAGATTTTCCCGGTGCAGCAAGCGATCAAAATTGATCAGTTCATGTTTGCGAATACCATCGAAAGCTTTGCGTTGCAACAATTCAGTATGTCCGATAATATCTTCCAGACGACGATACCCCAATTGAGACAAATGTTCACGTACTTCCCGGGCCAGAAAACGGAAAAAGTTAACCAGAAAAACGTACTTTCCCCTAAAGCGCTTACGCAATTCCTCGTCCTGAGTGGCCACTCCCACCGGGCAGGTGTTCATATGACACTTTCGCATCATAACACAGCCAAGCACAATCAAAGCCGAAGTGGCAAAGCCAAATTCTTCGGCACCCAAAGCCGCCATTATAACTATATCCCGTCCCGTTTTGAGCTGGCCGTCCGTCTGCAGGCGAACTTGTTTTCTGAGTTTATTCAGCACCAGGGTTTGTTGGCTTTCGGACAAGCCGATTTCGGTTGGTAAGCCGGCATAGCGTATGGAGCTCATGGGCGATGCTCCTGTCCCGCCCTCGGCGCCGGACAAAATAATTCGATCGGCTTTGGCCTTGGCTACTCCGGCAGCGATGGTGCCCACTCCCGTACCCGAAACCAGCTTGACACTAATCTCTGCGGATGGATTCACATTTTTCAAATCGAAAATCAGTTGAGCCAGGTCTTCGATAGAATAAATATCGTGATGCGGAGGAGGTGAAATCAGTGAAATTCCGGGTATGGAATGCCTGGTTCTGGCAATTACTTCATTCACTTTAAATCCGGGCAACTGCCCACCTTCTCCCGGCTTGGCTCCTTGTGCTACTTTAATTTGAATTTCGTCAGCATTGACCAAATATTCAGTGGTTACGCCAAAACGGCCCGAAGCCACCTGTTTTATGGCCGAGCGCAGAGCTATCCCGTCGACTTTGTTGTGGAAACGGGCAGAGTCTTCGCCTCCTTCGCCGGTATTGCTACGGCCGTGAATAGTATTCATGGCCAATGCCATGCACTCGTGCGCCTCCTTACTGATGGAGCCGAAGCTCATGGCTCCGGTTACAAAACGTCGCATTATTGCTTCCTCAGGCTCCACTTCTTCCAGAGGTATCGCTTTACCTTTTTTAAATTCCAGAAAGTCACGCAAGAAAATGGGAATTTCTTTTTGGTCAACCAGACGGCTGTAGTCTTTGAAAAGCTCGTAACTTCCACGGCTGGTTGCCAGTTGAAGTTTGGAAATACTTTCTGGATTCCAGGCATGCTGCTCACCATCTTTGCGGAAACAATACCAACCTTTGTTGGGGAGCAGAGGCGGCAAAGCCTCCTTAAAAGCTTGTCGGTGCAATGCATTTACATCCTGTTCAATTTCTTCCAGACCAATACCTTCGAGCAGGCTGTCGCCGGCACGGCCGCCAAAATACTTTTGCAGCAGAGCAGAAGACAATCCCAGGGCTTCGAATAATTTTGCCCCTCTGTAGCTACGGATAGTGCTAATACCCATTTTGCTCAGGATCTTGTATAAACCTTTACACAACGCTTTGATATAATTTTTCTCTGCTGTTGCGTAATCCAGTTGAATTTCCTGTTTTTGAACCAACTCTTCCAAAATGGCAAATACCATATAGGGATTCACGGCGCTGGCTCCATACCCCAGTAAAAGCGCGGCATGCATTACCTCGCGCATTTCGCCGCTTTCAACCACCAAAGCCGTCTGTACCCTTTTGTGTACCGAAATCAGATGATGATGTACTGCACTTACTGCCAGCAAAGAAGGAATATAAGCGCGGGTGGCGTCCATATTTTTATCGCTGAGAATAATATAATTCACGCCCTGGTCCACGGAATGCTCCGCTTGCAGACAAAGATTGTGCAAAGCCTGTTCCATAGCTTCTTTGCCTTGATCCGGAGAATAGAGCGTATCCAGCTTAACCGAGTTAAAGCCTTTATATCGGATATTGCTGATCAATTCCATTTGTGTATTGTTCAGAATGGGATACTGAAGACTGACCATTTTGCAATGGTTTTCCGATGGAAAAAGTATATTATTGCCTACTGTTCCAATGTATTCAGTCAAACTCATAACCAATTCTTCGCGCAGGGGATCAATGGGGGGATTGGTAACCTGAGCAAATTGCTGTCGGAAATAATTAAAAAGGAGTTGAGACTGTTCCGAAATCACGGCCAGGGGAGTGTCGTTTCCCATAGAACTCACCGGCTCGGCAGCTCCGGTGCTCATGGGTATTATGATTCGTTCCAGGTCTTCACGACTGTAGGCAAAGGCCAATTGTTTTTCGAAAAATTGCGCCTGCTTTTGAGCGGCTTTAAAGCCCGATTTCAGGTCATTGAGCTCCACCCGGTTGTTGTTGAGCCATTGTCTGTATGGTTTGGCTCTGGCCAATTCGTCTTTTAATTCTGCATCGTAATACAATTTACCTTCCTGAGTATCCACCATAAGTAATTTGCCCGGCTGTAAACGACCTTTTTCTTTGATTTCGGAAGCATCTACAGGCATTACCCCTACTTCGGATGCCACCAATAATTGATTGTCTTTGGTGATGAGGTAACGGGCAGGCCTCAGACCGTTGCGGTCGAGCATACCACCGGCATATCGTCCGTCACTGAACAAAAGAGCTGCCGGGCCGTCCCATGGCTCCATCAGGATGGAATGGTATTCATAAAAGGCTTTCAAATCTTCGCTGATTGGATTCTTTTCGGTAAAACTTTCGGGAATCAACATCGACATAGCATGAGGCAAACTCAGTCCTGAAGCTGTCAAAAACTCCAGTACGTTATCGAGTGACGCACTGTCGCTCATACCCGGCTGTATCAGTGGACAAAGTTGAGCAATATCACCCAGTGCAGGCGACTTGAGCACACTTTCTCTGGCTTCCATCCAGGATCGGTTTCCGCGGACAGTATTGATCTCTCCGTTATGAGCCAACAGACGAAAAGGCTGTGCCAAAGACCAACTTGGAAAGGTATTGGTGCTGAAACGGGAATGAACCAAGGCCAGTCCGCTGGTGAAGTACAGGTTGCTCAAGTCAAAAAAATAACGACGCAATTGCATCGTTTCCAACATTCCTTTATAAACTATACGTTGAGTAGATAAGGAGGGAATATAACAACTCTGCCTGTCTGGTAAGAGCGATTGTCGTAATCTGTTTTCAATTTTTTTTCGTAAGATGTACAACTCAAACTCAAGGCTTGACTGCTCCTTGTTTCCGGTGATAAACAATTGATAAATCTGCGGTTCTGTAAGTCTGGCTGTATCGCCCAAAACCGAAGAATTAACAGGAACTTCCCGTACGTGCATCAATTCGAGATCGGCCTTATGCGTTTCATCGTACAGAATATCAAAAATCTGTTTTTGTTGCTCCTGGTCTTTGGGCATAAACATCAGGCCTGTTCCGTATTTACCTTTTTCGGGAACAGGAATGCCTTGCAACAAAATAAATTCGTGAGGAATCTGAACAAGGATACCCGCCCCGTCACCTGTTTTCTGATCGGCTGACTCGGCACCGCGATGCCTCATATTCTCGAGGATCAAAAGGGCTTTCTCGACCAATTCATGCGATTTGTTTCCATGAATATTAACCAACATGCCCACACCGCAGGCATCGTGTTCATAATCGGATTTATAAAAGCCTTCCGGGTAAATCGATTGATTAATCATATTACTAATTTGTAAAAATTATTTGCTAATGCCGAAGCTCAGCTAAATGATTGCAATTAGTTCGGTAAAGCACAGGGCAAAAGTAGAATTTCTATGTATTCATGCTTCATAGTTATGTTATAAAATATACTTTTAGAATATGATTTATTTTTTATTTGCTTTGTTTTTTTCTTCTTAATTCCTATTCTTGATTTTTCTGTTTCTCTATGTTAAAATTATAATATTCTTTAACTTTTACGCTTATGGGTTTAGTTTATATAAATAATTTTACCCCTTGATAGAATAAGTTAAATTCCAACCAGCAAAAAAGGCTGTTCGCTCTTAGAGCGAACAGCCTGAAATAATGTAAATAAAAGGGGCGGGGATAACTGGTTTTGTTTGATCTTTACAAAACTCCCGACGGAAGTAGTTAACGCTTCACTCGCGCATTGCCTTCCCAGATGCTCCAAACCTGTTCTTCGTCGGCAGGTTGGCCGTAATCAGTGAGGAAGGTGGTAGCCAGGGCGCCGCTGGCCCAGCCAAACTGAATCCATTTTTCCGGAGCCCAGGCTTTCAGAATACCATAGAGCATGCCTCCTACAAATCCGTCTCCGCCGCCTATGCGGTCCAATACGTGGATTTCACGGGGTTCTATCACATGCCAGTTGTCGCCTTCGAGCATAATGGCTCCCCAGTTGTGGCTGTTGGTGTGGTTTACTTCGCGCAGGGTGGTGGCAAAAACAGAAGCATTGGGGAAGCTGGCTTTGACGCTCTTAATCATTTCCTTGAATCCGTCAATTTTAGCGGCGATGCCTTTTCCTCCTGCTTCGGGGCCTTTGATGCCCAGACAAAGCTGAAAATCTTCTTCGTTACCAATCAGAATATCCGATACAGAGGCGATTTCGGTAAAAATCTCGTGTAATTCCTTTTCGCGGCCTTTCCAGAATGAAGCACGGTAATTCAAATCGAAGGAGATGCGGGTGCCGTGTTTTTTGGCGGCACGGGCAAGTTCCAGGCAGAATTTACTGGTCTCCTGCGATAAAGCGCCAATCAAACCCGAGAGATGCACAATTTGTACACCTTCTTGTCCAAAAATCCGATCCAGGTCAAAGTCTTTCACGTTCAGCGTGCGTCCCACTTCGCCGGCCCGGTCGTTCCAAACCCTGGGGCCTCTTGAACCGTAACCGCTGTCGGCAATATTGATCTGATGACGATACCCCCAGGGGCCTCCCTGTTCTACTTCCACCCCTTCGTAGTCCATATTACGGCTGCGAAGATTTGCTTTAATAAAGTGAGCAAAAGGACTGCCCTTTACAAAAGTGGTTAACACTTTTACAGGCAGACCAAGGATAGAGGAAACACTGGCCACATTGGTTTCTGCACTGGTGGCCTGCAGTTGAAAAAGATCACTGCTGTGGACGGGTTGCCCGTTATTGGGCGTAATGCGCAAACCCATACTGGTAGGTACAAGCAGGGCATACTTGCAATTTTTTTTTAGTTCGATTTTCATATTTGTACTGTTTAATATTGAATGTTTGTTTCTTCTATCGGAATCAGGCACAAATATAAAAAAAACGGAGGAACTTTGGCAGTAAATCCTCCGCTTTTAATTATCGGGAAAGCTCAAAAACTAATAATCAATGCATTATTTCTCCTGAGGATTCCCGATTCTACCCATAAACAGAACACAAGAAGTGCTTTTTTCTTTTATCATAAATAAAAACGGCCTGTCCAGTGTCATTTGAATCTCCGGCATAGCAGAGGTCAACTCCATCCCCACAATGGTTACGGCAGCAGCTTCGGCTCCCTCCTCGTCCACTTTGACAAAGGTCTTTTGTTTCAATAAGCCGATAAAAAGATTACATGCTTCATTCATCAGACTAAAGTCGGCCAGTTGAGGATTGAAAGCCGACTGCATACCCAGGGAAGACATGGTCGACTTAAGCTCTTTTTCATACTCCAGTTCAAAACGGGGTAAATTAAGATAAATCTCATTTTTACTAAGGTGTTGCAGCCAACTATCCCAGGCTGAAGCGTCAAGAGTTTCGATCAACTCGTCCATATCAACATTTTGACGGGGCAAAACAAATACCATGCTGAAAGCCTCGTTTCCAAATTCCAGCTCTGCAATTTGAACTGAATCGTCTTCGTAATAGGGAAAATCGGCATTCTGAAACATCATACTTACCTTAGTCCGGTTGCCATTGGCTAAATTAAAATCAGATTCGTAAGTCTTTGTCTTATCAAACTTCTGCACCCAGCTGCCTTTAAAATACAGCGCATTGAGCAAAAACATAATTTGGTCCGGTTCTATTCTCTCCAGTATTTTGTCGATGCGGCCTTTGGTTTTGGCATCACACCAGTCATTAATGGCTTTTAAAGCAGCAGCATCAAAGAGAAGATTTTGTACTTCGGCCTCGTAATAATATTCATTGGTATCAATAAACTCCTTAAGCACTGTATAATCGTCACGGATCCAGATGGAATTGGCAATTCCGATATTGGTCAGAGGATCCAGGCTCAACAAAGCCTGATTCATTTTTTGCTGATAAGCATTAATTTCGCTTTGAGTATAGCCTTCAAAACCCAGGGCGGAAATCATTTCGCCGGCAGTATTGCCGGCAGCCCCGTTTAAAGTCATAGACAAAGCCTGCGATACGCTGTAAGGTGAAATACAAAAATTTTCTTTCTCCTCTTCCAGATTTATTTGCCCAAACAAACGGAAAGCAAAGGTATTGCCATTTTCCACCAGAATTTCCTGGCTGCGGGTTAAATCGATGTCTTCTCT
>CAZAUQ010000045.1:0-4629 GCA_964488495.1 uncultured Bacteroidales bacterium
AGGCCTTTAACTGCATAATCTTTGTAAAAAGTGTAATTGGCGTCGTTATTTTCGTTCAAAAAAGCCAGGGCAACAGCAGTATTGGTGTCGGGATGCAGATTCATAAATCTGGAAGACAGGCCGTTGCTTTCCATAAAATCGGTGATTAGCTTTCCCACCTGGTCCTGGCCGATATCGCTGACAAAATACACAGGAAGTCCCAGCCTTCCGAGCGAAATGAGTCCGTTGAATACAGAGCCGCCGGGAGTGGCCGACACAGGTTGCCTGTTTTTGAATACTATATCCAGGATACTCTCTCCGATACCAATTATCTTGCGCATAATTTTTTTTGAATGAACGAACAAAGATACCTAAGTTCTTTGATAGAAAAATAATAGTTTGAATGAAGTATTAATACTTGCATTTTATCTTAAAAGTCAATTATTTATACTACCTTTGCGCCCGCTTCTGACGATAGAAGCCTGGAGGGATTCCTCTTGTATAAAACACAGTTAATGAAGACATTCGAACAATTAGGCCTGATCCCCGAATTATTGCAGGCCATCACGGAGTTGGGTTTTGAGCACCCGATGCCCGTTCAGGAAGAGGTAATCCCTTATTTACTTGGAGAAGAAAACGACATCATCGCCCTGGCTCAAACGGGCACAGGCAAAACAGCTGCATTCGGACTGCCGGTGCTGCAAAAAATCAATCCGGAACTCAGGCAACCTCAGGCTTTGGTGCTATGCCCCACCCGGGAGCTTTGTCTGCAGATAGCCGACGATCTGAATGATTATTCGAAATACCTCAGCAGCTTAAAAGTGCTGCCCGTTTATGGAGGATCAAGTATAGAAAGCCAGATCAAGACTTTAAAAAAAGGCGTTCAGGTAGTCGTGGCTACGCCGGGACGTTTACTCGACCTGATGAACAGGCGTTGCGTGGATCTGTCCGCCATCGTGAATGTAATTCTGGACGAGGCTGACGAGATGTTGAACATGGGATTTTCAGAAAGCATAGACGCCATTTTGGCCGAAGTGCCCGAAAACCGCAACACCTTATTGTTTTCGGCTACCATGCCCGACGAAATTGCCCGCATCTCCAAAAAATACATGTCCCGGCCCCGCGAAATTGTGATTGGCAACCGAAACGAAAGTACGGCTAATGTAAAGCATCTGTATTATATGGTTCAGGCAAAGGACAAATATTTAACTCTTAAACGTATAGCCGATTATTACCCCAATATTTACGGGATCGTGTTTTGCCGTACACGCAAAGATACCCAGGAAATTGCCGACAAGCTGATACAGGACGGCTACAATGCCGATGCTTTGCATGGAGATCTCTCACAGGCCCAGCGCGATTATGTGATGCAAAAGTTCCGTGTGCGCAACATTCAATTGCTGGTGGCCACCGATGTGGCAGCCAGAGGCCTGGACGTAAACGACCTGAGTCATATCATCAATTACAGCCTGCCCGACGAAAGCGAAGCCTATACGCATCGCAGCGGCCGAACCGGCCGGGCCGGTAAAACAGGCATATCCATTTCTATCATTAATCTCAAGGAAAAGCACAAAATTAAAGAGATTGAGAAGAAAATAAACAAGACTTTTACGGCAGCCGCCATGCCCAGCGGTAAGGATATTTGTGCAAAGCAGGTGTTCAACCTGATGGATCGTATCGAAAAGGTCAAGGTAAGCGAAAAAGAAATTGCCGAATTACTGCCTCAGGTATACCGCAAATTGGAATGGCTCGAAAAAGAAGACCTGATCAAACGCATTGTTTCGCTCGAATTCAACCGTCTGATCGATTATTATCAGGAAGCAGAAGACATTCAGACCATTGACGAAACGGCTGCCGGAAAGCGCGAACGTGCTAATAATTCCCAGGCTTCGCGGGATATCAGCAGTGCCGAACCCGGTTTTACCAAGATATTTATCGGTTTGGGCCGGATGGACGGTATCAATCCCAAAAACATTCTGGGCCTGGTGAATGATTATATGGACAGGAAGATTCAGGTTGGACGAATCGATTTTTTCACACGCTATTCCTTGTTTGACGTGGAAGAAAAGTGGGCCAGAGAAGTAGTTCATGCTCTCAGAAATCTCGATTTTCTGGGCCGCAACGTCAGAGTCGATCTGGCCACTCCCGAGCAGATGAGCCGCGCATCGAAAGAACGCAAAGCCTATGCACCCGAAAATAAATTCGCCCGGAACAGAAAGCCATCGTACAACAGAGGCGGTGAAGAAAGAGATTTCCCCGGAGGTTATTATCGCGATAACAATGCCGGCCAGGGACGCAAAGCATTCAAAAGCAGAAATGTGGGTTCGCGCAAGAAATGAATTTTTTTGTAAAATGGATGCTCAGAAATAGAAATAATTGTATTACCTTTGCGGCCACTATTTTCTAATTAATTAAATTACAACAGAATGTATTTGACGAAAGAAAAAAAGCAAGAAATCTTCGAAAAATACGGGACGTCTAACACGGATACTGGCTCCACCGAGTCCCAGATCGCCTTGTTTTCATACCGTATTTCTCATTTGACTGAACATTTAAAGTCAAATCGTAAAGATTATAGCACTGAACGCTCCCTTAAAATGTTGGTAGGCAAACGTCGCCGTTTGCTCGATTATCTTAAGGAAAAAGATATTGAAAAATATCGTGCGTTGATCAAAGATCTGGGTATCAGACGTTAAAAACCTGATCCACACCAAAGACCGGTCTTGAAAGTTTTGGAATATCCTGGCTTTTGAGACCGGTCTTTTTAATACCATTCCTTTACTGTTCTTACTGTTGTCGCCTTCCTGTCATGACCATCCGATTTAGCATTCATTACCAGACCTATCCGGGACAAGAGCTGCTTTTTTGCGGATCTCAGGAAAAAACAGCCTGGTTGCGTGACGGACAGGCACAGCTGATGACTTATCAGCCCGGAGGATATTGGTCTTTCGAACTGCCGTTTGAGCAAGAAGGTATACTTGTTTACCGCTACCTTGTCAGAGAGAACGGCCGTATCACTCGCCGGGAATGGGGCCGTCATCAAATTAGGCTTAGTTCCATTTCGGAGCAGCTTGTGGAAGTCCGGGACGCCTGGCAGACCGAACCGGCTAAATCGGCCGGAACCGCCGTTCCCGTCTTTTCTCTTCGTTCGGACAAAGACTGGGGCATCGGTGATTTCGGCGATCTGTTTTCCATGATTGACTGGCTGGAACAAAGCGGACAAAAAATATTGCAACTGTTGCCCGTCCATGATACAACCAATAGTTTTTCCTGGTATGATTCATATCCTTACAGTGTTATATCGGTCTTTGCCCTGCATCCCGTTTATGCTGCCCCTTCTATGTTGCCGGCACTTGAGGATAATGACAGGGCAGAGGCCTTCGAAGAACGGGGCAAGCTGCTGAACCTGAGCGAAAGCCTGCAATACGAAGAGGTTTTGTCGCTCAAATGGGATTATTTTCGCCTGCTTTTTGATCAGGAACAGGAACGAATAAACCTATCGGACGACTATACTCATTTCGTAGAAGAAAACATTTTTTGGCTACAGCCCTATGCCGCCTATTGCTATTTATTGCGCAAACACAGTAATCCCGATCCCGTAACCTGGGGAGAGTATTCCGATTACGACAGCGAAAGCATTTCCAGACTTTGTGATCCGAAACAAAGCTGGCATAGGGACATATCCATTCATTATTACATTCAGTATCATCTTCACCGGCAGCTGGAGCAGGTGCATGCCTATGCCGCTCAAAAGTGCATATTGCTCAAAGGGGATATTCCTATAGGTGTCAATCCTTTAAGTGTGGAAACCTGGCAGCACAAAAACTTATTTCGCAGAGATTTTCAAACCGGTGCGCCACCGGATGAGTTTTCCAATCAGGGCCAGAACTGGGGTTTCCCGGTCTACGACTGGGAAGAAATGCAGCGTCAGCAACATCTATGGTGGCGTAAGCGTATGCAACACATGGCCAGGTATTTCGATGCTTACCGTATCGATCATATTCTGGGTTTTTTCCGCATCTGGAGCATTCCCGTTGATTCTGAATCGGGTTTGTTGGGCTATTTCAGGCCGGCTTTACCCTACACTCCTGAAGAAATCAGGGCTTTTGGCCTGGATTTTGACGCAGAGACTATGTGCAGGCCTTTTATTGACGAGGTTCTGCTCAGGGATTATCCCGGACGGGAGATTTTCGGTTTTTTAAAAGAGCTGGGTAAAAATACTTATATACTCAAAAAAGGACTGGAAACCCAGGCTAAAGTCAGGGCATATTTCGGAACTTCCGATCAGAAGGAAGTAGCCCGGCTTCGTGAGGCTTTGTGCCGGTTGTGTACCGAAGTCCTTTTTATCGAAGACAAGGATGAAAAAGATTGTTTCCACCCCAGAATTCTCGGCAATCAAACAGCGGCCTATCGTTGCCTGAGTGCTGAACAAAGACAAGCCTACGATCGTCTTTACGAGCATTTTTATTTCGTCAGGCACAATGAATTCTGGAAAGAACATGCCATGAAAAGTTTGCCTGAATTGATCTCCTCAAGCAACATGATTGCCTGTGGCGAAGATTTGGGGATGATTCCGGCCTGTGTGCCCGAAGTTATGGAGCAACTTTGTATGCTGAGCCTGGAACTGGAACGTATGCCCAAAAGTATGGG
>CAZAUQ010000045.1:4729-15517 GCA_964488495.1 uncultured Bacteroidales bacterium
GAGCGTATCAATGTGCCGGAGAATTCAAAGCATCATTGGAATTACAGAATACATCTTACTATTGAGGAATTCCTGAATTCCACCACACTAAACACAACAATACGTCGGATGCTTGCCGATTCAGGACGTTAAATCCGTCAGACTTGCCAATTATTCGGGTAATTCCAGGATGCCGTTAAAGTGGATGTGCTGACGGTCGGGATCCTGTACCGAAAGACTGCAGTTACCTCCGGGAAAAGCTGAAAGATACAGTACATAACTTTTACCGGCGAGGTCTTTTGGCTTTATGGTAATATCCAGTCTGCCGCTTTTCCCTTCTTTTATCTGATAATCAAAATCGTATGAGGTGAATTTCACCCCGCTTTCGTCCGGGCCGAGTGGAGCTTTGTAGGCTCTTCCGTAATAAGGAAGATATGCCTCTATAGTATCCGGGCTGACCTTAAGGTGGAATCCGTAATCCAGATTGACGCTTCTCCAGGCCAGGGGATGTGCCGTTTGTGCCTGAAAAACAAATTGCCGGTTTTCGATGGCGGTTTTGAAAGCCCCGGCTTCAGAGGAGGCCGTTGTTGATTCAGCTCCCTCTAAAGCATAGGCTTGATTTAGGTACAAACCACAGAAAAGCAGAATCGGAAAGAATGATTTAAAGATTTTCATGGGAATGAATTTGTCTGTAAAAATACAGATTAATGGCAATATCCTCTATTTTCTGAAGAGAAAAATAAAAACACAACACTAAAAATCCAAAACAGAAAATATAATAATAAATAAAAGATGCCTATATAATACAAAGAGCTGACTTATAACTAATAAGGATAAAATTATAAAAAATTAACTATCACAACGGGGCACATAGCTATAATGTTTAAATAAATCGATTACATTTGCAAGTCTTAACCAAAGAAAGCACCATGTTCACAGACATTAAGTCGGTTTTTATATACTATAAATTCTCGGTATGCTCTCATTTTTTACTTAATTCAATAATCTATTAACCTTATTTATCAACTATCAAAACACGTATTATGAATCTTGTATCATTTTTCAGACGAGCACTCGTAACCTTGTTCCTGGCTGCGACTTGCTTGTTTGCATTTGCGCAGGAGCAAATGGTGCGCGGTGTTGTCAAAGACGCCGCGGGTGAACCGCTGATCGGTGTAAATGTGGCCGCAGGAGACAGAGGCACTGTTACGAATATTGACGGTGCTTATTCTCTTTCGGTGCCTGCCGATGGTCAATTGCTTTTTTCTTACATTGGTTATTTACCGCAGACCATAGCCATCGATGGCAGATCTGTAATTAACGTAACCATGGAAGAAGATGTCAAGGAACTGGAAGCAGTAGTAAAAATCGGATACGGTACAGTCCGTAAAAGAGACATTACAGGAGCGGTGGCCTCCATTCCCGGCAAGGAAATTGCTGCCATTCCGGTGGCCAATGCAGCTCAGGCATTGCAAGGAAAACTACCTGGTGTCAATGTGGTTTCACAGGATGGTCGGCCCGATGCCAGCATCTCTATTCGTGTACGTGGAGGTGGATCTATTTCGCAGAGCAATGAACCCTTGTATGTGGTAGACGGTTTCCCGGTGAGCAGTATCAGTGACATCCCCGCAGAACAAATCGAGAGCATTGATGTGCTCAAGGATGCATCATCTACCGCTATTTATGGTGCCCGTGGTGCCAACGGTGTAATCATTGTTACTACTAAATCTGCCAAAGAAGGCAAAACCAGCATAACCTACAGTGGTTATGTGCAAAGCAAGGTGCCCACTAAGTATTTCGAAACTATGGGGGCCTACGATTACGTGGCTTACAACTGGGCCTATGCCGATGCCATTGGAACGGCTTATCGCGATGCCTGGGAAATGTTATGGGCTATCGGGCCTTATGCAGCCACCTATAGCAATGCTTCCGGCATTGATTATTATAAGAATGTAATTGCCGAAAACTACCAACATCAGGTTTACAGCGATGCTTTTTCGCATAATCACAATCTGAACATCAGCGGTGGAAACGACAAAACACATTTTTTGATCGCCTTCAACCACATCGATGACCAAGGTCTTAAAGTAAACTCCTGGTACAAAAGAACCAATGCTTCCATTAAACTGGATCACAAATTGTACGAAAAACTCACTCTGTCGTTGGATACCAGATATACTCAAACCAACAGTGTGGGTAACGAAAGCACAACTAACGGCCAGGGTTCCATTTTGTCGAGCTCCTATTTCTTCCGTCCCATTACTACACAATATGTCATGGGAGAATTGGATCCCATGATAAACAGTTCTCTGGGTATGTACGATAATTTGCTTCAGGATCAGTTTAACCCGGTAGCAAGAATAAAAGATTATACTCCTGAAAGAAACAATCGCGGCCTGCGAGCCAACACTGCTTTAAACTGGGAAATAATCAAAGGTTTGGTGGCTCGCACCGAATTAGGTTTGAATACTTATTGGAACAAAACACATACCTGGTCGGGAGCTATTTTCAATGACTATTACGACGCCTTGGGCAATAAAACCTTTAGCGGCAATGCCAGCATTTCACGTTCTGAGGGTTGGAATATGCGTTGGGCTAATACGTTAAGCTATGAAATCCAGAATTTGGGTGAAGATCATAACGTAAATGTGATGTTAGGTCAGGAGATTATGAACTCCAATTCCGAAAGCATGTCTATTTCCGGCAGCCGTTATCCGGCTTCTTATACGGCAGAACGTGCTTTTGCCATGATGGATCAATACGACACCGACAATCTGGCTTATCATTCCCTGTCCGGATCGATTGGAACGCCTTCGAGATTAATGTCTTATTTCGCCAGGGCTAATTATACTCTGCTCGACCGTTATCTGCTTACAGCTACATTCCGTGCAGACGGTTCTTCCCGTTTTGCCCCCACCAAACGTTGGGGTTATTTCCCTGCTGGAGCTATTGCATGGCGTGTTTCAGAAGAAGATTTTATCAAAGACGCTGGCTGGGTGGACAACCTGAAACTGCGTTTCTCACTGGGTGCAGTAGGTAACGACGGAATCAGTGCGGATCTTTGGAAAATGAACTGGACAACGGGCGGATTGGTTACTTATTCCATAAACGAAGACAGGCAGGTTGTCTATCAACCCGGTTCCGATGTTATGGCCAATCCCAATCTTAAATGGGAAACTACTATTACCAGAGACCTTGGTTTGGATTTCGGCTTGTTTAACAACAGAGTGTTTGGATCTTTGGATCTTTATTATAATTCCACCAGAGATTTGTTGATGCTGACCCCTATAACTGATATTACCGGATTTTCATTTACCTACGATAACATAGGAAGCACCAGCAACAGAGGTATAGAATTATTGATTGGCGGAGAAATTGTAAAAACAAACGACTTCAGCCTTTCAGCCAGTCTGAATGTGAACATCAACCGGGGAAAGGTTGAGGAACTGGCCGAAGGCATTGACGGGCTCTACAAAACTGAGTGGGGTTCTTCTATGACCAGGCCTAATACCGGAGATTATATTCTGGAAGAAGGTCAACCGGTTGGTATGGTTCGTGGTTACACCTATGAAGGTTGGTATACCACCAGTGATTTTGACTATAATTCAACCACAGGTGTTTACACTCTTAAGGCTGGTGTTCCCGATATCGCTGCCGGAGTGATAGGTACTGTTTATGGAACAGAAAATAATAAGCCCGGATCTCAGACTGCCTATCCCGGAGTTATCAAGTATGCCGATATCAGTGGCCCCGATGGTGTACCCGATGGTATAGTAGATGAAGAAGATGTTACCATAATCGGAAATATGAATCCCAAGCATACCGGCGGTTTTAATCTCAGTGCTGCCTATAAAGGATTTGATCTGGGTCTGTTTTTCAACTGGAGTTACGGCAATCAAATTTACAATGCCAATTACCTGGCTACCGTATACGGAAGCAAAAACGACGGTTTGTATCGTAACAGGATGGATTATATAGCCGGTGCTTATAAAATTTACGACATCCAGGGCGGGAATCTGGTAAAAGTGACCGATCCGGCAGCTTTGGATGCTTTGAACGCCGATGCCACTCTGTTCCTTCCTTATCACGAGAATCCCGTAGTTTCCACGCTGGGTATTGAAGATGGTTCCTTCCTGCGTTTGAATACGGCTACATTGGGATATTCCATGCCCAAAAATATGATCAGAAAGATAGGTTTGGTCAATGCCCGTCTGTATGCCAGTGTGTATAATTTATTCACTCTGACAAAGTATTCAGGCCTCGATCCCGAAGTAAACACCAATACCAGCCAGGGTAGTGCACGTTATCCTACCACCGGTCTGGACTGGGGAGCCTATCCTCGTGCGCGCTCCTTTACTTTTGGAATTAATCTGGAGTTCTAACTATTAATGCATATAACAATGAAAAAATATATTTTTATTCTTTTAGGTGTCTTTTTGCTGACGATTGGCACTACATCATGCGGAGAGGAATACCTGGATGTGTCTTCACCTTCGCAGGTGGACGAAGACTTTGTCTTTTCCACACCGGACGAAGCCTATAAAGTATTGATGGGCTGTTACGAGATTTTCCGCGGTAAATCATATGTTCATTCCAACGGTCTTTTTTACGACCTGATCATCGGAGGTTCTGATTCGGAATGCCACCCCGAATCCTATACTGCACAAGACAGGCATGTGCCTGAAGGTTTGTACGCATCCGATATTTCTATAGATTTCAGCGACTTTAAAAATGTTTGGAAGTACTGCTATCAAATGGCTAACCGCCTGGCAATTGTAATTGCACAAATTGAAACCAAACCGGCTTTCCAGGCAGCCTGGGATGCTCAGGAAGTATCCGAATGGACCCAACTGTATGGTGAAGCTGTTACCTTGCGTGCCATTGCCTACCATGAGTTAATCCGTTTCTTTGGTGATATTCCTTATTTTGAAGTACCTATCTACACTCAGGATCAATCGGATGTAGGTTGTACGTCAAGGTTTGTCATTTACGATGACTTGCTGGCAGATCTTAAAAAGGTAGAACCTTTTATGTTCAGGCTTAACGAAGGCGGCGTGAACGCTGAACGAATCACAGGTAGTTTTGTACAGGGGCTCATCGGTAGAATTGCTCTCTATGCCGGAGGCTATCAAATCTATCGTACCGATTTTGATTATGGTGTAACTCTGGAAAAACATCCTACTATCAATGCCGAAAAATGGAATTCAGTATATGCCCGCCATCCGCAATACCTTGATTACTACAGGATTGCTGAGGAATATCTCGAAGCTTGTGTTACAGAGGCAAAAGCCACTTTGATAACCGCTGACGAACGTGGTTTTGGTAATCCTTTCCAACGTAATTTCCAATATATGATGGATTTACAGGTAAGTCCCGAATCTTTGTTCGAAATTGCCGAAACCCAGGGCTTCCAGACGGAACGGCCTTATGCTTTCGGACGTCCCTCCAAGGGTGGAGGTTCCAATAACTTCCCCTGCAAAGCCTATGGACAAAGCCGCATATATGCCTCCTTCTACTACGGTGATTTTGATCCCCTGGATTTACGGCGTGATGCCAGTGTGGCTGTTACCTGCAACCAGCATCCCTGTACCGAAGTGTTGTTGTTGTTTGATCCCGGTTCTCAAAACAAAGGTGGTCTGGCCAACAATAAATGGGACGAAAGCCGCATGACTAATCCTTTTACAACCAAACAGCGTCAATCAGGCATTAATACCTGTTATATGCGTATGGCCGATGTGATTCTGATGCTGTCCGAAGTATACGCAGAACTTGGCAAAGAAGGTCCTGCCAAAACAGAACTCAGTAAAGTTCGTGAAAGAGCTTTCCCTGCCACAGCCAAAGCTACCAAGGTAGATGCTTATATTGCTGCTCTGAGCGGTGATGCACTCAAAGAAGCCATAGCTCAGGAACGTAAACTTGAGTTCGCCGGCGAAGGATTGCGTCGTTACGACCTGATCCGTACCGGTAAACTGCCCGAAAAAATAGTTGCACTCAGGGATGCTCAGGAAGCCATGATCAATGGTTTGGAAACCAATGGTTATTATACCTTTGCCAACGGCAACACCATATCCGCTTATATCTATACCAAGCGCGTAAACACAGCTGATTTAGGCATGGGCTATATGTTGACCAAGCAGTGCGATGTCCTTCCGGGAGATCCCACTTATCCGGTTAAATTCCCGAGTTGGAGAGGCCAGCACGACGGTTGGGAATCTTACGATAATACTACTGGCACCCGAAATCTGGCCATTCAGGGTTTGTTTGAATTCATAGATTCAGCGGGTGTACAGGGTAAGGCTTTGATTGCTGCCGGTTATGATGTGGTTCCCTGGGGCAGTACCATAGTAACCTACAAAGACCAATACTTGAACGATATCTTTAAGGGCTACACTGATGCTGACTTTACCGGAAAAACACCTCCCCGTTATATATGTCCGATGTCATCAACCACAGTATCAAAATCCAATGGCAAGATAACTAACGGTTACGGCTTTGCACAGGAATAATTCAAAATGATCTTTTCTGAAGTATAAAAGCGAAGATCAGAATTCATAGGGGCGGGATTCATCAATATGAATCCCGCTCTTTTTTACACATACCAGCCGAATTTTTTTTACCTTTGCCCATTAATCTGGCAAGCTGCAAATAAGGAGAAGCAATATGGAAAATACGCTATTGAATACTATTCAGGAAGGGGTTTATCAGGATGAAAGCATCGTTACCCTCGATTGGAGAGAGCATATACGGCTGAGGCCGGGCATGTACATCGGTAAATTGGGAGACGGCAGTAATCCCGACGACGGAGTATATGTTTTGTTGAAAGAAGTGCTCGACAATAGTGTGGACGAATACATGATGGGTTACGGAAAGACCATCGAAGTCACCATTAACGAAGGTTTTGTTTCCGTCAGAGACTACGGCAGGGGAGTCCCTTTGAACAAGGTGGTGGATGTTTCTTCCAAAATGAACACAGGTGCCAAGTACGATTCAGTCGCATTTAAAAAATCGGTTGGTTTGAATGGCGTGGGTATAAAGGCTGTAAACGCCCTGTCTTCTTTTTTTCGTATTCAGAGCATACGCGATCGCCAAAGCAAAACCGTCGATTTCGAACGTGGATTGTTAACTAAAGAGCAAGCTCTGGAGGCTTGCGACCAAGGCAACGGCACCTTGATTGAATTTATTCCCGATGCCACCTTATTCAGAAATTACGAATACAAAGACATTCACATTGAGCGACTGATCAAGAATTATGTCTTTCTGAATTCCGGGCTCAGCATCATTTATAACGGTCAAAAATTCTTTTCCAAAAACGGCTTACTGGATTTACTCAATGAGAACATGACTTCGGAGAGCATGTATCCGATTATTCATTTAAGCGGCGACGACATCGAGGTCGCTCTGACCCATGGTAACCAATACGGAGAAGAATATTATTCCTTTGTCAACGGGCAACACACCACCCAGGGTGGAACCCATCAGACAGCCTTCAGAGAGGCCGTCACCCGTACCATCAAGGAATACTACAACAAAAATCACGACTACGCCGATATCCGTATGGGTATGATTGCCGCTGTGAGCATCAAGGTAGAAGAACCCGTGTTTGAATCCCAGACCAAAACCAAGCTGGGTTCGCGCGACATGGGTCCCAAAGGCCCTTCAATAAGCAAATTTATCGGGGATTTCCTCAAAAAAGAACTGGATAATTACTTGCATAAAAATCCCGAGACCTCTGATGTATTGCTAAAGAAGATCACCGAATCTGAAAAAGAGCGCAAAGCCATATCCAATGTGACCAAACTGGCCCGCGAGAGAGCCAAAAAGTCAAACCTGCACAACAAAAAGTTGCGTGATTGTCGCTTTCACTTTAACGACAGCAAAGGGCAAAACCTCGAAGAGACCAGCCTGTTTATCACCGAGGGTGATTCGGCCAGCGGTTCTATCACCAAAAGCCGCGACGTGAATTATCAGGCCGTCTTTAGTTTAAGAGGGAAACCTCTGAACAGCTACGGCATGACCAAAAAAGTAGTTTACGAAAACGAAGAATTCAATCTGCTGCAAGCAGCACTGAATATCGAAGACGGACTGGAGGATTTGCGTTACAATAAGGTGATCGTAGCCACCGATGCCGACGTGGACGGTATGCATATTCGCCTTTTACTGATGACTTTCTTTTTACAATTTTTTCCCGACCTGATTAAAAAAGGCCACGTGTATATTTTGCAGACCCCTTTGTTCAGAGTCAGAAACAAAAAAGAGGTACGTTATTGTTATACCGACGAAGAACGTGTCGAAGCCATCGAGGCCCTGGGGCCCAATCCAGAAATCACCCGCTTTAAAGGCCTGGGCGAGATATCGCCCGATGAGTTCAGATATTTCATCGGAAAAGACATGAGGCTGGATAAGGTGAATTTACGCAAAGAAGACCTGGTCAAAGAACTGCTCGAATTTTATATGGGCAAGAACACCTCTGAACGCCAGAATTTTATTATAGATAACCTGGTCATAGAAGAAGTATGAAAACGCTGCTTTTTCCCGGCTCTTTCGATCCTTTCACTTTGGGGCATTATTCCATAGTAATGAGAGGTTTGCAGCTTTTTGACCGCCTGATTATTGCCGTTGGCATCAACGATCAAAAGACGCCTTACTTTTCGCTCGAAAAACGCCTGGAGCAAATCGCTGCCTGTTTTCCGGTTCGGGACAAGATTGAAATTTCTTATTACACAGGCCTTACCGGAGATTATGCCCGGCAGAAACAATGCCAGGCTATTATACGGGGAGTGCGTTCTGTTGCCGATTACGAATACGAGAGAACCCTGGCCGACTTCAACGCCAAGGTTTTTGGACTGGAAACACTTTTGTTGTATGCCGAACCCGAAACATCGGCCATTCAATCGGCCATGGTAAGGGAATTGCTCCGCAACGGCAAAGATGTAAGTGCCTTTGTGCCGGCAGCCATTCTTCCTCTTCTTAAGCCATAAAACCTACCAGATGAAAAAATTTGTATTGACTTTTAGCCTGCTTGTTGCCTGTACCTTTATACAGGCTCAGGATTATATAGCTCCCATGCGAAAAATCCAGACCGCTGTTTTCGCCCTGAATTCTTTTTATGTAGACAGTATAGACAACGAAAAGCTGGTCAACGAAGCCATGCGTTCCATTGTCAAGAGCCTGGATCCGCACTCGGAATACATGAGCAAAGAAGAAGTCTCCGAAATGAACGAACCCCTGCAGGGTGGCTTCGACGGTATAGGCATTTCGTTCAATATGATGAACGATACTCTGTTTATTGTAGAAGTTATTACCGGAGGCCCTTCCGAAAAAGTAGGCCTCCTGGCCGGTGACCGCATTCTGAAGGTAGACGATGAGAACATTGCCGGTGTAAAAATGTCGAACAAAGAGGTCATGAAACGTCTCAAAGGACCAAAAGGTACTTTGGTGAGGATCGGCGTAAAAAGAAGAGGGGAACCTGAGCTGCTTGAATTCAGGATTATTCGCGACAAAATACCGCTTTACAGTCTGGATGCAGCCTTTATGGTGGATAAAAAAACCGGGTATATTCGCCTGAGCCGTTTCAGTGCCACCACCATGAAAGAATACAAGGAAGCCTTCGATGAGTTGAGGCAGCAAGGCATGGAACAATTGATACTGGATTTGCAATCGAACGGTGGCGGCTATATGAATACAGCCATAGAACTGGCAGACGAATTTTTGCCCAAGGGGCGCAGTGTAGTCTATACCGAAGGTCTTAACAGCCCCCGCACTCAGGCGGATGCCACCGAAAAAGGTTCTTTTGAACAAGGCAACCTGATAGTGCTCATAGACGAATATTCTGCTTCCTCCAGCGAAATTGTGGCCGGTGCAGTACAAGACTGGGACAGGGCTTTGATTATAGGCCGGCGCAGTTTTGGCAAAGGTCTGGTTCAACGAATTTTCCCTTTGGGTGACGGTACGGCATTAAAATTAACCGTATCGCGCTACTACACTCCCAGCGGACGATGCATACAAAAACCTTACGAAGACGGAGAAGAAGCTTATGGCCGCGACTTGATAGAGCGTTATAACCGGGGCGAAATGAGCAACGCCGATAGTATTCATTTCCCCGATTCCCTGCGTTATAACACTATGCTTATAAAACGCACGGTCTACGGAGGGGGTGGTATTATGCCTGATGTTTTCGTGCCTATCGATACTACCCGCTACACCGATTTGCACAGGGAGCTCGTTAACAAAGGCATACTCAATCGCTTCACCTTGACTTACGTCGACGACAACCGACAGGCTTTGTTGGAAAAATACGGTAATTCACAGCAGTTTATCAAGCAATTTGAATTGAGCGACGAGATCTTGGAAGAGATGTTCCGGATGGCTCAGGCAGACAGTGTAAAAATCACAGAAGAACGCCGAAAGGAAGATTTGTCTGTGCTCCGTATGCAATGCAAGGCCTACATCGCCCGCGACCTGTGGAAGTCGGCAGACTATTACAAAGTAATGGCTCCCCTCAATGAATCGCTGCAGGAAGCTTTGCGCATTTTGGGCGATAAAAAACTGAAAGCCCGTTACGGCTTGTTATGAAGTGTGTGGGAAAATGAAAATTGCTTCACTTGAATTGCCTGAGGAAGCGCTTTTGCTTGCTCCTATGGAAGATGTCACAGATCCGGCTTTTCGCCTGATGTGCAAGAAATTCGGGGCAGATATGGTCTATACGGAATTTGTTTCTTCCGATGCCTTGATTCGCAATGTGAGCAAAACCAATCAAAAATTGCGCATTTCAGACGCAGAGCGTCCGGTAGCCATCCAAATCTATGGCAA
>CAZAUQ010000045.1:15617-18088 GCA_964488495.1 uncultured Bacteroidales bacterium
GTAGATCTGGCCGAACGTTTGCAGGATTGCGGCATTGCAGCCCTGAGCATACACGGGCGTACCCGCAGCCAGATGTATACGGGCAAAGCCGACTGGACGCTGATTTCCGAAGTCTGCAACAATACCCGGATGTACATTCCCATCATAGGCAACGGCGATATTAATTCAGGAGAAAGCTGTCGCCGGCGTTTCGACGAAAGCGGAGTAGCCGCTGTGATGATTGGCAGAGCCTGTATAGGACGTCCCTGGATTTTTAAAGAAATCAGGCATTATCTGACTACCGGAACTGAGCCTGAATTGGACAACCAATGGAAACTTGAAGTGCTAAAGCAACAAATTATAAACAGTGTCAACAGGCTGGACGAACGCAGAGGCATTCTGCATATTCGCCGGCATTTGGCAGCCACGCCTTTATTCAAAGGCCTGCCCAACTTTAGAGAAACACGGATAGCCATGTTAAGGGCTGAACACCTTGATGAGCTTTTCCGAATATTAGAGGATATCGAGTTATGAAGCCGGAATTAATGGCCCCTGTGGGTTCTTACGAATCGCTGACTGCTGCCGCCCAGGCCGGAGCCGATTCGGTCTACTTCGGTGTGGAGGCTTTGAATATGCGTTCAAATTCTTCGCAGAATTTTGGGCTGGAAGATCTGGAAAAGATCGTCGCCTTTTGCAAAGAAAAAGGCATAAAGTCTTATCTCACCATCAATGTGGTTCTGTACGATCAGGACCTGGCTTTGATGAAGTCGCTGGTGGATGCTGCCGCTCAGGCCCGGGTGGATGCGATTATCGCCTCCGATGTGGCTGTTATGCAATACGCAAACTTCAAGGGAGTTGAAGTGCATTTGTCCACTCAGCTGAATATTTCCAATATCGAAGCTTTGAAATTTTACGCCCGGTTTGCCGACGTAGTGGTGCTGGCCCGGGAATTGAACCTGGATCAGGTAAAAGCCATACATCAGCAAATAGAAAAAGAAAACATTTGCGGCCCGGGCGGGCAGCCGGTCCGTCTGGAAATGTTTTGTCACGGGGCTTTGTGTATGGCCGTCTCGGGCAAGTGTTACCTGAGTCTGCACGAAATGAATGCTTCGGCCAACCGGGGAGCCTGTATGCAAATTTGCCGCCGGGCCTACAGGGTGCAAGACATCGAAACGGGCAGTGACATAGAATTAAGCGTAGACAATCAATACATATTATCGCCCAAAGATCTAAAGACCATACATTTCCTTAATAAAATGCTGGATGCCGGCGTGGAAGTCTTCAAAATAGAAGGCAGGGCCAGAGGTCCGGAATACGTACATACGGTGGTGTCCTGCTATCGGGAAGCCCTGGAAGCCTGCCGGGAACATTCGTTTACCGAAGATAAAATCAAGGCCTGGGATCAACGTCTGGCCAGAGTGTTTAACCGTGGATTCTGGAATGGGTATTATTTAGGGCAAAGGCTGGGTGAGTGGTCGCATCGCTACGGCTCCTCGGCTACGACACGCAAAGTGCGCATTGGCCGGGGGATCAATTATTTTTCAAAACTGGCTGTGGCTGAATTTCAGCTGGAAAGCAACGAACTGAGCCCGGGAGACGAAATCCTGATAACCGGGCCTACGACAGGTGTAATAGAAAGCCGGGTAGAAGAAATTCGGGTGGACGACTGTCCGGTGGACAAAGCGGTTAAAGGTCAGCGGATCTCCATCCCTTTGACAACTAAAATCAGGCCTTCGGATACTTTGTACAAAATAGTTCAGTTCAGACCGGACAAAGCGAAATAGCTCGCTTTGTCGTGCTTGAATCCACACTGAAACAAATCCGTCCTAAGATAAATCTCAAACTTACAGTTCGCTCCGATCCTCAGGAATAAGAATCAGCATAAGGATATACATTAAGATTCCCGGAAAGCCAGCAGTGAATAAACTTAAGGCGCAGTAGAGCACTCTGACCAAAACGGAATCAATGTTCAGGTATTCAGCCAAACCTCCAAGTACGCCGCCTAACATGCGGTCTTTGCGTGAACGTGTCAATTTTCTTTCCATAGAGTAATGTAAATTAAAATAAGTAAATTTGTCCGCAAAACTATATTTTTATATAGTACTATGCAATACATAGTACTATAATTAAAGTAATTTAACAATTATGACTACCGAAACCGCTCTGTATGAAATTCGCCTCAAAGTAAGGGATTACGAATGTGATTTGCAAGGCATCGTGAATAATGCCAATTATCAGCACTATCTGGAACACGCCAGACATGAATTCCTGCGCAGCATAGGCCTGAGTTTTGCTGATTTTCATTACCGGGGTATCGATTTTGTAGTGACCAGAGTGGAAATAGATTATAAAACACCTTTGACCAGCGGAGACAGTTTTAAAGTGACCTTGAATATGAAAAAAGAGTGTGTCCGCTGGTTTTTTTTCCAGGAAATATGGAACGAACAGAGCGGCAAACTCTGCGTAAAAGCCAAAGTCGCCTCTGTTGCCGT
>CAZAUQ010000046.1:0-18058 GCA_964488495.1 uncultured Bacteroidales bacterium
CTCAATGGGGCATCAAGTACAATACTATCGCCTTGGAGTGCTACAATCTCTCGTTCCCAAAAGAGATACATATCTTCGGGTTTCCATCCTATGTAAGAGGATTCTCCGCCAAAATCGTTCATATCCATGGCATCTATCCATTCCTTGGTACCAGGACGCATAATACGGATACGCTCTCCTGCTCTGAAGGAATGGCCGGGCACTTCAATCGTCATGGCTCCTGTGGGGATATAAGAGGTTATGGCCTTGTATTCGCCTGTTTTATAGTCTTTTTTCCCGGCAATACGAATCAAGGTGGTTCGGTCAGTACCATTGCCCAGGAGTTCAGTTTCTCCTTCCAGGTAACCACTACCACGCAGAACAACACCAGAAGCAGCTATTGTCAGTCCTCCGGCGATTTCAAAACATCCCTTTTCCAGCAGGACGGCTCCTCTGAAACCCTCCGCGTCGGGTTCCAGCGAGGAGACATAATCAATCGCCTGCTGAATTCGGGCTGTATTATCTCCCGGCATCCACGATACTACAGCCTTGACAGGCAATTCGGGAATGAGCTGTTCTGAGGCCATATAGCCGCAATAGGAATAGTCCGGTATACGATTAGCCCGGGCATCCTGAGTATATTCCAGCAAGCCGGACTGATTTGTTTGAACAGCCGGCTGAGCCGCTCTTCCGGAATATTGCGGAAAAACGGCTATACTGCTCAGACTGATTATAAATGCAAATGCTGTTTTTTTCATGATAGGTGTATCACTGATTAAGATTATTTTGCCTTGGCAGCATTAATACGTTCATACCAGGCCTCACGTTCTTTGGTAAGATTATAACCTCTCTTGGAAAGATAGTTGTTGATACGGCCTTTGTATTTACCAAACCAGGCATGCTTAGCTTTGGAGTCAGAGCAATCCATGGCATATTCACGGGCTTCCATATAGGCAGCCCTGATATAGGTTTTTTCTTCCTCTGTGAGGCTGGGTATCATTTCGAGTTGTGCTTTGTACTGAACCGGATACTGACCCATGGTCATACCGTCTTTCACTTTTTCTATTTGTTCAGGCGATAAGGTGGCATTCAATTGATTGATAAAATAATAATGCTTAGCGGTAAGAGCCTCCCTTTGTTTAAGATAGGCTTGGTCTTTGGCTTGAGTCTTTTCCTCGGCAGACAAGGAAGAATTCTTGATTTCATTCTCTTTGGCTGCAAAAGCATCGTTGATTACACCTAAATCAATGTATTGATTGGCAATTAATTCCAAAATGAAATCATATTTGACTTTGTCCTGAATATCCAGAGTTTTCACAATATTCTCTGAACGGCCGTAAATTACTTTGCGGTAATCTTCATCGGATTGTTGAGCAAAAGCCTGGCTCAGGCTGATTATAAGTGCTAATGCAAGAATCAATTTTTTCATTCTTTTTGTTTTAAGGATTTATAAAGTTTTATGTTTGAATTTTCAACTTCAAAATAGCTTAGACAGGAGCCGTTTAAATGGTTTATTGCTGTAAAGCTTTATTAATGCGCTTTTTTAGACTTTTTAGAGAAAGCTTGCAGAGCGAGTGTCACCAAAAAGCCAACAAAAAATATCGTCATGGTTCCTAAGACTATGGTCAGATTTCCATGAAGATTGCATTTATACTGCATCAAGGCTCCATCGACAAAGAGATAGGGACTCAGGCTCATCCAGGCAATCACAAGTAAACCGGCCACCACACCGACAATGGCTGCAAGGTTTTTGACCATTTTACTCACAAAACCCAGCAAAAACAAACCCAGCATACCTCCGCTAAAAATGGAAGCCAGTTTCCACCAGGTGGTCAGCACACCGTCAACACGCATCATCAGCAAAGCTACTACAACGCCCAGTATACCTATGACCACGCTGGAAACATAGAGTATTCTCATGCCTTTTTTTTCGTCGACTTCGCGCCGCCGGATTCTTTTATAAAAATCGGTCAAAATAACGGTAGAAGAGCTGTTCAGACTGGTTGAAACCGTGCTCATACCGGCAGCCAGAATACTGGCAATCAGCAAACCGGTTACTCCGGTGGGCAAAGCATTTACAATAAAATAGGGAAACACCTGATCTCCGCTGACGTCAGCAGGCAGTCCACCCCGGGTTTTGTAATACACAAACAAGGCTGTCCCTATGTAAACAAACATCAGAGAAACCGGAACGTAGAGCATCCCGCCCCAAAAGGTGGATTTTTTGGCGCTGCGTTCGTCCTTGGCTGTCATATACCGCTGAATATAGTTTTGGTCTATGCCGTAATTTTGAAGGTTGATAAACAATCCATACACCAGTAATACCCAGAAGGTGGGTTCTGTCAGACTAGCACTTAAGCTTCCCAAACTGAATTTGTCGTATTGAGTACCTACTTCAATTAATCCAGTAAAACCGCCTGGTATCTTGACCGTTAATAAGATGGCGCAGGCCAACGCACCTAAAATCAAAATAATACCCTGTATGGCATCGGTCCAGATGACCGCCGATATGCCGCCCAGTGCAGAAAAAATCAGCACAGATATACCGGTCACTACAATAAGGACAGGCACACTCCAGCCCAGCATAAAACTCAGCGGCAAAGCCATTAAAAACAAGATAGAGCCCATCCTGGCTAGTTGAGTTAATAAATAGCAAATAGCCACGTAAGCCCTGGCCCAATAACCGAAACGAACTTCCAGGTAATGATAGGCCGAAGGACTGTTCATGCTGCGGTATAAAGGCACAAAAAGTTTGGCGGCCAACCAGGTGGCAATGGGAATGGACAGGCTGAATACGAAGGGACTCCAGTTGTTGGTATAGGCTTCGCCGGGATAACCCAAAAAGGTGATGCTGCTTACAAAGGTGGCAAAAATAGACATGCCAACCACCCAGGTGGGAAGACTACCATTGGCCACCGTAAACTGGCCTGTAGATTGCTTCTTTTTGTTACGAAAATAAAAGGAAGAGCCAAAGAGGACAATACCAACCAAAAAAGCAATAAAAACAATGTAATCAAGTGCGGTTACGGATGTAGTCATGTATTTGTGATTAAAAAATTATGGATTGCTTACCGTACAGCCTAATTCTTCCAACACTTTTTGCACCTTGAGTCGTTCGGGGGTGTTGAATTGTTGAAAAGGCAAAGCCATATAACCGTTGCAAATTCCCAGCAGGGAACAGGCGCACTTCACTCCTTTGAGGTAGCTGGAGCCATACTTGCCGATTTTATAGATGCTGTTGCTAATGTACATTATTTGCTGCTGCAATGCCAAAACAGCATCCAAATCGCGTGATTTTGCAGCCTTATACATATTAACATACAGCGAAGGGAACATGTTGGCGCCTCCGTTCACACCGCCGTCTGCACCCATCAGAACAGCCTCGGCTGTCAACTCTTCGGGTCCGATCAGTAGCGAAAACTCCGGCTTATCGCTCATGATCTGGATCAGAGAATGAAAATACACCATATCGGCAGAACTATCCTTTAGACCAATTACATTAGGATGTTCTGCTATAGCTTTGAGTGTGGCTGGCTCTATTTTCACTTTAACATGCGAGGGCATATTATATAAAAACAAAGGAAGGGGCAAAACTTCCGCCAGGCCTTGATAGTAATCGATCAATTCCTGCTGGGCCGGCGCGTAGTAATAAGGCGGAGCCGATACAACGGCCGACGCGCCCTCAGCAAAAGCCTTCTCGGCCAAATGCAGACTCTCAACCAGCGAAGTATCGGAAATACCAACAAGCACCGGAACGCGTTTTCCAACCTGCCGGCAAACCCGCTCTATCAGTTCGTGACGAAGTTCATAACTAAGGCTTTGAGCCTCACCGGTGGTTCCTAAAATAAACAAACCCTGAACTCCACCGGATAAAATATGCTCGATTAATTTTTCCAGACCCGGTATATCCAGGCTGTTCATATCCCTGAGAGGAGTAATCATTGGGGGTATAATACCCTGTATATGCATTTTTCCCATAGTTGTACTTTAATATCATTGAATTATAAGCTTAATGGAATCCCTGCCTATTTTCAATAAATAGAGTTGAGAGGGCTGCAATCCTTCCAGCTTATTTAAACCGGGGATAAGGCTGTGACTTCCTACCTTTTGTCCAAACAGGTTAAAGACTTCCATTTGGGTAGTTTGCTCAACCTGTACATAAAGTACAGCTTCCCGCGAAAATACTCTGACAGGAGATTTGGTGGCCGGACGACAAAGACCGTCAATAATACCGGTGTAACTTTGAATAGCACCCACATAACTTCCGTCAATTCCGGCCGTGTATAAAGGCGAGGTGGCTGAAATCAGCAGAGAATCCTCGTTTTGGAATACTGCATCCAAATAAAGAGTAGACATATACAAATTGTTGTACTCAGCCTTAATGTTACCCGAGGAAACTTCCAGATTGACATTGTCGTATTTTTGTACCACCACGTCTTCGGGGTAAAAGAAATTATTCAATACTTCCAACGTTACTTGTTGTGTACTATCGGCTGTAAACAAAGCCAGATTGCTAATGGAATAATGCGTAAGACTCCAACGCTTGTAAAACAGGTTATTGTTAATACTGATATGAACGTCGAAACCTTTGGGATTTTTGTCAAAACCCAGGAATTGTCTTTGGGTAGTACCGTTTCCGCCCAATTTGTAGAAAGTATTGTTTTCAATACTAATACTCATAACAGAATCTGTTGATGTCGAACCTTCGCGGCTGATGTTAAACAACTGGCTGCCGTGAAAATTCTTTACAACGTTGTTGCGGAACACAAAATGATCCAACTGATAATCGCTGCGACTGTCAAATTGCATAAAATGATAACCCTGATTGCCCGAGGCTCTTTGCCAGCCCATGTTGTCAAAGGTACAATATTCAATCTGAATTTTTCCAATAAGAGCAGATTTACAGCCATTCGTTCTAATAATAGGCTGATAATCAAGATTAAGGAAGCTGCAATTACGAAGAATGAAAGCCGAGCTGATGGTGTCGGCACGATTGATGTAAAAAGGAGCATAAGCATCGGAATTGTAACCGGCAATACTCTTGTCTCCCCCATCCCAGGTCAGTCCTTCTATCCATAATGTATCCAGCTTCATCCCCGTGGACGATGACAAACGTCCAAATAAGACGGGATGTTGTCCGGGAGCGGCTTTAATGGTGAGACTTCCCTCTGTATGAGGATATTCCTTACCACTATTTCCAAGGAGATATCTGCCTCCGGGATCGACACAATCGCCCAGTTCAATGACATCGCCTCCTATGGCAATAGCCAGGGCTTTCCCCAGTTCTTTGGCGGAATGTACTCTGAGAGTACCGGCTTGAAAACGTTCCACATAACATTGTTCCGGTCCAATACAATCGTAATCTGTTCCGGCCATATACAAGGGAGATGATTTGGAAATGCTCAACAGAGATTCATCTTCAAACACCTCAGCATCCGGAGTATATTCAGAACTTAAGAGTTCTTTGTACACCAGGTTCGCTTTACCTTCTGAGGGTAAATTGATCGTGTCGCCTGCGCTGCGCATCAGATCATCGGGACAGAAATAATTGTTCAACACCTCCACTGTCCACACCTGTAGTTCAGCCAATGCCTCCGGGAACACCAGTTTATTGGGCAAATAGGCCGGTTTTTCTAGGCTGTGGTAAAACAAATTGTCATTAATTTTTACCACAGCATTTCCACCTGCCAACTCTTGATTGTATTCCAGAAAGGCGGTTGCTGCATCGGCTGAGCCGGCAAAATTATAAAACAAATTATTCTCAATAGTCACGGCATAATTGGGCTGAATAGCCGTAGTGCCGGTTCTCGACAAACTGAATAATTTATTTCCTCCGAAATTCTTGATGATGTTGTGACGGAAAATAAAACGGTCACATTGAAAATGATTTTTGTCTGAGATATAAACCAAACCTCCGTTTACCGTTCTTTGAGGCAGAGGCTGGTCATCTATGATACAATATTCCACAGACAGCTCGGGAATCACAGCTGGTCCGGCGGGATCTACATAAACCAGGTAGTGGGCAGGCAGTCTTCGGAATTGACAATTAATAATCTGCATTGTTTCAGTGATGGAATCGGTACTGCTTAGATAAAAAGGTGAATATTCCACTGCATCCAACTCTGTTTGTGTTGAATCCAAAATCTCAAACCGAAGCCCTTCAACACGAAGTTTACTTACTTTCATGCCGTTGTTTGAACTGAGCGATCCAAAAAGTTGGGGATTATGACCTTCTGCTGCTTTGATACTTAAATTTTTGAAAGTTTGAGGAAAAGTCAGTCCATTATTGCCTAAAAGATACACTCCGCCTTCATCTGTGCAATCGAGAAGTTCTATTACAATTTCTTCCAGTTGCATGGCTCCGTAGTCGTAGGACAAAGCCGCTTTCAATTCATTCAGCGTACTTACCCTGGCTCCCTGTGCAGTCATTTCAAAATTCGGCAAAGCGAAATGAGTACGAGTACCCAAATAATCTACTGCATTAAACAGTAACTGAACAGCTTTTTGGTTCAAATGCTGATATTGTTCCGAAGCAAGCCCGATCAAAAGGTATTTGGCCTCGGGTTGGTTATTGATTTCCTGAATAGAGGTCAATTCGGGAAATTCCAAAGGTGAAGCAATCATCTGAGCATCAGGTCCCAGATAACTTTCTGTTATCAATGCCTGCATTCCGGCCTCCGTTCCGACCAAGGTATCAAATACTGTAAAACAGTTATTCATATCCGGATTCAATCCGCCAAACAAGGGATGGAAACGAAAAGCCTGGTTTATTTTTAAAGTTTTACTCGATGTGGCTGCCTGAGAGGCATCTTGTGTATTTGCCCAATTCCAGCCTTGTTCAAAATTGTAATTATGTGCTTTAAGATTCAACAAAGGTTTATTTCCTATCAGATATTTTGCCAATAAAGAAATTTGGGACTGGTCTTCAGGGAAATCGCTCAATACCACCACATCGTAATCTTTGAATAAGGCATTGATACTGATGCTATCCTGTGCGTCTTTGAATAAATCGGGGTAAAAAACAGTAAGATTGTAGTGTTCCATCAAAGCCGGTAACAAAACAATATCTGTTGAATCTTTGGTATTTACTGCTCTTTCTCCGATTCTGATACGGTTCTCAGCCGTATTGATATAGGCAATATCCAGGGCTTCGGGTTTGTAGGCCCGGTATTCAAAACCATTGATCGCTAAATTGGCCAACAAAAATTGTCCGTTTACATCGTACTCTCCTGCTGAGGGCAACAAACGAATCAATACCTTAGCTTTGTTGGTGAGTTCAGGAAGATCCAGTCTTACAGTGCTCATTTCTGAATAATCCATCAAAGCAGGATAAGCTCCGGCCACAGACCAACTCAAAGCATTGTCGGTGGAATAAACAACAAGCAGGCTGTCGGCCAACTCCCTGAAATTGAAATCAAAAGCCAGGCTCAATTCCTGATAGCCGAGGGTGGACAATTCTATTTGATAATAACTTTCGTGTTTAGTGGCATCCAGGTAACTTGCCTGAGAATTTTTACCGGCAGGACTAAGCATAACAGACTGTTGACCGCAATCGTGCCCCAATTGCATGCCTGTTGCCGGTCCCCTGTACGATAATTTTGCCCTTACCACGCCCAGATCGGAAGCATACAAAGGATAATAATCTGTCTCCCAAACACCGTCTTCGTCAGTGACTATTTCCTCCAGATTCACTGTTCCGCTTGTTTTGGGCCTGTATTTAAAATCCCAGCCGGCAACCAGGCCGTCGAATACGGGCACCTGGCCTTCTTCGATCATCCCGTAAATTTTGATACTGTTAATAAAAAGCAAGCCGGTAGGCCGGGCCCCTATGCTTAGACCGGTGGGTGTAAGGGTCAGCTGCACCGAATCCTTTATTCTGAAACGGCCTCCTACAGATACCACCTGATTGCCTTCGGCGGCATTCCATGCATAATCGGAATTTATGTTGTTTGTGATGTGAATTCCCCTGCGTCCGGTACCCCAGAATTCAATGTAAATAGAATCACAATAGGGTAAGTCGAGCGTCACTACCCCGGTCTGATGATTAACAATTATGGCATATGCAGTATCTGTGGGAGCCAAACCAAAATGTTCGTACATAGTCCGGTGTAAAACTATACCACTGGAACCGTAGGACCAGTCCTGTCCTCCAAGGAATTCCGGCAATTCAAAAGTTCTGGTTGGTGCCAGCGAGCCCGAAAAATAATAGACATGATCCTCGGGATCAGTAATAATGGCTTTGAGCGGCTGTAAGGCAAAACTCAAAACAACGATCAGGAAAAAAGACTTTAAGTTAGACATACTTCATAGATTGAATGGTAAATCAGATGAAAGGCCAATTAACAGGTCATTTTAGAAATATTATCTGACAAATATAAGTCTAAATCGTTTTAAATAAATAATAATTATGAACAATTTATATTAATAACCAGCACAATCCGAGTTAACAACCAACAAATAGAACATGGTATAAAAAATAAGAGAGTGTCCCATTTTATTGAGACACTCTCACAAGAATGCATGCTAAAAAAATATCCCTTTAAGGAATAAATCCTTATTAGCCTAAAAATCCGAGTAAAACACCGGCTGCTACAGCCGAACCGATAACACCGGCCACGTTGGGGCCCATGGCGTGCATAAGTAAATAATTCTTGGGATCGTATTTCAATCCCATAACTTGAGATATTCTTGCTGACGCAGGAACGGCAGACACACCGGCATTTCCTATTAAGGGGTTGATTTTACTGTCTTTAGGAAGAAATAAATTGAAAAACTTCACAAAAAGGACGCCGCCGGCAGTTGCAATAATAAAAGAGAATGCTCCAAGAGCGAATATTTTTATTGAATCTATAGTCAGGAATTGAGAAGCCTGAGTAGAAGCTCCTACCGTCAAACCCAACAATATGGTGATCGTGTCAATCAGCGGGCCTCTTGCAGTCTCGGCTAAACGTCTCGTGACACCACTTTCTTTGAGTAAATTTCCTAAAAAGAGCATACCCAGTAATGGCAAACCCGAAGGAACCATGAATGCAGTCATCAACAAACCGGCTATCGGGAAAATAATTTTTTCGGTAGAAGAAACCACCCTGGGAGGTTTCATTCGGATAACTCTTTCCTTTTTGGTGGTCAGTAATCGCATAACAGGTTTCTGAATAACAGGAACCAATGCCATATAAGAATAGGCCGAAACGGCTATCGCTCCCAAAAAGTTAGGAGCCAGTTTTGAGGAAAGAAATATGGCCGTAGGACCATCGGCGCCTCCAATAATACCAATGGCAGCAGCCTGTTTGGGATCAAAGCCCAATTGCAAAGCCAAAGCGTAAGAAGCAAATATGCCGATTTGTGCAGCCGCCCCTACCAGCATAAGTTTGGGATTGGAAATAAGCGAAGAAAAGTCTGTCATAGCTCCGATACCAAGGAAGACCAACGGAGGATACCATCCTTTAAGTACGCCTTGATGTAAAATATTCAGCACAGAGCCTTCCTCATAAATACCCAGCTCAAGACCTACTTCTTTGAAAGGAATATTGCCAATTAGCATCCCAAAACCTATAGGTATCAACAACATAGGTTCAAATTCGTGACGCACGGCCAGATATATAAATACCAGACCTACCACAATCATAATCAAATGTCCCGAAGTCGCATTGGCGAAACCGGTATATGTGAGAAATTCTTTAATATTCTCACCTAAAAATTGCATGAAATCACCCATATCAACCTATAATTACCAAATCAGCACCTTCGAGCACAGAAGCACCTTTATCTACTTTTATTTCCAACACTTTTCCGTCCCGGTCACTTGAAATGGTGTTTTCCATTTTCATTGCTTCCAACACCATCAATTTAGAACCGATTTTGACCGGATCGCCCACTTTGACACTAATACTCAAAATTACACCGGGCAGCGGAGATTTGATTGCTCCTCCGGGACTTTTGGTTTTAGCTTGTGCCACTACTGGTGTTCCCTGTGCAGTGACAGGAGCTGCAGCCGGTTTTGTGGCGATAAATTTGGTTTTTTCGGCACGCTCTATTTGAACTGCATAGGGTGTTCCATTAACTTCTAGTTCAATCAAATCTTTTTGTTCGTTGATTATTTCAACTTTATATTGAGAACCGTGAATGTTGTATTTAAACTCTTTCATTTGTATTTGATTTTTATAATAATATTAATGTGGCAGTTTGCGCAAACCATAGATTTTTGAACTCCAGGGAGAATAGGTCCTTCTTGTACGTTCAATGGTAATAATTGTATGTTCAATATCATGAACATCGTTGTCTAATTCGTATATAGCTGCAGAGATTGCTGCAATAACCTCGCCCGGAATCTCTTCACTGATCGCAGGCCTCTTAATCACATCCGATTTTTTTGGTTTGGCTGTTAATTTACGAAATCCTATGGCGAAAAAATAAAAGAAAAGGGAAAGCAACAATAACACCGAAAAAACAACAGAGATTGCCGAAAGAGTCATTCCTATGCCTATGGGGTCATTTTTAGCAAACTTTTCTACTTTCTCGTTCTTGTCCAGAGTAAGATTGTTGGTGCTCGGCGTGATACGATGCATTATCACCCAGCCGGGTTCGCCGTCGATAGCACGGGCATAGCTAACGTCGGCATCCAATACAGGAACAACCACACTGTCTATTAAGCTTTTACCGTCAGCATTAAAAAGATACAAGGTGTTTACACTGGCAGTGTCAAGGGTAAAATTTACATAAAAATTACCTTTATCAGGCTTACCGTCAGCATAAAACAAGACATGCTGACGTTGTTGAATTTTAGTCAGTACATCTCCTTTGGGTATCATATACATTGTGGGATTGTTTCGGTCATTGCTTAAATAGCAACCGCCGATGTCGACAACATTGTACGAGGCATTAAACAATTCAAACCAGGACGACCTTTGACCATATTCATCAATAAAACTTGTTTTGTTGTTTACCAAAACTTCATTGAAACAGGTTTTAGTCACCTGGGCGTAAAGCGCTGTACTCAGAAACGTTATTAAAACAAAAAAAGGGATTCGTATCTTCATAATCACAAAGGAATGTTACCGTGCTTTTTGGCGGGATTGGTCAATTTTTTGGTTTGAAGCTGCTGCAGAGCTCTGATTACGCGGAAACGGGTATTTCTGGGCTCAATAACATCATCAATATAACCGTACTGAGCGGCTTTATAGGGATTCTGAAAAGCTTCGCTGTACTCAGCTTCTTTTTCGGCAGCCAATTTTGCAGGATCTTCAGCTGCAGCCACTTCTTTGGCATACAATACTTCTACTGCTCCTGAAGCACCCATAACGGCAATTTCGGCAGTAGGCCAGGCATAGTTAATATCGCCTCTCAATTGTTTGCAACTCATCACAATATGTGATCCTCCGTAAGACTTACGCAAAGTTACAGTTACCTTGGGTACTGTAGCTTCTCCATAAGCATACATCAATTTTGCTCCATGTACAATTACACCACCGTATTCCTGACCTGTTCCGGGTAAGAATCCAGGGACGTCTACCAGAGTCACAATCGGAATGTTGAAGGCATCGCAAAAACGAACAAAACGGGCTCCCTTTCTGGAGGCATTGCAGTCAAGCACGCCGGCCAGCATTTTGGGCTGATTGGCCACTATACCCACAGATTGTCCGTTGAAACGGGCAAAACCGATAATGATATTTTTGGCATAGTCTTTGTGAATTTCCAGAAATTCTCCATTGTCAACTATGGCACCTATCACCTCATACATATCGTAAGGCTTGTTGGGGCTGTCGGGAATAATTTCGTTAAGGGAATCTTCCAGACGATCGATCGGATCGGTACATGCTATCAGAGGAGCTTCTTCCAGATTGTTTTGGGGAATATAACCCAGCAATTTGCGGATCAGGCTGATGCCTTCTTCTTCGGTATCTACAGCAAAATGAGTCACACCCGACTTGGTAGCATGTACTGAGGCTCCTCCGAGTTCTTCCTGAGTGACGTCCTCACCTGTTACCGTTTTTACCACCTTGGGGCCAGTCAAAAACATATAGGAAGTTCCTTTGGTCATCAGGGTAAAATCGGTCAAAGCCGGAGAATATACAGCTCCGCCGGCACAAGGGCCAAAGATGCCGGAAATCTGCGGAATAACACCCGATGCCAGGATATTGCGTTCAAAAATTTCGGCATAACCGGCCAGGGCATTGATACCCTCCTGAATACGGGCACCGCCTGAGTCGTTTATTCCAATAACCGGAGCGCCCATTTTCATGGCCTGATCCATAACTTTGCATATCTTAAGCGACATGGTTTCTGAAAGTGAACCTCCAAAAACTGTAAAGTCCTGTGCAAAAACATACACAAGACGTCCTTCGATCGTTCCGTAGCCGGTTACTACTCCGTCTCCCAAATAATGCTTTTTATCTTGTCCGAAATTGGTACAACGATGTTTAACAAACATATCGAACTCTTCGAAACTGCCTCGGTCCAAAAGCATGTTGATACGCTCACGGGCAGTATACTTTCCTTTGGCATGTTGTTTTTCGATCGCTTTTTCTCCACCGCCCAAACGAGCTTGTTCGCGGAAAGCAATTAATTCTTTTACTTTTTCCAGTTGATTACTCATTGATAGTAGTATTTATTTGTTAGGATTTTCACACAATTCAGTTAATACACCCAGAGTGAATTTGGGATGTAAAAAGGCAATATTCAAGCCTTCGGCTCCTTTGCGGGGAGTTTTGTCGATCAGACGTACGCCTTTTTCGGCAGCAGTATCGAGCTTTTCCTGCAAATTTTCGACAGCAAAGGCAATGTGATGGACACCTTCTCCGCGGTTTTCTATAAATTTACCCACCGGCCCTTCGGGATCGGTAGACTCCAGCAATTCAATTTTTGTTTGACCAACCTTGAAAAAGGCTGTTTTCACTTTTTGTTCGGGTACTTCTTCGATGGCATAGCATTGCAGGCCCAGAATGTTTTCAAAGTATGGAATAGCCGTTTCCAAACTCTTGACTGCAATGCCAAGATGCTCAATATGTGTTGGTTTCATAATTATGAATTAAGTTTTAAAAAAAACGCTGCAAAGATAGGAATTAATATCGGGCTTAGGCCAAGAAAAAACCAAAAAAATGTCGTGTTTTTACATAAATATTCCTATCCGATCAAGTCTTTCAAGAAGCTCAATGCTTCGGTTGCATTCATTTCTTCAGTCAGGTCGAAGACGGAGACGTGCTTACCCTGATAACCGAGTTTCACGTTATGCAGAAATTCCCCGGGAATTTGTCTGAATACTTTCAATAACTGACGGCCAAAGGGAAAACTGTCCAAAGGCAGCAAGGTCTTATCACGATCGAGATCCGATTCAAAACGTTGCAATTCCAGCAAGGCTTCCAGGGGGCCTGCAGACAAGTGTATACCGTTGTAACTCTGAGAAATTTCAGCCAGGCCCAATTCCCGGGCCTGAACATACAATCTGTTTCTGAGGCTCCCGGGCTTAGCCTTTTGGGGATTGGTTGCACCGGCAAAGCTGTTTCTCAAATCAGTCCAGTTCCTGTCGCCCGAGATATTCATCACCACGATGCTTCTGCCGGGCAGGGTAAAATGTTCCAGTTGCCTGGGGTGAAAGGCATTCAATACATATACCGTTTCCAGATCAATACGCCATTTTTCGGCATAGGTTCCACCGGCCAGTTTATGGTTTTGGCCATTTTGCCACAGGCAATCCAGCGAATGAGAATTAAAGAAGGGATAAGCTTCCAAGACCTCCAGGCCTCCCAGTATTTTTGTTTCATCGGCCTCAGCCCCGAAGACTTCTCTGAAGCGGCCTCTGGCTTCATCGCCCAGTGTTTTTTTCCCTTCTGAGGCCACCTGGCTGATTACTCCGTAGTGACGTCGTATAAGATCGTGTTTCTTCAAATAGGCGGCCGGCAAAACACGAATGCTGTGTATACGTAAATCAAAAGCAGTCAGTTTGTCCAGAATAAGATTCAGCACTTCTTTGAGTCGGATAGCGGGATCTGCCAGGGTAATCTCGGGTTTGATAAAAAACAAGGCATTGTTTTTTAAAAACTCGGGGTTTGTATCGGTATATATAGTTCGTATGTTCGAATACGAGACCTGACAATCGGCTATGCCGCTAAGTAATGCATCGATAAGTTCTGAACGGCAATTCATGCAGCTAAATTTTAATTAGAATTTACTTCGCAGACTTTTTTCACGGGCTTCTGACCAATACCCGCAATCAAGCTCAATAAATACTGAAGTATAAGGAATCAGAGATTCTGTTTTAATCACAACTACATTAAACAGGCGGGCTGCTTCATCGAGTTTGCGAAAGATCTCCTCGTGTGGAATTTGTTTAAAATTGAAAGAAGAACAATTCTCCTGCAATTTGTTTTTAAAATCGCAGACCCCCTGACACAATTCATCGTCCATAAATTCCAATTCTTTGTCCAGATAAATAATGGGACGGATATGAGGAGCTTTTTCCAGTACATTGAGTACCTCTTTGAGTACTTTATTCAAATCTTCACCCGAATTGAGATAACTGATACCCTGTGACGATTGCAGAGGATAGGCTTTGTCCACCACCAAAATCCAGTTACGATGGCCCAACAGGGGCAATAGATTGTTCAACTCTTTTAAATATTCCATACTATATAATGTGATAAAATCTTCCTGATTTCCTCTGGCTATTATTAACTTTCCGAGGACGAAAGTAGTAATTATATCTCAAATAAAAACCATTCTTTGAAGCTTTCACTCTTAATGCATTATTTATCATTTTTTTATAATTGCACGAGAGAATACAGGGCAATTTTGCTATCTTTGCCCCGTTATACTCAAAAGATTGCTGTTTCATGCAACAAAAGACTTTATATATTTTACTAGCCTGTATTGTATTACTTTTTGCCGCAGGTCTCTTTTTGTTTATTGACAGACACAACAAAAGTCAATTAATCAACGAAATAACTTCCCAGTTCGAATTGGAGAAAGAAGAGCTCGAGGACGGTTATTCCCAGCTTGCCCTGCAATACGAAAGTTACGGCATTCGTATAGCTAACGATTCGCTGGCCGAACTGCTCGATATTGAACGGACAAAAAACCTGCGTCTGCTCGAAGAAATCAGGACACTAAAAATTAACAACGTCACCCGTATCAACGAGCTTCGCAAAGAATTGGAAACTGCCCGCGGTGTCATGCGATCTTATATTATTCAGATCGACTCCCTCAATACTCTGACTATGCGTTTACGTAAAGAGAACGAAGCCGTATCCAAACAATACCACGAAATCAAACATGAAGCTTCTCAGTTGGCCAAAGCAAATACAGAGCTGACCGAAAAAGTGGTACTGGCTTCCATACTCGAAGCACGCAATATAGAGATAAGAACTTTAAACGAAAGGGGCAGGGAAATCAGCCGTTTAAGCAAAATTGCCACTATAGAATTCAATTTCTATCTGCCTAAGAACATATCGGCCAAGGTAGGAGAAAAAAACATTTATCTTCGCATACTCCAACCCGACAACACTCCCTTGATCAAGAACGTAGAAGATTTATTCGAGTTTGAAGGGGCACAGCTCAATTATTCTGTTTTCCGTCCGATAGAATACGAGGGTGAAGAGACACCGGTCAGCATGTATTGGGAAGTCGGTGAATTTTTATATCCAGGCACCTACCGGGCTGACTTTTTTGCCGACGGATTTCTGATCGGCAGTAAGTCATTCGAGTTGCTCAACTAATATGAGAAGGCATTCCTCAGCGGCAGGACGTATTTTGTTTTCGGTAGTATTATTCTGCTTTACGATGTTATTGTCGGCTCAAAGCAGCGAAAAAAGTTACAAGGATTTTTTCAGCTCTTACAACAACTTTAGCCAGGCCTATTCTCAGGAGAAAGTCTATTTACATTTCGACAACAATTCCTATTTTATAGGTGAAACCATCTGGTTCAAAGCTTACATACTCATGGCCGAAAACCACCACTATTCGACCATGAGCAAAACACTCTATGTGGAATTGCTCAACAGCAGAGGTGATGTACTTATCACACAAAAATTAAAGATAGAAAACGGACAGTGCAGCAGCGGTCTTTTTTTACCCAACGAATGGTATGCAGACTATTATGAAGTAAGAGCCTATACTCGCTGCATGCTTAACTTCGGAGAAAGTGTGGTTTTTTCCCGGGTCTTTCCGGTGATGGATCCCATCAGCTACGACCCCAAAACCGAAGAGCCCGAACCTCCCGCCATGACTTTTAGCAAAAGCGACCTGCCGGTAAAACGAGTCGATCTTGAACCACATAAAAGTTTAAACCTGGATTTTTATCCCGAAGGAGGCCATTTGATCGAAGGCATGCCCTCAGTTGTTGCATTTAAAGCGACAGGCAAACAAGGTGAAGACGCTCTGATATCAGGCAATCTGTATAACAACCGCAAAGAAGTGGTTACCTTTTTCAGCAGTATGCATCAGGGAATGGGTAACCTTGAGTTTACTCCTGAACCCGGCCAGCAATATAAGGCAAAAGTCTTGTACGAAGGCCGGGAATACGAATTTGAATTGCCTTCAGCTCTGCCACGGGGTTATCTGTTGAAGGTAAACAACCAAAAACCGGATTTTTTAACTGTCACCATTGCGGCAAAGCCTGATGAAGTGAACGATTCTGTTGGTCTGGCGCTGACCTGCCGGGGTAAAATCTATGTCCAGGCTGTGCTGTTGCCGAAATCAGAACAAGTTTTTCAGATACCCAAACAAGTATTGCCTTCAGGTGTACAACAAATCACACTTTTCAATCGAAGGGGAGAAATTCTGGCCGAACGTCTGGTCTTTATCAGAAATCCGCTTTACGACCCATTGCAGTATAGCATCTCCATAAAACAACTTAACGAAAATCCGGATGCTTTTCGTCCGGTCAGGCTCGAAGTACAGGTAGAATCTATCAGGAATTCAATGCAGACAGACAGTGCGACCAAAACACCGCCGGCCGGAATCCCGCTGGTACTGTCGGTACGTGATGCCTCCGAAAACCTAAAGAATGCCACCCTTAGCGATATGTACAGCCATTTATTGCTTTCTTCCGAACTCAAAGGGTATATCCATAATCCGGCCTGGTATTTTGAAAAAGAAGACCAACGGCGCAACAGAGCTCTTGATTTGCTGATGCTGGTTCAGGGCTGGAGAAGATATAACTGGGAAATAATGTCGGGGTGCAAATCGTTCGAAGCCAAACATCCCATAGAAGAAGGTATTTTACTTCAGGGTGAAATTAAATCCCAGCTGTTCAAAAAACCTCAAAAAGACATCCAGGTAACCATTTGGATGACTTCAGACAGTACAGCCTATTACGGTAATTGTCTGACTGATTCATCGGGAGCCTTCAATTTCCTGTTTGATTTTATGGATACCTGGAAACTTTCGCTGCAAATCAAGGATGGCGAGAAACGCAAAAACCACCGGATAGTATTGGACAGGCTGTTCAGTCCCGTACCAAGGCACTTTTCGTATTACGAGCAGGAAGCTCCGGTTTACGAACGGCTGCGCTTCCCAAAATCCGCCAGGACAGGCAGGCTGCTAAACGCCATTGACAGCTCTAAAATTACAGTATTACCCGGAGAAGTCTTACTTCCTGAGGCAGAGATAAAACGGAAACGCAGCGATCAGCTTAGCACGGGAGAGGCCAGTGCTATTTATACTGTCGAAAAAGAATTGGATGTTATCCGGGATCAGGCCGAAGATGAGTACTCAAGCATTCCCATCTTCCTAACCCAGATAAATCCCCATTTTTTTATCACCCAAAAATACAACTCATCCAAGGACACCATGGAAGAGGTTATGCAATACCAAGGCAAGACTGTAGTCTTTATTCTGGAAGATTTATATACAATTGGTATGAATTCTGAAGAAATGCCTTACGTAGACGAAGTTGAGAATATCGCTATAGTGGAAGCTTCCACTCCAAATATTTTCTACGAAACCCCAGAAGAAGTGGCAAGTATGAGAAGCCGGGTATATGTACATCTTTACCGTTACAAAGATCGTCATCGCAATATTGATCCTCTGGGTATCCGCAAAACTACTTTGCAGGGATACAGCCGGGTAAAAGAATTTTTCCATCCCA
>CAZAUQ010000047.1:0-17875 GCA_964488495.1 uncultured Bacteroidales bacterium
AAGTCGTAAAAGGTTTTTCGCATCAAATCGGCCATACGCAACTGATAGTTGATGTAAGCCGACAGGTGCGAGGTGTAGGCATTGTTGAGCCTCTCACGCTCCAGAGCCAGTTCCTGGCTGGCGATGTCGCCGTTGGAGAAACGGGCCAGGGTAATCTCGAAACTCTTTTCGGCAATCACCAGGTTCTTTTCGAGCAATTGCAAGCGTTTCAGGCTGCTGATGACTTCGTTGGAAAGGTCAAGCACTTCGCGTTCTATGCTGCGACGAACTTCTTCCTGGCGATAAAGGCTTTTCTGAAGACGCGATTCAGCAGAGCTAACCAAGGCTTTGTTTTGGCCCCAATCGATGATGGGCACGCTGACTGTTAGTCCCACCCCGAAATTCTGAGGCCTGGCCATAAAGTCGGAGGCAGAATGATCGAGTGAATTTAAAAAGCCTTTGTCGGTACCCAGTTCGCTGACACCCACCTTTTGGTAGTATGCCGTCAGGCTGCTCTTGACCATACCTTCGGCTTTTTGACGTTTGATGCTCATTTCGCCGAGTTCGATCTGAATCTCCTGTTCGCGGATTTCAAGGCGGTTTTGCAAAGCCAGCTCCACGGCTTTTTGAGGATCAATAAGCACCACTTCGTATTCAAGCACAGAATTTAAAACCACGCTGTCCTTGATGTCAATACCTATCAATTCTTTAAAGCGGTTGGCTGCCGAACTCTGATCCATAATGGCCAGGTCAAGATTGTTCTGAGCCTCGGCCAAATCCACTTCCATCTGCAAGGCCTCCACCTCTTTGATCAAACCGGCCGCGAATTTGTTTTTGGCAATTTCGTAGGCCTCTTTTTGCCTTTCGAGGTTCATTAGGGCCAGTTCCTGTCTTTTCTGAACCGACAATAAATTGTAAAATACACTGGTAACGTTGTAAACCAGATCGAGATCTGCACGTTTGAGCTGCTTTTGCGACTGTTCGTAAGCCAGTTTAGCCTGAATTAGCTGAGCACGGATGTTGTTGTAACCATAAATGGCGTCCAGCGGCTGGGTCAGTCCCAGACGTGTATTGAGGTTCATCAGGCGCTTGGCGTTGTTCAGGTCGTCGGTATTGGTGAGGCTGGTTTGCAGATAGATACTTCCGTCGGTGGGCAAAGGCTGATTGATACGCAGAGATCCGTTGTAATTGAGTTGGCGCACCGAATAAAAGGCGATGCCCGAAGTATCTTCAAACTGACGGATGGTTTCGGTGTATTCGGGCAAGGTCAGGTTCAGATCCACGTGAGTCTTTAATCCGCTGGTGGTTGACTTGAGGTTGTATTCGGCAATTTTGATGTCCTGCAGCAAACTGAGCATCTCAATGCTTTTGTTTTTGGCAATGAGAATGCTTTGATCCAGGTCCAGATGATAGGTTTCAGCCTTGGGTTTAACAATGCAAATCAGACTGAAAAGCAGTGTGCAAATAACTATTTTTGTTTTCATTGTCAATAATTTATCCTCTGGTTTTGTAAATCTTTTGTTCTACATCGTCGGAACGAATGTTTTTTTCATCCGAAAAAATCAGGCCGTCGCGAATATGAATAATTCTGTGACTGTATTCGGCTATCTCCCTTTCGTGAGTAATCAAAATCAGGGTATTGCCCTCACGATGCAATTCGTCGAACAAGGCCATGATTTCTACTCCTGTTTTGGAATCGAGAGCACCGGTGGGTTCGTCTGCCAACAAGATGCCGGGCCTGGTCACTAAGGCTCTGGCTACGGCAACACGTTGACGTTGACCTCCGCTGAGTTCAGCAGGCTTGTGGTCCATACGGTCGGCCAGGCCGACTCTTTCGAGCGCTTCCATAGCTCTTTCCCTGCGTAAGGCTTTAGGTACACCGGCGTACATCAAGGGCAACTCCACATTTTGCAAGGAGTTCATCTTGGGCAGAAGGTTGAAATTCTGAAAAATAAAACCAATCTCCCGGTTGCGCATCATCGACAAGGCATCGTCGCTGAGGGTGCTGACATCTACATTGTCAAACAAATACCGGCCGTCACTGGGTGTATCAAGGCAACCCAAAATATTCATCAGCGTAGACTTCCCCGATCCCGAAGGCCCCATAATGGCCACATATTCGTTGCGGTCTATGGTCAGATTGATGTTCTTAAGGGCCGGCACCAGAATGTCGCCTATGACGTAGTTCTTTACTAAATTCTTTATTTCAATCAGCATAAAGCGTTTTCGTTATTCGTAGCGTATCGACTCGATGGGTTTAAGGTTGGCTGCATTCTTGGCCGGCAGGTAACCAAAACTGATACCGACCAGTACGGAAAAGAAGAAAGCAATAAAAATGGAATACACTCGTATGAAAGTAGTTACATCGGTAAACAAAGAAATGGAAAGTGACAAAACCACACCCAACACTACTCCGATGAGGCCTCCCGTAATACTGATGGCAACAGCTTCGACCACAAACTGACTCATAATGTCCTTTTTGCGGGCACCGATAGCCCGGCGGATTCCGATTTCGCGGGTTCGTTCCATCACCGTGGCCAACATAATGTTCATGATGCCTATCCCTCCTACTACCAACGAAATGGCAGCGATGGCACCCAACAGAATATTGTAGATCTGACGTTCTTTTTCTTCCTGCTTCAAGAGCTCATAAGGAATCACAATGCTGTAATCCTGGTTATTGAAATGATGACGGTCGAGAATACTTCTGATCAGGGCAGCGCTTTCCATTAGTTTGCCGGAACTGTTTACCTTGATGGTGATTTGTTTGATTTCGCTCTCGAGCAGGTTTTCTTTGGCAAAGCGCTTGTTAAAGGTGGTCAGAGGCACATAGACGTCGTTGTTCAAATCGCGGGAGGCCAGTTCTCCTACTGTTTCCGTAAAAACGGCCTTGGATTTCATTACACCCACCACTTCGAGCCATTGATCGTCGACTTTGACCATTTTGCCCAAAGCACTTTGATTAGGGAAAAAAGACTTAGCCAAACCGGCTCCCAGCACACAAACTTTCAGGCTGTTGTTGTAATGGTCTGTGGTAATAAAGCTGCCTTCTTCGGTTTCGTAATTCAATATTTCCACAAAGGCCGGCGTAATTCCTATCACCGTCGATTTGGCAGACATATCGCCCATTTTTACTTCGGATTCTTTTTCAGCCTGAGGAGCCACCTGTACAACCTCGGGCACAATTTCTCTGATCACCCTGGCATCGTTAATGGACAAACCGGGAGAAAATCTGGCCCGGGCCTCTTCGAGTTCAGTGCTGGATAATTTTTTTTCACGGACAATGATATTATTCACTCCCAAATCCTGATACTTGGCGATGGCTTCTCTTTTGGCGCCTTCGCCAATAGAAAGCATTGCAATAACCGATGCCACGCCAAAAATGATACCCAACATGGTCAGGAAAGATCGGAACTTGTGATCCATCAAAGCGTGCAGAGCCACACGTATTATTTCATCGAATTGCATAGTCTTTATTCTTGATCTGTTATTCCGGCAACAGGAATCACCTCCTGGCCTTCGGAAATATTGCCACTGATGACGGAATGGGTGTTGTTGCGGGTATGAAAATCCACCGCTATTTTATCGTATCCGGTCACTTTGGGCAAAAAGAGCCAGTAACGTCCGCCCTCTTTCAGCAAACAGCTGTTGGGTACATATAACACGTCCTTGAGGTCGTTGGCAATAAACTCACAGCTGACGGTCATCCCGGGTTTTAGCCTTTCGTCTGATTCCAGAAGTTTTACTTCCACATCAAAAACCTTTCTCCTGTCGTTGTTGTCGTAAGCCCGGCATAAGACACTAATGAACGATACCTGGGCATCGAAAGCCACATTGGGCAAAGCATCCAGACGCACAACAACAGGCTGGCCCTGTTTGATTTTAGCCCGGTCCACTTCGTTGACTGTTGTCTGAACCTTCATCCAGGTAAGATCGGGCACACTGCCCACCATAGTCCCGAATCGTATATCATCACCGACGGCTATATTGTCGCGTGAACGCCGTTTGCGGGCTACCTGGAATATGCCTGAAATAGGTGCACGCATAGTGAGCAGAGGCAGAGCCTCCTGAGCCATTATAATTTCATTTTCTATTTGCGCCACCCGGATCTTTTGTATTTTCAGATCGTTGGCCGCCATTACTTTTGTGAGTTCTATCCGCCTTTTTACTTTTTCAAAATTGATTTCGGCCTGACGAAATTGCAACCTTTTGATTTCCTGCACCCGCTCTGATTCAAACTTGGTATATTCCATGGTAAGCTTACGCAGGTTAAAAGAGGCTTCCTCACCGCGCAAGCTGGACTGCAGGCTGTTCAGGTTATTTTGTTGTTGAACCAGCATTTTTTCCAGATTGGCCTTTTCGTTTTCCAGTTGAGTCTGGCGATCCATGATGAATTTTTTAACTTCGGTAGGATCAAACTGAACAAGTGAATCTCCGGCTTTTACCCTGGAACCGTGATCCACCAGACCGACAATCTTCATATTGTACCAGTACCTGCCGTAGCGGGGCATCACTATGGATCGATTATCAACGGTAAATAACTCACCTGTTTCGGTTAAGGTTTGCTTGAAATCGCCCCGTTTTATCAGGTTGTTCTCTTGTGTCGCCTGGTCACAGGCCGGCAACAGGAATAAACCCACACTCAGGCCAACCAGCAATAGGGTAAAATGTTTGCGTTTCATTGTGCCTGCTTTTTTGAGGATTTTTCTGCTTCTGCTATCAGGAAAGGATTGACCATGGCAATATTTTCTCCGGCTTTGAGCCCCTCTTCGATAATAATGTAATCTGTGTTGGACCGCCCTGTTTTGACTTCCTGAATCCTGAATCCGGTGGCTGTTTTTACATAAACAATATCCTGAATACCTTCCTTAAAAAGAGCATTCAGAGGAATATAAACAGCATTGGGAATTTCATCGATAATAATGCGGCAACTTACGGTAAGGCCCGGCATCAAATCGGTTGAACGACTGTTGATAAGCACCTCCACAGGGAAAACCTTGATCCTGGAATTCCGTTCCTTGTTAACCGCCAGATTTGCTACAGTTTGAATGTGACCATAATACAAAGAATCGGAAAAAGCATCGGGACGTATTATCACTCGCTGGCCTTTGGTGATTTTGGCAATGTCCACTTCGTTGATTTTAATGGCCGCTTTTAATTCATTCAGGTTGGGTAGTTCTATCATAGGCTGACCTTTCCAGACCTGATCGCCTTCCTGAAATTTAAGTTCAGTGGTGTTGTTTTCACTTACTATGGCGATTCCCGGCGAAGGAGAGGTGACAAACAACAAATTCAGTGTATTGTAGGCATCCTCCAGTTCAGACTTAGCCTGACTGATGATGAGTTTTTTTTGGGTCAGTTCCTCTTTCTGAATTTTTTTGCGGTTTTCGATCTGACTTTTTGCCTGTTCCAAAGCAATGGTGGCTCTTTCGAGATTGAGTTCGATTTCTTTTTTCTTGATTACGGCTTCGTATTCTGCCGATTCGTATTCGAGACGGGAAATATCGAGCGACAATTTGGTCACTTCGAAATCGGCCATCATTTCTTCCATATCAGATTCCTGCTGAGCCTGCATTTTTTCCAGCTCCGCATAATGAATCTCCAGGCGCGACTCCGCATCTACGATGGCTTTGCGCACTTCGGAGGGATCAAAAATGGCCACCGTATCACCGGCTTCCACTTCCTGACCGTCGTCCACTATATAAGTAATTTTAAGGTCGCCGTAACGCCAGGAAATTTCTGGAGAGGTAATCACCTTAGACTGTGTAGCCTGAATTTCTCCCTCCTCGTACAGATCTATATAGAAAGTCTCCTGTCTGACCTGAGTCAGCGGAATTTCCTGCTTCTTTTCTTTACCGCAGGCAGCCCACAAAAGACTGACAGGCAATAACAATAAAATAATCTTTTTCATCCTGTTGGACTGTTTAATAAATAATAATAATAACATCCTCATCGGGCATACCCTCCTCTACCCCGGGTTCAGGAGCGGTCTGTTGCATGATTTCCTGCGGCACATCCAGAAAATCTGCGGGTATACTATCGTTTTTGGTGGGTTTATAGCGATTGCGTTCTTCAGCATTCAAAAAAACCTCGGCTTTAATCTTCGATTTTGGAGGTTGCAACATAGCAATTTCTTCTCCTCCCTGCAGGCCGCAGGCAATAACAGCTTCTTTGGATGATTGCAAAGCTACCCCTACTTCCTGACGAACAAAACCGGAACCTTTTTTTATGTACACTACGCTGATGCTGTCTTCCTGAAAAACAGAAATGATGGGAACAGCCACGGTATCGGGTAAATAATTCAAAAACACCCTGCAATTGGCCGACAAGCCGGCAGGGGGTGTTTGCATACTGCTGTCTACTGAAGCCATTACATCAAAAAATTTCACTCTGGAATTGCGGTTCAGTGTATAACCTCTGGGCGATTTCATTGCAATGGATCCATAGGCATAATTCCCCGGCATACCGTCAAAAGTGTATGTTACTTTCTGGCCGGGATTCAGGCGTTTATAAGCTGTTTCAGTGGCTTGTATTTTTATTCTTACCAGCCCGGAATCGGGAATAATCACCAAAGGTGTTTGCGGATACACTTCTTCTCCTTCCTGCAGTTTGCCTTCGCTGATATCGGAATTACCCCTTAAGGCCATACCGGCTTTGGGAGCAAGCAAAATCAATTTATCCAGCGATTCCTGCGTTGATTGCAAGAGCATTTTACTCTGCATAATGTACAACTCCATCCTGCGAAGTTCGGAGCGATTGATGGTTTCTAAAGCATTTAATTTCTTCTTAAGTTTACGGGACTCTATCCTGGCCTGTTCCAGACGAATTTCTGCGATTTTTCGCTGGGATTCGGTATAATATTGCAATTGCAGAGAATCCAGACTGCTGATGGCCATTTGAGTTTCGTTGTTTCTGACCTGAGCCTGCAGCAAGGCGTAATTCAACTCCAGATCGGCAACCCCTTTATTGTATTCTGCCTGATATAATTCGCAAAGTCGTTTAACCGTCTCCAGTTGATTTATCAATGGTTGATTTTCCAGTATGCAGAGAGTATCGCCGGCTTCAACCCAACTTCCGTCTTCGACCAGGTAAACTACTATGGAGTTGTAAACGTCGGGACAATTTATTAAGGTGGAATTGGTAGCTTCAACACTGCCTTCAAGCACCAATTCGTCCGAAAAATCCATGCGGACTACCGGATAAATCAGATCAGACTGCTCTGTTGCTTTTGTACAGGACAATAACAAACACAGTAATAAAAAATACAGAAAGTATCGTCGCGTTAAAGTCATTTGTAAAAAATAGGCATGCAAAGCTAATAGAATTATACGAAGCTGCCTTGCTTTAAGTTAAAACGTCTCCTAAGACAGGCATTAAAAAGGTTTAAATATCTACAACATTTTCACATTGCTCCATCTGTTCTGCCGCCGGATGTTGCATGCTGATGCAATGCAGGGAACCATGTTGTTTTATAAGTGCCAGGCAATTAACCGGAATGATTTCCCGATCCGGAAAAACTTTAGAAAGCTGTTTAACAGCCTGTTGATCTTTTTCTTGTCCATAAACGGGCAACAATACGGCTCCATTAATAATCAAAAAATTGGCATAGCTGGCAGGTAATTGTTCAGCTTCATGCCATATCGCATCGGGTAAAGGCAGCGGAATCAGACGATATGGCTGTCCTGAAACTGTCCTGAACGTTTTAAGCTCTTCTTCCATGGCTCTTAAGGACTCGAGTTGCCTTGGTTCATGTCCCCGGGCTGTCCGGGGATAATCGGCCGATACATAAGCGATAGTGTCCCTGTCACAAAAACGAGCCAGCATATCGATGTGCCCGTCTGTATCGTCACCCTGCAAATAAGCATGCTCTATCCACAGCACTCTGTGCAGACCAAAGGCTTGTTTCAAATACTGTTCTATCTCTTTTTTATTCATTCGCGGATTGCGTGTAGGAGACAAGAGGCATTCAGAAGTAGTGAGCAAGCTGCCGGCCCCGTCCGTTTCAATACTGCCGCCTTCCAGTATAAAAGACTGCCGGTCGCAATAGCCGCGGTCGCTGCCGAATGCTCCGGCTTCCAGAAGTTTCGAAGTCAGTTTGTTGTCCAAGTCAAAAGCAAATTTTTCTCCCCAGGCGTTAAAGCCGAAATCATACATACAGACTTTACCGTCAACGTAGACGGAAATCGGTCCGAAATCGCGGGTCCAGGTATCGTTGCAGGGAAATTCATACAAAAAAAGCTTCTGATTGTTTTGGGGAGCTATTTTATCGCGCACAGCCTTTTGATCACTGCATACAATCAGGAGGGGTTCGAAGCGAAGTAGTTGGCGTGCAATCTCGATATAACAAGCCTCTACTTCTTCCAGATTTGCAGCCCAATCGCTAGCCTGATGCGGCCAGGTGAGCTGAACAAAGGCTTGCTTTGCCCATTCGGGGGGTAAAATAATTTGCTTTTGCTTCATTTTTTGTGAAAAAGATTGTACAAGCGATTGATTAAAATAAATGATCCATAAGAGCTTAACATTAGAACCACCCTGATTCTTTGTTTATAATCCGAGCTTCGGTAAGCCTTTACCAACAACTGTCTGTCTTTGCTGATAGCAGCATATTCCTCTTTAAACAACTTTTTTATATCATCCTGCTCTTTGGAAGTATAGCTGTTTTTATTCTTAATAAAATAACGACACAAACCACAGCAGGCATCGAAAATCTGCCTGCGGTATGCCTCTGCCTCCTGTTGTTCAAAACCATGCTCCTGCATTAGCTCTAAAAGCTGTCGATTGGTTCTGAGTACCTGATAGCGCAATGCCCGGCCTGGAGCAGTAATGCTGGCTGTGTTTCCTCTTCTGTAATAAAAACGTCCTTTTGAAAATGCCACCTGCCGGCATTTTAAAAATATCTTTCGGGTGACGTATTCATCGCTGTTGAAAATGCTTTCGTCAAATTTTTCCTCGGTATAGAAATGTCTGCGACAGAGCATAAAGCCGTGAATCCGCCAGTCAAGGCTGAGTAAAAAGGCTGTCCGTCCGTCCAGCGTCTGGCTGTAGTCAGCACCCGGTGCTCCGACGGCTTGCTCAAGGACGGCATCCGAGGGATCCCGCACAAAACGAAGCATTTCGGGCAACACGCAATCGGCATCGCATTCCTGCTGACGGCCGATCATCTGTTCAAAACAATCTCTGCTTATAACATCATCCTGCGAAAGATAAAATACAAATTCTCCTCTAAGTAAGGGCAGAACGACATTCCAGGATTTAGGCACATTACCTCCCCGTTCTTTTTGCAGTATTCGCATTCGCTGGTCACGTGTTGCGTATTCCTCTAATATGAGCCAGCTGTCGTCTGTGGAACTGTCATCAACCGCCAACAATTCAAAGTCAGTAAAGCTTTGATTCAATACAGACTCCAGAGTAGGCTTGAGATAGATACTGCCGTTGTAGACCGGAATAAAAACAGAAATCTTAGGCCCTTCCATCTCGCTGAGATTTTAGTAGTTTACGGCTGCCCCGGTTTTTGTGGCGCAGGAATTCAAAGGCAGACAAGCCTTCGTTTTTAATTGCTTTGCGGGCTTTGATAAGCGAAAGTATGTTTCTCAAACAGGCTTTTCTTCCGTAGATTACAGCATTGACGGCTCCAGACTTCTCAAGCAAAACCAGGCTGTATTGACTCAGTTTTTTTATGGTGCTTTCGTAAGGATGCTCTACTACGGGGTAAGGGAAATAATACATCTGCAAACCGGCTTTGAGGCAGGCTGCCAGAAACAGAAACTCTTCTCCGCATGGCCATTCCCTGCCCAGTCCGAAACGCTCGTCAAATGCCAGGCCTTTAGCCCGGACAGAGGCCAGCCTGAATGTAATCTCGATAGAGCTGACATCCCGGATATCGTTGAGGCTCTTCATCCTGAAAGCCTGATCTTTGTAGCGCCTGTAAGGCCTGCCTTCGGGAGTTCTGATTTGAAAACAGGCCACATCAATGTCAGGCTGTGAAGTATAACATTCCAGTATGCGGCTGAGGTCTGCCTGTTCGAAACGGACATCGTCGTCGAGCAGCCATACAATTTCGCCTGTTGCGGCTTTGATGCTGTTGTTGCGGTTGGCGGCGATGCCACTGCTGTCGGTGTAACTGATTAACACATCCGGACGTTGGGGCCGGAACGACTCACTGATTTTAACTCCCTGACAAGAAATAAGATAGCGTACTCCCTCCTGAGCTAAGGGTAAACGCTCAACGATTGGCTGTAAAGGCTTAGCAAAAGTAGAAATCAACACTTCCAGTTCGGCAGTCGATTGTTCTTTTGAGGCCTGTTTTCCGGCAACAGGATATCCGGCGGTCGCTTCGGTTGTTAATCCTCTGTTTTGATTTTCAGACAGCAAGTCTTCAAACAAAGCGGTCCACTGCGGTCCTATGCGTTCAATATCGTTTTGTCGGGTATCTTCGACGGCTTGTTGCGATAGTTTGTTGCGAAGACTGTCGTCTTTGATAAGCCTTAGCAGGCTGCCGGCAAAGGCTTTTTCGTCAAAAGCCGGCACCAGCAGTCCGTTGTGCTGATGTGTGATAACATCGCGCACACCCGCACTGCAATCAAAAGCCACAGGCACTATACCTGCCTGACGAGCTTCGAGCAACACCATGCCGTATCCTTCGTATGAAGAGGATAAACAAATTATGGAAGCCTCGGCATAGAGGCTGTCGTCCATACGGGGAGCTTCGAAACTCAGCCTTTTCAGCCCCAGTTTCGCTGCATAATTCTTCAGGTTTTCCTTTTCGGGGCCTTCGCCAATGATCCGAAAAGACCACCCGGGCACCTGGTCCTGGATTTGTTTCCAGATGCGCAATAAGCGGTCAACCCTTTTATCTTCCCTGCTCAGACGACCGGCATAAATAACCTGAGGTTTACGGGCAGAGCCCTTTGCCAGACCGGTCAGGGGATTGGAAATGGCCAGTATTTGCCCTGATGCAATCTTTGCAGGCCAGTTTGCATGCAATTCTTCGATATAACCGGGCGCCAGCACCACAAAACGGGCAGCGTGTACAATCTTGCTGAATAATTCTTTCCTCGCCAGCCCGTTCGCCAACCCGGGAACTATTTTCACAGCCAGATAGCGCAGGATTGCCGGTATTCTTTTGCTGATTCCGCGTGCAGGCAGCACAGTGTTTCTGAAGGTATTGAGTTTACGTTTACGCACCGGTTCCCAGGCAGGGCAGCCTCTGAGTACATTGATCACCTTATGCCGCGGATGGTTCCTGAACAACAGGTAAGCCTTGGAAAAAGCCCCCTGGTTGATGACAATCGAAATCCCTTCTTGTTCTACATGGTTGCGTATGTAATTGAGATTTTGCTTAGAATTGTAATCAGAGGTGTCGGGTAAATAAGCCTGTTTGACTCCCGGATCCAGAGCTATTCGCAAAGGATTTTCAGGAGGTTTGACTTGTGACGTTCCGAAATCAGGATTTTCAGAAGGCCTGACTTGTGACGGACCAGAATCAAGCCCGGGCGATGACAGCTTGGATTTGCAGGATTGAAGTTCCGGCGAATGACCAACTGTCGAAGCGGCAGGCAAAACGACAGGCAATCCGTAAAGCTTACCTGGAGGCAGGCTCAGAATGCTCACTTCGTTGCCGGCAGCCTGAAAATAATTGGCCATTTGGGTGGTCACAGTTTGCACCCCACCCAAAGCAGGATATTCCGGAAGCAGAAACAATACTTTCATAGAGCTTTGGACTTTTTAAAGGAACATTGAGTGAGGTAAAACTTTAATTCATTTTTCAGGGAAGGACGGTATTTATACTCTCTAACGGCCTTTCTCAAAGCAAGGGCCAGTTGCTTGTCCCCCGACCTGAAAGCATAGTGCAGGTAATTGGTGTATCTGCTTTGCAAATATGGAAGTATCTCCATGAGGTTCAATCCGATATGCCCGGCCCAGTCGAGGCTTTGTCTGAAGCTGTTCAAAGCAAAACGATAGTACTTGTCCTTCTGCACAGCATGGCTGACAGAATTTTCCTGCACCCGGTAAACCAGAAAACATTCAGGTAAATAGCAGGCAGGCCCGCTCAGCAACAAGACCGTCAGCACCGAAAGGTCTTCGGTGCGGTAATCCCTGTGCAGAAATAATTCAGGATTTTTGTGCAAGGCCTCCAGTACAATTTTTTTTCTGTACAAGGCCGTAGAAAGTACTATTTCGGGTTTATACATCCGGTTGAGGAAACGGGCTGCTGTACGAGGGCCGAAGTCAGCGGGATTGTATTGTGGAAGAGCTTTAAGACCAGACTCTGTGTTTTGCGTGTTTTGCGTGTTTTGTTTGCTTTGTGAGGTTTGAGTGTTTTGTGAGGTTTCCGGGCTTTCTGTCGGTTCATTTTTCCATTGCCCGTAAACCATACTCATGGCCGGATCACGGACAAGAAGATTCAGTTGCTTTTGCAAACGCAGGGGATCGGGCCAGTAATCGTCTCCGCCGCAATCGGCTATGAACTCTCCCCGGCAATGTTCCAATGCATTAAAATAATTCTGTACCACTCCCCGATTGCTTTGATTGCTCAAGAGTACTATTTTGTCGGGACTGCGTCGTTGATAGTCTTGACAAATCTGCAATGTACCGTCGGTTGAGGCATCGTCGGCAAGCACTATTTCATAATCGAAATCCCCCTGCTGGGCCAGGGCCGCATCCAGGCAATCAGCAATATATTCTTTCTGATTATAGGCTAAAATCAATATGGACACCAAAGGTTTATTCATCTTTTGATAGGCGTTTTTTTATGCCTGCCCACAAGTCTTTGAGCGGCCAGATTCTGTTGAGTTCCCGCAAAGAGATATAGCTGCAGGCCAGCAGAACCAGAGCTGAAAGCGACCATTTGATCCATGGATCCGGATTGAATACATGGGCCAGCAAAAAGGCCGAGAGCACAAAGAAAATAAAGATGCCCAAAAAATACAGGTTCTCGCTTTGCATCCGGAAACGGCAAATACGACGGGCCAACAGGAGCAAACAAGCAGAATACAGCACATATGCCAACAAAAAAGCCAGACCGGCAGCAGCCAGGCCCAAAGGCTCCCAGAGCAACCAGGTGAGAGCCAGGTAAGATCCATGCCAGAGCAGTTCGGTCAACATAAACAGCAAACCCTTGGAACGGCTGAGCAAAATGTAGCCAAAAGGCCAACTCAGCACTTTGAGAAAGCTGCCGGCAATCTGCCAGCGCAATAAATCCTCGGCAGGCACAAATTTGGCCGAATAAAACAAATGCAGCACCCAGGGTGCAAAGAGCAACATGCCCACCACCAAAGGCGTAGCTGCTAAAAGTACTACTCGCAGTTGTTCATTTACATAGCGGACCATCCTGGGATTATCGTCGTTCAGTTCACAAAGCCTGGGGTAATAATCGGCCGACATAGCGCTTAGAATGGCAGAAAGATAAATGGCCGTCAACGACCACGAAGACTGGAATAAACCCACGGTATCCAGGTCGGCCCAACGGCCAATCTGGCTTTTGAGCAACAACATGGTCAGGGTGCTGATTACCCCCGACAACATAGTAAACAGCCCAAGGACAACCATTTTTTTCCCCCGCAGGTAAGTTTCCCTGATGCTTAGGGAGACTTTCTGTATGGGTACTTTATGCCGGTACCACCAACTAAATACCAAACTCAGAAAAGCAACTGCCAATAGAGCCGGAACGATGCCCTCCTGCCCCAGCATCAAATACAAGAGCGATGCAACCACAAAACCGGACAGGCTGCCCAGGATCGAAGCTTTGGCCATATAGGCAATTTTTCGCATGCCTTGTAATACTGACTTTTGGCCTGCAGACAAAGTCAGGGCAAATACCGAAAAAGACAAAAGGCATATTTGAAGGCTTTTGCTGCTGTCATCAAAAGCCAGCATACTGATTTGTTTTGAAAACACAATACAAAGCAGAGCTCCAAAAATGGCCGTAAAAACGATCCATCTGGTCAGTACCGATGCAGTAGTGTTAATCTGTTGCTGGTCGCCGCCGGCATTGGCCTGAGCCATATCCCGGACAGAACTGAAATGCAAACCCAGGTCGCTGACCGAACGGATCATGTCGATAATAGACTGATACATACTAATCAACCCCACACCCAGAGGTCCCAGCAAGGCCGCTGCCACTTTGGTTCTGAACACACCGATCAGCATATTGAACAATTGTGATCCACCAAAAATCCCGGTAGATTTGACAATTTGTTTATAGGATGATTCCTGTGTTTCCATTGTAAAACCGACAGATACTTTTTCTATTCTATGTTGAGGGTATAAATATCGTATACGCTGGCTCTGGCCCCGAAGCCTTCTTTTTGAAACAAAAGTCCCCGGTCGAGTTTGAAACCGTCGTCGTCGGTGGAGATGCCAAAATCCAGGTAATCTTTGTGTTTAAAACACCCGAAAATCAGGTGCTCAAACAATAAATCCAGCGCTCCGAGAGCTTTGCCTCGTTGATTGGACGAAATATACTGAATATGTGCCGTCGTCTCTGTTTCGTACACCAGGCAGCCGGCCAGAGGCACTTCTGCTTCTGTTGCCAGAAACAGACGGATGTTTTTGGGAAAAGCCTGCTGTAATCGCCTGATTTCTTCCAGATTATGGACGGGTTTTAAGTGATGTCTTGCCCATAAATTCTGTTCCAATATAGGCCAGAACAAGGACAAATCCTTGCTTTCCTGCCAGCTGAGACCTGCTTTGCGGGCTTTGCGCAAACCGTCTTTTCGGGCGTGGGCAAAAGGCAACGCCTTGTCGCAACGTATGGTCGACGACAAACTGCGGGATATTAAAACAGCTTTTTTAAGGTAGAGGGCATATAAATCTTCTTCGGCAGGCATCTTGTGATAAAACCAGGGAATGCTCTTGTATACTATGCTTTTGATCCCCTGATCCTTTAAATAGGCTATCAACAGATCCAACATTTCGATGACTTGTTCTGCCGTGCCGGCGGGCGTTAGTAAAAAGCCTCCATAGGTGAGGCCCTGATGCGAAAAATAGGTATCGGCCTCCACGTTACCAGGTAAAAGTCCTAACAGAAGCTCTTTATCGTAAAACAACAGAGAATGATCGCAGAAGCGATCGGCATGATAATCCATGTAATCCCTGTAAAACAGGAAAGTGGCGTTTTTGGACCGGGCCACAAACGTATCCCAGCAAGATTTTAATTCCGGTCTGTAACGAACTATTTGCATAACCTGAAGGCTATAAATTGTTCATAATCACGAATATAATCGGATTCTGAAAACTCTGCCGAAGCCAGCACCAACACAACAGCTCCCGAAGCAAAACCGCTTATTTCCCTCCAGATGCCGGCAGGAATTTCCAGTGCCAGGTTGGGCCTGTCCAGGCGGAAACTTTTTTGTTCCCTTCCATCGTTGAGCAAAACATCAAAGCAACTACTGGCGGCTATTACCCATTGTTTCAGTTCTTTATGAGCATGCCCGCCCCTTTGGCTGCCGTAGGGAATGTCGTAAACGTAATACAAGCGTTTCAATGTAAAAGGTAGTTCCCGTTCAGCGTTGACAGCTGTCAGATTGCCCTCTCTGTCGTGATGAGTAGGTAATTCCACCAAACGGCAATCATGAACTGTAAAGTGCTGTTTTTCTGAGCATTCATTGATTTCGTGTTCTTTAAGGACTGTCTGTAGGGGTGTGGTCTGTTTTATGGCTGTTTGCGACAGGGTCTGAAACCCTGAAGCAGTCTGCATTTGCTCCAGCTCTGTAAAATCGCGAATGTATTCCGCAGGATCGTAGGTTCCCGAAGATAATACCAGCCCCAGGGCATTGGTGGAAAAGTTTTCCAGAGAGCGCCAGTTTCCGGCAGGCAGGTATAAGCCCTTGTAGGAGCGGTTCAGAGAATAGACTTCCTCTCCCCTGCCCGAACGCACCCGCACGTCAAAACTCCCTGAAAGGGCAATCAGACATTCTTCCTGACTTCGGTAAGCATGCCCACCGTGCAGTTCACCACCGGGAACGTCGTAAATCCAATAAGCTCTGGCCATCTCAAATGGCAGCAGTTGCGGGGCTTCCAAAAAGGAAAGATTGCCTCGGTCGTCCTCGATTTTCGGGAAATGGAGTAACTGACATTTCTTGTATTTGCCGAGCATATGCAATTGTTTTAGTAAAGTCGCTTACGGCTTATTGAATCAACGTTTCGACAGCCTGATTATTGCCTCCGGCACGTACTTCGTAAAAATCTTCCACAACGAGATAACGTTGTGCCAGTTCCATTACCTGGCAGGCCTCGATTTGCTGAAAAATCTCCATCTGTTTTTCATAAAAACTGAAATCAAGACCGACTGAGGTTGTGAACATATAAAGATCCGAAAGGGAAAAAGGCCCGTCCATCAGTCGTGCATATTCACCGTTGAGGTAATTGCGAACAAGATTCATTTCCTCGTTGCTGATTTCCTGATTCTGAATTTTTTTTATTTCATCGTATACTCCCTGCACCAAGGTGTCCACATATTTCAGATCGGTCTGACAGCGGATATCCAGATGAGCATACTTTTTGTGCACGCCTATTGTGGAGGATATACCATAAGTATATCCTTTCTCTTCGCGCAGCTTGCGCATTAGTCTGCTGCCGAAAAAACCGCCCAGAAGGGTCTCTACAAATTTGAGTTTATTAAAGTCTTCGTGCTGTTTGTCTATTTTGAAAGGGACAGAAAAATACAAAGCTGCCTGCAGGCTGTCGGCTTTGGACACCACTACTTTTTGAGGCTTAAGAGGCTGGATGCGAGGCTCTTTTGGCGCTATGCCGGAAGTATCTCCCCAAGGCTCAGTTCCCAGAATTTGTTCCAGCAGTTTGCAATCTTCAGGGCTAAGCTCCCCGCTAAGCAAGGCAACGCTCCGTCCGGCGCAATAATGCCGGTGATGAAACTCTGCAAGCATGGAAGCATCGAAACTGTTGAAATCTTCCTCCTTTACCATTACTGCATAGGGGTGTTCCGGCCCAAACAGACATTTTTGCATTTCCAGACCGGCCAGGACCTGTACTTTCTGCAGAGCTATGAGGTGTAACTGAAGGTTACGCTCAAGGCTTATGTCAAGTTCTTTTTGGGGAAAGGTCGGATAACGCAGAATTTCGCTAAGTAGTTTCAGTGTAGGACTGAAAAATTTTTTGGGTGTATAAAGATTGATGAAAACATTTTCCATGCCGCAAGAAGAATTGAAAAAAGCTCCGTAATAATCGAAACGTTCTGCAATCTGAGCCGAAGTCATACTACGGCTGCCCTCTTTGAACATAGCATTTGTCAACAGTGCCTGCAGAGGCCGGTTCTGGTATTGTATTCCCGCAGGCACAATCAAATCCAGTCGCAACAAACCTTCGGCATCGGTTTTCTTATAGTAAAAATCCATCCCGTTTGGAAAAGTCTGTTTTTCCATGCGTTGGATGCTAAAGTCGTTCAACTTGTTCATCCTAACTATTTAATAAGCGCTCCAAATCTTCGGGAGTGTCTATGGCCTGGTTTTCGACCTGAGTCACAGCTGTGCTGATTTTGTATCCATTTTCGAGCCAGCGCAGCTGTTCCAGCGATTCCAGTTGCTCCAGGGGAGAAACTTCGAGCATGGCCAGTTTGGCCAAAATATTTCTTTTGTAGGCGTATATACCTATGTGTTTGAAAAAAGCATTTTTTTCAAGCCATTGACTTTGAGGGTAATTCCTTAGGTAAGGGATAACCGAACGGCTAAAGTACAAGGCTTCTCCCCGGGGATTAAGGACTACCTTGGGCGAATTGGGATTCAAGAGAGCCTGCAGGCCATCTTCGGGTTTAAAAGCCTTAATCAGTGTGGCAATTTCGGTATCGGGTTTGTTGAAACAGGCTTTAAGAGCTTGTATTTGTTCTCTCTGAATATAAGGTTCATCACCCTGAATGTTGATTACCACCTCAAAATCACCTCCC
>CAZAUQ010000048.1:0-4121 GCA_964488495.1 uncultured Bacteroidales bacterium
GCTGTCTTGCACAGCCTGGACGGTTTTATCTGTTTCGAGATCAACCAAACTCTTCTATCCAACTAAGTGCAAACCATCAACAAGGCAAGGATGAAAAATATACTGAATAAATGCCTCTTAATCGCTTTACTGGCTTTCCTGCCCGGCTTGATGCAGGCTCAGAAAGTACTGATACGCGGAGTAGTAACTGCCTACGAAGACAAGCAGCCTTTGCCCGGAGCTTATCTTTTGTTGCAAAACAGCGACGGCCGTGTGGTTGCCAATACCGTTACCGATTACGAAGGGAATTACAGCCTCCTGTCTGTGCTTAAACCCGGCGATGTGCTGGTTGTATCCTATTCGGGATTTAAGAAACAGACTATTCCTGTCGAAAACCGCGAAATCATTAACGTCGAAATGCGGGAGGAAGTCCTGGAACTGGAAACAGCTACTGTGCTGGGAAGGCGACAGATCAGCACGGGAATGATGAACATCAACGAACGCGATCTGACCACAGCTGCCGTCAGGATAGAAATGAGCGAACTCGAAGACCTGGCCGTGGCCAGTATTGACGATGCGTTGCAGGGCAGGGTGGCCGGCATGGACATGGTGACCACGTCGGGAGCTCCCGGTGCCGGTATGTCCATTCGTATTCGTGGAACTACTTCGATCAACGGTAGTTCCCAACCTTATATTATCGTGGATGGTTTTCCTTACGAAACCACCATTTCGGAGGATTTTGACTTTTCAACTGCCGACGAGGAGGAATACTCCCAAATGTTGAATATTGCACCCGGAGACATCAAGGAAATCATAGTGCTCAAAGATGCTGCGGCAACTGCAATATGGGGCTCAAAAGCAGCCAACGGGGTATTGCAGATTACGACCAAAAGGGGAGGAATCAGTCCGCCTACTGTGACTTTGAGTTCTAAAGGAACGCTGTCAAAGCAGGCCAAAGGCATTCCCACCCTGAATGGAGACCAGTACGTAGGACTTATCCTGGAAGCCATGATGAATTCGGGCAGAACTTTTAATCCGGAATCCTATCCGGAACTGGCCAACGATGTCAACAATCCCTATTATTATTTCAATTACGGTCAAAATACCGATTGGTTCAATGAATTAACTCAGAACGGCTGGACTCAGGACCACAATGTGGCCATCAGCGGAGGAAGCGGCAAAGCCCAGTACCGGGCCTCGGTGGGTTATTACGACGAAACGGGGACCACTGTAGGCACAGGTTTTGAGCGTATTACTACCCGTCTGAATGTGGATTACAATGTTTCGGAGAAGTTCAGGTTCTCGGCCAATATGTCCTACAATTACTCGGAGACCGACCGTGCCTTTATTTCTTACCTGAGAAGTTCCTACGATGTGTTGAGCCAGGCTTATGTCCGTGCTCCTAATATGTCTGTGTACGAATACAACGAAGCGGGCGTGCTGACCGGCAATTTCTTTACGCCGGCCTCGACCCTGCAGGGATACTGGACAGGTTCGGCCAGCAGTATTTACAATCCGGTGGCCATGGCCGACGAAAGTATGTACAAGCTGGTAAGCAATCGTATCATTCCCAATCTATCGGTGATCTGGAATCCAATCACTGAATTGCGCTATCAGTTCGATGTGGGTTTCGATATTATGAACGACAAAGCCAATGCTTTTCTGCCGGTGACAGCCACTGGTCGTCCCTGGACGGAATCTACGGTTAACAGGGCCAGCGACAGCGACAGCGAGGCTTTTATTCTGCAAACCTTCAACAAACTTTTATACACACCCAAACTGGGCGACAACCACAGTTTGCAGATTCTGGCGGGACTCAATACCTACGACAAAATGGAAAAAGGCTTTGCGGCTAATGCTTCCAATTCGGCCAGCCCCTATCTGACGGATCCTTCCAACGGGGCCAGAGTGGCCGGCCTTAGTGGCTTGGGTATCAGTTCGTCGTCGGGCCAGAATCGTTCCATTAACTTTTTTACCCAGCTGCATTATACTTTGCTGGATCGGTACATTTTGAGCGCCACTCTCCGTCGCGACGGCAGTTCCCGCTTTGGGCAAAATCACCGCTGGGGTACTTATCCCAGTGCTTCTTTGCGCTACCGCATATCGGGAGAGCCTTTTATGCAGAAACTGAGTGAACAGTGGCTGGACGAACTCAGCCTGCGTGCCAGTTACGGTGTGAATGGTGCTCAGCCCAGAGGCAATTATGCCTCGGTAGCCACCTACGATGTGTATGATTTTGAATACCTGGGTGCCTCAGGCACTCATCAGCGAAATCTGGAACTGGTCGATTTGCGTTGGGAGAATACAACCCAAGCCAACATCGGTTTGAATTTTGCTTCGTTCAGGAATCGTCTGGGCTTCGATTTTGAATGGTATCAAAAGAAAACCCGCGATTTGTTTATGTACAATCTGAAGATTCCTACTACCACCGGCTTTTCTTCGGTCAACACCAACGTGGGCCGTATGGACAACAATGGCTGGGAATTTCAGTGTTTTGCCATACCCATCAAAACCAAAGACTGGACCTTGTCGCTGAATCTGAATTTTGCACGTAACGACAACCGTTTAAGGGAGATTTCGGAATTGTATCCTCAGGAATCGGGCCTTAGCACTTCTAATGCCAGTTACATTTCCCAGCTAATAGTAGATCAGCCTCTGGGCTCTTATTACGGCTATTTGTACGACGGAGTTTATTTGAACGAAGACCAAACCATTGCCCGCGACAAAAAGGGCGACAAGATTTATACCTATAACGACAAGGGAGAACAGGAGCCTGTTTATATGCGCTTCAGTTATCCTTCCATCGATTATCAGTTTCAACCCGGTGATGCCAGGTATGTGGACGTGAATAACGACGGTAATATTGATTATCAGGACATTGTCTGGCTGGGTAACGCCATGGCTTTGTTTTCGGGCGGTTTTGGCGGAAAACTCAGCTGGAAGCAATTCAGTATGGATGCTTTCTTTAATTTCCGTTACGGCAATGATGTTATCAACTTCGCCAAGTTGAACATGGAGAATATGTATGCCTTCGACAACCAAAGTTTGTCGGTGCTGAGACGCTGGAGGCATGTCTACCCGGATGAGTCCGAGGCTCCCGACGACCTGTTGCCCAGAGCTCTGTACAGAAAGGGTTACAATTATCTGGCTTCGGACAGGTTTGTCGAAGATGGTTCTTTTGTGCGCTTCAAGTCGCTTACTTTCCGGTATAATATGTCGGGAGAGCAGTTAAAGAATACTTTCCTTCAGCGCGCTTCCTTCTTTATTACCTTGCAAAATCTTTATGTATGGACCGGCTACACCGGCATGGATCCCGAAGTCAATATCAGTAATCCGCTGTCTGCCGGTTACGACTATGCCAGCACGCCGCGGCCCAAGGATTATATGATTGGCGTTACACTAACCTTTTGATGCGAACAAGTTTATGAAAAATACAAACAGAATAATAGGTTTATTGTTGCCTCTGCTGCTGATCGGCTCCATTTCGTGCAGTGATTGGTTGAATTTGCTGCCCGAGGATAGTGTGCCCAAGCAGGCCTACTGGAAAAGCAAGGAAGATGTGGCTTCGGCCATGAAGGGCATTTACAGCTCTATGTTGTCCTCCGATCTGAGTTCAAAAATCTGGCTTTGGGGAGAAATCAGGGCTGATATGATCACGAATGGCCGTTCTGTAAATGCAGCTTTGAATTTAGTCAGGCAGGGAGAAATCTCGGCAGATAACAGCCTGTGTAACTGGGCTTCGTTTTACACGACCATCAACAATTGCAATTTGCTGCTCAAATTTGCTCCGGAGGCTTACGAACAGGACGAATCCTTTACCAAACAGGAGCTGGAGGCTTACATGGCTCAGGCAGTTGCCGTCCGCAGCCTGATGTATTTTTACCTGGTTCGCACTTTTAAAGACGTTCCTCTTTCACTGGATGCTTATGTGGACGATTCTCAGTACCTGCCCCTGGCAAAGACTCCCGGGAATGAGATACTCGATACCCTGGTGCTCCAGCTGGAGGGACTCAGAACCAACAACAGCATTCCATACAACTACGGTTCGGTGGCCGAAAACAAGGGCCAGATGACCCGCTACGCTGTCGATGCCCTTTTGGCCGACATTTATCTTTGGAAGGAAGACTATGCTTCTTGTGTGA
>CAZAUQ010000048.1:4221-17449 GCA_964488495.1 uncultured Bacteroidales bacterium
TGATGCCCAATGCCCAATATATAAGCACTGATATTTTTATTCCTACAGCCAAAGGCGATCCCGAATATTTTGATATTCGTGCTTCCATCAATTCCAAAGGGGGCTATGTCTGGAAGATGGCCGGTGTCAATTACGACGGTAATGAGGTGCACACGGTAGAAAATATGACCAACAATCTGATTATTTATCGTATGGCCCAGGTTTACCTGATGAAAGCCGAAGCGTTGACCCAGCTGGCCGGAGAGGATCAGGCCAAACTGGAAGAAGCTTACGAATTACTCCGTTTGCTGCGCGATCGCTCCTGCGCGGTTGAAACCACTGAGCTTGAAAGAGATGGTTCGGGAAGTATAGATAAGGATTTGCTGGAGCTTTTTGTCTTGGAAGAATCGGCCAGGGAGTTGATGTTCGAGGGCAAACGCTGGTTTGATGTGCTGAGAAATGCCCAAAGAAACAATTATGCCAAATTAAATTACCTGATGTCCATAGTGCCCAACAGCACTACGCCCGACAAAGTGTATAGCCTGCAGGTGAAGTACAAGAACTTTAATAGTCATTATTTGCCCTTGCCTCAAGGAGATATTGAATCAAATCCTTTGTTGGTGCAGAATCCTTTTTACGATATAAACACAAATAAGCCGTAAATATGAAAACAGTTCATTTATTCAATATAAAAGCCGTACTGAGGGCTATCCTGATTTGCCTGATTATGCTGCCTGCTTTGTTCAGCTCCTGTAAGACCAACCTGGACAAAGGTCTGTATCAGACCTCTGCCGAACTGATGATAGATGAATACCTGGAAAGCAAGGAGGATTTATCCCTGTTTCTCAATATAGTGGATATTGCAGATCTCAGAGGAATGGTGCATGCCTATGGCACCTATACCTGCTTTGCTCCGACCAATCAGGCGGTCAGTGCGTATCTTGAGGCGAATAATCTCGATCTGGCTACTCTGAGCCAGACGGACGCTGCCTATATGGTAAAATTCCATTTCGTGAGCGACACGCTTTCGACGGCAGACTTTGTCGAAAGCCGGCTAAGCGCCGCCAATATGAATAATCAGTTCCTGACGACCAAAACAGAAATGGACGGTGAGGGTAATATTCAAATCGTAGTCAATCGCAATGCTAAAATACTGGAAGCCAATATCAGGCTGGGGAACGGACTGCTGCATGTGGTGGATCACTTTTTGTCGCTGCCGGAATATACGGTAGAGGAAAGCTTTATGGCCATGCCCGATTCGGTTTTTTCTACCATGAAATCTTTTGTGAGTACGCTTAAAACAGATTACAACATCAAAATAGATGATTTCCTGCAGGATACTGCTTACATTACACTTTTGGCTCAAACCAATGCAGCCTTCGAAAAGGCTGAAATTGCCAACATCACCGATTTACTGGCCCGCCTAAAGGAAAATGATCTGAAATCGGAATTCACAGATAAACAACTGTTGAGCAACTGGCTGGGATATCATTGCCTGCCCGGCAGGATTTACATCGCTGACGTCTTATTGTCCACCACACTCAATACTTCAGTCAAAGGACAGCCTATCACTGTCAGCCTGGTAGAGGAACATGTGTATTTGAACCGCTTCAAAACCGAACGAATTGACGAAGACGGAATCTTTTTGGACAGGCAGGGAGTTTACGTGGACTACAGCTGTTCGAACGGCGTAGTGCAAACCATAGATAATATGCTCGAGATCATCCAGCGGGCAGCTTACCGTGTTTATTGGGATATGGGAGACCAACCCGAGATAAAAGCGCTCAAGGGTTACCGTAAAGCCGGTACCAGTGTCACTTTTCAAGCGGGAGAATTGTCCATGATGAACTGGGGTGGTACCACAAATCCTACGGTTACCTATTCTGCCTGGGGCTTGCCCGATATTAACGGAGCCTACGATCAGAAAGCACAATATGTATACAACGACTATCTCACTTTCAGGGTTTGTGCCAGGGTGATGCAATGGCTTGAAATCAAAACCCCTGTACTGGTGGCCGGCAAGTATCATGTCTGGATTTGCTGGAGGCGTATGAATCCCTGCAAATTCAGAACCACATTCAAGCAGGAAGGTGAAGAGGATCAGGTATTCCCGGCCGTTGTAGACCTGCAGGATTATATGCCGGTGGAACTGGACGATGACCAATTGGAAGCCAAAGCCTGGAAACAGTATAACGCCAAATTCAGAATCAGCGTCTTCAACAGCAAGAATATTGCCACTATAGACGTTAAAACGACCGGTTCTCATATTTTGCGTTTTGATGCACTCATAGATTCCAAAGATGTGGGCAACAACTGGGATATGATTCAGTTTATTCCGATCAACGATGACCAGGTTTGGCCCATGATAGCCATGGACGGTACGTTGGTGCCAAAAGGTACGCCCAATTGCCAGATCTTTCCCGAGGACGGTAGTAATTGCCCGGTCGAAGAAACAGAAGAGTAGCTAATAATTAATTGAAATACAATGAAATTCATTTCTGTAAATAGTTTAGGCCTCCTACTGCTAAGCACGGTTATGCTGAGTTGTGCAGATCAATGGGCCGAACACATCCGCCCGGTGGATAAAAACCTGGAAACCACCTTGCTCCAGGCTATAAAAGCCGATCCGGATCTGAGTACGTTTCAGACTTTCCTGCAGGAGACCGGCTATGATGCGGTACTGGAATCCATGGAGAATTATACCGTTTTTGCACCTGTCAATACTGCCTTGACTGCTTATGAGTCGGCCACGGTGGAAGTAAAGAAGAGTTTGATTAAAAATCATATTGCCGCTTTGAGTTACAACGCGGCAGACCTGAGTTCGATGGAGTATTTAATGATGTTGAGCGGCAAACGCCTGAAGCTGGAAGAACTGTCACTTAATACTATGGAAATTGTATGCAACAACGGTATTCTCCGGACCAGCAACAGCATCAGTTTACCAAAAGCCAATCTTTACGAACTGATTTCATCCTATAAGGACAGCCTGGAAATTGCCCGTGTCATCACGTTGGCCGGAGATTCCATAATGGATCCGGAAAAGAGCATACAAACCGGAGTAGATCCTGCCAACGGCAAACCTATTTACGATACAGCTTACAGGTATTACAATCCTTACCTGGAAAGTTTATCTATCCATCAGGAAGATTCTTCGTTTTGTTTTATATTGCTCAACAACAGCAATTTTGCGAATCTCAAAGCAAAATACGCCAAGTACATGCAGCAATGGGACCAAAGCATCAGAGCTGTTAACGACAGCCTGACAGACTTGGTGGTGACTCGAGAACTGATCTCTGATTTGATTTGCCCTGCGCAGGGTTTTGACGAAAATGCCCCCAGTTGCAGGAATACAGCCGGCCTGCTCATCGATATGAGTAAAAGGCTGGTGCAGGAAAGATTGGAAGCTTCCAACGGCCTGTTGTTGATTTGCGACAGTGTCAACATCCGGATGAAAGATAACAAAATCAAGGAGGTATATATCCAGGGCGAAGAGTATGTAGAAAGCCTCAATCCCAATTACACTTACATTCGTTTGCGTGATTACGCTATGGGTGGCAAGGATGTGATGGTAGCCGGCCGCTGGTCCGAAAGTTTCAGCTATCAAACTCAATTGAACGGGGTGGATACGAGCCTGTCCAAAACGGTCAATTATTTTTATTACAGTGCCACAGCTTCGGGTTCCTATTACGATAAATCCATCAATTTTTATCTCAAGTACACTCCCAGGCTTTATTCTACTAAATACCGGCTTTATTGGAAAACGCACGATGATTTCGAAAATCATTATGCCGGCGATACACTGGATGTGCTTTACAATCCGGAAGATCCCAATCAGGCTTGCCCTTCGGTGTACAGAGTCACCCAAAAGCTTTACATTTCACTGCCCGGCAGGCCGGAACTGAGACGCAACAACGGAATCATTGAAAATTTATCAATGCAGTCGGGAGCCAAAGTGATGGTGGGTATTTCCCCTGATACAACCGACGCAACCGGACGTAATCATACCATAGGTATCAATGCAGGTGTCGATGCCGAAATGCCTTTGCGTTGGTATAAAGCCGCAGGCGATTACGAAGCGCTGTCCACAGCCCTGGCTGCTGCCAATACCCGTGATTATCTGAATTGCACTTCGATGGGAACCGCTTGTTTCTTTGTGACTAATTCACCAAATACCAGCGCTTCCAACAGTACTTCCAACGGTTTAATCTTTTTGGATTACATCCGTTTGGTGCCTGAAATGATCGATGAAAATGATTAAAAAATATTCAAGCCCAGGAACCATGATAAAATGCTTAAAAACCATAGGGATACTCCTGCTGCTGACAGGGATTGCCGTCTTACCGGCCAAGGCTCAGGACCAAGCTGTAACCGTTAAGGGCAAGGTGTTGTCTCAAGCCACTCAAAAAGCCTTACCCGGTATCAGTGTATCTGTGCAGAATTTGACCTCTGCCATGACAGCTGACGACGGCAGCTTCAGTCTGAGCCTGCCCTCGACCGACGCTGAGCTCAGTATATCCGGCCCGGGTTATCAGACTAAAAAAGTAGCACTCCGGGGCAGAACTCAACTTATCATTAAGTTGCATGAGGAAGGTTTTTCCAACACCGTCTACAAAGAAGTGCTTATGCCTCTGGGAACAGTAAACAACAGTCACCTGAGCGCAGCCGCTGTTTTTCTGGATCAGGACAAAAGCACCGAAGTGGCCACTATGCCCGAGCAGCTGCTGCAGGCAAAAGTATCGGGTTTGAACACGATGTTCAGATCGGGGATGGAAGGCTCGGGAGCAAATCTTTTTGTCCGGGGTTTCAATTCCCTATATGCATCTAACCAACCTCTGCTGGTTATTGACGGAATGGTCATCGAAAATGCCCAATTCGGCAGTTCCCTTATAGAAGGTTATATTTCTACCCCTTTGGGAGCCATTGATATTCAGGATATTGATCGTATCACCCTGATAAAGGATGCCAGCTCTGTTTACGGTGTCAAAGGAACCAACGGTGCGTTGTTGATTCAAACCAAACGAACTACGGACCTGGCTACCAAAATTAATCTGTTGGCTGTACAGGGTTTAAGTTTGCAGCCATCCGGGATTCCTATGCTGAATGCAGATGATGCCAGGCATTACCTGATAGATATGTACCAAAGCACCGGCCAATACAGTGCGACGGAAATTCAAGCCCTGCCTTTTGTCGATCAGGAAATTCCGGTACAACAGCCCTGGGGCTATTCGGGCAATGTTGATTATTACAGATACAACAAAAACACCGACTGGCAGGATGAGATCTTCAGGCCGGCCTATAAACAGCAATATTCGCTCAATGTTTCCGGAGGTGACGAAGTAGCAGTTTATGGTTTGTCTCTGGGTTTTGTTAATAAAGAATCGGTGGTGGAAGGTTCAGATTTCAATCGCTTTAATGCCCGTATCAACACCGGTATTACTTTCAATCCTGCCATACAGGTATTTACAAACATGAGTTTTGTGTACGGGATGAAAAACCTTGCCAATGAGGGCAATGCCGACTATCTGAATCCGATTTACTCAGCGCTGGTGAAGGCACCTTTTACAACAAGTTATGTGTACGACGAGCACAACCGCTTATCACCTAAATACGAAGAGGTCGATTTCTTTGGTAACGCCAATCCTGCCGTTGTTACCGGACTTACCGATACTGAGAACTCTTTCTACCGCTTTTTGGGCAACATCGATCTGAATATTAAGTTGAGCGATAAACTGAAACTGGTCTCCAATTTTGGTATTGATTATAACAAAGAAAGGGAACGTATTTTCTATCCGACGGGTGGAATTCCTTACGAAAGTATACCGCTGGCATCTGTTAATAATCAGCAGCAACACAGGGTGGAACGTTTGTTTAGTATTTTTAGCGAAACCCGCCTGCACTACGGGCATGCTTTTGCCCGGAATCAACGATTGGATGCTACTCTGGGTTTGCGTTATCTGAATTCCCGTGCCGAAGACGATTACGGCAGAGGTTATAATTCATCGAGCAATTATTTTGTTTCCATAGGCTCCGGTTCCAACAGGCTGTACCAGACCGGCGGAGCCATAGGTAACTGGAATTGGCTGGCTTTGTATGGCAATGTCGATTACAATCACAAGGATAAATATTTTGTCAACGCTTTGCTCTCGTACGATGCTTCTTCGCGTTACGGATCAGAAATTGCCGCTTTTCAGGCTTTCCCTTCAATCGGGGCGGCCTGGTTGATTTCTTCGGAAGAGTTTATGAAGAACAACCAGTGGATAGATATGCTCAAACTCAGAGCCAATTACAGTATGACCGGTAACGACGGGATAGGAAATTATACCGCCAGACGCTATTATGTGACTCAGAACTTTTTGGGTAATTATGGCCTGGTAAGAGGCAATCTGGTGAACGAAGGACTCAGGCCCGAAAGAAACAACAAACTGAGTGCCGGTCTGGATCTGGCTTTGTTGAACGAACGATTTAATTTAAGTGTGGATTTGTACCACAGCACCATTACTGATATGCTGATTCATGCCGAGGCTCCGGCCTATACCGGATTTCGTTTTTACATAGAGAACGGGGGCAAAATGCAAAACCGGGGTATTGATTTGTCGATAAATACCCGATTGGTCGAAACCGGGGTTTTGAGTTGGGACCTGGGCCTGGCATCTTCTCTTTACCGCAACAAAATCTTGTCGCTGAGTACCGGTGATTTTAATACTCCCATAGCCGGTGGACTGGTAAGAACAGAAGTGGGCAAACCCCTTGGTATATTTTACGGTTACAAAACAGAAGGCATTTATCAAACAGCGGCAGAAGCCGCCGAAAACCAGCTCTATAAAATGACCGGGACAGTAAAAGTGCCTTATGCGGCCGGCGATGTGCGCTTTGTAAACACCAACGAAGACGATTTGATAGATCAGGACGATATGCAACAAATCGGCGATCCCAATCCTGATTTATACGGTTCTTTCTGGACCGATCTTGCCTGGAAAGGCTTAAGCCTTTCAGCTGTTTTCCGTTATTCCCTGGGCAATGATGTGTATAATTATACCCGCAAAAACCTGGAATCGATGTCTTCATTTGCCAATCAGACCCAGGCTGTGCTGAACCGCTGGAAATCGGAGGCTCAGACAGCCACTATGCCCAGGGCTGTTTATGGTGATCCCATGGGAAATGCCGCTTTTTCTGACCGTTGGATAGAAGACGGTTCTTACCTGAAACTCAAAACACTGAGCCTGGCCTACGATATTCCGATTCAAAGCGGAATTTTAAGAAGCCTCACAGTGTATGGAGCCGCGGAAAACCTGCTCTGCCTGACCGCATACAAAGGCTATGATCCCGAAATGATCAGTGCTTCGGCCGAAGTTCCTCTTTATTACGGTATAGATGCTTTTACTACACCTGCCTGCAGGACTTTTTATTTTGGCATTAAAATTGGACTATAAGCATAAGAATTTACCATTATGAAGACAAACAAACATATAGCCATAGTTGTTTTGATTGGCAGCCTGCTGTTGTCCTCCTGCGTACAGACGGACATCGACGATGCTCTGGAATACGACAAGCATTACAAGACTACCGAAGATGCAGATAATGCCATTTTGGGAGTATATTCGTCTTTTATGCACATGGCCGATCAAATGCTAATCCTGAATGAGCTCCGCGGAGAGCTGACAGACCTGACTACCCATTCGGACCAGGAACTGCAGGAGATTGATGCCGCCAAGCCCTCCGAATCAAACACCTTGGCTGATCCTACTGCATTTTATAATGTGATACTGAATTGCAACGATGCCTTGGAAAATTTTAAAATAATGTTCGAAAACAACCGGATGACTCAGGAAGAATTCCGGGAACGTTATGCCGACCTGATGGCAATGCGTTGTTATATGTATCTGCAGTTGGCAGCTCAGTTTGGCAAGGTATATTACATTAACCAACCCATTGTTAACCTCAAAGACATGCGGGCATACTCCGATTCGGCCCGAATATCGACAGATGATTTACTGCCCAGGCTGATAGCCGACATGGAAAGCCTGGAATTTATGGATCCTTATGTTACTTCGCCTTTGGTAGAGCATAATCTGGATGGCTACGATCTGTCGTATTTCTTTATCAACAAGAAACTGATGTTGGCCGACCTCTATCTCTGGAATGGTGATTATTTGCAAGCTGCTACCTTATATAAAGAATTGATGGACACCTACAGCGATGGTGATGCCACAGTAAACTGCTATACCTATAAACTGGCTGCAGCTACCACCTGGACCACGGCTACGGCTTATTCCACCTGGGCTTATCAGATTTTTTTCCTCAGGTATAAAGAGGACGATATGGAGGCTTACAACAATCAGTGGGTGAACATCTTTTCGGACGATATAACAGCTCGCAGGATTCAATATGAATGGATATGGAGCATGAGTTACGATGCGGCTTTTGCTCCCTCTTTTCCTCTGATTGACTTGTTTGCCAAACCCGAAGACGGAGGCAGTTATCTGCTGAAACCTTCAACCTACGCGATCGAAGATTTGTATGGCAGCCAAAAGATGCAAAACGGTTTTACCTTAGACGGTCGTGGCCCTGAGGCTTCCTATTATCAAAGTTCCGACGGAGATTACGTCATCAGTAAATACCTCTATCGCTACGATCCTTCCAAACCTTACGAACGGGCCGGCCGCCTGTATTTATACCGTGGAGGCCTGCTCCACCTGCGTTATGCAGAAGCTGCCAACCGGGCAGGTTATCCTGATGTGGCTTATGCTATTGTTAACCAGGGAATTGCCGGGACTTATGGGGTAGGGCTGGAATCGGTGGTTGATTACCCTGAACCCTTTTATTTTGATCCCCGTTACACCACTACGCCTTATTACAGAGGGCCCTGGAGGTATAATTTTGGTATCAGGGGACGTGCCTGGCTGCAATCCAAAGAAAGTTCTGTTTTTGCAGACAAGACCTTGGCCGAATGTGCCGACAAGCAGGATTCCATTCAGGTGATGGAAAAAATTATTATGGACGAATGTGCCCTGGAATGTGCTTATGAAGGCCATCGTTTTCCGGACCTGGTACGTGTGGCCCGGCGCATGAACCGCGAAGCAGAGGGCAGTGGTAACAATTATCTGCAGGCTGTATTGCAAGGCAAATACCTAAAATCGGGACGGACTGTCCCCGATTATTCAAGCGAAGAAAAATGGTTTCTTCCTTATTATGAATAAAAACCGATAAACCAAATATCAATAATCACTCCTAAAACCAATTGACTATGAAAAAAATCTACTACCTGACTTTAGTTCTTCTACTCTGTCTGGTTTCGTCCGGAGCTTATGCTCAGGCTCTGATCGAAACAGACTATGTAGTGGAATATCCTTTTGACGAATCAGATTATGCCGGTGAAACCCAGGTTGTCATTGCCGATGCAACCGTTACTTTTACTAAAGACGCTTTTAATACCTGTGGTTTACCTTTTGGCACCGGCACGCTGATTACTATGGAAGAGGGTGCTGAAATTATTATGTACGACTCGCCCGAAACCTGGTTTCCCGATGCCGATGCAGAGGAAAACATGGATTATATCGATTATCTAACCGATACAGAGGGACAAAAAGTGACCTCTGTTCCCTTTAATTTTATGATTAACGGGAATAGTCGTATTGTGCTTGACAGTAAGTGCCGATTTGGCGGTACCATTACCGGCAGCGGAAATTTAACACTGGTCGTCGGTGACTCCACCATTCTTGATTCCGATTTTGCCATTTCCAGTTTGGGCGAATATACCGGTACGCTCACTGTTGAAGTCAAAGAGGGATGCAATCAGCTTTTACTTGGTGCAACCTATCCGGGTACTTGTCCCATTGACAATGTGTCGTACAACAACGCTTCTTCCAAGTGTTACCATTCCATTCCCTGGACCTTGGTCTTACCCGAAGGTATTCATGTTTATACACAAGATAAAACGCATACCTGTTTCCCCAAAACCATAGGTCATGCTTATGTGCATTGCAGTTCTACCTGTACTTTCCGTTCCAATGTACTCCATCTTTACGATCTGGAAATTGACGGAGGAGCCGACAATCGTAACTTTGAAATGTTTTCGGTAGGACAGGGTTTCAATTATCCGGTGAATTTCCTGGGTTCCTATGCTTACGTACGTACAGGAGCCTTGTATGTAAACGGGGACGAAGCTTCTTTTTCGAACATCATCAACCGTATTTCTATTCGCGGAAAAGAGATGTTTGTGGGAGGAGTCGGTTTTATTGATTGTACCGTGGAAGGCAAAGATGGTACGACCGCCCACATCAAACCCGGAGCTACAGGAGAAAACGATATAGGTACGCTTACCATACTCAAGGAACTGTACCTGAACAGCAATAATTCCGTGGACATTGATTTTGGCCCCGGAGGAAAATCGGATAAACTGGTGCTTGTAGGCGGTGGTGCATTCAGCGGTGAATTTACCCGTTTATGGGTGAATATTATGGATGACTTTTACGATAATCCTATAGCCGGCGATTACAAAGTATTGGATGCTCCTACGCTTAAGATGAATGAGGTACCTGTACTGGATACTACCTTCACAGGAACATTTACAACGACTTTAGACAGTATTTTTTCCGGAGATACACTGATTCGGGTAGATACGATCGTGACAGCCGATATTGAACGAATAGATACTATAGGCTGGGAAATCAGCAACAATCTGGTGGTCAATGCCAATCAACTGCAAACCGGCCAACACAAAGATTCACTGCCCGAGGGCTATGCTTATAACTTCGATCGTTTCTTTAGCGAAGGTATTATTGCCATCACAGGACCGGGCTATGTGGAAGGAAATATTGTGAACGGACCCTCTGGTGTTAACCAGGTAAAACTGCCGGACAAGTTTGTACGACAACGGGAAATTTTCAACCTGACGGGTGTCCGTACCAAAACGCTGACCCAGGGCATCAACATTATCCGTACCACCTTTAGTGACGGAAGTGTGGAGGTGCAAAAACTCTATTACGACGAATAGTTTCAATAAATATCTTTATTATTCATTTTTAATCTAACCATCTATGAAAAAAGTGTATGTTTTGTTCTTAGTGCTAATGCTTTTACCGGCATGGCTCAGAGCACAAGCAGTCTTCGAAAACACTACGGTTCAATCGACCTATGTCTTGACGGGAACTGCCTTGCCCTCGGTGGCCAATGTGGATACTGCAGACGCCTTTTCGACCACTCAGTTTATTATGGGCCCGGGATTAAAGGTAGGTGCTTTTCAAAAAGTTTCCCTTGACCTGACAGCTACTTTGTTTGATGAGCCCAATGCGACAGCTCTTACCATTAGCGGAAAATTGCCTGATTATGTGCTCACTTTTATTTTAAAACCCTCCAAAGGTGTAACATTCAAACCAACCAACATCTCGTTTAAGACCTTTAAAAATGGCACAGGAGATGCAGTAAGCATTGATGTTATGGATAAAAGAGGCGAGGCTGCCGAAGCGCTGTTATCAACCGTTACGGTTCCTCGTAACGATGCTACCGGAGGTTATTACGACACCGTATCGATCGATATTGTTGATGCTGTTGCTTCCAACGACACCTATGTTCTCAAGCTTTATCCCTGGGGCAAAGGTATGCGCAGTACCAAAGGCTGTGCCATCAGTGATGTGGTGATTACCGGTGTGGTGGATGGTACGGTAATTTTCGTGCCGAAGTACACGATTACTCCGCTTGTTAGTCCCGAAGGTGGAGGAGAAATCAGCATTAACCCTCCCGGAACGCTTTTTGAAGAAGGTACAGCCCTGAGTCTGCAAGCCTGGAGAGAGTTTGGTTTTGAATTTGTCAATTGGACCAATTCGGAAGGAACTGTACTGACAGACCAGAATGCGCTTGATTTGGTCTTGATGTCAGATACTACGGTTACGGCCAATTTTACCCCCATCAATACCTACGAGCTGGCCATCAATGCTCCGGCAGGTGTAAAGGATTATATGTTTGATCTGGATCCTGCCTTTACCTCTGTCGGGGGTAAAAGAATGTACGAAACCGGTAGTTCAGTTCTGGTCAGCCCTCGTTCCAATGCCATTATGACTTTTACAGGTTGGGCAGGTGGAGGTGCCGGACCCGACACCACGGTGACTATGACAGCCAACGTAAGCCTGACAGCAGAGTACGATGTTAAAAGCTATTTGGCTGGCTGGGATTTCTATGTGGCCGGCAACAATGACCGCCCTGCCGATTTTGCTTCCGCCGAAAACCTGGCTGCTAAGCTGACACTTGTTAACGCCTCAGGCACGAAAAGCAGTTGGCTGGACAAATCCGAAATGCTGGGAGCTAGTTACGAAGGCAAATTCGGTGCTGTCAACTGGAAACCCCTGGCAGATAAATACTACTACCAGACCTGTATCAACGCCTCCATGTTCAACAACATCAAGGTGGTTGCTTCTATGTTGTACAACTACAATGCGTACCAGAAGCAATTGGTGGAATATTCTCTGGATGGAACCAACTTTACTACTCTGGATACTATAACAATGGATGCCAATAAAGTATGGTATACCAAGCTGGTTGAATTGCCTGTAGCTGCCAATTATGCATCTAAAGTATACATTCGCTGGATACCCGATTATACATCGACCGTTGTCGGTACATCATCAAGCAATGACGGAACATCAATAACTGATATCTACATCTATGCCGAGGGTCTGAAAACAGATACCAAAACCGACATAACCGAGTCTGTTATTAATCCGAATTTCGATACCAACATCAACGGCTGGACTACTACTACCGGAGCCAGCAGCAACAAAATTGCCACCAACCAGACCGGCGATTTCACCGGACCCTTCTGGGAAAACTGGAAAAATACCAATTTTGCCGGCAAAATGTATCAGGTTGTCGATAGTTTGCCTAATGGTTCTTATCTTTTGAGAGCTGCTGCATTCTGTGATAAAGGTGGTGATGGTTTCTATTTGTTTGCTAACACCGGAAAAACTCAGGTTAAAACTACAACACCTACCTTCCACGAAGTGGTTGGTGTGGTTACCGATGGAACTCTGGAAATTGGTTTGTTGGCAGAACAAGCTACCAACCAATGGGTCGGCCTTGATAACGTTAAGCTTTACAGCCTGGGCTTCATATTAAACGATATGATTACCGCCCTGGAAGGTTTGATAGTCGAAGCCGAAGCCATCTCCGGTGATATGCAGGCAAGCGTAGCCACCGACCTGGCTGGTGCCATAACTGCAGCCAAAGCTGCTGTTGCATCCAGGATTGAGGCTGATGT
>CAZAUQ010000049.1:0-16695 GCA_964488495.1 uncultured Bacteroidales bacterium
CGGAACATTTTGTGACTGCGCCCGTCTCTCAGGCAGAACTGAGCGGAGGAAATTCGGTTGGGGAGGCTGCCTTGCTTTTTAAACAGGTACTCGAAAACCAAGCCAGCCGGGCACAAACAACTGTAGTAGTGATGAATGCGGCCTTGGCCATACAGACATTAAGGCCCTCCTTATCGCTGGAAACCTGTCGTTCCATGGCCGAAGAGAGTTTGCTTTCGGGCCGGGCTGAAAAGGCATTTAAAGGCTTTTTGGAGATTTATTGCTGATGTTCAACGTGATTTCAATCCAAAGCACTCTGCATCGCTGACTCTGTTTTACTTTCTGTAAATAAAGAGAAGCACAGCACTACAAATTTCTCCGGAAAAAGAGCAAAAATTAATATTACAATAGAATGAACATACTCGACGAAATATTGAATTACAAAACAAGCATCATTGCCCGGGACAAGGCGCTGATGAGCATTGAACAACTGACGGCCCTGCCTTTGTTTGAGCGCAAGTGTCTTTCTTTTAAAGAAGCGCTGCAACACTCAGCCAGTGGCATCATTGCCGAATTTAAACGGAAATCGCCTTCCAAAGGCTGGATTCATCCCGATGCCGGGGCAGCAGTTGTTTGTTCGGCTTACGAATCATCCGGTGCAAGCGGAATTTCTGTATTGACCGATGAGGACTTTTTTGGAGGTACGACTCAAGAACTTTCGCTGGTGCGGGAAGGAGTTCAATTGCCTTTGTTGCGCAAAGATTTTATTCGGGACGAATATCAGCTCTACCAGAGTAAAGCTCTGGGGGCAGACCTGATTCTGCTGATTGCGGCAGCTCTGACACCGGCTAAAACCAGGTCGCTGGCGGCTAAAGCCCGGCAATTGGGGCTTGAAGTTTTACTAGAGATACACTGTCTTAAAGAACTGGATTACATGAATGAAGATATTGATATACTTGGGGTAAATAACCGCAGTCTGCAAAGTTTTGAAACCGACCTGCAACTCTCGTTCGAAGTGGCAGGCTATTTACCTGAGCAGGTGATTAAGATTAGCGAAAGTGGTCTTTCCGCTCCCTCAGATGTACTGGCCTTGCGTCAGGCCGGCTATAAGGGTTTTTTGATGGGAGAGGCTTTTATGAAAACTGCCGATCCCGGCAAAGCTTTGTCTGACTTTATTAAACAATTGTCCTAAGATGACCGAGAATAAACTTTTACTCAAGGTTTGCGGCCTTCGGGAAGCGGACAACATCCTTCGGGTTGCGGCTCTGAATCCCGATTTTATGGGCTTCATTTTCTATCCGCCTTCGCCCAGAAACATTCCTCTGACTCAATCGCCGGAATCCCTGGAAATACCCTCCCATATCCGTAAAACCGGGGTGTTTGTGAATGCCCCGAACAAGGAGATTCTCGAAACGGCTAAACGCTACAGTCTGAATGCCCTGCAATTGCATGGCCAGGAAAGTCCAGGGCAATGCAGGGAACTGAGACAGGTGGGTTATGTCCTGATCAAAGCTTTGCCTGTAAAAGAAGCAGAGGATTTCCTTGTCGCCAAGGCTTACGAGGATGCCTGCGACTTTTTGCTCTTTGATACTAAAAGCCCTGAACACGGAGGCTCAGGCCGCCAATTCGATTGGGAAATTTTGAAACATTACCGGGAGATAACTCCATTTTTTCTAAGCGGAGGAATCGGCCCCGAAGATGCTCAAATACTGGGGAAACTAAAGCACCCGGGACTGGCCGGACTGGATATTAACAGCCGTTTCGAGACAGCAGCGGGAGTAAAAAATATCCAACAACTTAAGAATTTTATACAGGAATGTCCTTTATTGCATTAACATTTTGATTATGAACAGAATTAATACACTATTCCAGCAAAAAAAACAGCGGATTCTGTCGGTTTATTTTACGGCAGGTTTTCCCCAACTCGATGACACGCTCGAAATCATCGATCAAATGAGCCGACAGGGGATTGATATAATCGAAATTGGAATCCCCTTTTCCGATCCCATGGCCGACGGGCCGCTTATTCAACACAGCAGTCAGCAGGCTCTGAACAAAGGTATGAGCCTGAAACTCTTGTTTAAACAACTCCAAAAAGTCCGGGAAATCACCGATATCCCGCTGATACTGATGGGTTATATCAACCCGGTGTTACAATTTGGTTTTGAAGCATTCTGTCGTCAGGCCAAAGCCTGCGGAATAGATGGTTTCATTATTCCCGACCTGCCTTTGGCCGAATACCTGAAAGAATTTGAACCGGAGGCTAAACAGTATGAATTGGAATACATTTTGCTGATCAGCCCCGAAACGCCCGAAGAGCGGATAAGGCTGATTGACACTCATAGCAATGGTTTTATCTATATGGTTTCCTCTTCATCTACCACGGGGCCGCAAACGGCCTTTGACGAGGCAAAAGAGCAGTATTTCAGACGAATTCAGGCGATGAAACTTAAAAATCCCTGCCTGATAGGTTTTGGTATTTCCAATCCGGCTACTTTTGACAGCGCTTGTCGATATGCGGCGGGTGCGATTGTGGGCAGTGCGTTTATTCGTTGTCAGCAAGCAAGTTCCAATGCAAAAGAGGCCGTAAGTCAATTGCTTGAAATCTTGAATTACAAACAAAAATAGATATATTTGCAGGCGATTAAGCTAACTGTAAACCCTAATGACCCCCAAAATATGAGAAAAGGAGTTTCTATTCCGGTAATAACCATGTTGACAACGAGCTTGTTGCTTGTTTTTTCACTTTCGGCTGCCGATGTCGAAAAACAAGCCTGGAAACAGGCCGGCAAAGTACTTAAAAGCATTAAAGAGCCCAGGTTCCCCGACAGGCAGTTCAATATTAGGGATTTTGGAGCTCAGGAAGGTGTCGAAGACTACAGCAACACCGCCATCAATCAGGCCATTCTGGAATGTCACAGGCAGGGAGGAGGCAAGGTGCTTGTTCCTGCAGGTAATTTTTTTACCGGCCCCATCGAGCTCAAAAGCAATGTATGCCTGCATCTCGAAGAAGGAGCCGTGCTGAAATTTTCCACCAATCCCCGGGATTATCTGCCGGTAGTGCTGAGCCGTTGGGAAGGCTGGGATTGTTATAATCTCAAGCCGCTCATTTATGCATACGAGCAGGAAAACATAGCCATCACCGGTAAAGGCATCCTCGACGGCCAGGCTTCCCCCGACAATTGGTGGCCCTGGAAAGGTAGACAGGAATACGGCTGGAAAGAGGGTATGATTTCGCAGGAATGGAACGGCAGCAAGGAAGCCGGGCGGAATCGTCTGGCCCGGATGGAAGCCGAAGAGGTCCCCGTCGAACAACGAATAATGGGTATCGAAGACTGCCTGCGTCCTCCTTTTTTTCAACCCTATCTCTGTAAGAATGTCCTGGTCGAAGGCATTACGATCAACAGATCTCCCTTTTGGTTGCTGCACCCTTTGCTTTGCGAAAACGTAATAATACGCGGAGTAAAAGTCGAAAGTCATGGCCCCAACAACGACGGTTGTGATCCTGAATCGTGCAGGAACGTGCTGATCGAAGATTGTTTCTTCAATACCGGTGACGATTGCATCGCGATCAAATCGGGCCGCAACAAGGACGGTTTTCGCTGGAATACTCCCAGCGAGAACATCATCATACGCCGTTGTGTTATGAAAGACGGACACGGCGGTGTGGTGATCGGCAGTGAAATATCGGGCGGTTGCCGCAATGTCTGGGCCGAAGACTGCGAAATGGACAGTCCTAATCTGGATCGCATAGTCCGGCTCAAAACCAATCCCCTGCGCGGAGGTACCATCGAGAATCTGTTTGTCCGCAACATTCAGGTAGGTGAATGCAAAGAATCGGTCATGCGCATGGAACTCAAGTACGAGCGCGTCACCAAAGGCCCGAATATGCCTGTGCTCCGCAACGTGATTCTGAACAACATCCACTCAAAAAAAAGCAAGTATGGGGTGTGGATTGATGGTTACACCGACCACAACAGTGTGCACGACATTCTGATTCGGAATTGCTCTTTTAGTAACGTAGAAAAAGGCAATCTGATCGTCGGGGCCGAAAACGTGGTATTTGAAGAGGTCTTTTTAAATGGAGAAAAGCTGAAAGAACAACCGTAAAAGCGCATATTAACGATAATGTATGCTTTTATGTCGGTATACTAAAGTGCAGAAACCTGAATGACCGGAAGCCTGAAGCCCCGGAAAGCCCGAAACAATTTGAAATAGTTTACAGGATTTTTTCAGCCAAACGCCAAAATCCCCTGCCACCAAGGCGGGTATACAGATAATGAAGCCTGAGCAGGACTGTTCCCGATTTAGCGGGGCTGATGCTCAGGCCTTTTTTGTAATACTGTTTTGCCAGATCGAAGGATTGCTCCTGATACAGCAAGGCAGCCATGGAAATGGTCTTGAAAGCCAGTGCTTTTAACAAGGTCGTTTTTTCTTCTGCTTGTTGTTTATCTATACTCCCGAAAATTTTGTCCAGGCTCAGGTTCATCTTGAGATGGTCTGCGGTATAGGAGGCTGCCGTGATGGAATCGTCCAAAACTCCGGAGTAAAACAGCGGGCGCAAAATCCAGCAGATTTCCGTAGTATTGAGCAGCAGTCGAAAACCAAATTCCAGATCCTGCCAGCGTTGCAAGTCTTCGTCCCAGAGGCCGCTTTTTTCCATTAAATCGCGACGAATCAGACAGGAAGCAGTTTTGAGTACGGGGTCGAAGAGTTGGGCTGCCGGTTGTGCGTGTATGCGCTTGGGGAAAATGAAACGCCGTCCATTGTCTTCGATATCGGCTTTGCAGGCCAGCAGAGGGGGATACAGCTGTTGAGCTGCTTCTCTGAGCATAACGGCAGCATAGTCGGGGTACAGTCGATCGTCCGAGTCGAAAAAGAGCAGGTAATCGCCCGCAGAGGCTTTATAGCCTTTGTTCCGGGCTGCACAGGCACCTTTTTTTGTTTCCTGCAACACCAGGATGCTGAAGTCTGCAGTTTGGTACTGCTGCTGATAATCTCGGCAGATTTGCAGACTCTGATCCTCTGAATCGTTGTCAACCAAAATCAGTTCCAGAGGACGATAGGTTTGTAGACGGATACTGTCCAGGCAAACTTTCAGAACCTCAGCCCGGTTGAACACCGGCACCACCACAGAAATCAATTTTTGGTTGTTTCGGGTCTGAGGAATATGGTTTTCGGCATCCATGCTTGCACATTAAGTCGGGCGAAAGTAGGCAAAAATCCCAAAATTATCAAAAATCTCTTGTATCTTTGTCACTCATTCCTCAAGCTAATGATGGTACAGGAAAATATCAACCTGAAAGATAAACATAGTTTTCACCTGAACGTTTCTGCCCGCTATTGGGCAGAGTTTCATAATACCGATGAACTCAGGGAGCTTCTGCAAGATAATCGTTTTGACAAACTGCCCGTATTGCCGGTAGGCGGAGGATGTAACTTACTCTTTATTCGGGATTTTCCCGGCCTGATCATCAAATCGGCTATCAACAGCCTGGAAGTAGTGCACGAAAACGAAGAAGAAGTCTTGTTGCGGGCCGGTTCAGGTCTTGATTGGGATCAATTTGTTGAAAACTGCGTGTCGCAGGGCCGGGGAGGAGTAGAAAACCTTTCGGGCATACCGGGACTGACGGGCGCCAGCCCTATTCAAAACATAGGGGCTTACGGCGTGGAAGCCAAAGACGTAATACGTTCTGTCGAAGTTTTTGACAGGCAGACTCACGATCTGCTGATATTGCCGGTTGAAGAGTGCAGACTGTCTTACCGCAACAGCCGTTTCAAACAGGAATGGAAAGATCGTTTTATTGTTTGCTATATCACCTGCCGCCTGAGCAAAAAGCCAGGCTATCGCCTGGACTACGGCAATCTGAAAGAAGCATTGCGTTTGCAGGGCGGCCTGCAGGAAGGGCCTGAGGCCCATCGCAGCAACCTGGCTCTGATTCGTCGGACAGTGCTGGCTATTCGCTCCTCTAAACTTCCGGATCCGGCCGTCCTGGGCAATGCCGGCAGTTTTTTCAAGAATCCGGAGCTGGAGGCCTCGGTTTTTACAGCTTTGGCTGAGCGCTTCCCCGAGCTGCCTTACTGGGAGCTTCCCAATAATAAAGTCAAGGTGTCGGCAGCCTGGATGATTGAGTATTGCGGGTGGAAAGGCAAGTCACTGGGCAGGGCAGGGGTTTACCCGAAACAAGCTCTGGTCCTGGTAAATCTGGGCGCTGCCCGGGGTGAGGATATCTATAACTTATACAAACATATTGCTGCTGATGTGCATAAAGCATTCGGAATCAACCTTCAACCCGAAGTGGTAATATTATAAGCTTAAATATTGATAATGTGTAATTTAATTGATTTATATTTTTTTTCAGCCTGAGTTCAGGGCTATTCTATTTTTTTCATAACTTTGTAGCTCATCTAAACAATTTCCGCCATGAAATTTATTGCATCAAGTACTACATTATTGGGTCATCTTCAAACCATCAGCAGAGTAATTAACCCAAAAAACACCTTGCCTGTGCTGGATAATTTCCTGTTTAAAATCAAGGACGGCCAATTGATAGTTACCGCTTCGGATGTGGAGAACACGCTGGTAACTACCATGGAATTGGTCGAATCCGATTCTGACGGCCTGTTTTGCATACCTGCCAAAAATATGCTGGAATCGCTCAGAGAGATTGCTGAACAGCCCTTGCATTTTGAATTCAAGGCCGACAGTATGGAGTTGAATATCTACTACAAAAACGGGCAATTCAATTTTATAGCCCAGGATGGTATGGAATATCCTCAGTTGAAACCGCTCAAAAGCAAGCTGGGAGAAATTGTGATGCCGGCCTCACTTTTATACAGAGGCATTACTTCTACTCTTTTTGCATCGGCCGATGACGAATTAAGGCCGGTGATGAACGGAGTGGTGATGGATATTTTCCCCGAAAATGTCACTTTTGTGGCTTCAGATGCTCATAAACTGGCCAAACTGACCAATGTATCTTTTCATGGAGAAGCGCCTGCCGAAGGCGAAGAAGCCAAGGCTTCCACATTGATCATTCCCAAGAAACCGGCCACAGTCTTAAAAAATATTTTGCCCAAAGAAAGCGAAGACATCAAAATTGTATTTGACGAAAACAATGCCCTTTTTATGATGTCGGATTACACTATGCTCAGTCGTTTGCTCGAGGGGCGTTTTCCCAATTACAATGCGGTTATTCCCAAAAATAATCCCTATACGGTGCTGGTCGACCGCCTCTCTTTCCTGAATGCCCTCAAGCGGGTATCGGTCTGTGCTGATCCGGCCAATAACCTGATTAAACTGGAAATAAAAAACAACAACATCCTTATCACGGCCCAAAACATTGACTTTTCCACCTCTGCCGAAGAGAACGTGGAATGTCAGTACGACAGCGAACCGCTGAATTTAGGATTCAAAGCTGTATTTTTGATTGACATTGTATCCAATATCACCACCCCCGAGATCCTTCTGAAACTGGCCGATCCCTCCAGAGCCGGATTGATACTTCCGTCCGTCAACGAAGAAGACGAAGAGCTGATGATGTTGTTGATGCCTATGATGATCAACAGAAGCTAAGCAGAAATACCCACGAATGCGGCTTTTCAACCCTGCGGCAGCCTGAGGACGAGAGTCGTTACAAACTATAAAACATGGATCTGAACTTAAAAAATCCCATCGTATTTTTTGATTTGGAAACGACTGGCATAAATCCTGCTACCGACAGGATAGTCGAGATCTCCTATCTGAAAATACATCCCAACGGAAAAGAAGAATCGCATACTTATCGGGTGAATCCCGGTATCCCCATACCTAAGGAAGCCACCGAGGTTCATCACATCACCGATGAAATGGTGGCCGGCTGTCCGGGTTTTAAAGAAATCGGGCAGGTGATTGCCAACGACATCAAAGGCTGTGACCTGGCCGGCTTTAATTCCAATCGCTTTGATATTCCCCTGCTGGCCGAAGAATTCCTGCGTAACGATATAGACCTGGACATGAGTGCCCGCAAGTTTATTGATGTGCAGGTGATTTTTCACAAAATGGAACAACGCAACCTGAGTGCCGCTTATCGCTTTTATTGCGACAAGCTGCTGGAGGATGCCCACACTGCCGAAGCCGACACCAGGGCAACCTACGAAGTACTCAAGGCTCAGTTGGAACGTTACCCCGACCTGCAAAACGATGTGGCTTTTCTGGCCGAATTTTCTTCCCAGAATCACAACGTTGATTTTGCAGGTAAATTCATCTACAACAATAAGGGCGAAGAAGTCTTCAACTTTGGCAAATACAAAGATGTTCCCGTCGAAGAAGTCCTGAAGAAAGACCCCGGCTATTACGGCTGGATGATGAACGGAGATTTTGCCCTGAATACTAAAAATGTACTCACCAAAATCAGATTACGTTCTTTGCAGAAATGAGTATGTTGAAAGGAAAGAAAATCGTTCTGGGCGTTACCGGGAGCATAGCTGCCTATAAATCGGCCCATTTAGTGAGGCTCCTCGTACGTAAAGGAGCCGAAGTACAGGTGGTCATGACCCCTGCTGCCAAAGAATTTATCACTCCGGTCACTTTGAGCCCTTTATCGGGCAAAGCGGTGATCAGTGAATTTTTCACGGCCAACGACGGCTTGTGGCACAGCCACGTCGATCTGGGATTATGGGCCGATCTGATGCTGATCGCTCCTGCAACTGCTTCAACCATTGGTAAAATGGCTAACGGCATTGCGGACAATATGCTGGTAACGACTTATCTTTCGATGAAAGCCCCGGTGTTTGTGGCTCCGGCCATGGACCTGGATATGTACAGGCATCCTTCCACCACGCGCAACCTGGAATTGCTCAAATCCTTTGGCAATCATATTATTGAGCCTGCCGTCGGTGAACTGGCCAGCGGGCTCGAAGGCAAAGGACGCATGGAAGAGCCCGAACAAATTGTAGCAAAGCTCGAAAGCTTTTTTTCCGCTCAACTTGACTTGAAAGACAAGAAAGTTCTGATCACAGCCGGCCCTACTTACGAAAAAATTGACCCGATTCGTTTTATCGGAAACCATTCCACCGGCAAAATGGCTTATGCCTTGGCCGAAGCCTGTGCCAACAGAGGAGCTCAGGTGGAATTGATTTCCGGGCCGGTATCTCTTCAAACCTGTCATCCGGCCATTCACCGCACGGATGTGGAAAGTGCCGCCGATATGTATGAAGCCTGCATGCATTATTTCCCTACTGCCAATGTCACTATTTTGTGTGCTGCCGTGGCCGATTTCAGTCCCGAAAATCCCCAGGCTTCCAAGATTAAGAGCAACAAAGAAGGCCTTAGTCTGCAATTGAAACCTACCAAAGACATTGCTTTTAACCTGGGTAACGTAAAGAAACCCGGTCAGATTCTGATAGGTTTCGCTCTGGAAACAGACAATGAAATCGAAAATGCCCAGGCTAAACTGGAACGGAAAAAACTTGATTTCATCGTTTTGAATTCCCTCAACGACAAAGGAGCCGGTTTCAAAACAGATACCAACAAAATCAGGATTCTGGAGCCCAAAGGGAAAGTGCTGGAATTTCCTCTCAAAAGCAAACAGAAGGTAGCCGAAGATATTGTAAACCATATGATTACAAAGTTATGACCTTTCTAAAAAGCCTTCATATACGTCTTGTTTTCCTTTGCCTGTTTTGTTTGTCGGGCAGAGGATTAGCCCTGGCTCAGGAACTGAACTGCAGGGTGCAGGTCAATGCTGACCAGATAGAAGGCACCGACAAGGCTGTGTACGAAAGCTTACGAAACGCCGTTACCGCATTTATGAACGAACGTCAGTGGTCGAACGCGCCGATAGCCCAAAACGAAAAAATAGAATGCAATATTTTGTTTATCGTACAAAACAGCGAGAACAACATTCATAAAGCAGAACTTCAGATTCAATCAAGAAGACCTGTATATGGCTCTTCTTACACAACAAGCCTGCTCAATATCAGACAAAGTCTGGAGTTTGAATACCAGGAAAACCAACAACTGGAATTTAACGAAAACAACCTGCAAAGCAATTTAACTGCCACACTGGCCTTTTGGACTTACATCGTTCTTTGCATGGATTTTGACAGTTTTTCTCCTTACGGTGGCGATGTTTTTTTGTCCAAAGCCAGTGATATTGTTTCTCAGGCTCAGGGCTTTTTGGGCGACAACTGGAAATCAAACGAAGACGACAAAAATTGCTGGGGCTGGGCCCATGCACTGAACGATGAAAACCAAAAAGCCATGCGACTGCTCATGTATAACTACCACCGCCAGGGCATGGATCTCTTGCATCAGGACGCTGCGGCTGCCCGCAAAAAAATTACAGCCTCCTTCTCTGTACTGGAAGAAGTAAAAAGAATGAATCCCGCTTCCCCCTTACTGAGCAATCTGGCCGATTCCAAAATGGAAGAGTGGATCCAGCTTTATTCCAAAGCCGACAGCAATGAAAAACAAGAGGTCTTCGATCTGCTTAGTTTTATATACCCCGGGCAAAACAACCGCTTACAGGCTATCAAGAATCAAAACTGATTGTATGTTGTCCAGGCTCCACATAGAGAATTATGTACTCATCGAAAATCTGGATTTGAACTTTGAATCCGGATTTTCTGTCATTACCGGTGAAACCGGAGCGGGTAAATCGGTTTTGATGGGAGCCATAGCCCTGATACTTGGCCAAAGGGCCGATTTACGAGTCATCAAAGAGGGAGCCTCACGCTGTGTGGTCGAAGCCGAATTCAACCAAATGCAGCAACTGTCGGATTTCTTCAATCATCAAGGGATGGAATTCGATCCCGCCTCCTGTATAATCCGCAGGGAATTGTACGAAAACGGTAAAAGCCGGGCATTTGTCAACGATTCGCCGGTGGCTTTAACTCTGCTCCGCGATCTGGCGATAAAATTGGTCGACGTGCATTCCCAGCACGAAAGCCTTTTGCTGGATAACAGCTTATTCCAACTGGAACTGCTGGACAACCTGGCGCAAAGCCGGGAGGAATTGTCAGCCTATCGTTCGGTGTACGAAAACTACCGTCAGGCCGCTCAGGTATTAAATGCGCTGGAAGAAAGCCTGCAAAAGGATATTGACGGACAGGATTATCTCCTTTATCAGCTGGAACAATTGCGCTCTGCAGGCTTTAAAAGCGGTGAGCAGGAACAGTTGGAACAGGAATTGTCCATACTGGAGCATGCCGAAGAAATCAAGACAGCTCTCAGTAAAATAGAAAACCTGCTCACTGACGAGGAACAAGGCATTTGCAGCCGGTTGAAATCGGCTGTTCAGGAATCGGCTTCGCTGCGTTTGCTCTGGCCGAAAATCACAGAAGCTCACGAAAGAATTCATTCCGCTTACATCGATTTAAACGATTTGCAGCGCGATATTGCCCGATGGAGCAACGACATGGAATACAATCCCCAGCAAAGGGACAGAGTGCAGGAACGCCTGAGTTTCCTGTACGAATTGCTGCAAAAATTCAAAGCTCAGAATCTCGAAGAATTGATGAGCAAACAAGCTGAGCTGGAAGAAAGAATCGCTTTTCTCGAACAAGGGCAGGAATTGCTCGATGCAGCCAGGCAAAAACGAGACGAGACTCTGCAGCTTGCCCGCAGGATGGCCGGGCTTTTATCGCACAAAAGAAAAGCCTACTGCCCGGAAATCGAAAACCAACTCAGCACCCAGTTGCGACAGCTGGGCATGCCTCATGGTATTTTCAAAATCGAAGTAGAAGAAAAAGCCCTGGATGAACATGGCATGGACAAAGTGACTTTTTTGTTCTCGGCCAATAAAAACATATCTCCACAGCCCATAGGCCAGATTGCTTCGGGAGGAGAGATATCCCGCCTTATGTTGAGTCTCAAGGCCCTTGTAGCAAGCAGGGGCACTTATTCCTGTTTGTTGTTTGATGAAATTGACGCCGGCGTTTCCGGAGAAATTGCCCATAAAATGGCTGACTTGATGAAAGAGATTGCCCTGGGAAGGCAAGTCATCTGCATTACCCATTTGCCCCAAATTGCCGCCCGCGGGCAGCAACATTACAAAGTATTTAAAACCGAAGAGGGCGAACAAGCCCTGAGTAAGGCCATACGCCTTAGCGAAGAAGAGAGGGTCAGGGAAATAGCCCTGATGCTGAGCGGCGCCAATTTGAGCCAGGCCGCTATAAACAACGCTCGTCATTTGATATACGGAGAATAAATGAATCCACAATTTAACATCAGAAAACGTCCCCAGGGGGGCGGCAACGACATGGTTTTCGGCATCAGAGCGGTTATGGAAGCACTCCTTGCCGGCAAAGAAATCGATAAAATCTGGATACGAAAAAATCTGGAGGGCGATCTTTCGCGCGAACTCAACGAAGTACTCAAAGGCTATGAAATTCCGGTTCAACGAGTTCCTCCGGAAAAATTAATGGGCCTGAGTTCCAAAAACCATCAGGGAGTGGTGGCCTTTATTTCCCCCATCACTTACCAACGTCTGGATGAGCTTATCCCTGCACTATACGATCAGGGTATCATGCCTTTTGTGGTAGTGCTGGACGGCATTACCGATGTACGAAATTTCGGCGCCATTGCCCGTACTTGTGCCTGCGCGGGCGTTCATGCCATTGTAGTGCCTCAGACCGGCAGTGTGAGTGTTAATGCCGACGCCATCAAAACTTCGGCGGGCGCTCTGTATCATTTGCCGGTATGCCGGGAACGCAATCTGAAAGAAAGCCTCCGTTTTCTGAAATTATCAGGGCTGAAATTGATAGGAGCCAGCGAAAAAGCCGATAAGAATTACAGGGATGTCGATTATTCAGGCCCTTTGGCCTTGATTCTGGGAGCAGAAGATCAGGGCATCGCTCCGGTGCATTTGTCTCTCTGCGATGAAATCGTCAAAATACCCGTGCTGGGCGACATTGCTTCGCTCAATGTATCGGTGGCCGGCGGCATTATGATGTACGAAGCGCTGCATCACCGCGATTAAAGGTTGATTTACAACGACTAAGCGCTACTTAGCCGCATCTCCTCAATTACGTTATTTACAGGCTACTCTCTGCGCTTTAACAGCACGACGTTTTCCACATGCTGAGTATGGGGAAACATATCTACTGGCTGCAGAGCATCTACTCTGTAATGGCTGTCCAGCAGGCTCAAATCTCTGGCCTGAGTGGCAGGATTACAGCTTACATATACTATGCGCTCCGGAGCGGCAGACAAGATGGTTTTGACCACATCCTCGTGCATGCCGGCGCGGGGAGGATCGGTAATGAGCACATCGGGACGGCCGTGTTCGGACATAAAGGTTTCGTTGAGCAAATCTTTGACATCGGCAGCAAAAAAAACGGTATTGTGTATGCCGTTGAGTTCTGCGTTGGCCCGGGCATCTTCGATGGCTTCGGGGATGTATTCTATGCCAATCGCTTTGCGGCATTGACGGGCCAGGAAATTGGCAATGGTACCGGTGCCGGTGTATAAATCGTAAACCAATTCATCGCCCCGGAGTCCAGCGAATTCCCTGACCAGTGAATACAGTCGGTAAGCTTGTTTCGAATTGGTCTGGTAAAAGGATTTCGGCCCGATTATGAATTGCAGGCCCTCCATTTCTTCGATAATATAGGCCGGCCCGTGGTAAGCCACTGTTTCCCGGTCGAAGATGGTGTCGTTGGCTTTGTTGTTGATGACATAAATCAGGCTGGTTATTTCGGGAAACTCCTTAAGGAGGTGGTCCAGCAAGGCTTCCCGTGCAGGAGCTTCGTCACGGAAAAACACCACGATCACCATTTTTTGCCCGGTGGAGCTGGTCCGTACGATCAGATTGCGCATCAGGCCTTGTTGTTGCCTTAAATCGAAGAAGTCCATTTGGTGTTCCCGGCAAAAAGCTTTCACCGAGAGCCTGACCTGATTGGTAAAATCCTCCTGCAGCCAGCATCTTTCGATATCGAGCACCTTGTCAAACATGCCGGGAATATGAAAACCCAGGGCGGCGTTGTCGGTGAATTCTTCGCCTGATTGTATTTCTTCGATGGTGCGCCAGCGTTTGTTCGAAAAGGTATATTCCAGTTTGTTGCGGTAATAACGATCCTTTTCCGAACCCAGGATGGGTCGGGCTTCGGGTAATTCGACCTTAGCAATTCGCTGCAGTACATCCAACATCTGTTGCTGTTTGTATTTCAATTGGGAAGGATAGGGCAGGTGTTGCCACTGGCAACCCCCGCAAACACCAAAATGAGTACAGAAGGGTTGAGTTCTGTCGGCTGAATATTGTTTAAAAGCCATAATCCGGCCTTCGGCGTATTGTTTGCGTTTCCGGCTGAGCTTAATGTCCACCACATCTCCCGGGGCCGCATAGGGCACGAAAACCACCATATTATCCACTCTTGCCAGGGCTTTGCCTTCGGCAGCGAAAGCACTGATCTCTATATTCTCCAACAAGGGGAGTTCTTTTTTTCTTTTTGCCAAGGTTCGTTATTTTTGCCTGCAAAAGTAGCAATTTTAAATGCCAGGATTGCGCTTTTTGTTTATATTTGCGCTTTTTAAAAATTACTATGAAGACAAACATGTTTACCAGCCGTAGCGGAAAAAATTACCTGATCCCATTTATCTTAATTGCCAGCTTGTATTTACTCTGGGGCTGTGCTCACGGTTTATTGGATGTGCTCAATAAACAATTTCAGGGCACTTTCGATATGACAAAAGCAGAATCGGGTTTTATTCAGTTTTCGACCTATATCGGTTATTTCATTATGGCCATTCCGGCCGGTATGTTGTTGAATAAGGTTGGTTACAAGCGAGGAATTATCAGTGGCTTAAGTTTATTTGCCCTGGGTGCCTTTGCCTTTATTCCTGCAGCTTTTTTTCATACTCCCATCTATTTTCTGATCGCCTTGTTTATAATAGCCTGCGGCCTGTGTATTATTGAAACCGCAGCGCATCCCTACGCCACTTCAATGGGCGATGAATCGTCTTCGGCTCAGCGTATTAACCTGGCTGCTGCTTTCAACGGTGTTGGCTGGATTCTGGGACCACTCATTGGAGGAGCCTTGATTTTTGGAGCCGAACAGGGAGACAACATGGCTATTGCCAAACCATATATTTTTGTCGGTCTGGCCGTTTTGTTGGTTGGCCTGGCTTTGTTTTTTATTAAGCTACCCGAAATCAATCCGACAGAAGGGCAGGAACAGCTGCAAAAGCCTGCCACTTCTATTTGGTCGCATAAGAATCTGATTTTTGCCATTATAGCGCAATTTATGTATGTCGGCGCCCAGACGGGTATTTTCAGCTTTTTCATAAATTACGTAACCGAACTGGATTCCAGTTTAAGCAATTTACAAGCATCGCGTTTGTTAAGCTTCGGTGGAATGGGATTATTTCTGGTGGGACGTCTCAGCGGTGTAGGACTGATGAGAAAGATGAAACCCTCCACGCTGCTGGCCTTGTTCGGCACCTTGTCTGTGCTTTGTATGTTATTGGTAATCTTTTCTTTAGGCACAATCTCTGTATACGCTCTTTACCTGAGTTTCTTTTTGATGTCCATCATGTTTCCGACCATTTTTGCTCTGGGAGTAAGAGGTCTGGGTGTTCATACCAAAAAGGCCTCTTCTTATATTATAATGAGCCTGATCGGAGGAGCTATTTTCCCCGTGGTAATGGGCCTGATCGGCGAACAAAGCATGGCATTGGGCTTTGTTCTTCCCCTGATTGCTTTTATTTATATTACAGGCTTTGCCTGGAGCCAGCGGAAGTTTTGATCTAAGTTTTCGTTAACGCCCTCAGAAATTAACATCTCTGCCGCCCTCGTAACCATCGCCGGGCCTCCTCTGCATGCCTCCTCCGGGAGAACCACCGAAACGGCCGGAACCGGAAGGCCGACCTCCGAATTGCCTGATACGGTAACTAAGGCTGACGATGTAATAGGCGGTCAGCATATCCGATCTGTTATAGGAAACGGAGTTGTCGCCAATACTCTGACTAATGTTCTGTCTTTGTCTCAGAATATCGTTTATTCTCAGCTGCAAGGTAAATTTCTTTTTGAAGATGGCTTTGTCTATTCGGGCATTCCAGAGTAATTCGTTTTGGTCAAAATTGGCGTAGCCCTGTCGGGCACTATAACTCAGATCGTTGTCAATATTTATGTCGTAGGGCAGGTGGAGAGTTACATTCCCGTTGGCAGACCAGTTGATGGTGGTTTGAATCCTGTCGGGATTCAGGTTGTTTTGACTTCTGGAATAATTAAAACGGCCTCTGAATCCGGCTTCGACGATAGTATGGGTAAACGTCAGTGACAAATTTTCTTCGGCATTGTAGGTATTGGTAATGCTTCGGTCGCCCAGGATAAGGTTATCCACATCAATGGCATCGGAGGAAACATTCCGGCTGGAATAACCGATGCTTTGTCTCATGCCGGCCGAAGTCTGAGTTTGAAAATGCAGCCTGTTTTTAATAATGGGTCTGTTATAAGTGACACTGCCGTTGATATTAGAGGGCGCTTTGTCTACATTCACTGTTTGACTGTACTCCTTGCCTGAGGCATCGTAAATGCTGTTCGACACCAGGGCATCTTTGTTCATACTTGCGCTGAGCGAAGTACTGAAAGAAGCCAGTGATTCCGGATTGGACTTGGAATAATTCAGGCTCAGGCTATGGCTGAAAGCGGGGAGCAATCCTGGATTACCTACGGTTTCATGCATCAGGTTGGTATTGTTTTTGACCGGTTGCATTTGTGAAACGCTGGGTTCCGA
>CAZAUQ010000050.1:0-4664 GCA_964488495.1 uncultured Bacteroidales bacterium
ATACAATCGGGAAAACCGCTTTGATTGGGGCTGTCCGGGAAAAATTCCGGCTCCAGGCAAAAAGCCTCGCGGTAAGCCAGGTTTTTCCCGTCCAAAGCCGGCAGATCGCTGCGCAGGTAATTACCGCTGTAAAACTGAACGCCCGGTTTGCTGGTCCAGACCTTGAGTCCGCAGCCGCTTTCGGGAGCAAACACCTCTACGGCCAATGCCAGGCAGCCAAATTCTTCTTTGTTGATGACAAAACAATGGTCGTAGCCGGCGCCGTTGATCAACTGGCTTTCCTGTTTGTTAATCTCTTTCCCTATGGCTTTGAAGTCACTAAAATCAAAGGCTGTATCTTTGACAAAACGTATTTCGCCTGTGGGAATAGCATCGGGATGTATGGGAATATAACGATCTGCGTGAATTTTCATCCGGTGCTTGAGTATATTGCCGCCTCCGGCCAGATTGAAATAGGCGTGGCTGGTTATATTGAGCGGAGTTGCTTTGTCGGTTGTGGCCGTGTACAAAATACTCAATTCGTTGGTGGCCGACCAGCCGTAGGATGTTCTGATCTTAAGTTTACCGGGAAAACCATCCTCTCCCTCCTGCGATTCGCAGTTGAAATGCACGTATTCCTCGTCGGTTTCGAAATCCCAGTATTTGGTATGAAATCCTTCGATGCCGCCATGCAGGCTATTGTCGCCGTTATTGGCAGCCAGAGTGTATTCGCAGCCTTCGAGTACAAAACGGGCTTTGGCAATACGGTTGGCATAACGCCCACAGGTAGCCCCCAGATAGGTACCGATGGCTCTGTCGGCCAGATAGCCCTCCACCGAAGGAAAACCCTTGACCACGCTGACAAGCTTGTTTGCTTTGTCAGGCACTTCGACATTGACCAAAGTGGCTCCGTAGTTACAGACCTCAGCCACCCCTCCCGACTCGTTGGTCATGCGGAATTTGTACACAGTTCTGCCGTCGGGCATCTTACCAAAAGGTATCTTTTCAATTTTCAGACTCATAAACTACAGATTATTAGATTATTAAACAAAAAGTTTATTTTAACGGTAGGTGATTTCGAAAAATTCCCCATATAAGTTCTTGCCCTGGTAAACCTCTCGTTTGTCAAAACCGTACAAGAGCCAGCCGCTGGGGATGTGCATCACCAGGGCTGAGGTATTTTCCTGCCTGTAAACAGGTCGCTGTAAATCCTTAGAAGCCGTAAATTCCTGCATCGCCTTGTTAAGCTGAGCTGTATCCAGCAAAGTGGCCATGACCAGGCTGGCGACCCCGCTCTCGGGATTGTAATTGTCCAGTTTTTTTCGAATAAGGGCATCTACGACTGTTTCCGAAAAACGTGTTTCCATTTTGTCGGAAACTTCAACTACTTCTCCGGGGGTATAACCCAGGCCATAGGCCTGATGAACATGATTGATGGTCATCAATAAAAAGGACTCCAATTCTTCTCTGAGCCTGTAAACCCGGGCTCTGGAGGCTTCGGAAGGCAAGCCCTGGTAGGATGCAAAGGCCGATTCCACCGCCTGATCCAGTCTTTTGCGAAAATCAGCCAAATCGGGGAATTCTTTGAGCACACCAACCGGCGAAGTCCGGCAGCTGATTTTCAAATCCTTGATATACTGCATCAGCCAGACCGAAGGATAATGATTGCTTTGCATCGAAAATTCGTAAAAGCTCCATACCAGTACATAGCGGTCGCCGGTGGAATCCTGCACCATCACATCGGCCTTCAGGCTGATGGTTTCCAACTCGGAGGTATCTCCCTGCTGCAGATTGTAGGTCTTGTGTTCCAGTACATACGACTGTTCCTCGTTCTTCAACCAGGCTGCCTTGAACAAAACTGTCTGACTGTCTTCGGAAGAGGCCCATATACCGCTGGACAAAAAAAACAGACAAGCCGCAAGGGGCCTTAAAATAAATGAAGTCGGCATAGTCTATTCTTCGAGTTGATACAGTAAGCCATCTCTGACCGCGGGAACATCGGCTTGATTGAGGCCCTGTTCCAGCAAAAAGGGCAGGTCTTTTTCGAAAAGATCAAAGAATTCACTCTGGGCGGTATGCGTGAGCCGTATGCCTTTTTTATACATTTGTATGGCTTTCAGAGCCGATCCCTGCAGCCACTCCAAATGCCCGGCATTCAAAAAATCGACCATCAGGGGTTTGTGCGCCAACAGTTTTTGAATGTATTTATCGGCCTGGTCGTATTTTTTGCACAAGAGAGCACACCAGACCAAAGGCCTCCAGGTTCTGGGCGATTCCCCGGATATGAATTCGGCTTTGTAATAACTTTGCAAAGCTTCGTTGTAGCGTTGTAAATCCATCAGGCAATGCCCAATGTTCATACTGAGCACGTAATTCTCCCGATCCAGCTTTTCGGCTCTGCGGTAATAGGCCAGCGCTTCTTCGTTGTTTTTGAGCTGACGGTAACAGGCTGAGATGCGTTTCAATGTCCATAAATTGTCGGACTGCAATAAATCGGCCTTCAGGTAGGCCTGCAGAGCTGTGGAATATTCCTGCAACTGCTGATGGCAATAGGCTTTTTTCCGGTACAAGTCAGCATCGCCCGCGTTCCCTTCCAACAGGCGGTCAAAAAGTTTCAAAGCCTGAGCATAATGCTGGGTTTTGAAGTAGACCAATGCAATTTTCAGCATAATTTCTTCTTGTTCCAGGTAGGGGCTGATTCCGGAAACCGCATAAAAATCGAGGGAACCTGCAAAGACATCCCTGAAATCTTTTTTGTGGCTGAACAATTTGTAAAAACGATACAAGTCCTGAATATAGCGATTGGAGACCGATTCGGTTTTCAGACGCTGATTGCCGCTTTGTTCCATCTTTTGCATTTCCTTGTAGGCTTCGGTTTCGGAGCCAAAGTTGGCGGCCATCTGACTGCGATAGGATTCGGGCACCTGAGCCAGGTTGAAGCAGAAGGAGTATTTATCGGAAGAACACAGGAAATCGGAGGAGGTAACCAATTTGGTCACATTCACTCCCTGCAGGCTGTCGTGTTTAAAAAGTTCAGCTACCTGGCTGTGTTCACTGTAGAAGGGCAAAAACCAGTTGTGTATTTCTTTGAAGAAGGGATAAAACTTCAGATTGGAAAAGGTGCTCATGTATACATCCACCCCTTCGGTTTGCATCTCGGAGAATTCCTGCATTTTTTCGGACAGGGAGGCATCTTCGAACAATTCCTTCCAGTCGGGATTGAGTTCTTCGCCGAATTCCTGGCTTTCGGTGAGTTTTTGTTGTATGGACGAGCCCAACTTGTTCATTTCGGGCAGAAATTCTTCCCGCATCCTGCGGCTGATGGTTTCCACATCCTTGGTTCTGGCCAGTTGTAAAAAAATGGACAACAGGGCCGATTGCCTGGCTTCGTTTTCGAGCAAGGCAGCCAATCTGCCGCTTATTTCGGGATACCACTGCATTCTTTGATCGTACATGTCAAAAAGTAACATCACAGCAGTGAGGGCTCTCCGATTGACTTCAACCTCTTCGTGTTCGCATAATTCCAGGAGGAAGAGAATTTTCTTTTCGTCAAAAAGGAATTGCTGCGATAATAGCAAGGCCGATACCAGCAGGGCTTTTTCGTGAGGATAGAGCAAGTGGGCATAAGCTTCTTTTATAAGATTGATTTCCTGATCATTCCAGGTTTCCGATAATAATAATTGCTGGAAAAGCATTCCGCTCAGATGTTCGCGCTGGCCGTTTAGTTGCAGCATCTCCGCTTTGCGCTGTACTTCGTCCTGTTTAAGTAATGTCAGGTTAGATTCGGCATCCAGTTCGCTGAGTTCCTGCAACAGCTCTTGTGTGTTTTTGCCTGCCCGGGCGGCTCTGAGGCGGGAATAATACCATTGGCCTGAATTGACAGTAAGCCATTGACGATAAGCTGAATCGGCCAACTCACACAAGGTTCTTATCAATTTTTGCAAGACTTTGTCACGCTCCTTGTCTTCCACACCTTCGAGTTTGTAACGCAACAAATAGCGATAGGTGGTTTCCTGTTGTACCAGCTCATCGTAGGCGGGGCCGAAGCCATTTTGCTGGATCAGGTAGCCCAGGTCTGTGATGGCGTCTTTGATGCGCATTTGATACAGAAAACGAAAGATTCTTGCGTATAAGGAATTAATTTCCGAAATCGTCATATTCTATTGCTTTATCAGCCACAAAAATACAAAGAATTTAGCCGGCACTTGCATAAATTTTAGTAATTTTGCAGCCTCAAAATATATACGCACTCTAGGATGGACCATATTCGCAATTTTTGCATCATAGCCCACATTGATCACGGCAAAAGCACGCTTGCCGACCGCCTGCTGGAGCATACCGGAACCCTGGCTATTACCGAGAACCAAATGCTCGACAATATGGACCTGGAAAAAGAACGCGGTATCACCATCAAAAGCAAGGCTGTTCAGATGAATTATTCCCTGGACGGCAAAGACTATAAGCTGAATCTGATCGACACTCCGGGACACGTAGACTTTTCCTACGAAGTATCGCGCTCCATTGCTGCCTGCGAAGGAGCCCTGCTGGTGGTTGACGCCTCCCAGGGCATTCAGGCACAGACCATTTCCAATTTATATATGGCCATCGACAACGACCTGGAAATTATTCCGGTACTGAACAAAGTGGATCTGCCCGGTGCCATGATCGAAGAAGTCGAAGATCAG
>CAZAUQ010000050.1:4764-6955 GCA_964488495.1 uncultured Bacteroidales bacterium
GGTACTGAACAAAGTGGATCTGCCCGGTGCCATGATCGAAGAAGTCGAAGATCAGGTAATTGAACTGCTGGGAGTGAAACGCAGCGACATCATCCGGGCCAGCGGTAAAACAGGCGAAGGCATACCAAGGATACTCGAAGAAATTGTACAAAAAGTGCCAGCCCCCAAGGGGGATCCGGAGGCTCCGCTCGAGGCTTTGATCTTCGATTCGGTGTTTAACTCGTTCCGGGGAATTATTGCCTATTTCAAAATCGTAAACGGCACCTTACGCAGTCACGACCAGGTAAAGTTTGTGGCTACCAAAAAAGAATACGAGGCCGACGAAATCGGCATTCTCAAAATACAAATGCAGCCCCGGGAAGTCTTGAGCTGCGGAGACGTAGGTTACATTATCTCAGGCATTAAAACCTCCAAAGAGGTCAAAGTGGGCGATACCATCACCCACGTCAAACGCCCCTGCGCCAAAGGAATCGAAGGCTTCGAAGACGTCAAGCCCATGGTGTTTGCCGGAGTTTATCCCATCGACAGCGAGGATTTCGAAAACCTGCGTTCTTCCATCGAAAAACTGCAACTCAACGACGCCTCCCTCACCTTCCAGCCGGAATCGTCCATGGCGCTGGGCTTTGGTTTCCGTTGCGGCTTTCTGGGCCTGCTGCACATGGAAATTATACAGGAGCGCCTGGACCGGGAATTCGACATGGATGTCATCACCACGGTTCCCAACGTTCAATACAAGGTTTATACCAAAAAGGGCGAATGCATACACATTCACAATCCTTCGGGCCTGCCCGACCCTACCTATATCGATTACATAGAAGAGCCCTATATCCGTGCCTCAATAATTACAACCTCCGACTACATCGGCCCTATTATGACGCTCTGCCTCACCAAAAGAGGAGAACTCATCAAGCAGGAATATATTTCGGGCAATCGTATGGAACTGATTTTTGATTTGCCCCTGGGCGAAATTGTTTTCGATTTCTACGACCGGCTCAAGAGTATTTCCAAGGGCTATGCCTCCTTTGATTACCATCCCCACGGTTTCCGCGAGTCGAAACTGGCCAAACTGGATATTTTGCTCAACGGCGAACCGGTGGACGCCCTCTCCTGCCTCACTCACGTGGATAACGCCGAAACCCTGGGCCGGCGTATGTGCGAAAAACTCAAAGAACTAATTCCACGTCAGCAATTCGACATCGCCATTCAAGCCGCCATCGGTTCCAAAATTATTGCCAGGGAAACTGTCAAAGCCGTCCGCAAAGACGTTACTGCCAAGTGTTACGGCGGCGACATCAGCCGTAAACGCAAATTGCTCGAAAAACAGAAAAAAGGCAAAAAACGCATGAAGCAAATCGGCTCGGTCGAAGTTCCCCAAAAAGCTTTTTTGGCGGTGCTGAAGCTGGACTAAATTCATCCGTTCTTTTATCTACACGCAGCAAGAGTAATTTTCAATATCGCTCTTGTGCTAATGATATGTTGTAGAACATATTAAATAATTTGCATTACAGATATATAAGGCTTTATTTTGAAATATTATATTTTTAATAAAAAATCAATTACCTTATGAGACGAATGAAAAACACGAAGAGAAAAGTAGCCACGCTGCTCGCTTTGGCTGTCTGCACTGTTGGTCATACACAAATCACTGTGACAAGTGATGGAAATGTGGGTGTTGGAATCAACAATCCCTTGTCAAAATTTAGTATCAATATTGAAGGAGACACCCTGCAAACTGTACGTATATATAATCCGGATGATTATCACGGATCTACTGCCTTATATGCATCATTAGCAGTACCATCTTCGGTACTTAGTAGTAATCAATATAGAGCAATTTTTGGATCAGCAAATCCCGGAAAGGGTTTTACATTTGGTGTGCATGGTCAAAGCTTGAATGTAACACCTCTTAATAATGGACAAGCCTATGGAGTGTGCGGTGCAGCTGGTAACGCATCTTTAAATTTTGGTGTATCTGGAGTTCTTAATGGAAGCAACGATGGTGCAGCCATAATTGGAAAAGCCAAAGGTAGCGGATGGGGCGAATACACTGGAGGAAAGTTTGCCGGCTATTTTGTGGGAAATGTTTATGTTAGCGATGTTCTGACCATAGGAATAAAACCAGACAGTGATCCCGAATATTCGTTGGAAGTAGATGGCGATGCCAGCGTAGTTTCTCTATATGAATCCTCCG
>CAZAUQ010000050.1:7055-16460 GCA_964488495.1 uncultured Bacteroidales bacterium
TATTCGTTGGAAGTAGATGGCGATGCCAGCGTAGTTTCTCTATATGAATCCTCCGATGCGAATTTAAAAGAAAACGTAGTCAACCTGCCAGGCGCTCTTGACAACCTTAAGCAACTCAGAGGAGTCACTTATAACTTCAAAAAGCCGGAAGCAACATCGTCCGATCTAAGCGGTTCAATAGACACTGGCGAAGTCGAGGTTAATAATCCCCTGGAAGCGGATTCCTTACGTTACACCAGGAAGCGAATCGGATTCCTTGCCCAAGAACTACAAACCTATTATCCCGAATTGGTGCGTGAAGACGGAGATGGTATGCTTTCCATCAATTACACAGGCTTGATTCCTGTAATTGTGGAGGCTATCAAAGAGCAGGACAAAATCATTAATGAATTAAAACAGGAAGTAAAAAGCCTTCAATCGGCTATGTTATCGATCGGAGTAACACGAGAAGAAGTAATTGCCTCTCTAAATAGCGACACCCTTACAGAATGTGCTGTTTTATTCCAAAACGCTCCCAATCCCTTCAACACATCTACCGAAATCAGGTATTACCTGCCTGAACAAGTACAACAAGCATACTTATACATCTTTAATATGCAAGGCACACTGTTGGAAACAACAGTACTCAACAACAGAGAATACGGGCAAATTACTATCAACGCATCCGAACTAAATCCAGGTATGTATATTTACAGTTTGGTGACAGATGGAAAGGAAGTAGATACCAAAAGGATGATATTAACGGAATAATGGAGGATATATTTTATGAAAACAAAAATATTATTCATACTTTTCTCCATGACAATATTGTTGGGATTTAGTCAGGATGCGTATTATTGGCATAAATCAAAAAAAGTTGTACTAAAAGAAATAGCGGAGAAGAAATTTATCATATTTAATGGAGAACAAGAAGAGGCTGATTTGAAAAATGTTCTTAAAATTACAACAATTGAGAACGTAATCGATAAGGGGAATACTGTTCTTGCTAAATCAGTTATTCCATATAAAAATCGAATTTCAGCCATAGACACATGGATGATTATTGAAGATTCTTTATTGATGACTAATGATCTCAAAAGATACGATGAAATCATCTATGAATCTTGTTGTTATTGTACGGAAGAAAATGTTGAACTGGCCATTACCAATTTATTTTATGTCAAATTGTTTGATAAATCTGACATAGAATTGTTGGAGAAAATGACTAATGAGCATAAAATTACAATTATGGGAAATAACAATAATATCCCGTTGTATTATACTCTAGCTTGTTCAAAATATTCTAGTGGGAATGCCATGCAAATGGCAAATCTTTTCTATGAATCCGGTTGTTTTGAACTTGTTGAATATGATTTATTTAGTTTAGAGAGCATGCTTGCCTGTGCAAACGACAGTTTGTTTCAATATCAGTGGGATCTTAACAATACAGGGTTTCGCGAAAGCCCGGTTGGTTTGGATATAAATTTTTGTCAGGCCAGAGAGATTACAACAGGCATCCCTTCGGTTAAAGTTGCTGTTTTTGATTGGGGAATTGATAAAGCACATCCGGATTTGAATAATATTGATTCTTGGTGTTTTGATGTTAATTCACAATCATCACACGATACAATTTACTCTGGTGATTTTGATTACCACGGAACCTGTTGTGCCGGAACAATAGGGGCAAGTACAAATAATAATAAAGGAATAGCCGGGATAGCTCCTGGGTGCAAAATAATGGCTATAAGCTCTAATTTTCAAACTAATGATTTTTGGCAAAAAGCTGCAGATGCAATTGATTCCGCATGGCATAATGGAGCTTCTGTTATTAGTAATTCCTGGGGTGGCGGTTATTCAGATAGTAGAGTATTTGATGATGCTGTTAGAAGAGCATTAACTCAAGGTAGAGGTGGTTTAGGCACTGTCATTGTTTTTGCTTCACATAACCAAAATTATGATTATATCTTTTATCCGGCCAGTTGCAACGACAGTATTTTGGTTGTAGGAGGAAATACTCCATATGGAGAAAGAATCAATCCTAGCTGTTATTATTACGGTGCCACCTGTGATTGGGGTTCCAATTACGGACAAAAATTAGATGTAGTTGCTCCCGGATGTTGGATGTTTTCTACGGATATTCATGGCCCAGCAGGAATACGTGATGGAAGTGAACCATATAGTGTCGGGCCGGATTATTTTGAAAATTGGCACGGCACATCTGCATCCTGTCCTATTGCCGCTGCTATTGCAGCTTTGGTTTTATCAAGGAATACGCATCTAACGCAAAAACAAGTTGTTGATGTCATTGAATCGACTGCTCAAAAAGTTCGTTCAGAAGATAAATACAACTACCAAATCACCACTGGTAGACCCAACGGAACCTGGCATGAGGAAATGGGGTATGGAATGGTGGATGCATATGCTGCTGTAATGGCATGTCCAACCACCTATCTTGAGAATAGAAGTATTGGTACAGACACCGAAGTTATCGGATGCGATATTGATATTCAAAATGTAAGCGTTAGCAATAATGCTAAACTAACCATCGAAGCAAGAGGTAACATAAACATTATCGGCCCTTTTGAAGTTGGCCTTGGTTCGGAACTTGTATTAAACTAATATTACATAACAACTATTAATATGATATAATATAATGAAAAAACTCATTTTTCTTTTCTCATTTTTTTTGTCCTGTGTGGTGATGTATGCACAGGATTACTATCATTGGAAATATCATCAGAAAGAAGAGCTGACTTTATTGCCTTCGTATGTGCAGTTTGTTTGCTATGATCTTGAGATGGACACGAATGATTTGAAAGAGCTGCTGGGAATACCCGGAATAAAAATTATTTTTTTCGACCGTACTTACTATAGTAATGCTTACGGCATAGAAATCCCGGAAAACAATTATGCCCTTCTCGAAGACAGTTTGTTAATTAATACGGATCTTACAGTATATCCCGAAATATCTTTTGTGTCTAAAAATCTTTTCCTGAATTCAGATGGTAAGGAAGTAATATTCAGTGATTTGTTTTATGTGCACATAGAGGATGCCGACTCGATGGATCTCCATTTGTTGGATTCCATGGCGCTTGCTAACCGGGTTGACTATTTGGGAATCCGATCTTCTGTATATTATGGCCTTAAATGCACTAAGGAATCGGCCGGTGATGCGCTTGAAATGGCCAATTTGTTTTATGAGTGCGGTTTCTTTACAAACGCTTGGGCAGATTTAATGCTTGTACGGTGGGAATCGTCATTGAAAACTCCTTCTTCAGAAAAAGTCTACATCTACACTTCGGCCGGAGAACTTATAGTAGTCCCTCCCGCAGGATCCCGTCTGCTTGAATTGTATTCCGTTCAGGGAATAAAGCTTGGCTCGTACGTGTTGAACGAGGAAAACACCTTCAGGCTGGAACTGCCTCCGGGCATGTACTTGTATAAAATGTATGCCGGCAAAAATTATACCGGTAAAGTATTGTTGCCCTGAGAAAGAGAATGAGGCTCTTGTCTCGTGGCCTAATTATATGGTTCAATATAAAATATTTAAACATCATGAAAAACTTAAACATGCTAACTTTCATAGCCCTTATCCTTTTATTTTGTTCCTGCTCACAGGAACAAGAGAGGGATATGCCGGCATTGAACATGCAGACGATTGGGGGCTACGTTCAAAAAGGACCCTTTCTGAATGGAACGTCCATTAGTGTTTCGGAGTTTTCTGAAGAATGGGTACCGACGGGGAGGAATTTTTCTACCCAAATTACCGATAACAAGGGGACCTTTGAATTGTTGAATGTGACATTGATTTCCCCTTATGTCGAATTAGAAGCGGACGGCTTCTACTACAATGAGGTGACAGATGAAAATGCCACTGCTCAACTGACCTTGTATGCTTTATCCGATTTGTCCGATACAAACAGTCTAAATGTTAATGTACTCACTCACCTGGAAAGAAATCGAGTCAAACACCTTATCGCTAACGGCCTGAGTTTTTCTGAAGCCAAAAGCCAATCACAGAGCGAAATTTTGTCCCTTTTCGAAATCGATAAAAAAGATGTTTCGACCTCAGAACTGTTGGACATCACAAAACAGGGGGATGATAACGCTATTCTGCTGGCGGTTTCCGTGATTCTTCAGGGAAATCTGTCTGTTTCTGAATTATCCGAACTATTGGCGAATATAAGCACGGACCTACGGGAAAACGGCCTATTGGACAACCCGACTTTGGGCTCAATGCTGATCGATAATGCCAGATTCCTCAAGTTGGAGGAGATTCGTCAACATCTGGAAAATCGGTACGAAGCCTTAGACATGGATGTATCCATAGCCGACTTTGAAAAGTATGTAAATGCTTTTATCGAAAACACCGACTTTGTGTTCACCAGTTATATTGAGTATCCGGCAGCAGGTCAGCACGGTTTGAATATCCTCGATAGAGAAAAAACCGAATACATGGCCGGGGATTATTCCATGAAAGCTGTATTGCCGGAAGGAACAAGTCTCAAGGTGAAGATCTGTGGCGATAACTGGGCCTACCCTGCACTGCAGAATAATACAGGCTGGGAACGTTCGGACTGGAACGCAACAGAGAAATCACGCCTGTTTACTTCTGTCAGAACCGGGGAAATTGATTTCAAAATACGATTTCGATATCAGGCAAATAACGATGCTTCTCCGAGTGATACAACCAACACTTCTTCGAACGATACTACTTTGAATAAGATAAACCTATTCGTTTACGAGAACGACGCCCCGGAACCTACATGGACTAAAGAAATAGAGATAACGCCCTAATCCGGGCATGTCGATAAGTTGGATTACTCAAAATCTAAAACAAAAAAAGAGGGCTTACATATTGCCCTCTTTTTTGTAGCGAGACCCGGGATTGAACCGGGGACCTCATGATTATGAATCATGCGCTCTGACCAGCTGAGCTATCTCGCCCTCTGCTTGCGCAAAAGCGCGGCAAAGGTAGAACTTTTTGTTTATTCAACCAAGCGAGGGAACAAAAAATTCCCGAACTTTTTGAAAAGTATCCGGAAATTATCCTTCTATTGCGATTAATTATTCAGAAAAAATATGTACTTTCGGCAAAATTCAAAAAAACGCTCGTAATGAAAGAAGCTTTCAGGATAGAATACATTCTTAAGAAAGGATCTGTCCAGGTGCTGTGGAAACTGATAAGCACGCCAAATGGTCTGTCGGAATGGTTTGCAGACAATGTACAGTCAGAAGGTTCAATTTATACTTTTCGATGGGGTAAAATTAGCGAGCAGGCCGAAGTACTTTCTGTGGTGCAGGGAGAATCCATTCGCTATCGCTGGATGGACGAACCGGCAGACAGTTTTTTCGAATTCAGTATTCAACATTCGGAAATGACGGGTAATATTTCCCTTTGGGTCACTGATTTTGCTGAACCCGAAGACAAGAAAGACGCCATCAATTTGTGGAATTCCGAAATAGAAAAGCTGATGAGGCGATCCGGCATGTAATCTCTTGCATAATTCCTGTTATGCTGTGCCTGACTCATTTTTTTAGATTACCTTTACAGGCTTAAACAACGTCGGTTTATGTTTGGAATAAAAAGGTTACATCTGTTTGTCCTTCAAAGTTTTATCCCAATCTTTTTAATGACTTTCTTCATTAGCAATTTCATCCTGGTGATGCAATTGGTGTGGAGAGTGGCTGAATATATTATTGGCAAAGGCATAGAATGGACCGCCTATCTGGAATTTTTGCTTTATGCATCAGCCACCATGGTCCCCTTGTCACTGCCCTTGGCTGTTTTGCTGGCTGCCCTGATGACCTTTGGCAATTTTGGTGAAAAGCTGGAGCTTTTGTCCATGAAATCGGCCGGCATTTCCCTTTACAACATCATGCGGCCCCTGATTGTTCTGATGATCTTTTTGTCGGCCTTTTCTTTTGTGTTTCAGGATAAGGTTTTGCCGGTGGTTCAAATAAAACTGCAATCGCTGACGGTTTCCATGCAACAAAAATCGCCGGCCTTATCCATTCCCCAGGGAGCCTTTTATTCCGATATTGACGGCATGACCATTTATGTCAAGGAAAAAGACACCAAAAAGAAAATGCTCAAAGACATCATGATTTATGATTTCAGCCAGGGTTTTGAGAATGCGGCAGTAACTCTGGCCGATTCGGGCTTGTTACGTCTTACCGAAGATAAATTAAACCTGGTTTTGACCTTATATCACGGCGAAGGCTTCAGTAATTTTGATAAACAACAGGCCGGTACCAGAGATATTCCCTATCGTAGGGAAAGCTTCCGGGAAAAAGAAATCATCATTCCTTTTGACAATAATTTCAACCGCATCGACGAGTCTCAGTTTGAATCCTCGCATCTGAGCAAAAAAAACGACGAACTCAGGCAGATTATCGACTCTGTGGGCAGTTTTCTTGACAGTACAAAAATCAAAAAGAAAATACAGTACACCGAAAAGCATTTTATGGGCAGGAATGTCGAAAACAAGCGTGAACTGATCAGCAGAGACTCCATTGCCCGCGCAACGGAAACTCCCCTTTTCAATCCCGACATCGACAGTTTGTTCCTGACTCTTAACAAAGCACAGGCAGATATTATTTTGGACAAAGCCTTGAAAAAAGTCAACACGGTCAAATCGGAATTTGAATACCAGGAGATTGCCTTGTCCAGGGAACATTATCAATTTCGACGCAGTGGAATTGAATACTATCGTCGTTTCGCTCTGTCTGTAGCCTGTCTGGTTTTCTTTTTTATAGGTGCGCCCCTGGGAGCCATTATCCGCAAAGGTGGTATAGGCATGCCTGCTGTGGTTTCGGTGGTGTTGTTCATTGCTTATTACATGGTGGATGCAGCCGGCCAGAAATTGGTTCGTAACGGTTCCTGGGAAGCTTTTTACGGTATGTTCCTGAGTACCGCCGCTTTATTGCCCCTGGGCATATTCCTGACCTATAAATCGGCCAACGACTCCGCCATTTTCAATCTGGATTCTTATATCTATTTTTTCAAAAGGATTTTCAATTTCAAATTCACTTATCGCTATTTGCGTTATGTTTTCAGAATTTCTTTAAAAAGGAAGTATTATGCACGAAAAAATAAAATTAAACAGCATAAATGAGGCTGTAGAGGCTATACGCCGGGGAGAGATTATTATTGTGGTTGATGACGAAGACCGTGAGAACGAAGGCGATTTTATCACAGCGGCCGAATTGATCACCCCCGAAAAAGTAAACTTCATGATTACCATGGGGCGCGGCGTGCTCTGTGCCCCTATTACCGAAGAACGTTGTGAAGAATTGGAGCTGGATAAACAGGTAGCACACAACACCTCTATTTTGGGAACTCCTTTTACAGTGACCGTAGACAAACTCGAAGGCTGTACTACGGGAGTTTCTTCACACGATCGTGCCGAAACCATTAAGGCCCTGGCCAATCCGGCTACCAAACCCGAAGATCTGGGACGCCCCGGACACATCAGCCCCCTTTACGCCAAAAACAAGGGCGTTTTGCGCAGAGCCGGACACACCGAAGCTTCCATAGACTTATGCCGCTTAGCCGGTTTAAGACCGGCAGCAGCCCTGATAGAAATAATGAACGAAGACGGCAGTATGGCCCGTCTGCCCGAATTGTACAAGCTGGCAAAAGAGCACAAGCTCAAACTCATTGCCATCAAAGATTTGATTTCCTATCGTCTCAAACAGGAATCCCTTGTGGAAATGGGCCAGAGTGTTCAGATGCCTACCAAATATGGTTTTTTCAGATTGATTCCTTTCAGACAAATAGCTACCGGTCAGGAGCACATTGCCTTGATCAAGGGAGAATGGGAGAAAGACGAAGCCGTATTGGTCAGGGTGCACTCTTCCTGCCTCACCGGAGACGTGCTGGGATCGATGCGCTGCGAATGCGGCGATCAATTGCACAAAGCCATGCAGATCATCGAAAAAGAAGGCAAAGGCGTTATCGTATACATGAATCAGGAAGGCCGCGGCATCGGGCTGATGAACAAAATTGAAGCGTATAAATTGCAGGAACAGGGCATGGATACAGTCGAAGCCAATCTGCACCTGGGTTTTGATGCCGACGAAAGAGATTATGGCGTGGGAGCTCAGATTCTTTCGTTGCTCGGAGTCAGCAAAATGCGCCTGATGACCAACAATCCTGTAAAACGCATCGGCCTGGAAGCTTACGGACTGAACATTGTAGAAAATATTCCTCTCGAAGTGCCCACCAATCCCTACAACGAATTCTATATGAAAACCAAAAAAGAACGTATGGGACATACCTTGAAAAACATCAAATAAATCGGTTATGAAAAAAAACAATATTCTTATTATTCTCCTGGCTGTGCTGCTGAGCGGCACCTGGAATCTTCAGGCCAAAGACAAAGAAAAAGAAAAAGAAAAAGACCAAGCCGATAAGATAAGCTTATGGCCCCTGATCGATGGGCATCAAAAAGCCTATTTGTTCAGCTATTTCATGGGTAACGGCGACGGACTGCATTTTTTGTACAGCTACGACGGCATAATGTGGAAGAATCTGAACGAGGGAGCTATTTTTCTCAAACCCGAAGTAGGCACCGCTAAATTGATGCGAGATCCCAGTATTGTTCAGGCTCCCGACGGAACTTTTCATATGGTGTGGACCACGGGCTGGACCGAAAACAACATTGGTTATGCTTCATCGACCGATCTGATCAATTGGTCTGAGCAAAAGGAAATACCGGTGATGGCGCACGAAGCTGAAGTCAGAAATACCTGGGCTCCCGAATTGTTTTACGACAAAAAAACAAAACAGTATTACATCATTTGGGCCAGTACTATCCCGGGTCGTTTTCCGGTGTCGGGAGGTAGCGAAAGCGATTACAATCATCGCCTGTATTACACCAAAACCAAGGATTTTGAAAATTTTAGTCCTACGAAATTGTTTTACGACCCCGGGTTCAATGTCATTGATGCGGCTATTCTCAAACACAAGTGCGTTTATTATATGTTTCTGAAAAATGAAACCCCGGAGCCGGTTGAAAAAAACATTCGTATCGCTATATCCAAAAAAATAAACGCCTTTCCCAAAACAGTATCCGAACCCATCAGCGGTATTGAATGGGCCGAAGGTCCCACTCCGCTGCAAATAGGCAAATACACCTATGTTTATTGGGACAAGTACCGCAACCAGCGCTACGGTGCAGCCAGATGTAAAAACCTCAAAAAGGGTGTCTGGAAGGATATTTCCAAGATCATCAGCTTTCCTCCGGGTGTACGTCACGGCACAGCCTTCGAGGTCGATGAACACATCCTGAATAATTTGCTTAAAATGAATGAAAATCCGCAGAATTAAAATTGAATTATTTTATTTTTGCACCGAATTAATAACTATACTAAAATGAATCCTGTATCCCTCCGACTGGCCAGCCTGGCCCCCTCCGAAAC
>CAZAUQ010000051.1:0-14619 GCA_964488495.1 uncultured Bacteroidales bacterium
GTGTGTCCGTCTTCGCCCATGCCCAGAATAAGCAGGTCGAAACGTGGCAAGCCTCCATACCGGGGCAGCATTCTTTTCAGCTCTTCAGAGTAACGTTGGGCTTCTGTTTCGGGTTGTCGGCTGCCGTCGATAAAATGGATATGGCCGGCCTGAATCTTGAGTGGGTCCAGCAGGAGTTTTTTAGCCGAGCCGTAATTGCTCTCGGGATGCTCCGGGGGCACACAGCGCTCGTCGCTCCAGTAGAAATGCAGCTGCTCCCCGGGAAGAACCTTAGCGTAGTCTTGTGCCAGAAGTTTGAATACAGCTTTGGGGCTGTTGCCTCCCGACAGACAAAGATGGACCAAAGCTTGCTGATCGGACAGACTCTTGATTTTTTCGATCAGGGAATGACAAAATCCGCGGACGAGTTCTTCAGCAGTGGGGTATACTATAAGTTGGTAATCTTGCATTCTTTACAGCTTTTTGATTTATTAGCTTTGAGTTTTAACACTTAGATGTTTTTTTGCGCTTAGCCTTTAATCAGTATGGTTTTCGCCAGGCAGTATTTTCGCCTTCTATCAGTTCGTCCGCTGCTGCAGGGCCCCAACTGCCGGCCGGATACAGGTGGAGCGGAATCTCAGGATTATTTTTCCAGGCAGTTAATACCGGATCGACAAATTTCCAGGCTGCCTCTACGGCATCGCCTCTGGTAAAGAGGGTTGCGTCGCCGTTCATGCAATCGAGCAATAGACGTTCGTAGGCTTCGCTGATGTAGGCGTTGCCCAGATCGCTGTAATTGAAGTTCATATCTACGGACTGGGCTTTGAAACCTGCGCCGGGTACTTTCATGTTGAATTTTAACACGATACCTTCGTCGGGCTGGATACGGATTACCAGCTGGTTATTGTGATTTAGATCAGATGAAACCGGGCAGAACAAGCGGTGTGGGGTTTCCTTGAAATGGATGACAATTTCCACCACCATGGTAGGCAGACGTTTACCTGTTCGGATATAAAATGGTACACCTCCCCAACGCCAGTTGTCCACATAACACTTCATAGCTACGAAGGTTTCGGTACGCGAACCGGCTTGAATGTTTTTTTCTTCAAGATAAGCGGCCAGGGGAACTCCCTCGGGATTGGAGGCACTGTATTGTGCCCTGACAACTTGTTTTGCCACGTTTTCTTCTTTGATGGGTCTCAGGGCATGAAAGACCTTGACAACTTCGTTGCGAATAGCGGTGGCATCTATTTGTGAAGGAGGTTCCATGGCTACGAGAGCCAAGAGTTGCAGTAAATGGTTTTGAAGCATATCGCGCAAGGCTCCGATATGGTCGTAAAATGCCCCACGGTTTTCTACACCAATACTTTCGGCCGAGGTTATTTCGACACGTTCCACAAAATTACGGTTCCAGAGAGGTTCAAAAATACCGTTTGCAAAACGGGTAACCAGCATGTTTTGTACAGTCTCTTTACCCAAGTAATGGTCAATGCGGTAAATTTGGGTCTCGTCAAAATAATGTTGCAGTATCCGGTTAAGGGCCTGAGCCGATTCCAGCGATACACCAAAAGGTTTCTCCACCACCAGCCTCGTAGGCAGAACCGAGCCTTGTTTGTTTAGCCCACAGGCCTGCAGGTGTTTAGGGATAATTTCGAACAGTGAAGGTGGAGTAGCCATATAAAAAATATAGTTGCCGTGGCAGGGACATTCTTTTCCCAGAGTTTCCAGCTTTTCTTTTAAGATAGCATAGTCTGCCTCAAGGGAAGGATTGACCTTACTGTAGTGAAGATGTCGGCAAAAATCCTTTCTGTCAGGTGTTTCTCCTTTATTTTTACCGTAACGCTCAATGCCTGTTTCCATTTGTTGGCGAAAATGTGCATCTTCCATGGTAGTTCTGCCTAACCCTAGTATGGTAAAATGATCGGGCATTTGCTCTTTCAGGAAGAGGTTGAACAAGCCCGGAATAAGCTTACGCATCGTTAAATCGCCCGATGCGCCAAAAATGACCAGTATAAGATCTTGAGGCTTTTTCATAAGCGGTTCACTTCGTTGAGGAGGAAGTTAAGGCTAAAACATTTTTGGATGGGAGTGTTTGATGAAGGTTCCTTGTTCCAGTTCTTCGAAAGCCAGATCCAGCTCTTCTCTGGTGTTCATCACTATGGGGCCTCCCCAGGAGACGGGTTCGTTGAGAGGTCTGGCGGCAATCAGAAAAAACCTTGCACCACCAGGGCCGGCCTTTACCAAAACCTGATCGTTGGGAGCTGTTTTGTCTGATGAGCTGGTCAAAAGTATGGCACAGGCTTTCTCTTCGAATTGTTCCAATGCTTCGTCTGCAGCCAGTTTACCATCGATAAGATACAGAAACAAAGTATGGTCGTTGGGGCTTTCATTGTAAGACCAGCCGGCTCCGGGATTGAGAGTTATGTCCAGGTACTGCACTTTGACGTATTCTCCTCTGACTGCGCCTTGTTTGCCCCGGTATTCGCCCGAGAGAACTCTGACGATGGCTTGTTCTTCCTGTACTTCGGCAACATCTTCCGGAGTAATGTCGCGATAAGCAGGCTCGGTCATTTTATTCCGGGCAGGCAGGTTAACCCATAGCTGACATCCCAGCATCCTGGGAGCCGCCTGGGGCATTTCCTGATGAACGATGCCCGAACCGGCTGTCATCCACTGACAGCCCAGGTCACGGATCACACCTTTATTGCCTAGGCTGTCGCCGTGCTCAATTTCGCCCTTGAGCAGATAAGTCACTGTTTCTATGCCCCGGTGCGGATGCCAGGGAAAGCCTTTTATATAATCATGAGGATTCTCGGAATCAAATCCATCCAACATCAGAAAAGGATCAAAAGCCTTGACGGTTCTCAATCCCAGCACTCTTCTTAAATGCACACCTGCTCCGTCGATGGCATTTTGTCCTCTGACTATTTGTGCAACTATACGTTTTTTCATAATAAAAAATTTGAGTTGTTTGCAACACAAGATAAGCATTTTATTTGTGCTGCAAACAACTCAAAAAGAGCTGTCAGATAGCTGTTAGTTATTCTTTTACTACCCTGATGCTTTCGCCCTCTATGTTGACGATGTATAAACCTTGTTGCAGCGAGGAAACGTTGATTTCGGTGTTTCCATCACCGGCTGCAAAGTTGCCCAGTTGTTTTCCCTTCAGATCGAGGAGTTGAATCTTTTGTCCGGCTTTGGTGCCAACAATGTTCAGGCTGCTCTTGGCCGGATTGGGGTAGCTGTCCAGGCTGACGCTGAAAGAGGGGTTGGAGTTGCTGTTAATTATCTTTGAATAATAATACGTTCTTACAAGAATGGACTCCCATTCGGTTCCGTTCCATTGATAACCTGTAATGCTTGCTTGTTTTCCCAATTCGGTGTAGGTATAAACCATCAGTGAGCTATTGACCATGGCTTGTTGCTCAGGATCCCAGATGTATTGTTGCCTTTCTGCGAGTAGGTGATTTTCGTTGTAGAGGCTGGTTCTTTTCCATGTATAAGAGGGTATCCAGTCGGCTCCGGGATCACCTTTGTACCATTGCTCAAATAACATTTCATGTCCATGCTCGTCCCAGACGTATTCTATCCATCCTACAATTTCCTGTTCTCCAAGGTCGTTGGAAGCATAGAAATAAGAAAGAGAATATAAATCCTGCCAATATTCTGACTCTGACCAGATTGCATTGCCCTGCCATTCGAGCATTCCCATTCCGTCGTAGCTGTATTCGTTTTTCGTTTCCGGTAGCCAATCAGCCTTATCAGTGTCCCAGCTGTATTGAATTTTTAAAGTGGTATCTCCGTTTTCGGTAAAGCCAAAATCAGCTTTATATTGTCCGATCCAGCTTAATAATTGTATGTCCCAAAGATAGGTGGCATAGTGGATTTGATTTCCGTATTCGTCGTAAGCTGCTTCAGATCTCATTACAGCTTCCCATTCCTGGTTGTTGGGAATATAATCTGTACGAATGGTGATATCGCCGTCGTAGGCCAGGTCGTATTTAGAAACTCCGATCCAGGTATCGTTGGGAATATCAAGATGGTATTCTTCGAAAGAGATTATCTGGCCCTGGTTATCAAAATATTCAATGAATTTTAAAGTCCATTGACCGGCTTCTACATCAAATAAATAATTCGTGTATGATACTATATAGCTGTCATCATTGCTGGAAATTCTTTCGTATTTATTTATGCCTTCCCAAGTAGAGGAACTGTCTACCCATTGGTATGCTTCCCAGACGTAGGAATGTTTTGTGTCGTCTATATCGCTTTGTGCTTTAGAAACGTTTTTCCAGGATCCCAGGGAATCAACCCATTCTTGTTCTAGTACTGATTTTATTTCAAAGGAGTTTACATAGTATTCGTAGTTTGTTTTATAAGCAGTATCCCATTGTTTGTTGGATTCGTTCCAGTTGTAATCTACAATTACCTGGGTATCGTACCCGGATTGATTCGTACCGTATTCTGAAACCTCTTTATAATCAGGGATCCATTCATTACTGATACTGTCCCGGCCTAAATAGGTTATGTATAAAATCTCCTGACCCTGTTCGTTGTAAACGAGCTCGGTTTTTTGATCTGAACGATCGTCGTAATAGACCGTCACCATACTGTCCAGGCGTTCAATTAAATTTTCGGCATATTGAGGATTATCCAACCTTGACGGCCGAACATTAAAACCGGATTTGCCCAATTTATCTTTTAATTGTACGGGAGTTGTTTTGTCAAATACGGGCAGGTTTTTATCCGCATTTGACGATAACTGCATTTCGACTTTTGGTAAATCAAAGTCCTCAATACTTTGTAAAGAAGGTTTCAGCGCATTGGCTGTCAGTATTGTTGCTAGGAGTAGCGATACCGAAAACAGACATTTTTTCATAAATTACTTTTTTAAGTTGAAATTAAATAGTGTATTATTCTCCAATGATTTTCACTAACACACGTTTACGTCTTTTACCATCAAATTCTCCGTAAAAGATTTGTTCCCAAGGTCCGAAATCCAGTTTACCCCCGCTGACGGCCACAACCACTTCGCGACCCATCACCTGGCGTTTCAGATGAGCATCGGCGTTATCTTCGTAGCCGTTGTGGCGGTATTGGTCGTGGGGTTTTTCGGGAGCCAGTTTTTCGAGCCATTGTTCAAAGTCGGCATGCAATCCAGCCTCATCGTCATTGATGAATACACTGGCTGTGATGTGCATGGCGTTGCAGAGCAACAGCCCTTCTTTTATGCCGGATTCTCCGAGGCAATTCTCAATTTCGGGAGTGATGTTTATAAAAGTCCTGCGTGTTTCGGTCTGGAAAGTAAGCTCTTTGCGGTAGGATTTCATTTGATACCTGTTTCGACAAGCAAAAATATCGATTGATTCTTTATTATCCAAATAGTAAGCTCTGTTTTTTTTCTATATTTGTATAATTTTAAAAAATCAAAACAATGAGAATCATCCTTTTTACAACAAGCTTGCTGATAAGGAGATTTGCACTTGTTTACTCTTGGGAAAATACTCCGGCCAAAACAAATCCCCTGTAGGAATTGTATAAATATTACAAGAACCAGTAAATGCACAAAGATAAGAAACTCAACTTTTTTAAGGACGATTCAAACGTGAAGAGCCCCCAAAGTCTTTATGATCTCAACAAAATGCTGCGTCAGGGCATTAGGGAGCTCTTTCCCGAAAGCCTCTGGGTACAGGCCGAAATTGCCGAATGCAATGAAAATGCTTCGGGGCATTGCTATCTGGAACTGGTCGAGAAGCAGGAAGGTTCCGATTTTTTGCGTGCAAGGGCCAAAGCTGTTATTTGGTCGAATGTCTGGATATTTCTGCGTGAAGAGTTTATACAGCAGACCGGTAGCAGCCTGCAGGCCGGACAAAAGATACTTATTCTGGTCAAGCCCGATTTTCATGAATTATATAGCCTGAGCCTGGTAGTGCAAGACATCGACCCGGCCTATACCCTTGGGGAATGGGCTCTGCGTCGCCGGGCTATTTTATTGCGTCTGGAGCAGGAAGGCATACTGGAACTCAACAAGGAGCTGGACTGGCCCCGCCTGCCTCAGCGTCTGGCGGTGATTTCTTCGCCTACGGCCGCCGGCTATGAGGATTTTATGCATCAACTGCAAAACAATTCCCCGGGCTTCGTGTTTTATACCTGCCTTTTCCCTGCCCTTATGCAGGGTGCTCAGGCGAAATCTTCCATCCTGGGAGCGCTGGACAGGATATTGGAACATCAGGAACTTTTCGATCTGGTATTATTGATAAGGGGAGGAGGAGCTACAACCGATCTTTCCTGTTTTGACAATTATGAACTGGCATCGGCTATGGCTCAGTTTCCTCTGCCATTGTTGTCGGGCATAGGACATGAACGCGACCGCTCAGTGGCAGATCTGGTAGCGCATACTTCGGTCAAAACACCTACGGCAGCAGCCGAAAAAATCCTGTCCAGTCTGGAACAAGAAGACCAGCGGATAGAAAAATACGCTGCAGAATTTCTTGCTATGGGGCAGGAGGTTCTGAGCTCAGGTGTTCAGCAATTGCTATTTTACAAGGAACGCATTGTGCAGTTGTCATCAGCTCAAAAAAACCAAGGACAATTGCAATTACAAAAAATGGAATCCGAATTGCAATGGGCTGCCCGTGAACATCTTCAGCAAAGGACTCATCATTTGGAAAGGGCGGTGCAAACCATCAGTCTCTTATCTCCCAAACTGCTCTCACAACAACAGCAACGATTGGAGATGCTGAAATTAAAACTGGAAGCACATTCTCCCGAAATACAATTGAAGCGTGGATTTTCGATCACCCTGCATCAGGGCAAAATCTTGCGTTCTGCAGAGGGACTTCCTCCGGACAGTCTGATTGAAACACGCCTGGAGGATGGTCGTGTTTTTTCCAAAACAATATAAAAACGAACATAATATTAGTATAAAATGAAAGCGCCTACTTCTTACAAAAAAGCCATCGAAGAACTCGAGAGTATTTTACAATTATTGGAACAGAACGAAGTCGATGTGGATCAGATGACCAAACAATTAAAAAGGGCCACCGAATTGATTGGTTTTTGTCGCGAAAAGTTGCACAAAACCGATGTGGAGTTGCAGGCCATTTTTAAAGAACTGGAACAAAAATAACCTGGCTTCTGTCATTTTAGGCCTGATTAACACTACTTAAAACAATGCCTGGTTCTTTTATAAGTATATTTGCAGGCATTATATTAATCCATAAAAAAATACGATGAAAAAATTAGTATTGATGCTGGCTCTGAGCCTGGTGTTGTTGAGTCTTGCCGCTAAGCCGGTAAAGAATGTGATATTTTTAATAGGTGATGGCATGGGCCTCAATCAGGTATATGCCGCTGCCTTGGTTAAAGGAACTCCCTTGTATATGATGCAGGACACCAAGACAGGGCTGGTACTTACTTATTCATACGATAACGGTATTACCGACTCGGCCGCCGGCGGCACGGCTTTGGCAACAGGAGTGAAAACTCGTAACTCCATGATAGGAATGGGCCCAGACAGTCTGAATGTAGAATCCCTTTTACATATGGCTGCCCGTAACGGCAAGTCGACCGGAGTTATGTCTACTTCTGCTTTGACTCATGCCACTCCGGCTTCTTTTGTGGCCAATCAGGTATCCCGGGGTATGCAGAACGAAATTGCCCTGGACTTTGTTAAACAAGGACCGGATGTTTTTATAGGCGGCGGACGCAAGTATTTCGAAGCACGCGAAGACAAACTGAATTTGACGGAACAGCTCAAAGCCAAGGGTTATGAAGTGGTCTATGACCTGGAACAGGCCAAGGCTTCCGACTCCGGCAAATTGGCAGCTTTATTGGCCGATGAACATCTGGCCGATGTGATTTCTGGGCGCGAATATTTGATGCCGGAGGCTATGAGTATTGCCCTGGATCGCCTGAGTCGCAATAAAAAGGGTTTCTTTTTGATGGTGGAGGGCTCCAAGATTGATATGCGCAGTCATTCGCAAGATATTATGGGTTGCGTTGCAGAAACTCTGGAGTTTGACGAGACTGTCAAAGTGGCCCTGGATTTTGCCCGCAAACATAAAAATACACTGGTTATTGTCACTGCCGATCACGAAACCGGCGGCCTGAGTATTTTGCAAAATACACCCTGCAAAAAGGGCGAAGAATTGAAGGTCCGTTATACGACCAACGGCCACACCGGAGTTCCCGTCCCAGTTTATTCCTACGGTCCGGGTTCGGACAATTTTACAGGGGTGTTGGAGAATACTTATTTTAAAGCTACCTTAGCCCGACTGATGAAATTGAAAAAATAAGAGATGGAAGCCTATGCATTGATAATGGCCGGCGGGGCGGGACAGCGTATGACTGCAGATCTGCCCAAGCAGTTTTTGCTGCTGCACGGACGGCCCATTATGATGCACACTCTGAGCGCCTTTCATCAATACCTTCCTGATATAAAACTGGTTTTGGTTATTCCGCAACAACAGGAAGAATTGTGGCTGAAACTATGCAAACAATATACTTTTAGCTTGCCACACCTATTGGCCTATGGAGGAAAAGAACGTTTTGACTCAGTGCGAAACGGCCTTAAAAAGATAACCGAATCAGAAGATTTTAAGGCAGAAAACAGCCTTATTGCTGTTCACGATGCTGTCAGGCCTATGGTGGGAACCGATCTTATCGGAGCCTGTTTTGAGGCTGCAGTGCGTTACGGCTCGGCCGTTCCCGTCACTCCTTTGGTAGACAGCCTCCGGCGAAGGGAGGGCGAATGGAGCCTTGCCGAAGACCGCAAGGATTTTTGTGCCGTTCAAACTCCGCAGGTGTTTTGGGCAAAGGCTTTATTGGAAGCATACATGCAGCCGTATCGTCCTTCTTTTACCGACGATGCTTCGGTCATGGAAGCTGCCGGCCACCGCATCCGCCTGGTGGAAGGCCATCGCAAGAATATTAAAATAACGGTGCCCGAGGATCTGCTTCTGGCCGAATACTGGTTAAAGCAATCGAAGTGAAGCTCTCGTCTCTGGAACTGACCTATCTGCGCGGTGTAGGCACAGCGCGGGCGGAACTCCTGAAAAAGGAATTGCAGATTTTCAATCAGGAGCAGATGCTGTATTATTTCCCCTACAAATACATCGATCGCAGCCGTATTTATAAAATCTCTGAGTTAAACGCCAATATGCCCTACGTGCAGGTGAGAGGGCGTATAATTTCGTTCAAAATTATCGGCGAAGGCCGTGCAAAACGTTTATCGGCCGGTTTCACCGATGGCAGCGGCCTGCTGGAATTAGTATGGTTTAAGGGTTTAAAATATACCCAGGACAGATACAAATTCAATCAGGAATATTTAGTATTTGGCAAGCCCTCACAATACGGTGCACAGCTTTCGATTGCTCATCCCGACATAGATCCGCTCAACGAACAAAGCCTGGCTTTTACACGTGGACTACAGGCTTTTTATAACACAACGGAACGGATGAAGTCAAATTTTTTGAATTCCAAAGCGATACAAAAGATTCAGATTTCCCTGTTTCAAAGCCTCACAGCGCCCATTCCCGAAACTTTGCCCGGTTTTTTACTCGAAAAACTTCGTTTGATGCCTTTGGACAGGTCCTTGCGCGAAGTGCATTTCCCCGGCGATAACAAGGCACTCGAAAAAGCCAGATACAGGCTAAAATTTGAAGAACTTTTTTATTTACAGCTTCATATATTACGCTACGCCCGCAAACGGGATAAAAAGTTCAAGGGCTATCCTTTCACTCGTATAGGCGATTACTTCAATAACTTTTATCATCATCACTTGCCTTTTGAGCTTACTGCAGCCCAAAAGCGAGTGCTGAAAGAAATCCGCAGCAACGTGGGTGGTCAGGCACAAATGAATCGTCTGTTGCAAGGCGATGTGGGTAGCGGCAAAACCCTCGTTGCCCTGATGTCCATGCTTATGGCGGCCGATAATGGTTTTCAGGCATGTATGATGGCTCCTACCGAGATCCTTGCCAATCAGCACTATGCCACCTTGTGCAGATTTCTTGGAGATATGCCTCTCAAAGTAGCTTTGCTTACAGGCTCCACCCGCAAAAAAGACCGTGAAGTCCTGCACCGTGAATTGCAGAGCGGAAAGATTCAATTTCTGGTCGGCACCCATGCGTTGATAGAAGATACAGTGCAGTTTGCCAACCTGGGGCTAGTGGTTATTGACGAACAACATCGTTTTGGCGTGGTTCAGCGTTCAAAACTCTGGACCAAAAACACCATGCCTCCCCATGTGTTGGTAATGACGGCCACACCCATTCCACGGACACTGGCCATGACGGTCTACGGAGATCTCGAAGTTTCTGTTATTGACGAATTGCCCCCGGGACGCAAACCAATACAGACCCTGCATCGTTACGACAACAAACTGGCTGATTTGTACGCTTTTATGCGCAAGGAACTGCGGGCTGGCAGACAGATCTACGTGGTCTATCCCCTGATCGAAGAATCCGAAAAGATGGATTACAAAAATCTGCAGGATGGTTATCAACATATTTGCGAAGCTTTTGCGGGCATAAAGGTCGGCATGGTACACGGTAAAATGAAAGCAGCTGACAAAGACGAACAAATGGCTCGTTTTGTCAAAGGAGAAACCCGTATCCTGGTAGCCACCACGGTTATCGAAGTGGGAGTAGATGTACCTAATGCTTCGATGATGCTCATACAGAACGCCGAGCGTTTTGGTTTGTCGCAATTACACCAATTGAGAGGCCGGGTAGGACGGGGAGCCGATCAATCCTATTGTGTTTTGCTGACTTCTTATAAGCTGTCTGACGAGGGGCGCAAACGCATAGAGATTATGGTCTCGAGTAACGACGGTTTTGAGATAGCCGAGGCTGACCTGAAAATGCGAGGACCGGGAGACCTTGAGGGCTTACAGCAAAGCGGGGTTCCTTTCGACTTGAAGATTGCCGACCTGGGTAAAGATGCCCAGATATTGGAATATGCCCGCAGAATTGCCGGAGAATGCCTGGAGAATGACCCTGATTTGTCTTTGTCCGAAAATGCTTTGATGGCCGAGGAATTAAAAAAACGCTACGGCAAGAAAATAAATTGGGGGCTAATCAGTTAATAAGGAGGTGAAATTATCGGTAATCATAGTCAACTATAATGTCAGGTATTATTTGGAACAATGCCTGCATTCCTTATATCGGGCTATTGACAGTACCGAAACGGAGATTTTTGTCGTAGATAATTGTTCCTCGGACGATTCCCTGGAGATGCTCCGGCAGTCGTTCCCGTCAGTAAAGCTGATTGCCAGCAGGGAAAACCTGGGTTTTGCGAAAGCTAACAACAGAGCCATCAAAGCCTCCGAAGCTGAATATGTACTCTTGCTCAATCCCGATACTTTGGTGCAGGAAGAGGCCATTCGCAATATGCTTACCTTTATGGATGCTCATCCGGAGGCGGGTGCCCTCGGAGTTAAAATGATAGATGGTCAGGGGCGTTTTTTGCCTGAATCCAAAAGAGGTTTACCTACTCCGATGGTCTCTTTTTATAAGATTTCCGGATTGGCGGCACTGTTCCCCCGTTCCCGGCGCTATGGACGTTATCATCTGGGCTGGTTGGATAAAGAAAAAATTCATTCCGTTGAGATTTTGGCCGGTGCCTGTATGTTGGTTCGCAATGAAGCTATTGCCAAAGCCGGTCTGCTGGACGAAGATTTTTTTATGTACGGCGAAGACATCGATTGGTCTTACCGTATTTTGAAAGCGGGCTACAGGAATTATTATTTTCCTCCCGGCCGCATATTGCATTACAAGGGAGAAAGCACAAAAAAAGGCAGCCTGAACTACGTGTATGTTTTTTACAAGGCTATGGCCATTTTTGCCAAAAAGCACTTTTTAGGTAAAAGCTTCTTTTATGCCATACTCATCAATATTGCTATTTGGTTGAGCGGAGCCTTTTCTTTTTTCTCAGGCCTGTTGCGAAAAAGCATCTACTTATTAAAAAAAATCAGTTCTTCAGCAAATAAGACTTCTGTTCTTGTTTGGGGCAGTGTTCCGGAATTTGAAAGAGTACGAGACTTGTACAGTATAATTACTGTTAATTGTCCTACTTTTATTCAGGCTGCTACAGAAGAGCAAGTGGCGGAGGCTGTGAAAGACAAGAGCATCAGAGAACTTGTCTTTTGTACGGCAGAGCTGGAGTATTCCCTGGTGTTTGATTGTATGGAAAAATATGCCGGTTGTGGCTTGGCTTATAAAATAGCCCCGCCTGCATGTTCGTTTATCATAGGGAGCAATACCATTATTAAACACTGATTTCCCGGGTTGAATTTTTAGGTTGTTTTTTTATACGACCTGGATTATATTGGTTTTTCTTCCTAAAATTCTGTAATTTTGCATTCCATCCGAAACCGATCTCTTTATGAGTACAACCAATGAACAATTCGATGCCGTAACAGCTAAATGCCGCAGCATTTTCTCTAAAAAACTGCACGATTACGGAGCCGCCTGGCGTATTTTACGAATACCTTCCGTTACCGATCAGCTTTTTATCAAAGCCAATCGCATCCGTAATCTCGAAATCAAAGGAGAGAGTAGAATACAGGATAATATTGCTGATGAATTTATGGGTATCATCAATTATGCCATTGTCGGTCTTATTCAGTTACAACAAGGCTCATCAGAAAAGGTGGACATCAGTCCCGAAGAGGCGCTGGCTCTGTATGACGAAAAAATGGAAATGGCCAGGCAGCTGATGCTCAACAAAAATTTTGATTACGAAGAAGCCTGGAGAGGCATGAGAATTAGTTCATATACCGATCTGATTCTGATGAAAATAAACAGGGTGAAGCAAATCGAAGATTTAGGTGGGCATACCCTGGCTTCCGAAGGAATTGATTCCAATTATCTTGATATGTTGAATTACGCTGCCTTTGGTTTGATTCGTCTTGGTTACGATAAATAATTCTATGAAGAAGGGACACAAAATTCTTGCACTTTTTTCCAGATTGCTTTTGGGATTGACTTTTGTGTTTTCTGGATTTGTCAAGGCAGTTGATCCCCTGGGAACCACTTATAAAATTCAGGATTATTTGCAGGCTTTTGGTTTGAGCTTTTTCGATCAATATGCCCTGTTCTTATCTTTTGTGGTTTTTTGTTTCGAATTTGTGTTGGGTATGGCTTTGCTGCTAGGGACCTCACAACGATTTTTTGCCTGGCTGACATTGATGTTTATGTCGCTGATGACTCTGCTCACCCTGGTGATTGCCCTGGGCAATCCGGTGAGTGATTGCGGTTGTTTTGGCGATGCCCTGTTGCTTACTAACTGGCAGACTTTTGGGAAGAATATTGTCCTGCTTCTGTTGTCTCTATTATTATTAAGCAACAAAGAGCCCTTATATAAAGTGTTTGGGAAAAAGACCCAAAAATGGGCTTGTTTGGTTTGCCTGCTGATGGTAATGTTAGTCGGTGTTCATTCTTTGTGTCATTTGCCCCTGCTGGATTTTCGTCCCTATAAAACCGGCAATCGTATTCCTGAATTGATGCAAATACCTCCCGGAGCTGCTCAGGACTCTGTGGTGATGGAATACATTTACGAAAAAGACGGGGCTTATCAATCCTTTTCTTTAGATAACTATCCCGCCGGAGATACGAGCTGGACTTTTGTCGATCGCAAAGAAAGAGTCATTCGCAAAGGCTATGAGCCTCCCATTCACGATTTTGTGTTGCTTCATCCGGTTTACGGAGATATTACTGAAGAGGTATTAAACGACAGTTCTTATACCTTTTTATGGATATCATACAAATTGGAAAAAGCCAATCGCTCGGTCGTTCAGGATTTCTTGCATATTCAGCGTTATGCTGCTGCCAGGGGATATTGCTTCTATGGCTTGACTGCTTCCGGACAGGACATCGTTGACGAATGGACTTATGAGTACGACATTCCCTTTGATTTTTGCACGGTTGATGAAATTACGCTTAAGACCATGATTCGTTCAAATCCCGGGCTTATGTTGATCAAAAACGGGCAGATCCTTCATAAATGGGCCTGGAGAGATTTGTCAACCCTTATCAAAGACCTTGATCTGCCTCTGGAAGAAAGCTCCTGGTCCAAAGCCGCTTCTAACAAAGGACTGGTGGTTGCAGCTCAGTTCTTTATATTGGTACTCATCGCCTTGTGCTTTTTGTACCTGTTCAGACTGGCATCCCTGTTGCGGGAATACAAAAAGAAAAAAAAGCAAATGCATTAAAACAACTGATAAAATTAAATTTTAAAACGTATGAGAAAAAAAATTGTCGCAGGTAACTGGAAAATGAATAAGAACCTGCAAGAAGGAATTCAACTGGCTGTCGCCCTGAACGAAGTACTGTCTAAAGAAAATAATTCCTGCAGGGTTATTATTGGTACACCTTTTATTCATCTGGCTGTTGTAAGTGAAAAAATTGATATTAAAAAACTGGGCCTTGCCGCACAAAATTGTGCCGATCACATTTCAGGAGCTTATACCGGCGAAGTCTCGGCCGAAATGGTCAAATCGACCGGAGCAGAATATGTGATTCTGGGTCACTCCGAACGCAGAGCTTACTACGGAGAAACTCCCGCAATGCTCAAAACAAAAGTTCGTCTTGCCCTCGATCAGCAATTACAGCCGATTTTCTGCATTGGAGAGGTACTCGG
>CAZAUQ010000052.1:0-14552 GCA_964488495.1 uncultured Bacteroidales bacterium
CCGTAGCTTTCGATGAAACCGTTTACGAAATCGACCTTCGATTGCAAATCCTGTACCCAGAGAATACTGAATTGATCAAAAGTTTTGAGATCTCCGCTGTGGTAATAATCGATCAGGCTTTGAATGATTTCTTTTTGACGCTGATTTTCGGCCACCTCCCGGGCCTGTTCCAGCCAATACACTATTTTCTCCAGGGCAGGTGAATACAGGCCTCCTATCTTCCAGACCTCTTCATGCAGTTGACCGTCTTCTTTGACCAGACGGCTGTTTAGGCCGTAAGAAACAGGGCAGGGGTCTTCGGGATTGTTGAGTGCAGCATAAAAGGCTTCGGCTTCTTTTTGACTGAGATCGCGGTAAAAGTTGCAGGCTGAACTGATTACCAAATCCTTGCCCTGAGCCTGATTCACTCTTTTGGCATCAAGACCGGCATCGAAAAGCAGGGGCAGCAAACGGGCGGCCAGCTCATCGGCCGGCTGTCGGGTTTCTGAAGTATCCTGCACTTGTGTCTGTGTATTATTCTGTGCATTATTCTGCGCAGAGGTCTGTTGCTCCGGTGTCTGTTGCTCCGGTGTCAGGCAGGGCAATTTATCGGCGGGAACCGCCCGGAGGGCTTTTACCAGAAAGTCCTGCGAAAAGCCCGGTGTAAACTTATCGGTTGAATAATGATGATGTATGCCGTTGGCGACCCATATACGTTTCAGGTAGACTTCGAAAGCCTGCCAGTCTTCGCCCTGGCGGCTGATTTGGGCGTGTTGGTAAATGGCCTCCAGGCATTGCCTGATCAGGAGGTTGTGGCGATAGTTCTGATCGTAAATGATATCTCTTCCCCAGAGTGCTGCTTCGGAAAGATAGTAAACGAGTTTTTTTTGCTTCAGGCTTAAATCTTCGAAACCGGCCACCTGATAGCGGATAATTTCCACATCGGCAAAGCGATCCACTTTGTAATTGAATTCTTCGGTTGCAGCTTGTTTGGTGGTGCAGCCGAGACCCGACAAAACAATGCTCATAAGAATAATTGTTTTTTTCATATACAGTGAATTTGTTTAAAACAGGCGTTCTTTCGACTTAGCCAGCAGGCAGGCATCGGCCAGTACCAGGGCGGCCATGGCTTCCACTACAGGCAGGGCTCTTGGCAGAGCACAGGGATCGTGCCGGCCCTGAATTTGTATTTGCACGGCAACGCCTTCCTTGTCGACCGTTTCCTGAGGTATCCGAATGCTGGCTATGGGTTTGAAAGCAGCCCTGAAATATACTGTCTGTCCGTTGGAAATACCTCCCTGTATGCCTCCGGAACGATTGCTCCGGGTATTGATGCGTTCGCCGTCAAAGTAGAAGGCATCGTTTTGTTCAGAACCTTTTTGGCTGACATCAAAGCCGGAACCGTATTCAAAACCTTTGCAGGCAGGAATGGACAGGATGGCTGCGGCCAGGCAGGCGTGGAGTTTGCCGAAAACGGGTTCTCCCCAGCCGACGGGAAGGCCTTTGATGACGCAGCTGACTACTCCGCCAATGCTGTCCTGCTCTTCTTTGACCCGGGTAATGAGCGCCATCATGGCTTCGGCTTTTTCGCGATCGGGACAATGCAAGGGGTTTTCGGCAGCCAGTTCCGAAGAAAACAGCGTGCTGTCTTGTTGTTCCAGAGTGATGGGGCCGATTTGGGATGTAAAAGCTTCGATGCTTATGTTCATGCTGTTCAACAGCATTTTGGCAAAGGCTCCGGCTACAACTCTGGCAATTGTTTCCCGGGCCGATGAACGTCCTCCTCCGCGATGGTCACGAATGCCGTATTTGCTGTAATAGGTGTAGTCGGCATGCGAGGGACGGAAAATTCCTTTCAGATAATCGTAATCCTGCGAACGCATGTCGGTGTTCCTGACCAAAAAAGCGATGGGGGCACCGGTGGTTTTGCCTTCGAAGATGCCGGAGATCAGTTCCACTTCGTCAGCTTCGTTACGGGCAGTGCTCAGGGCTGTTTGCCCGGGCCGGCGACGTCCCAGTTCTGTGCGTATCAATTCAAGATCTACGGTCAGTCCGGGAGGGCAGCCGTCCAGGACTCCCCCTATGCCCCGACCGTGGGATTCTCCAAAAGAGGTGAGGCGGAAAATACGGCCGAATGTATTCATTTCAATTTATTTAAAATAAAAATCAGCAAAAACAAGAATCAGCAAAACTAGAGAAAACAGCAAAAACAAAAGAAATCAGCAACAGAAAGTACCTGAAATTACTCCAGGGACTATGAACAACTGCAGCCGCCGCATCCTTGGCCATGGTCGTGGTCTTCGGAGCAGTCGTGGTCGCAACCGGCGCAGGAACCCATCAGTTGTTCCATTTCTTCGTCGGTGGCTTCGCGAACCTCGAGCACTTTGCCGATGAAATGTAAATCTTCGCCGGCCAGAGGGTGGTTGAAGTCCATGCGAACCATTACGTCGTTAATTTCAAGAACCACGCCGTCAAGACGTTGCCCTTCGGCAGTCATCATAGGAACCATTTTGTCTACGGCTATGTTATCTTCGTCGAATTTGCCATCCACTTCGAAAATAGATTTCGGCAATTCCACTACGCGTTCCTCTTCGTACTCTCCATAGGCTGTATCGCAGGGCAGTACAAAATCAAAGGAATCACCTGCTTGCAGATTTTTTAATTTTGATTCAAAGGATTCCAGCATCATACCTACTCCAAAAACAAAGGTTAGGGGTTTTTCTTCTGTGGCTTTTTCCATCAACTCGGGGGCTTGCCCGTCTTCTTCGCCGACGTAAAGGTCGTAGGATGCTGCAACAAATTTATTGTCTGTAATTTTCATAAAAGGAGAATGTAAAATAAATAATCGGCAAATATAAGGATATTTTTTGGGCTTCAAACCAAATACAGGTAACTTACAAGGCCTTATTTAAGGCTCCGGTAAATTTTGCCGAAGCGGATTTCCCATTGTGGAATATTCATTCTATTTTTGCAGCAATTGTATAATCAGGCTATGTTTAGAGTTTTTCTCAGGTTATCAGTCTTGCTGTTACTGTCGTGTTTCAACATGATGTTGGTGTTTGCCCAGGACAGAGCTGCCGGCAGCGGCAGCGAAAAAAAAGAAATGGTCGCCCTGAGAATGCGTACCTTGAGCATCGACGAAACGCTGGGCGAAAAAAAATCCGCTTCGCTGGATACCCTGAGCCTGAATTTTCAGAACCTGGCGCTGCCCGAAAAGAAAAATACGGTGGCTGCAGGCCATCTGGGCAATATAGGATCGCCGTTTCAATCAAAGATTTATACCGATCGTCAGGCAAAACACCGTTTTTTATTTTTGCAGCCTTACGATCATTGGAAAACTTCCATAGACGAATGGTTGTTTTTCAATACCACCCGTCCTTACACCAATGCCCACTATATTACAACAGTAGGCAACGATTATTCCCAGGAAGAGGATTTTCGCTTTTTCTTTACCGTAAATGCCAATAAATACCTCAATATTGGGGGAGAATACCGTTCTACCAGCGCCAGGGGCTATTACAGCAATACGGCCACCAGAAGTAAAATTGCTCAGTTGTTCGGTAATTATCAGTCACCCCGCTACGAGGCTTTTATGCGGGTGGCCTACAATCGCTTCGAAAATTACGAGAACGGGGGTATTACCGATGACCGTTACATTACCCATCCCCTCGAAATGAGCGGCGGATTTCGCGAATACGAGAGCCTCAACATTCCGGTCGCTTTGACGAATACCTTTAATCTGGCCACCTACCGCGATGTGTTTTACAATCATAAGTATAACATCGGTTTTAAACGGCAGGAAGTAAAGGAGGGTGATACTGTGGATGTGTTTGTGCCGGTAACGGCTTTTATCCATACCTTTCATCTGGACAACGGATGGAAAAAATACGACTCCCGCACTGCCAATCCCGCTTTTTACGATACGGCCTATATAGACAATTCACATACAGCCGATACGGCCGCTTTGACCACCATACGCAATACTTTTGGCCTGTCCCTGCGTGAAGGCTTTCATTCCTGGGCCAAATTCGGACTGACAGCCTATGCGGAACACGAATACCGCCAATACGCTCGTATTTCTTCGGCCGCCTTGCCCGACACTAGCGACCTGGATCCGTTCAAGCAAATGATCTATCACAGGGAAAACCTGGTTTGGCTGGGTGGTCGCCTGGCATCGACCAGTGATTCTGTTTTGAATTTTAATGTGGATGCCAAAATCTGCATGTTGGGCAGCGATTACGCCGGCAATTTTGAAATCAAGGGCGATGTTTCCAGTCGTTTCAGGCTCTGGGGCAGGCCTGTGGATCTTGCCGCCAATGGCTTTATCGTCAGCAGTATGCCCGATTATTTTGTGCGCAGGTATTATTCCAACCATTTCGACTGGAACAATGTCTTTCTCAACGAATACAAGACCAGGATTTCGGGCAGATTATCTATACCCGCACTGGGTTTTGATCTGACGGCCGGAGTGGAAAACATCAGCAATTATGTCTATTTCAACCGCCAGGCCTTACCTGCGCAGTACGAGGGTCAGATACAGGTTTTGTTCGCCAACTGGAAGCAACATCTGGGCTATGGCATCATAAATCTGGACAACGAAGCTGTATTGCAATTCTCGGGCAAAGAAGATATTTTGCCTTTACCCCTTCTGTCCTTGTACACCAATCTTTATGCCAAAACCAGGTTGTTTGACGTTCTCACCTTGCAGGCCGGCGTCGATTGTCGCTATCATACAGCTTATTATGCTCCCCGATATATGCCTGCCACCGGGCAGTTTTACATTCAGGACGAGTTGAAAATAGGGAATTATCCCTTTATGAATGCCTACGCTAATTTTCACCTGAAACGGGCTCGTTTTTTTGTAATGTATACCCACGGCAGCCGTTGGTTTGCCAATCCGAATTATTTCTCCCTGCCGCATTATCCTCTCAATCCGGCCGGTATTAAAGCCGGTTTGTCCTGGAATTTTTACGATTAGCCTATGAGCACTGCCATAGAAAATGAAATACAGCAATTGCGCCGGGAACTTCACCAGGCTGATTACGAATATTATCAACTGTCGGCTCCCAGGTGGTCTGATTTTGAATACGATCTCAAAATGCACCGGTTGATGGAGCTCGAAAAAGCACATCCTGAGCTGATCAGCCCTGATTCTCCGACTCAGCGCGTGGGCAGTGACCTGAGCCGGGGCTTTGAGCAGGAAGAGCATCGTTATCCCATGCTGTCGCTGGGCAATACCTATTCCAAAGAAGAAGTCCGGGAATTTTACGACAGAGTGCTGAAAAGCCTGGACGAAGTCCCCGAATTGGTCTGTGAACTGAAATTTGACGGAACTTCCATATCTCTGACATACGAAAAGGGTATACTGACCAAAGCCCTGACCAGGGGAGACGGCCAAAAAGGCGACAACGTAACCCAAAACATCCGCACCATCCGCAGTATTCCTCTCAGACTCAGAGGGGAGGACTGGCCGGAACTGGTAGAAATCAGAGGTGAGGTGCTGATGCCCTGGAAAGTGTTCGAAGCCCTGAACGAAGAACGCGAAAAACAGGAAGAAAACCTTTTTGCCAATCCCAGGAACGCTGCTTCGGGCACACTGAAACTGCAAAATTCCGCCCTGGTAGCTTCACGAAAACTCGAAGCTTTTCTCTACACCATGCTGGGAGATCAATTGCCCTGTGAGGGACATTACGAAAACCTGCTCAAAGCTCAAAGCTGGGGTTTGCGTATTTCGGAACATATGCGCAAGTGCAGCAACCTGGACGAAGTCTTCGATTATATCCTCTATTGGGACGAAGAACGCAAAAAACTGCCGGTAGCCACCGACGGAATTGTGATCAAAGTAAATTCTCTGCGCCAGCAGGAGCAATTGGGCTACACTGCTAAATCGCCCCGTTGGGCCATTGCTTATAAATTCCAGGCCGAACAGGCGCTAAGCCGTCTCAAATCGCTGAGTTTCCAGGTAGGCCGGACAGGGGCCGTCACTCCGGTGGCCAACCTGGAGCCCGTTCTCTTGTCGGGCACAGTGGTGAAGCGAGCATCGCTGCACAACGCTGATTTTATCCGTGAACTGGACTTGCATTTGGGCGATCGGGTTTTTGTGGAAAAAGGCGGAGAGATCATCCCCAAGATAGTAGGAGTAGATAAGCAATACAGAAAAGCCGGAGCTTCAGAGCCGGTGCGGTTCATCGAACGTTGTCCCGAATGCGGCAGCCCTTTGATTCGCATCGAAGGCGAAGCAGCCCATTATTGCCCCAACACTACGGCCTGTCCGCCCCAGATAAAGGGCAGGATTTTGCATTTTATTCACCGCAAAGCGATGAACATCGAAGGCCTGGGCGAAGAAACAGTGGATTTGTTGTATCAAAAAGGCCTGATCAACAAAGCTTCCGATTTGTACCGCCTGCAAAAAGAGCAACTGATCAAGCTGGAGCGAATGGGCGAAAAATCGGCCGACAATTTGATAAAAAGCATTGCAGCCTCAGTATCGGTGCCCTTCGAAAAACTCTTATTTGCCCTGGGTATTCGCTTTGTGGGGGAAACGGTGGCCAAAAAACTGGCTCGTGCCCTGGGTTCCATGGATGCTTTGCACCTGGCCACTTACGAAGAACTCTTACAGGTAGAAGAGGTGGGCAGCAAAATAGCCGAAAGTGTGCGGACCTTTTTTGCCAATCCCGCCAATCAGGCCATGTTGGAAGAGTTCCGGCAGCTGGGTTTACAGTTTGAATCGGATAAGCCCGGACAACAAAACAGCGAAGGCTTGCTGAAAAATCAAACCGTTGTGATCAGCGGGACCTTCGAAAAGCACAGCCGCGATGAATACAAGGCCCTCATAGAGCAGAAGGGAGGGAGAATCGCTTCTTCGGTAAGCGCCAAAACCGACTTTATTCTGGCCGGCGAAAACATGGGGCCTTCCAAACTAGAAAAAGCCAAAGCATTGGGTCTGAGGCTAATGTCTGAAGCTGAATTTCTGGCATTACTGGCTGAGGGCTCTGACGCTACTTCCGGTGCTGCCTCCGATGCTACTTCCAGAGCAGCCTCCGGTGCTGCCTCCGATGTTTCTTCCGATGCAGCTTCCGCTGCTGAGCCGGACTTAACGATCGCTCCTGCAGGGAGCTCTGCCTCAGCAAAAAAGAACATAAAAGCAACTCCCGGTTCCGTTTCAAGCCCCGGTCTTTTTGACGAACTCTAATACCAAACAGCAGAATAGGAGATTATGGTAGATTTCTTTTTAAAACGTAAGATCAAAGAACTAAGACGCAATCACAGCCGCAGTAAGCGTTTTATGAATTATGCCGAATTGAAGAGGGTCAGCCTTTTGTTTGACATAGCTGATTACGGCCATGTAACTCCTCTGGTGGACCAACTGCTGGCCGACGGCAAAGAGGTTATGGTCTGGACCTATGCTGCCAGAGGAATAGACTCTAATGATTATCCTCCTTACTTTAATGTAATAAGTGACCGAGATCTGACTTTTTGTTATTTTCCCAAAAAATACCTGATGGATCGCTATCTGGGCTATCCGGCAGATCTTCTGATCGATCTTTGCTATAATCCGCATGCCCTGAACGAATTTTTTGTGGCCACATCTCCGGCATTGTACCGTCTGGGATTAAAAACCGCTGATCCCATTTGGTACGATATGATTGTGGACATCAGGGGGCAGGAAAAAGAAGAGATGGAAAAAAATGCCGCTGACGTACTTTTTTATCTTAAGAGTTTACGTGTTAAGTAGGTTTTTTATACCTTTGCGCTTTGGATTGCTGCAACCCAGAGTGTATGAAAACTTCCATTAATAATAAATTGAGGGGAATGGGTGTTGCCCTGATAACACCCTTCAACGAAGACGACAGTATCGATTTTGATGCCCTGGGACGCCTGGTGGATTATCAGCTGCGCAATAAAACCGATTATCTGGTAGTTCTTGGCACTACAGCCGAAACACCCACCCTCAGCGAAGACGAAAAGAAAGCGGTTAAAGACTTTGTTATGCAAAGGGTAAACGGCCAGCTTCCTATAGTGTTGGGAGTAGGAGGGAATTGTACACACAGCTTGGTTAAGCAATTGGAAACCAGCGATTATAATGGTGTCACCGCCTTGCTTTCGGTCACACCCTATTACAATAAGCCCTCTCAGGAAGGCTTGTATCAGCATTACAAAGCCTTATCTACCGCCACCGATAAACCCCTTTTGTTGTACAATGTTCCCGGCCGTACCGGGGTGAACATGACCGCCGAAACCACTTTACGCCTGGCCAGGGATTGTGCCAACATCGTAGCCGTCAAAGAAGCATCGGGCAATATTGTTCAGGTGAACGAAATCATCAAAAACAAGCCTTCCGATTTTATGGTTATTTCGGGCGATGATGCCGTGACATTTCCCTATATCACTTTGGGCGCCTCCGGTGTGATCTCGGTTATCGGCAATGCTTTCCCCAAGGAATTCAGTCGTATGGTACGCCTGGCCCTCAACGGTGATTACGGCAATGCCCTGGAAATACACCAGCGCTTTACGGAATTGTTCAATCTCTTGTTTGTTGACGGCAATCCGGCCGGTGTCAAATGTATGCTGCACGCCATGGGTTATATCAAGAATAAACTGAGGCTGCCGTTGGTGCCGACCAGAATCACCACTTATGAAAAAATCAGGGAAGTGCTGGTGCAATTATCTATTAAATGTTGATGTATGCTTATTTCGTATGATTGGCTAAAAGAATTTGTCGATGTAGACATTTCAGCCGCTGAATGTGCCAAAGTGCTGACTTCCATTGGACTTGAAAACGGTCCCCTGGAGATGGTAGAAAGCATCAGGGGTGGTCTCGAAGGCTTGGTAGTGGGAGAAGTGTTGACCTGTGTGCCTCACCCCAATTCCGACCATTTACACCTGACCACTGTAAACACCGGTGGCCCCGAAGCACTCAAAATTGTTTGCGGGGCTCCCAATGTGGCTGCAGGTCAAAAAGTGGTTGTGGCCACTGTGGGCACTAAACTCTATATGGGCGATCAGGAATTGGTCATAAAACGCTCAAAAATCAGAGGTGAAGAATCTTTCGGCATGATATGTGCCGAAGACGAAATAGGCATAGGCGACAGTCATGAGGGCATTATAGTGCTGCCTGCTGATGCTCCCGTGGGCCTGCCCGCCAATAAATACTACGGACTTGAGAGCAAAGCCGTGCTCGAAGTTGACATAACTCCCAACCGTGCCGACGCTTTGTCGCATTACGGTGTTGCCCGCGATTTGGCCGCCTGGCTCAAAACCCGGGGTAACAACGTTGAACTCCGCAGACCATCTGTCGAAGCTTTCAAGGTTGACAACAGAAATTTGAACATAGATGTAGAGATACTCAACACCGAAGCCTGCCCCCGTTATTGCGGATTGACCATGACCGGAGTCAGGGTAAAGGAATCGCCCAAATGGCTTCAGGATCGCCTGCGTTTGATAGGCCAGCATCCCATTAACAATGTGGTGGACATCACCAATTATCTTTTGCACGAAAGCGGACAACCCTTGCACGCTTTTGATGCAGCCAAAATCAAGGGGAACAAAGTGGTGGTTCGCACCTTGCCCGAAGGAACTCCTTTTGTTACCCTCGACGGTGTGGAACGCAAGTTGAGCGATCAGGACCTGATGATCTGCAATGCCGAAGAAGGCATGTGCGTAGCCGGTGTTTTCGGCGGCCGTGATTCGGGAGTAACGGAGCAAACTACCGATCTGTTTTTGGAAAGCGCTTATTTCAATCCGGTCTGGGTGAGAAAAACCGCCCGCCGGCAGGGACTTAATACCGACGCCTCCTATCGTTTCGAAAGGGGCATTGATCCTGCCAATACGGTGTATGTGCTCAAACGCGCCGCACTGATGATCAAAGAACTGGCCGGAGGACAGATAGCCGGCGATATTGTAGATTGTTATCCGTCTAAAATAGACGATTTTGTAGTGGATTTCACTTACGATAAATGCCATAAACTTATCGGAGAAGTTATACCAGAAGCCAAAATCAAAAAAATACTGACCGCTCTGGAAATTAAGATTCTCGAAGAACATCAGGATCGGCTCAAACTGTTGGTTCCTGCCTACAGGGTTGATGTACAGCGTGAAGTGGACGTGATTGAAGATATTCTGCGCATTTACGGTTACAACAGTGTGGAGACAGGCAATGGCCTGAGAACTTCGCTCTCGTACACCCGCCATCCCGACAGTAACCGCCTGCAACAACTTGTTTCGGAGCAACTGACAGCTTCGGGCTTCAACGAAGTACTTAATAACTCGCTGGTGTCCTCGGCTCATTACGAAGGACTGAATACTTTTCCTCTGAGTGCTTGTGTGCGCCTGTTGAATCCTTTGAGCAAGGACTTGAGTGTGATGAGGCAAAGCCTGCTGTTTGGCGGCCTGCAAAACCTTGCGTACAACATCAATCGCAAAAATCAGGATTTACGCCTGTATGAATTTGGCAATTGTTATCAATACCAGGCCGAAAAGAAAACAGCTGGCAACAGCCTGGCTGCTTACGAAGAAAGCATGCACCTGGGACTCTGGCTCTGCGGCGACCGCAATCCAATCCATTGGATGCAACCTGCCTCAGCTCTGAGTTTTTACGACCTCAAGGCTTATGTGCACAATATTTTGCTGCGCCTGGGTCTGGAACCTGAAAAACTGGATATTAACGAAGTTCCGACGGGGGAAATCTTTACACAAGCTCTGTGTTACAACAGCAAGCCCGGGAAGAACCTGCTTACGATGGGTGCTGTCAATCCAGTGATATTGCAAGCCTTTGATATTGATCAGGAGGTGTATTATGCAGATATTAACTGGGAAAATCTGCTCAAGACACTGAAAATCAATGAGACTTCGTACAAAGAATTGCCCAGATTTCCCGAAGTTCGCCGGGATCTGGCATTGTTGCTGGATGAGTCGGTTTCTTTTTCGATGATCGAAAACATCGCCAGAGCTTCCGAAAAACAATTACTAAAATCGCTGCGTTTGTTTGATGTCTACGAAGGCAAAAATCTGCCCGCCGGAAAAAAATCGTACGCGGTAACCTTTGTTTTAAGGGATGAAAACCAAACACTCACCGATGAACGCATCGATGTGTCCATGCAAAAGATTATCAAGAACCTGCAATCACAATTGGGCGCAAGCCTGAGATAAAATACTTGTTTTATGGGAAGAGCCTTTGAATACAGAAAAGCCAGAAAATTAAAACGTTGGGGCAATATGGCCCGTACTTTTACCAAAATCGGAAAAGAAATTTCGAGTTGCGTCAAAGAATCCGGCCCGGATCCTGACTCCAATCCCCGCCTGAGGGTCTTGATCCAAAATGCCAAGGCAGCCAACATGCCCAAAGACAACGTAGAAAGAGCCATCAAAAAGGCGATTTCCAAGGACTTTGTCGATTACAAGGAAATGGTTTACGAGGGTTATGGTCCCTTTGGTATTGCCATTTTGGTGGAAACCCAGACCGACAACACCACCCGTACGGTGGCTTCGGTTCGCAGTGCCTTCAATCGCTACGGCGGTTCATTGGGCACTTCGGGCAGCCTTTCGTTTATGTTCGAGCGCAAAGCGGTTTTCAAAGTAAAACTCAAAGAAAATCTGGATATGGACGAGTTGGAACTGGAACTGATTGACTACGGAGCCGAAGAAATTGAAAAGGAAGACGAAGAAGTGATCATTTACGGTGAACCTGAGTCTTTTGCACGCATCCAGAAGTACCTCGAAGAAAATCAATTCGAGCTGGTGTCGGCCGAATTTGAACGTTTTCCCAACGATACCAAAGAATTGACCCCCGAGCAGGAAGCCACCATCAATAAATTGATCGAAAGGCTCGAAGAAGACGAAGACGTCTCCAACGTCTACCACAACATGAAAGAAAGTGCTACAGAGGAGGGTGAAGCTTAAAGAGCTTCGGCAACTACAAAATTGCTGCCTCCGATAAACACCAGATCATCTGCAGCGGCCGCTTTTAAAGCGGCCGTTTTTGCTTGCGCCACCGTCGGATAGTTTTGGCCTTTTAAGCCTTGTGCGGCGGCCAAAGCGGCCAGTTCTTGTTCGGGCAGAGCTCTGGGTACAGAAGCTTTGGTGAAGTAGTAGATTGCTTCCAGGGGCAAAAGTGCCAGCATAGCTTTGATGTCTTTGTCGTTGACCACTCCCAGTACAATATGCAGCTGTTTGTGGGGAGTAGCGGCCAATTGCTCCGTTACCATCCGTATACCGGCCTCGTTGTGCCCCGTATCGCAAATGCACAAAGGTTTTTCCTGCAGGATTTCCCAACGGCCTCTGATGCCCGTATTGGGTACGACTTGTTCAAATCCCCGGAGCAGGGCAGGGGCATCGATTTTATTGAAGTCTTGTTTCAACAGGTTCAGGGCGGACAGCACCAGAATGGCGTTTTCCGGAATATATTGGCCGGCCAGCCCACAGATGAAAGTGCCCAATTCCTGCCAGACACCACTGTTCACTGTAAGTCTCGTCCCTTTATTAAACGTTTTCCCCAGCAATTGTATAAGCTCTTCGGCCAGGTAAAAGGGAGCTTGCTTTTGCAAGGCCTGGTTGCGTAACACCTGATACACTTCGGAGGGATTTTTTCCTGCCACTACTGGCCTGTGGGCTTTGATGATGCCGGCTTTTTCGCCGGCGATCGTTATTATGTTGTTGCCAAGCACATCCATATGATCGAGGCTGATGCTGGTGATGAGCGATAAGACGGGATCTATGATATTGGTGCTGTCGAGGCGTCCGCCCAGTCCGACTTCGATGACGGCCACATCTACTTTGTTTTGGGCAAAATAGCTAAAAGCCATAGTGGTGGTCAGTTCAAAAAAAGAAGGGCTGATAACCGGTGCGATGGCTTTTTGGGCTTCGAGCCAGGCTGTGGTAAATTCGCTGACATAAGTCTCGGAAATACACTGACCGTTGATGCGGATACGTTCTCTGAAATCTTTTAAGTGGGGAGAGGTGTATAAGCCTGTGCGATAGCCGGCTTCCTGCAAGACAGAGGCCAGGAGATTGCAGACGCTGCCTTTGCCGTTGGTGCCGGCCACGTGGATGCAGGGAAAACGACGGTGAGGATGAGCAGCCCAGGCATCCAGTTGCAGACTATTGTCCAGCCCGGGTTTGTAGGCTTTTTTCCCTTCGGCCTGAAACAAGGGCAGTTGATGCAGGAGGTAATCCAGTGCTTGAGGGTAGTTCATAAAGGCTAAACGATTTAGTTCTGCAAAAGTACTGTTTTTGGGCGTATTTCCTTTTAAGATAAAATGGCTTTTTAATTCAAAATAAAAATGTGTATTTTTGTCCTGAATTTTAAATATTCCCGATTATGAAAACCATTAAGAAAAGCCTTGGCTTATTGTTTGCCGCCGTGCTGGTGTTCAGTTCCTGCAAATCGAACAAAGAAGCTTACAGTGCTACTTACGAACGCGCCAAAGCCAAACAGGAAGTTCAGGCTCAGGTTAACGACGAACAAAATGAACGTGTGGAAGTGATCGAAAAAACAGGCGTTAAAGAAGCAGCCGAAAAGATAGAGGTAATTGGAATTGCCAGCGAATCAGGACCTTATGGGGTGGTTGTGGGCAGTTTTATCAATCGTACCAATGCCGAAAATTTACGCAAAAAGATGGCTGACCAGGGTTATAACGCCGTGTTGGGACAAAACGAAAAGTTGATGTTTAGGGTAATCATTGCTTTTTACGAAGTTAAGGCCGATGCTCAGGCTAAGGTTCGTGAAGTCAGCAAGGATTTTCCCGATGCATGGATTTTAATAAAAGAATAAGTAGTATGAAAGAAAAAATCGGAAACAATGCCGGCTCTGTTTGGACAGTGCTGAATGCTGCCGGCGGGCGTAAAAGCCTGAAAGATGTTAAGAAGTTGACTAAGCTGACCGATAAAGATCTTTATGCAGCTTTAGGTTGGCTGGCTCGTGAAAACAAAGTGGTTTTCTTTGAAGAGGACGAGATTTTTGTAGCTTTGAGTTGATCGTTGGTTTTGAAGAATTGAATATGCCTGTTTTTCAGGAAATAGTGGTTTATATGCTTGTCGGGCTTAGCTTTGTCTGGCTGACTTGGCGACTCGTTCAATTTTTCAAGACGCTTACTCAACACAAAGGGTGCGACGGAGCTTGTTCTTCTTGTCCGCTGAAGGATAAAAAATGCTCTGAATCCTTGTGTAGAACTAAAGTATAGCGTATCTTTGCGCTCTCAAAAAACCGGCATGCGCCGGAATCGGTTCCTTGACCGAGTGGCTAGGTAACGGTCTGCAAAACCGCTTACGGCGGTTCGAATCCGCCAGGAACCTCGTGATTAATTCAAAATAAAGGCAGTCTCTTGAAAAAAGGGACTGCTTTTTCTTTTTGGGGGAGGCCTTCTGCCCCTCAAGCCCGGATCCGAAACCTCCATAATTCCGGCACATGAAAATCGAATCCTTTTTGAACTTTTTGCAAATATTTAAAATATATACTACAAAATACAATTAATTTGTATTTTTGTTAGTCATTTGCTGAGCCTAAAGATATTATTGTTACGGGCAATACTCCGTTCAAAATTTACAATACCTCAGCAAGCTATCTTGCCGATATCCAA
>CAZAUQ010000053.1:0-14507 GCA_964488495.1 uncultured Bacteroidales bacterium
GTCACAAAGAAAAAAGCTAACAAACTGTATTTCAGGTGTTAGCTTTTTTTTGATTTAATGAATTGCCTGACATTTGCCCACTTTTGATGGCAGTTAAAAATTTTATTTCGTAGTTTCTCGAATTTATGTTTTATTTGCATCGTTTCCGGTCCTCCTTTTGAGTCCGGCAATTTTATACATTAACCTTTCATTCTATTACCATGGCAATGGCTGCAGGTTTTACCTTTCTTATCGTTTTACTGATTCTTTTACCGGTTATTTTACTGCCTCTCATCGCGTTAATTGATATTTTGAGATGTCAGTTTTACGGGAACGACAAACTCTTGTGGGTTATCATTGTACTGATTTTCCCCATTTTTGGTTCCATACTCTATTTTATTCTGGGCTCAAGAAATAAGGTTAGTTGATACCCGTTCCTGACATTCGTTAGAGAATTAGCCTAAAGTCGCCCTGCAACAGCCGTGAATCTGTTGGTGAACTATTTTATCGTTGGGTTTATTGAGCAGAAAAATAGTACATTTGCACTTTTAAAATAAACCTTTACCTGGTTTGGGTTTGATGTGTTATTTATTGTTCATTTTTCAGAATGGCTGTCTATATAATTATAATTGCTGTTTTCCTGATACTCTGTCTCGCGGGTGAGGAGCTAAAAAAAAACAAGCAATGGCTGTTGCTGGCGATGGCTCTGTTTTTGATTGCTTTTGCCGGATTCCGGGGCAACGACGTAAGCAAGGACCACAGCATTTTTCAGGCTTTTTACGACAAGGCACTGCCTTTTCAGGCACTTTTCAGTAATCCGGGGGTGTTTTTCAAGGCCGCTAAAGTGGAACCTACTTTTTTGATAGTGGCTTCTTTTATCAAAACCTATCTTCCCGGCTTGGGATTCACCCTTTTGATGGTGTTGTTTGCTCTCCTTTCGGTGGCTCTCAAAGTCAAAGCCATAGTCAAGTATTCGGAATTCATCTTTTTTTCTCTGTTTATTTATCTCTGTAATACTTTTATGCTGCACGAAATCATACAGGTTCGTGCGGGATTGGCTGCGGCTGTGGCAATGATGGCTTTCGGGCCTTTGGTTGAAAGAAAACCCTGGAAATTTTTGTTGATCATGCTCCTGGCAATATTGATCCATTATTCTGCCATTATATTTTTGCCCTTCTATTTTTTGAACACAAAAAGAATAAATCCGGCAGTCTATCTGGCTGTCGTTATTATCCCTTTTTTGCTGAACACCTTTCATTTTGATCCGATTTCCTTGCTATTGAAATACGATCTGGGGATTTACTCCGAAAAATTAAGTATCTACATAACAGAACAATTAAGGCTTAAACACGCTATCAATAAAATTAATCTGACGATCATATTTCAACTCATACTTTCGGTATTTCTATTATTTTATCGAACGGATTTGCTCGAGAAAAACAAATACAGCGTTTTGTTCCTGAAAATCAATATGATTTCCATCGGGATTTTTTATTTATTTTTTGGCCTTCCGGTATTTGCTTTCAGACTTTGGGAGATGCTGAGCATAGTGCAAATCTTTCTGATTCCAACATTAATCTATTATATAAAACCTCGCTGGATACCGGAACTTATTATTGTACTGGTGGGAATAGCCTTTTATTATAACCTTGTTCTTCAGGGACATATTCGGGAGTACTCCCTGATTTTTTAGTTATGGATATGCCAAAAATAACAGCCATCACAGGTAAGTTGAATTACTATTTTGCTTTACTGCTTGCTTTTTACCTCAGCTTGCAGGACCGTTGGCTGATTTTGGTCTTTTTTTGTTGGTTGGCTTCCTGGATCATAGATGTTGTTCTCAGTAAACGCTATCTGGAATTCCGCTTCGACAAAAAGCACTGGGTAATCTATCTCTTATGGGCCTATGCTCTGTTGATGCTTATTTCTGTCTTTTATTCTCAAAACCTGGGATATGCCTACAAAATCATAGAAAGGAGAGTGGTCATTGCCGCAGTTCCCCTGACGCTTTCCATCGGATTCAGCAAAGAGTATAAACTTAAACCCTTGTTGTTGGCTTTTGTGGCCGGCAATGTGTTTGGTTTACTCTTTTCTTTGGGCATACCTGTCATTGAATACCTGAGCGATTTCAGGAGTCGTAACATGATTCATAAATATCCCTGGAAAGCTTTTTTACATTTTTTCCTCGATTTCAAACACAGGACCTATTTTGGCATTAATCAGATGCTTGCCCTGCTCAGCTTGTTGTATCTGCGCAAAGACCTGATTCCAAAGATGGGTAAATTATATTACTGGCAGTGCTTTATTGTTTATGCTCTTGTTTATACCTCGCTGATGCTGGTTTTGGGTGGGCGGATTGCTCTTATCATACTGGTTCTGGTTGCTTCTTTTTATGTCTATAATGCACTGAACAAGCATCAACATCGAAAATTTGCCCTGATGGTAGTATTGTTGGGCGTTTTATCTATGATAGCCCTCTATGCCTTTCATCCCCGTTTTGAATCCATACGTCCGGGAGAACTGGCCGGAAACTCTTCCCTGCAAAGCAAAGATTCCCGTTTGGGCATCTGGTATTCCGGAATGCAGGTTCTGGAAGAAGACAAGCAGTTTTTATTTGGAGTGGGTATAGGAGACGTGAAAGATCTGCTGAAAGAAAAATACGAACAGAACCATTTAAGTACCGAATTCATTGAAAGCAATTCGCATGTACACAACACCTACCTGCAAGTACTATTGGAAACCGGTATACCTGGACTGCTTTGTTTATTGATGTTGCTTATCGCTTTTCCGCTCAGCCTTCGCGACAAAAAGGAACGCTTGTACGCAGGCACCATTAGTTTTATGTTCGCCATGCTGATGATGGTTGAAGTGGTTTTTTTGCAAATTGGCGGCTTACTGGTCTTTAGCCTGAGCTTTTTGTTTTTGTCCAAGACAGGAAGCCGCAAAGAAGAAGACTTGTCTTTACCTGACGGTTTTCCTAAGACTTTTACGATTGTTAACGCGACCATGGTTTTAATGGCTCTGGTGGTTTTTTGTTATCCGCTCTATGGAAAAAAGGGCTATGACCCAAAAGATCCGACTACTTACGCCAGCAACAACTACGAACTGATCAAGGAATTGCCGGGCAATCCCCCCGAAGAACTGCAGGATTGTTGGGGCTATAAGATTTCATCCACCTGCAGGGGATATTACCAGCCGTATTTCGACCGGATTGAATTTTTAACCGGTTTTTACCAACCCCATCCGGGGGGGAAGGGGACATTTTCGGCCTGGTGTTATGTCAGCGAAGATTTTGATGGTATTCAAGTACAAATTTTTACAAACTCTTCTACAGGACAAGAATTTTCGGATGTATATGATTTAAGCCAAAAAGGAAGCTGGCAAAAGTTGTCTTTCAACTATTCGGGGGTGGATAAGTTGTCTCCTATGTCTTTCTTTTTTGCCAAATACCACGTCAGAGATTTTAGTACCCTGAAAGGCTATGCTATTTTTGCTCTGCCGTTTTATAAATTACCATGTCAGGAATAGCCATACTGCTCAGCACCTGCAACAGCGGGAAATACCTCCGCCCTCAGCTGGACTCGCTGTTTACCCAGACAGTGCAGGATTTTGAAATCCACGTGCACGACGATGGTTCCAAAGACGATACCCTGCAAATACTGGCCGAATACCAGCAAAAACACCCCGGATTGATCCTGCGCAAAGATCCGCAGCCCGGCAGACTGGCCAAAGGCAGTTTTATATGGTTGCTCGAAAACACTCAGGCCGATTACTATATGTTTTGCGACCACGACGATGTGTGGCTGAACGATAAAATAGAGAAAACCTATTCCAAAATGCAGGCCTGCGAAAAAGCCCGGCCCGGTAAAGCCGTGGTAATTAATACCGATCTTAAGGTTGTGGATGAGCAACTCAACGAAATACACCCTTCCTTTTGGGCCTATAACAAGATCAAACCGGTTTTACTCAGGAGTTTTGAATACCTGACTGTTTGTAATGCCTTTACCGGCTGTACCATGATGATTAACCGGGCAGCCAAAGAGCTCGCCTTACCAATCAGTGAAAAGGCCTTGATGCACGATAAATGGATTGCGCTCAAAGTAGCAGCAGCTGGCGGAATTCTGGAGTCCGTACATGAAGCCACGGTTTTGTACCGCCAGCACGGCGAAAATCAAATTGGAGCCCGGAAAATAGGGATAGCTCATTATTTTAAGCAGCTCCGATCGCTTACGGCAACCTGGAAAGAAAATCGCGCCACACTGGAAATGAGCCGGGCAATTAAAAGATTCAGCTGGGCTAAATACTTGTATTATAAATTTCTATATGCTATTAAAAGGACTAAGGCTTGTTCATGAGTCTTTTACTGGCGGTATAAAAGATCCTGCGTATAAAACTGGATGAGCCCATCCCTTTGAAAAACACCTTGGGAAATAGCCAAAGTGTTTTAATGCCATAGCTTTGAAAGAGAAATAATTCATAGGTTTTAGTGTAGCGGTCAGCTGTTTCCAGATACAAGTCTTCGGCTTTTTTGAGTAATCCTTCGGGCATTTCAGGTACAAAATTCACTCTTGTTTCTTCAATGAGCAAAGAGCGCAGGCTTTCTGAGAACTGTTGCGGACTGATTACCCTGCCGCGGTTTTTTTCTCCTTCCTTAAGGCGAAAAACTGCATCATCCATCAATTTTCGGGCGTAAGGCAGCATTGCTTCCACACTGTAAAACGAAAGCGATTCCTGAGCTTTGTTCCCGTAATTAAGTAAACTGTCTGCACTTCTGATGGCCGGAAAATAGGAGAGCAGCAAAAGCGGCTTTTCGCATACGACTGCCAGCTGAGTCATCAATCCGCCCGAAAAAGGATAAGTGCCCAGATATATGTCACTGTTTTGAATGAGGGGATAAATATCCCGACGTTGCCCCAAAAGGATAAAACGATCTTCCAGCTTGTGCTTTCGGATGAAATCTTTGATTTTCACCGTATTTCCCTCGCCGGCATACAGCAGCAGCACCTTCTTGTTGTAATCCAGCAATTCTTTGGCTAAGTGTAAAAACCGACCTCCGTCACCCTGTATTTTATACATGGCTCCACCCGAAACAATCACTATGCTGTCGGCTTTGACCTGAGGCGGAAAACCTTCGAAAGGAATCTCGCGGTTAACGATTGGATAATAGGGCTGACAAAGAAGTTGTTCTTTTTTGTAAGCTCTGTGACTATACGACAAAGCAAGTCCAAAATTCCTGAATTCAATGACATAATCACTCAGACGAGTACCCAGGTAAAAATGATGATCGCCCGGCACTATGCGATAACGTTGCAACTCTTCCAGGGCATTCCACAACACACAGCAGAAAGCTCCTTCCGCAGGCGCGTGTATCAGAGCTTTTGCCGCTCCGGACTCTTGTATGCTGTGATAGACTTGATTCAAATGCTCCAATTTATCCTCTGTCCGTTCAGGCAGGATCATAACTCTGGCCTTGCCGTAAGCCTTAAGTTCTTTGATAAAATCAGGCTGTGAACTGCTGTGCCGGCTGGGCTCCAAAATATAGAGGATCTCAGCCTCCCAGCTCATCAAAGCTCTCAGGTACTGCAAGGCCAACACGTAACTGGAGCCTATATGATCGTAAAAAACAAAGCAATTGTCACGTTTCGGGGCTGCGGCTGATTTGGTAATAAGGCGGGAGGATAATGCCTGAAGCCGGTCTTCGATTTCGTCGTCTTTAAAGAAACGATTCAAGTTGGAAGCTACAATGGCAGCACGATCGTATTCCTGCAAAGCACGGGCAATATTCCCTTTTTGGAGGGCTTTCCCGGCCAGCCTCTTTATCCGGACGTATATTTTTTCTATGTCCTGTGAATGGTAGTGCATCTTAGGAATGGTAGTGCATTTTAGTGGAAGGAGTTCACCGCGTCAATTACCTGATCAATTTCTTCCCCGGTCATTACAGGACTCAAGGGCAAACTGAGTTCTTCGCGGTGAATTTGTTCGGTAACAGGCAGAGACAAGTTGTTCCATTCTGCGTAACAAGCCTGTTTATGAGGAGGAATAGGGTAGTGGATCAGCGTTTGAATTCCCCTGCTTTCCAAATACGACTGCAAGGCATCACGACGGCTGCAACGAACAGGAAAAATATGATAAACGTGTTGATCGCGGTCAGTCACCACCGGCAGCTGTATTTCGCGATGCCGGATTTCCTGCAAATAACGGGCAGCCACCTGCTTGCGCAATTCAATGTCCTGATCCAGATAGCGAAGCTTCACATCCAGTACAGCTGCCTGAATTTCGTCAAGCCGGCTGTTGCGGCCGGTATACCGGAAAACGTATTTTTTTTCGGATCCGTAATTAGCCAAGGTGCGTACAACTTTTGCCAACTCCTCGTCATCGGTAGTAACAGCACCTCCGTCACCAAAAGCCCCCAGATTTTTACCCGGATAAAAACTATGTCCCGCAGCATCACCCAGCGAACCGGTTTTGCGGCCCCTGTAGAGACAGCCGTGAGCCTGAGCATTATCTTCTATCAGCTTAAGCCCGTAACGCAGGCAGAGAGCCTTAATTTTGTCGCTGTAGGCACATTGTCCGTAAAGATGAACGATCATCAGCGCCTTGCTGCGTTCAGTAATATGATGTTCGATTAAATCCTCGTCAATCTGGTAACTCGAAAGCCGGGGTTCGATCAAAACAGGTTTGAGTCCGTTTTCGGTAATTGCAAGAATGGAAGCTATGTAAGTATTGGCGGGCACCAGCACTTCGTCGCCCGGGTGCATAATGCCCATTTCGATGTAAGCTCTCAAAATCCAGATCAGTGCATCCAGGCCGTTAGCCACCCCAATACAATGCCTGGTTCCGATGTATTCGGCATAATGCTGTTCAAAGCGTTTGTTTTCTTCGCCCTGAAGATACCAGCCCGAGTCGGTAACCCGAGCCACAGCCTGATGAATTTCTTCGGCGTATTTTGCAGTTATCCTCTGTAAATCCAGGTATTTTACCATAGCCTTTTCAAAAAGCAATCTTTAGCCATCCAGTTCAAATCAAGCTGTTTCGAGCTCTCTTTGTGTTATTCCTGCAAATCAACAATAAATTGCCTTAATAAACAAACATTAAGCAGGCTTTTGCCCTTGTTTGCGGCTTAATAAACTAACAAGGACAATCACCACTATTGATAAGGGCAGGGCAAATAAGATAGGATCGATCATTGGCCAGGGATGAGCCTCGATCAATACCGGCCGTCCGAAAATAGCCTGACACAGACCTATGGCTGTCGCCTCTTTTTGATGCAAAAATACAAGGGCAAACACACTGCCTCCGGCTCCGGCTACCATACTCCACAACACAGCCTTGGTGCTTGTTTTTTTCCAATAGAGCATACAAAAATATGCAGGCAGGAACGTAGCTGCACACAGGCCCATAAAAATTGCTGTACCCCTTGCAATCACCCCTTCTTTAAGAGTATAGCAAATTACATAACTGATGAGTATGGAAATCAGGACGCCGATTTTTACCAGACGGGTAATACTACGGCGTTCCTTTTTGCGCAAAACGTCAGCGTAAATGTCAGAAGCGGCCGAAGTCCCCATAACATGAAACTGGGAACTGAGCGTTGACATGCTTGCCGATAAAATACACAGCATAAAGAGGGCTGTAAACCAATTGGGCATAGACGCATTAATAAAGGCCGGAATGATTTTGTCAATGTCAGATATATATTCGGTAGCAACCTGTCCGTTGTGTTTCAAAAAATAGAGGTTAGACAAGGGTCCGGCGTGATAAACCACCCCCACTGTAATTAAAAGAAACAGGGAACCGACAAAAATACCCTGATTCAATTGCTTGCTGCTGCGTACCGTTAAAAAACGCACCACCAGTTGAGGTTGAGCCAGACAACCTATGCCCACGCCCAAAATGAGCGAAGTGACCAGGGTGTACCATTGAGGAGATCCCAATGCAGGCATTTTGGCCCAGCCCTGATGCCCCAGGGCAGTAAAATGTTCCGGCACCATGCCGTCAATGGAATCAAGAGCTCTGTTGGCTTCGGTAAAACCCATCCCCAGCGCTTTGTATAAGCCAAACAACATTATAAACATACATACAAACATAACCACAGCCTGAAAAGCCGAGGTATACATAACACCTTTCATACCCCCGCTGATAACGTACAATGCGGTGATTAAAGTAAATATCAACAATGCTATGTTGTAGTTTATACTGAAGATCTGTTCTATAAACACGGCACCGCCTTTCATAACTACGGCAGCGTACAAAGGCATACCAAGAAGAATTACCGTAGCAGCAACGACTTGTATGGTTTTGGAATGGAAATAACCGCCCAGTAACTGAGGAAAAGTCTTAGCCTGTAGTTCTGCTCCTAGTTTGCGCGTTTTTTTGCCAAAAAAGATAAAGGCAATGATAACACCCATCAAGATGTTTAAAAGGCAAAGCCACTGAAGCCCCATACCATAAGCAGCCGAAACACCCCCAAAGCCCACAATGGCCGATGCAGAAATAAAAGTGGCTCCGTACGACAATGCCATCACCGCCGAGCTCATATTACCACCGCCTATCATGTAATCGTTGGCATTTTTGGTGCTTTTATAGGCATACCAGCTAATGGCTGCCAAGGAAAAGAGATAGAGTAGAACGATTAATCCTAATACGAAATAATTCATAATGCTTAGTTTAATTGTGACTAGACTTGTCAGCGGACTTAGTTGATTTCGATGCTTTTGATTTGAGGGCGTGGGCCTTCTGTTGAGAAGAAGAAGTTTCGTCGTCCTGATTCCAGTATTTTATTCCGTACCAGGCTCCAAAAACAAGACAAAGTATTTCCAGTAAATAGGCTAACCAAATGCCGGGGTCAGAGATTCCAAACATAACTATCAGAATTAATTAAATTGTAACAATTCTTCTTCGGACAGACAATTCAGCTTATGTGCAGTTATCACTTCCATGGTTTTGGCGGTATCGCTGGTACGCAAAATCAGGATGCCTCTGTTGTCGAGATAAAAAGAATACATGTATTCAATATTGATGCCTGCCAGGGTAAAATACGAGATAGTCCCGGCTGCTGTACCTACAGTATTGACTAAAGAAATGGCAAAAACCTCGGTCAGGTTAACTGCCAGTCCCCGGCTCTTCAAGGCCAGATAAGCTTTGCGCGGTTCAGGAGTAATGACCCTGTATATGCCATATTCCACTGTATCGGAAACGGTAGATGCTATGATCTGCAGCTTTTCCGCTTTGATAATGTCCAGGATCTCGTTGAGAGAGCCCAGTTTGTTTTCTATGAAAATGGAAATCTGATGAATGGTCATGGTATATGGATTAATGGTTACGCAAATCATTGACACGAACAGCCTTGCCTTCACTTTTGGGCAGGCTGTCTTTTTTGACCAGCTTCACTTTGGGAGTCACCAGCAGTTCGTCCTTGAGTTGCCGGGTAATTTCCCTGGTAAGCCATTGCAGTTTGGCGTAGTCGTCGGTAAACAATTCTTCGAGTTCTACTTCGACACTCATTTCGTCGTTGTTGTTGACGGTATTGAGCACTATAAGATAATTACTGCTTAACTCTTTAAATTTCATCAAAATAGTTTCCACCTGGATGGGGAAAATATTGACTCCTTTCAGAATAATCATGTCGTCACTCCGGCCTTTCATACGATCCAAACGCACATGATTACGGCCACAGGGGCATTTCCCGGGCAGGATACGCGTAAGGTCGCGGGTGCGGTAACGCAGCAGAGGCATGGCTTCTCTGTTGATGGTGGTCAGCACCATTTCTCCCATTTCACCTTCCGCTACCGGTTCGAGTGTGTCAGGATTGATGATTTCTACAATGTAGTAATCTTCCCAAATATGCATACCGTTTTGCTCCGGACATTCAAAAGCAACTCCGGGACCGCACATTTCTGACATTCCGAAGCTGTTGTAGGCTTTGACGCACAGCATTTCTTCTATACGTTTACGCTGGGCTTCAGAATGAGGTTCGGCTCCGATGAGTAAGGTGCGTAATTTGGTATCGCGCGGATCGATGCCTTGTTGAAGCATTACTTCGTACAGACGGCTGGCGTAACTTGGTATGGCGTGTAGGGCAGTCGTTCCGAAATCGGTAATGAATTTAATCTGCCTCAGGGTATTACCTGCAGCAGCGGGTACGGTGAGCATTCCCAGACGTTCTGCTCCGTATTGAAATCCCAGGCCTCCGGTAAACATACCATAACCTGATGAATTCTGAAAGACATCTGATTTTCGCAGACCGACCATGTAAAGGCATCTCGCCACAGCTTCTGCCCATTGGTCCAAATCGCGTTGAGTATGCAATACGACCGTGGGATTTCCTGTGGTACCGCTGGAGGAATGCAAGCGCACAGTCTGCTCCAGAGGCACTGCCGACATACCGAAGGGATAATTATCCCTCAAATCGGCTTTGGTAGTAAAAGGAATTTTCTTCAGATCGTCCAAGGTTTTTATATCCTCGGGCCTGAGTTTATATTCAGCAAAACGTTTACGGTAAAATTGGGAATTCAGGCAATGATTTAACGTTTTTCTGAGCCTTTCCATCTGTAATTTTTCAATTCCGTTCCGGCTCAGTGTTTCCAGGTCTGCATGCAAATACATCTTTTATACGGGTTTTTATGACAAAAATGTGCAAATGTAATAAATAATCTGTTTTATGCTTCCTCAGGGACTGTAAAGATTTCTATCTTTGCATCAAAATCAAGAATATGGACAAAAACGGGCGTTCTCTGCCCAAAAAACAAAAGATCAGTACTATTCCGGTCGCTGAAGAATCGACCTTGTTGAACTTTCTTATAGATAAACTTAAAGACCAATCCCGCAACAGCATCAAATCGCTGCTGGCTCATCAACAAATATTGGTCAACCAACAGGTAATCCGTCAGTTCGACCATCTGCTCAAAACAGGGGACCAGGTCAACATTCTGTGGACCAAAGGCAAAATAAGCCTGAGTCACCCAAAACTTAAAATCCTGTTCGAAGACAAGCATCTGATTGTTGTGGAAAAAGCCGCCGGACTTCTGTCGATTGGTACGGCTAAAGAACGCAGCAAAACAGCTTACTCTATTCTGAGTGACTATGTAAAAAAACAACATCCCGGCAATAAAATATTTGTGGTGCATCGCCTGGACAGGGAAACATCGGGTATTATGCTTTTTGCCAAAGATCAGGACATTCAGTCTTTGATGCAAACCAACTGGCGCTTTGCCGTTAATCAGCGCAAGTACGCAGGGGTTCTGGAAGGAACGCCTCAAACCGGCGATGGAAGCGGGCAGGGGACAGTCAGTTCCTATTTGTGGGAAAGCAAAGCCTTGATCGTTTATGCCAGCCCTAATCCCGAAGACGGGCTTAAAGCCGTGACCCATTATAAAATTCTTAAAAGCAGCGAACATTACAGTTTAGCCGAATTCCGGCTCGATACCGGCCGAAAAAATCAAATCAGGGTACAAATGAACAGCATTGGCTACCCCATTGCCGGCGATTTGAAATACGGAGGACATGTCAGCCCCATCAAACGCATGGCTCTGCACGCCTGTGTCTTAGCTTTTACCCACCCCGTCAGCGGAGAACAAATGCTTTTCGAAAGCGAGATTCCCAAGGAGTTTTATCGGCTGCTGGAACTTGATTCCAAACCGGACAGAAGCACATCGGCCAGTCCAAAATAAAAAAATCGGCCTGTCCACTACAAAAAAAAGGGTGTTTCAACGTTTTCACATTTGAAACACCCTTTTTTGGTGCCCAGAACAGGACTCGAACCTGCACAGCCTTGCGGCCACTAGTCCCTGAAACTAGCGTGTCTACCAATTTCACCATCTGGGCAAGATGATGCAGTAAAAGGTACCCAGGATGAGACTCGAACTCACACGAGCGAACGCCCACTACCCCCTCAAAGTAGCGTGTCTACCAATTCCACCACCTGGGTTCGTATTCTCTTTTTAGGGAAGAGCCGGATACCTGAAGTCTTCCCAAAAATAATAGCGACCGCTGTCGCTAAATTAGAGCGAAAAACGGGACTCGAACCCGCGACCCTAACCTTGGCAAGGTTATGCTCTACCAACTGAGCTATTTTCGCAATTGCGCAGCAAAAGTACTATCTTTTTTGTATTCGGCAAATACTTCAGGAGATTTTTTTGATTTTTTCTTTTAATCCATTCTGTGCTTGTAATCGGAATAATTATATTCCCGCCAAATATCAAGCGTTTGGTCTTTGCGTAAAAAACAAAGAGCAGGGTGAGCAACTCCGTTGAAAGTATGCGTTTTTACTACCGTGTAATGGATCATGTCTTCGAAAATCAGGCTGTCACCTGCCTGGAGAGGATGGGGGAAAGTCCAGAAACCCAAACTGTCTCCGGCCAGGCAACTGTTACCACCCAGATTATATTTATAGGGATACAGTTCTTCGTCTGGTTTGCCGGCTCCTCTGATCAGCGGCTTATAAGGCATTTCCAGACAATCGGGCATATGACAGGCAAAGGAAACATTCAACATGGCCGTATCAACTCCATGATTACTAACCACATCAATCACCTTGGCATATAAAAAACCTGTTTGCCATACAAAGGCACTGCCGGGTTCCAAAATGAGATGCAAATGCGGGTATCTTGACTTAAAATTCCTGAGGACTTCGATCAAATGGGCAGTATTGTAGTCTTTACGGGTAATCAGATGTCCGCCGCCCATATTCAGCCAGCGAATTTGTCCGAATAAATGACCAAACTTGTCTTCTACTGCACGGAGTGTTCTTTCCAGGGCGTAAGAATCCGATTCACACAGGCTGTGAAAATGCAGCCCTTCCACACCCGGAGGAAGTCCCTCTTTGAGCCTTGAGGCTGGTATACCGAGGCGGCCTCCGGGACGGGACGGATTGTACAAATCGGTTTCCACTTCGGAATATTCAGGATTGATTCGTAGGCCACAGGAAATGGAGTGATTGTTGCTGGCTTTAACCTGAGGATAATACAACTCAAACTGCGATAGAGAGTTGAAAGTGATTTGTTTACTGTATTGCAACACTTTGGGAAGATCTTGTGGGGTAACAGCCGGCAAATAACTGTGAGTCAGCTTCCCCATTTCTTCGAAAGCAAGCCGGGCTTCGTTCAAAGAACTTGATGTAGTGCCGGTAAAGCCGTATTCTTTGAACAAGGGAAAAGCTTTCCACATAGCAAAGGCTTTGAAAGCCAACAATATTTCCACTCCGGCTTTATCCCGGACATCTGCGATTTTTTCGAGGTTCTTTCTCAACAAGGCTTCTTCAAGCACGTAAGCAGGGCAGGGGCATTGACTCAGATCCATCTTGGTTTAATTTATAGCTTTCATACTGGCAAATTTAAGCAAAAGCAGTTTATAACCGGCTTGCTTGAATTCAACTCCGATTTTGCAATTGTCGCCCTGGCCTTCAATTTTTTGAATCAGGCCTTCACCGAAACGTTCGTGTAACACTTTTTGTCCCATCCTGAATTCTCCTTTTGAGGTCTTGACGCCTGAACTCCCGGCTTCTGCGGTAAAACTTTCTTCCCTCACAGCAACAGCTCCGGCAGGTTTGGCAGCTAGTTTGCTCCATTTACCCTGACGGCTGCTGATTTTTTCGAGCGGAGTTTTTGTGTGCTGCTCTTTGGGCCATTGGGATTTATTTGTCTCGGGATTGTAAAACGAAACGGGGCGACGATCGCCTCCAAAGAAAGAAGGGGAAGCCGTTTCTTGTTCTGCAAAGGGACGTGTCGGTAAATCCAATAAATTTTTATCCAGATCGTTCAAAAAACGGCTGGGCTTGGAATACTCTGTCTGGCCATTACGAAAACGGCTTTTGGCATAACTCAGTACGCAATGGTCACCGGCTCTGGTTATGGCCACGTACAGCAAGCGGCGCTCTTCTTCGAGCTCACGTTCGGATTCCGTATTATGAATGGATGGGAAGATGTTGTCTTCCAGGCCGCTAACAAAAACATTTTTAAACTCCAGGCCTTTTGCGGCATGCACAGTCATTAAATTTACTTTATCGCCCTCATCGACTTCGTCCTGATCGGTCAAAAGCGAGATCTCGGCCAGGTAGTCGGGGAGCAATACCTGTTCATTTCCTTCTTCTATGCGGCTTTGGCAAAAATCGAACATGCCCGAAAGCAACGATTCCAAATGCTCCTGCCGGCTGACTCCTTCCTCGGAACTGTCCTGCAACAGTGCTTGATTGATGCCGCTGTCTTCAACCATTTTTTTGGTAAACTCATATACATTAAGTGTCGAAACCAGAGGCCTCTGGCTCTCAATAAGCGAACTGAACAAATGCAATTTATTTTCGGTGCCGCTGTGAACCTGCAGGTTATACGCCAAAGGATTAGCACAGATTTCCCAAAAAGTAGTCTGGTGTTGGTTAGCCGCCTGCTGTATTTTATCGAGGGTGGTTTTGCCTATACCTCTGGCCGGAAAATTGATGACACGTTTAAAGGCTTCCTCATCGGCGGGATTAATGACCAGTCTCAGGTAAGCAACGATGTCCTTGATCTCCCTGCGTTGGTAAAAAGACAAACCGC
>CAZAUQ010000054.1:0-13883 GCA_964488495.1 uncultured Bacteroidales bacterium
TCCTGTAGTTGCTGGTGTAGGGCGTGGCAAAAATCCAGAGATGACTCATCGTGGCATTGTCGTAATAAATCTGTTCTTCGCGCCAGTCTCCAAAAATATCGGCCTGCAAACAGGGTGTGTATTTGATCACATTGGTGCCGGCTCCGTATTTATTGGGCATATCCACCAGAGTAGTCGCGTTTTGCGTACGGCCCTGCCATTTGGTAATCACCCCTCGTTCGGTGGTTTCGCATTGCAAATCGCCGTCCCAGTAGGTGCGGAAATTTACTGTGGGTCGTTTGGTCGAAAGTATCGTGCCCGCGCCGTCGTACACCTCGTAACCGGCCGTACTCCAGTATTCGTGGCCTCTCGAGGTGGGGTCCACATCGGCGCAAAGGCCACGGCCCACATCGCTGCCGGTAAACACGCCCGAAAGGATCTGGCCTGTCAGGGCGTCGTGCATTTCCACCCCGTATTTAGCCGATATTTCTTCGTGCACCATCATCACCTCCAGGCCGGGGCGATCGGGCATAAAATCGCCCACGTGCATAGCGTCTCCGTGGCCCAGGCCCGTGCGGTAAATAATACTGCCGTCGTCGTCGATGGTGCAGGCACCATAAATAATTTCGTCCCGGCCGTCGCCGTCCACATCGGCCGTAGCAAGGCTGTGGGCACCTTCGCCGTATGCCCCTATTCCACCGGGAATGGAGCTGTGCAGCCAACGGGTGCTGAGCTTCTCGCCGTCAAAATCGACCGCCCATAAAAAAGCCGCCGTATAATACCCCCTGGCCATCACCAGACTGGGATGCTCCCCGTCCAGGTAAGATACGCAGGCCAGGTAACGTTCGCAACGGTTGCCGTAGCTGTCGCCCCAATTACTGATGGTATCTCTGGCAGGCCGGTAAGCCGTCGTGGCCAAGGCTTCGCCCGTCAGGCCGCTGAACACGGTCAGGTATTCGGGGCCGCTGATGATCACTCCGCTTTTGCCGCCCACCACAGTGCGGTAATCGGCCTGAGGATCGTCCTCGCCCATCAGCACGTAATTGCCCTTGCCGTCGATGGTGCCGGGAGCCGTTTTGCAGGCCACTTCCGCCCGGCCGTCGCCGTCCAGATCGTAAACCATCAATTGCGTATAATGTGCGCCTGCCCGTATGTTTTTGCCCAGGTCAATACGCCAGAGCTGCGTGCCATCCATGCGATAGGCATCGATGAGCACATTGCCCGTGTAACCCGATTCCGAATTATCCTTGCGATTGTCGGGGTCCCATTTCATAATCACTTCGTAGGCCTTGTCGCCGTCCACGTCGGCCACCATGCAATCGCCGGGAATGTAATAAAAATCACCGCTCTCGGTAGTGCCTCCTGCGGGGCGGTTGAGCGGGATATCCAGGTAACCCTTGGGCAAGACCTGTACCGGGGCGGTTTCCACCACCTCCCCTCCCAGCAGGGCCTCCACAGTATATTCGCTGCCGGCCGTTCCGCCGTAATCCAGGTAATTGCTGCGGTCGGCAATGGGGGCCGCATTCAGCTTGACGCCGTCGCGATACACATTGAAACTCAGCTGCGCAGGGTCATCAATCAGGCAACGCCAGTTGACCAGGTAACGGCTGTTGGTGCCCATATAGGTAGCCACCGCTCCGCGGTCGAGCGCTTCGGGATCGAGCACCCGGGGACGTCCGGCAAAAGGAAAGCTCACAGCCACCTGCAGGCCGGTATCGGTCACCAGGGAATTGCGCATTCCTTCTTTTTGAGCAATTGCTCTGAGCCGGCAGGAACGGGTCAGCTCAAAAGGACCGGTATAAGGACGGGCATAATCGAGCACATCGGCATGATCTACCAGTGCATACAAAATGCGGGCATCGGGCGTTTCGCAGCTCAGGCTCACTTGCTTGCCCTCCACTACGATCAGGGGAGTGGCCACCTGTTCGCGCATGTCTTCGGTTTCCTCCAGCACCGCCACGCTCTGCACCACCACGCCTCCGCTGTTGGTCCAGCTTACCTCTCCGTCGGCCAGCACATCGAAAGCATAGGTCTTGAAATAAGTGGTGGGGTAAGTATCCGGCCCGCAACTGCCACTGAGATTGCTCACCGAAGCAATGCCCTGAGCCGCGCTCGACGAAGATTTGATGGTGACCGTCACACGCTGGCCGGCTTTGAGCCCGGGAATACTCACCGGAGCAATGCGTTGCATTTGCATCCCGTTGTTGCTGCCCATATTGTGACGCAGCAACAAACTGCCGGCTTCGATGCCACTGCCCACCAGCAAGCCCTCGGTGGTGGCAATCACCTGCCCGCTGGCCTGCAGCGGCAGCCCGTCGGTAGGTACGTTGTTGCAATAGCGCTGCAACACCCCGCTTTTGGACATCGGAGTCCAGTGTTCGGTATCGGCAGCCAGATTGGCCAGAGTTTGGGCACTGTATGCAGCCAGATTCCAGCTTTGAATGGTGTCGTAGGTGGTTTGAGCAAAGCAGGCCGCACTCAGGCAGGCCGACAAAAACACAGCACTGCACTTGAGCAGGCGGATTCGGGGGCAGGAGCAAAAAATCATCAATCGTTACATTATTAATAGCGGGGCAAAGATATACCACAGCAGCGATTGCAACAAACTTATACGGCCCAAAATCAAACTTATAGCCATTTTCGTACCACAAAAGCACAAAGCAATGTGCCACAAAAACACAAAACAAATTGCCACAAAAAAACAAATCAAACCAATTTGGTTTAAAAAATCAGCTATATTTGCATTCAACAAATTATATTACATGAGCTACTTAAATCGAATAGCAGATAAAATATTACTTGAACGGCTGGAAGCTTTTGGAGCCGTGCTAATTGAAGGGCCAAAATGGTGTGGCAAAACTACTACAGCTGAACAAGTGGCTAAAAGTGTCATCAAACTGCAAGATACAGATATGCGAGAAGAATACCTTGCAACGGCAGCCTCAAAACCTTCACTGTTGTTACAAGGGGAGGTACCACGTTTACTGGATGAATGGCAAGATGCACCGGTATTGTGGGATGCAATACGAACAATGGTCGACAAGAGAAAGATGCCGGGACAGTTTATTCTGACAGGCTCCAACTCTATTGACAGAGACTCCATTCTTCACTCCGGTACCGGGAGAATATCAAGGATGCAGATGCTTCCGATGAGTTTATGGGAATCAGGAGAATCTAATGGTAAAATTTCTCTACAAGAATTATTTGATGATGCCGCAATAGATATTGATGGAATAACTTCCGATATGCAAGTTGAAGACCTTATTTACGTTGCGTGTCGTGGAGGATGGCCGGCAACTGTTCATATCAAAACGGATAATGCCAAACTACTTGTTGCCAGAAATTACGTAGATACTATTTGTAAAGAAGACATTTCAAGAATAGATGGTGTGCAGCGTGATGAGCGAGTAGCAAAAATGCTACTTCGTAACTATTCGAGGAATATCTCTACCCTTGCAAAGAAAACATCTATACTTGCAGACTTAGTATCATCAGGAGAACTTGTTATAAGCCAAGCTACTTTTGATAATTATGTTACTGCTTTGCAAAAATTGTTTGTCATTAGAGACATCGATGCATGGTCGCCCGCTATTCGCAGTAAAACAGCCATACGAAGTGGCTATAAGCGTGCTTTTATTGATCCATCCATTGCTGTTGCTTCTTTAGGACTTAGCCCCGAAGCATTACGCACCCAATTGAAAACGTTCGGGTTTATATTTGAACAGTTGTGTATTCGGGATTTGGAAGCATATACACTTGATTTTGATAGTCATATCTCTTATTATCGTGACCGTTACGGACTGGAAGCAGATCTTGTGCTTCATCTTAAAGATGGACGATATGCTTTAATTGAATGCAAATTAGGTAGCAGAGAGATTGAAAAAGGGGCACAACATCTTCTTCAATTAAAACACCTTATAAGTGAACATAATAAAAACGAAAAACAAATTCCTCTGCGCGAACCAGACTTATTAATCATCTTGACCGGTGGCAAAATGGCATATACCCGACCTGACGGAGTAAAAATCGTTCCGCTTGCAGTTATCAAGCCATAAATTCCAGCGGTCAATAACCTATTCAGGAACCACCGGCGCCGCAACATTTCTTGTATTTCTTACCGCTGCCACAAGGACACAGCTCATTACGGCCCACTTTGGGGACAGTCTCCGCTTTGCCGGTATCGCTATTTTCGGCATCCACCATCGACCAAAGATCCTTGGGATCGGCATCGGGATAACGCTGCAAAAATTGTTCTTCGATGTTTTTTCTAAAGGAAGCATCGTGGAGATCAAGTGGATGCGCTGCAAACAAGTCCTCGGGCGTATGCCCCTTGAGCAACCAATGAGGCGTATTATTCGAAAACTCCGTCACCAGGCTTATTATTTTGTTGATTTCTTCAATAGAATCGAATTCAAACGAGGCCGACAATATCGAAATCAGCCTGCCGTGGTTTTCGCCCAATTGAATCGATTCCCAAAGTTGTCCCATCTGAAAGGCCGTAAGAGCCTCGTCTCCCCCATTTTTTTTGCTCAGGCAATCAATCAGGCGCGCCACCGTACCGATGCTTGTGGCGTTTATAGCTGAATACGAAAAAGACTGTATTAGCTCTTTGGAAAAAGTGGCGTATTCCAGATCGCTCCGTTTAATGATTTCCTCGTAAAAAGAAGCCGGATCATCCACAACCTCAGAAGCAAATAAGAGGGTATTGCCCGCAAGACAAGGTTTAAACTCATTTTTAAGGTCTATTCTGTACAAAAACAGCTCCAGCAACTCATCGTATCGGGGACAAGAGCCCAACATCGCTTCCCACAGCTCCCTGAGTTTATTCTCGGACACTACTCCGTAAAGACGCAAAAGGCCAATCAACAGCCGTTCATTTTGACTTTTTCTTTTTAGAACAGCATCGCTGAACCATCCGTCCATAACAGGTTTCAATACTTTTTGCAGATTAGCCGCAATCGCATAAATATACTTCCGATCTTGCCGACCGCCCGACACAGAAGATCGCTCCCGGTAAACTATGACCAACTGTTGCATTTCGAGTGTCAACACATCCAATGGTTCAGCAGACCGAAGCGTTCCGCCTGCCCGCACAATTTCTTGCAACTGCATCAGCTCATGCCTGGGCAAACACTCAGCCAATCGCCTGGGTTCAACTATAAGAAGATCTTCCACAGCCCCGGCCAACTGCTTTTTGTTCATCGAGCGGCGGCAGGGAATCACGTAATCACGACATAATTCGAGTAAGTCTTCTTTGGTGCACACATTGAGCAAAATATGACTCAGCGGCAACTCCGAAACAAGCTCAGGAGGAAAAGAAAGGTGTTTCATACTAGATCTATAATTAAGGCTGTTCAAAAATCAGTTCAAATATAAAACTTAGTTTCATATTGAGTATCAAAGAGGCCTCAGTAATCATCACTCCGCATAAACCGAGCCAGAAAATCCAGGTTCTCCTGAACAAGAGCCAGCCCCCGTTCAGGGCCCAGAAAATGGTTCATGTGGGCATCGGGGAGCATTTTGTTGTCCAGCAGATGGTGGAGTATCTCTTTGGGAGTCACTGTTTCGCTGACAATAAAAGCCAGGGCATTTTCTTGCGCAATCGTTTTATCATAATAGGGATTATCCTTGTCGTAAATAACTCTGGAACCATTAGAGATAAATAATATTCCTTCGTCCCGGCATAGATAAACAGCAGGGAATTCAACACCCATCACATTATCGGGCATGGTCATGCTCTCATTAAACGAAGAATGCGCCTTTATCCAATTATAAAAGTCAAGACCCGTTCTAAAATAAAGCATGGGATTACCAGAACCGGGCTTTCGCAAGCAAAGGGGCGGTCCCTCTTCTTTCTCCTTCTTTGCCTTTTCGCCGGCAATACCATCAAACACTTCGGTGGATGTATACCAGACACTCAGTCCATTAGGCATCCACACCCCGTCGTATTGCACCAACGAGCTCATCAGCACCTTGTTCTGTTGCAATTGTACATCCGGGCAGCCACCATCAAAGGCCTCCCTCAACACCTGGCAGGTTTTGCCGGATAACTCTTTTAAAAAAATGTACTCAGTGTCGTAATTTTCAAGTAAGAAAAAAGAATAGGGCAGCGCCTCAATGGCCGCAATCTTCCTGGCCTCGCTTTCCAAACCCCACTGAGTGTACATCATCGAAAGCCAGTCTTTGATGTAAAGCGAAAGAGGGCCGGTCTTTTTATGAAAAGATAGTATGGTTTTAAAAGCATAGTTCCTTGGGCCTGAAGCCAGATCTTCGCCCAAAAAGGCATCAACAACTCTGTCAACACCCTCACGACGCCCCTCCACAAAAGGCTTAAAAAGGTATGACAGAGTTGCCAGGCGCATAAAAAGATCCTTGATCAAGTAAAAGTCATTCGACGTGGCGACTGCTATAAGCGTTTCCGGCAATTCCTCATTGATGGGAGCCCTTTCAAACTCTGCATCCAACACCTCGTACAAGGCAGCGGACAAGGCTATAAAAAAGGGATTTTCAGGATTAATAACAGAAGCACTCCTGGTCTTCTGAATGTACATCCAAAGAATAAAGCTGATATCCTCGCGATTCACTTCGTCCGGATAATAGGCGTCAGCATCTATTTCATAGAAGGGCAAATACCGCCCATACAACTCCCTATGTTTCGTAACAAAGGCCTTCCACACACCCATTCCACATACTACATCCTCAAAATAATAAGCTATCGCCATAGCCCATTCCTCGCAGGTTTCCTTCTCCTGATTCCACTTAGGTTGAGCATTCCAGATCACCCGGAACAGCTTTTTGGCTATACCCAAATAATACGCATCAGTTTCAAACGCAAAGGCAGCCAGATGGCCTTCGCGCCAGGCACGTAACGAAAGCCCGGAGAAATTTCGATTAGACATTTTATTCATCTGAATCACTTTTAGTTTATTTCTGAGAGAGTTTCCACTCCAATGTTTTCTCCGTCAACTGATCGCTTGAAGGTGACGGGCGGCGTATTAATCGTGAGTACTCATCACTCATCAGTAAGTCATATACTTTGGCTTGTGGGTACAAGGTCTTTACCTTACATATTTGATGATAATCCAAAGTGCTGGCTGCAAATATAATGATAATCAAAAGTACACTCAAGAAATTCCACCATTTTGTTAAGCAAGAAACACCCTGTCAACGATCCCGTTTAAATGTAAGCATTAAAAAAAAAGCCTGCCCCCCCATTAAGTTTATCGTAAAATTATAATTGTTCCGGTTCCTGTGGGGTGCTTTCGAAATTAATCGACAGAAAAACTTGTTTTGTATTTCAAAAGAATATACATTTGTCGTTATTTCGTGCGAATTGTGTGATTTTTTACACATAAAGCGCACATAATATTGGCAAAATGAAAATACAACGAGATTTACTGGAACAACTCAGGCAATGGAAAAACAAGGAAGTGCGCAAACCCATCCTGTTGAAAGGAGCACGACAAACCGGAAAAAGCTGGCTTATGGAAGAGTTCGGCAGAACCTGCTTCGATCAGGTGGCAAGCTTCAATTTTGACAGGACCGAAGAACTGGCCGCTGTCTTCGAAAAAACCAAAGACATACCGCGCATCCTCAAAGAACTCAGTTTATTCACCAATGTTCCCATCGAAGCAGGGAAGACGCTCCTGATTTTTGACGAAATACAAGCCTGCGAAGCGGCACTCAACAGCCTGAAATACTTTTGCGAAGACGCACCCCAATACCACCTGATTGCTGCAGGCTCCCTGTTGGGAGTAGCAGTACGCAGGAAAAACATGACTGTTCCGGTCGGCAAAGTTCAACTCATGCAAATGTACCCGATAAGCTTCAAAGAATTTTTGCGGGCTGCCGATCCTCAAAGCTTTGAATACGTCAACAAGTTGCAACAAACAGAGCCCCTGCCCGAAATTATTCTGAATAAACTGATCCTTGAATACAAACGCTACCTGGTTTGCGGCGGTATGCCCGAAGCAGTGACAACGATGTTGGAGAACCGGGGAATGCAGGCAGTCGATGAGGTCTTGCAACACATTCTGGATCTGTACACGCTCGACTTTTCGAAATATGCAGCCCCGACGGATATTCCACGCATCAACAGTTTATGGAAGTCGCTGCCCTCCCAATTGGCCAAAGAAAACCGGAAATTCCTTTATAAAGTCGTCAAAACAGGTGCCCGCGCCCGCGAATACAAGGATGCACTACTATGGCTTGAAGAAGCCGGACTGATCTATCGGGTTTTCAATGTTTCCAAACCCGGCATCCCTTTGTCTGCATACAAGGATCTGTCTGCCTTCAAGGTGTACGCATTCGACTGCGGATTGTTGAGACGCCTGGCCAAACTTTCGCCCGAAGTCGTCCTGTCGGGCATTGCCGGATACATAGAGTTCAAGGGCGCCCTGGCCGAGAACGCCATTTTGCAGGCACTCGTCCCGCAATCAGATGGATTGCCCTATTACTGGAGTTCCGAAAACAGAGCTGAAGTCGATTTTCTGTTGCAACAGGGCTTAGCTGTTATTCCGGTAGAAGTAAAAGCCGAAAACAGAGTAAGCGGCAAAAGCCTGTCCGTGTACACTGCCAAATTTAAGCCCCCCTTCAGCATACGCTTTTCGATGAACAAATTCAAACAAAACGAGGGCTCACTGAGCCTGCCCTCCTGCCTGGCCGACTGGACCTTCGCGCTGATACCCGCTTAATTCGGAGCATCCCCGGCCCAGAAACAGCAAAAAAAAAGGCCAAAACCCCGAAATAATATCGGAGCTTTGGCATCAAGTATAAGGCTGAACGCCCGAGGGAAGCTTAGTGGGTGCTTATGCCCAAACCACAAAGGCGTGCTTCACAGTGGAACGGGACGCAACAAGACACACTTACCGGAAATATTGAACTGATGCATCTAATAAACCTGACTGTCCGCGGTGGATGGCCGGCATCGATCGATGTTCCCGTTGATGTCGCGTTCGAGTTGCCAAAATCGTATATCGACGCCGGAAATGTGTTGGTATTCATGGTGGTGTCAGTAATCATCATTCCGCATAAACCCATGTCGTCTTCCGGGAAGTTTCGAAATATTTAACAAGAATCAGATAGCAACTCCATATCTTCAATAGCATTATTCCATCCGATGATTTTTCCATTTTTCCGAATGCTGTTTGTGTTGCCTCCGTAAATTAGAAATGGCTCAGCCTCCGGATTTAACTTGCGATAATAATCAAGTCCTTTAAAAAAATCAGAAGAAAGGGTAGTGGCCGATTTTATTTCTACACATTTAATTTTGTTGTCGGTATCTATCAGGCAATCTATTTCATTTCCGCCGGAGTCGCGCCAAAAATAGATTGGGGGTGTTATACATCGGTTCAGAAACCCTTTCATTACATCGGCAATCATCATATTTTCAAATAATGCACCTTTAGCCCAATGACCGGCCAGCTCTTCCTTTTTGCGTATTCCAAGCAGGCTGCATGCCAATCCTGTATCATAAAAATAAAGTTTTGGGGTTTTTAAAATACGTTTTGAGAAATTTTGATGATGCGGATGCAGGAAAAACACAATAAAGCTACTTTCCAAAATAGAAAACCACGATTTTACCGTTTTCAAATCAACGCCTATCTCGTTTGCTATATTATTGTAATTGAGCAATTGACCTACGCGGCCTGCGGCAATTCGCAAAAATTTCTGAAAAACAAAGAGATTTGACACATTCACTATTTGCCGTACGTCACGCTCGACATAGGTTTGAATATACGAAGGAAAAAACATTTCAGGCTCCATATCCATTTGATGAATACGCGGATAAAACCCCCGGAATATATAGGCGTCCATATCTTCAGTTTTCGCTGTATCAGCGCCTTGCAACTCCGAGATGCTCAGCGGCAGCAGATGCGACACAAAGACACGGCCGGCCAGACTTTGGGATACCTTTTTGGACAACAGGAAATTTTGTGAACCTGTCAGTATAAACTCACCCGGTCTGTTACGTTCATCACTTATTGTTTGAATGTATGAGAACAAGGCAGGTATGCGCTGAACTTCATCAATAATGATTCCCTTTGTAAACTGTGACAAAAACAAACGCGGATCGGAAATAGCTGCTTCGTACACATCCGGATTTTCGAGGTTAACATAATTGTATTCCGGAAAACACATCCTGGCTAAGGTCGTTTTACCGGATTGGCGCGGACCCGTTATGGATATAACAGGCATTTTTGCCGCCATTTTTATCAGTGTATTGCCAATTTCACGTTGAATCATGCACAAAGATAATTATAAATCGTCAAATTGTTTGCAAATATGGAATTGAATTCCATATTTTAATATAATCAATCTTTCCCTCCTCAAGCAATTTCACGATATAAGGCCTTGAACAACCGAGTATTTCCGAAGCCATTTGAGTGGTTACTGCAATAGCAAGATGACAGGCTCTTTCAAAGAGTCCTTTTTCCGTTTTCCTGTGTAAGTGGAGCATTCCCTCACAACTCTTATATAATTGCTCAGGAGACCGGCTGCTGTCCGTCTGCATAAATCCAAACCATCGTATGTGTGTAGGCCACTTTCATCTTTACGTAATACTTTATCTCGAAGTCCGTTTCTGGCAGGTTATTATCTCTCCCGTCTGTATATCAACATAAGACAACGTATCACCGGCAAAATCGACCAAAAGTTTGTCTCCCGGGGTGGAACAAAGAACCATCGTGGGATGACTGGCACTTTGATGCTGTCCCAGATGGAAACAGAACTGGCTATAACCATAACCATCGGGATGTTCCGAGCGGTACTCCTGCCATAATTCCTTCGTTTTTAGTAGTTAATGAACTACGAAGAAAATTAAAACCACCAGAAAATCAACAGTAAATGGGGGGTCAGAATACTCCGGAATATCCATACCTGGACGAAATGCCGGCATCCACCAAATTTGTTTCTGAATTATGCCGGTTCGCACTAAATTTTACAGCTGACACAGGTGGGTGCTTAGGTCCTGAAATAAGTAGTATAAGGCAATACAGTAATACCGTTGCTGCGTACCTGTTTCATATCTCCGGCGTAAATCACCCATCCTTTCTCCTGGCCCGATATCTTTAACCAGTCCGAAAGAGAGCCGAAATAATCCTCGGTAATGGTTTGCCCCGATTTAATTTCTATCGGCAACAGGTGATTATGGTTATCAACAATCAGATCAATCTCTCTGCCAAGACTGTCACGCCAAAAATAAAGATTGTTGATCTTGCCCCTGTTGTATCTGTTTTTCAGAAAATCAACCACAATCATATTTTCGAACAATGCACCCCGAAAAGGATGCAAAGCCAATTGATCCGGATGTCCGATGCCAAGTAATTCCGATGCCAGGCCGGTATCGTAGAAATAAAGCTTGGGCATCTTCACTATGCGTTTGTTGAAATTTTGATGATACGGCTGCAGTCGAAAAAGTACAAAACTCGCTTCCAGCACAGACAGCCAGGCAGCAATCGTTTTGTTGTCCACCCCGGTTTCCACGGCAAGGTTATTCATATTGAGCAGCTGACCGATGCGTCCTGCACACAAACGCAAAAAACGCTCAAAGGCATACAGGTCGGTAATGTTACGAATCAACCTAATGTCACGTTCAACGTAGGTTCGAATGTAATTCGAGAAAAATCTGGTTCTCTCTGTTTGTACTTCCCGGTTGTGAAGAGCCGGATAAAAACCTTTATACATCAATTCATTGACCGATAAGGGTGGGGCCGGAAGCTCTTCCAATGAGAGAGGGAGCAGAAACAGGTAGCCCACTCTTCCGGCCAGGCTTTGTGATATATTCTCTTGTAGAAGGAAATTGTTTGATCCGGTCAATATAAACCTCCCCTGAGTCGGATTATCATCAAGCAGCTGTTGAAGATAGGAAAAGATTTCCGGGGTACGCTGAACTTCATCCAAAATGGCTCCCTCAGGAAAACCGGCCAGGAAACCGCGTGGATCTTCAATTGCGAAGCTTCTTGTATCCGGGTTTTCGAGGCTTACATAGGCTTTGTCGGGGAAAGTGGTACGTACCAACGTGGTTTTGCCCGATTGGCGGGGACCCACAACAGCCACCGTTTTAAATTGCGTGGCCAATGACCTTAATTCGTTTTGAGCTTGTCGTGCGATTTGCATACTTCTTTTATTTACCTAATTGAACAGGCAAATATACAATTTAGGAATCGAATTCCAAAATTGTATATTTGAGACCAAAAAAAGAGGCCAAAACCCCGGAGAAAATCCCGGAGCTTTGGCATCAAGTAAAAGGGTGAATGTTTGGGGAACCTTAGTGGGTGGTTATGACCGAAATGGCTGGGTGGTTATGCTCTGAAATAAGCCGCGGAATATTCTTATTTAACTATTTTACAAGTAGGTTATTGACCGCATACAGTGGCAAATTGGTCATCCACGCTTCTACGTAAAAATCGGTCAACGAAGTTCGAATGGCTTTTGAGGGCGTGTTTTTCTGACAGTATAGCCTAAAACTGTTTGATTTCACATTTTCACCTGCTTTTACTTCAATTGGGATGATGTCATCATCTTCTGTCTGCACCAGAAAATCAAGTTCATACTTGCTGTTGTCAAACGTATGGTAAAAAATCGACAGCTGTTCCAACTGTATCAACTGCTGAAAAACGTACTGCTCTGCCAAAGCCCCTTTGAATTCTGAAAAGACAGCATCTCCTTGTACGATGGTTTTTGCATTGAGATGTGACATCGCAGCCAACAATCCTACATCGTTGTGAAACAGTTTAAACGCAGACAGATCCTGATAGACCACCAAAGGCAATCCAGGTTTGCGCGTGTTGAACACTTTATGCAGCAAGCCTGCGTCAGTCAGCCATTGTATGGCCAATTCAAAATCCTTGGCCCTCGCCCCTTCCTTGATAACTCCATACATGAATTTTTTGTTTTCCTTCGACAACTGAGCGGGCATGCTATCCCACACCATGTTGATCCGAGGCAGGATTTCTTTGGGCGCATGTTTCGAAAAGTCGCTCCTGTACGAAGCAATGATTTGCTGTTGGATGGAACGCACCGATCTCCAATCTCGGTTTACGACAAAATCATTGACAACTTCCGGCATTCCTCCTACATACAAATAATACCGCAAGTAGTTGATCAACTTATCCTTGAAGAAAGTAAGATTGCTTAGATCGTTCTTTTCCAACAAGTCGGCCAGTCCCGATTCTCCCATGGCAAGCAGAAATTCAGGAAATGACATGGGATAAAGCTTCATGAAATCGACCTTACCCACAGGGAAAGATTCTCCCTGATGTATGTTCACCCCCAACAACGAACCGGCTGCAACCAAATGATACTGAGGAGCATCTTCATAAAAGTATTTCAAAGCTGTAAGACCCCTGGGGGCTGCCTGAATTTCATCAAAAATGAGCAAGGTATCGTCCGCATCAATTTTCAACTTACAGTACGCATTCAGTACCGTCACAATCCTGTCGGCATCAAAATCAAGCCCGAACAGGTTCTTCGGCGCATCGGGACGCTCAAAATTGACATACGCCACCTGCTTATATCGGGCTTGGCCAAACGCTTTCAGCAGATAGGTCTTGCCCACCTGTCTGGCACCAAGAAAAAGAAGAGGCTTGCGATTACTCTTCAATTTCCACGCTATCAGCTCATTGTACTTATTACGATACATTAATTTCCATCATTTAACCAGCAAATATAGCACTTTTCTCTCAATTCCAATACCAGATTAAAGCACTTTTCTCCTATCATCTTATCCGGATATACTCTTCCCCTGCAGAGCGGGCCATTTTCATCTGTGTCATATTGGCCAATATAGAGCGGCTGTTGGTTGCATAGATTTCACCAGAATGGAGATCATGCAGGGATTGTGCAGTTTGCTTGTGGCTCGAATGATCATGGGTGTTTTGATATGATGTGGGTGGTAATAACCG
>CAZAUQ010000055.1:0-12938 GCA_964488495.1 uncultured Bacteroidales bacterium
TAGCAAAAGCCGCTTTCCACCAGTGTGAAGCCCTCCGAGACATAAGGGGTCTGCAGGCCGGCCGTCACAGTAAAGCCTGTTGCGCTGAGGTTGGAAACCCTCACATCGCCCAGAGCGAAGGGGCTGGCAGTAGAAAACCCGATCGAAGAACCGTAAAACGTACCCAGGGCGTTGATGGCGTAAGCACGAACAAAGTAGGTTTGTTCAGGTTTCAACGAAGTAAACGTGTAGCTGATGCTTCCGTCCACAGGTTCCACTTGCACGTGGGAGTCGCTGAGCGAAGGCAGCTCCGCTGTATCGGAATAACAAAAACCGGCTTCTGTTATGGGATAAGAGGTGTTCGACAATTGAACCACGGCCGTTACCGTGGCCTTTTGCGGGCTGACAGACGAAGTAGTACCACCCGACAGGACCGGGGTGTAAGCAGCGGCGACATCGGTTCGAAGCATTTTTACATCGCCGTAAACATAACTTTTGCCGCTGCGCACATAAGGCCTGACGTAATACGAGGTATTGGGCGTTAAGCCTTCGATGGTTGCCGTAAAAGATTTGTCGATCAACTGGGCTGTCAGCTTGGTGGCATTGTTGATGTCGGGATTGGACTGGGTGGAAGAATAACAAAATCCACTTTCCTCTATCTCTGCACTGCCTCTGAGCATTTGATAGCTGCCATCCAGGACCAGGCGTTCGCAGGTTTTACTGCTCAGCGTCGATTCAACAGAGACTTCAAAACCCCAGTCTTCGCCGGGATATAAACAGGAGGTCAGAGCAAGGATACCGGCCAATAATATACGATGTATAGTTTTCATAATACCTTGCATTAGTGGTGATTGATGGTGAATCCCAATCCTATGTGCACATCGGTGAATAATCGATTCGTATCAAAGGACAGGGGAACCAAAGCGCCGTAACCGGCCGAGAGTGTCAGGCCCTTCCATTTGAGCATCATACCGATTTCCGCTTCCGGACCTTTGACAGGCAGGGGTGAAAAATACTCATAATGGCCTGTAATGCTGTACAAAGGCTCGTATTCCCCGTAACCGGCTCCCAGATACATATACATCCAGGAGCTCAGGCGTTTCATCCCGCCCAGCGTCAAAGACAGGCGGTTGGCTCCCTGGTATTGCTTGGGCAGGCCGGCGTATTCTTCCACATCCGTGATGGCATCCACCTGTTTTTGAAAATTGATCTGGGCTTTGGCATAAAAACCCCAGTTGCGGCAATAGCCGTACATCAATCCGCCAAACGGGGCTTGATACGATGCCACATATGAGATAAACGAATAGGCATTGTATTTCCTCAGGGTGTAGGTCTCCACCAGGTCGTCGCCCAGATTCAGCTGAATGTTTCTGTCGGTACTCAATTGGTCCTTTTCCATGCGGATGCTGTGCTTGCCCAGGGGAAGACGCAATAAGAGTGGGGTTTGTCCCCGTTCCTGACCGTCCACGCTGAGCGTGGCCTTGTCGGGCAGGGAATGGAACTGAACTCTGGCCGTCACCGGCAATTTGAAATGCCTGCTGCCTTCGGGCGATACTTCGATGACAAAGTCCTCGGTAAAGCCGTTGTATTGAGCCCTGACCTGGCGAGTACCTACGTTCAGCTCACCCGAAAAGCTGGCTCCTTTGGGCTCGCCGTCGATGCTTAGGGATACATTATGCAAACGCACAGGCGATTCGAGTTCCACCACCACGGGTATGGTCTTGCGAATTTCCAGTGCGACGTTCAACCGGGTGGTCTTGCCCTCTTCTATAGTAATAGCATGGGTTTGCGGTATATATCCCTCTTTGGTCAACCTCAGTTCATAATTACCAATGAGAATGTCGGAAAAAATATCCGGCGAGTAGCCGATATCCTCACCGTTGAGGCTGACTTTTGCATTGGTGGGCGAACCGCTTATTTCCAGCTTGCCGTAAATGGGAACCGGAGCCTCCAGGACGATGTTTTCCGATACGCCTGCTTTGGCCTGATAGTCTAATTTGGAGGACACATGGGCGGTTTTTCGTCCTTCGATAAAATGCGAGCCCTCGCTCAAACGACCCGACCAGCTTTGGTCTCCTACTTTTTCGCCATCGATGTAAATGGCCACATCCTGGCCGGCCGAGATACTCAAATTGGCGAAGGTGGCCGACAAATCAATGTTCACCGGAAGACGGGTATCGTCCGTGATGAGGATTTTCTGTTCGATGGGGCGGAAATTGCGTTTGCTCACTCTCAGGGTATGTTCACCGCTGAGCAGGCGTTTATCGCTTTCGAGCGGAGTTACACCCAGCAGTTCGTTGTCGATGTAAACCTCTGCCCCGCTCTCAGGAGTCGTGTTGACCGTGATATAGCCAAAGGCGGGTTTTAAGGTTATGGGTAAGGTGGTGCGTTCCGAAATTTCCAGCGTGCCTTCCTGAGAATGGTACATGGGCGCCTCCACCCGGTAGGCATGACGCATGCCCATGGGCAGGCGCTTGGATGCCTCGCCGGTACCAGAAAATTCGCCGTTGATGTAGATCTCGGCATTGGAAGGATTGGCGCTGATCACCAAATATTGATACTTATCTTCATCGCCCGTTGATGCTTTAGCGTTGCGGGCAAGTATGGTTTCATAGACTTTACGATCGCCCGTGATGGTAGCTTCGTACACCTTTTGACTGAGCAATGTCACCCCCATGGCCGTGAAATCGAATTTGCAATTGCCGTAATCGGGGTGCTTCAACACCATATAAGAAGCTCCCGGAGACAGGAAAATCCAAATCTCGTTGACGTGGTCGGTCTCGATTTTTGTGATGAAAGTGGCCCTGTCGGTTTCGCGGTATTTGGGATTGATAAAAATCTCGCGGTCGGCTTCGGTCATGTTTTCGGTAAAAATCTTGATCAAAGCACAGACTTCTCCGTTGTCGTCGGTAATTTTAATCCTCTCCTGGGGGGTGTTACGATTGATAAGGATTTCCGTATCGTTGGGACGAAGACGGAAAGAACCTTCCTTGAGCGTCAATTGGGCCGACAAAGAAAATATCCCTGCTATACTGCAGACCAGCAACGAATAAAAATAGTTCCATTTGCCAGAGTTGGTATTTGCCCTTTTGATATGGACCGGGCAACTATTGTGAAGACTATTCATACAGGGAATCTTTATTGCAGGCTGCTCAAAAACCGTGCGGCCGAAAATTCTTCGTCTTTTTTCTCCTGCCATACGCGGATGTGGATTATGGGTAGTTCGCCCCGCAAATCAACCAGAAGTGTCAAATAGCCCGAGTCGCCGTAATTGTTGGAATAGTAATCCTGTTTTATTTGAATGGCATAGATTTCCTGACCCCGGGCATCTTTGCGTACGTCGTTTTCTTCGAAACGCAGATTGATAAATTCTTTGCCGGCAAAACTGATGCGCAGTTTGTCGATGTATTCCTGTTTGGTGTAGGTGGTGTATCGCACGTTACGGCTGTCGAAGCTGATGCGGTCTTCGGTTTTTAATTCGGCTTTTTTCAACACCGTTCCGGTTATGATCCAGGCATCGTCCGAAAAGATGCTTTCGATGTAATTGAGGCGCTTCAAGGCATAGGCTGTTTGGTAGTCTTCGAGAAAACGAATCAGGCAGATGCGGGAATCCTCTTCCCAGGATTTCATTTTCAAAATATCGTTTTCGGCTATTTTATTGAGCGTAAAAGCCAGGGAGTTGATTTTGTTTTCGGGGGTAAAACGGAAAGTGACGTCTTCCACCAGAATTTTATTGCCTTTAAATTTAAACTGCAGGGGAAGGCTTTTGCACAGATAGCCGTCGTTCACCTGAAGAAACTTGTACCTGGGCGATGAAACAACGCTGGCGTTGCCGTAAGCAATCAATTCCCGGAACATGTCGTAGCCCTCGTCGGTAAACAAAGCTTCGACAGATTCGTAGTTTTTGTTTCGAATGGCTTGTTCCACCTGCTGCATACATTCGGTCAGGAGGCTTTCCTGCGTGGGCGGAGCCGAAACCGCTTCCTGTACCCGCAAGATTTCCTGTTCCTGAGCGGCATCCACTTCAGAAGCCACGTTCCCGGTGCTTACCATGGTTACCGCCTGTTCGGTTTCCTGGGCTTTCCGGGCTGCTTTTTGCAGTTTCTTCATCTTTGTGTCCAGAACCACTGTTTGAGTAGCCGCCGGAAAATGCTGCGGATTGATGTGGTTTAGCACGGCACGCAATTCCCGGTCCAGGTTTTCGGCCTGCGAACGAAATGTATATTCACAGCGAAAACGAAAGTCTTGCGGATACTCGAAGAAATCGGCCATGCCCCTGCCGTCTTTGGCGCTGATGGGGCCTATGTAGGTCTGACCATTGTGGTAATAATAGTCCAGATTGGATACAGGATGACCCTGGTATGTGATGTTCAGCAGCAAGGTGTAGGGACATTCGGCATCCTCGTGTTCTTGTGCATCGCTTACCCTGACGTTTATTCCGGACAGGATTTCATTGATTTTACTGTCCAGCCAGGGTTTGGCAGGCATTTGAATACCCTCTGGCAAATCGAGGACAATAGAACCGTCCTTGGGATGCGAAAGCAAGAGCGTCAGGGCCCAGCTGTAATAACGCAAGGCATCGGCAATTTGCAAACGGGTTTCCTGGGCCATGCCCATCTTAACGTAATTCTTTATTTTATCTTCTCTGTCACGGAAAATCTGATCTACTTCGTCTGCCCGCATATAACGAAGCACCTGCGCTTCGGGTTCCTCACTGATTTCGATGCGTTTCACATTGGGCAAATTGGTCATGGAATAGGTCTGTATTTGCGAATTGATACGATCTGTCTTGGAAAAATTGTCTGTAGTTTGCTCTACCGAGGTCTGTACATCTAACTGACTCGACACGCAGACCGTAATCTGCGACGACAAAGCAGCGAGTGCCTGCCTGTCTGCCTCTTCAAGGCTTTCTCCCACCCCCACGGCCGACAGATAAGACGGATCGTTCCGAATGGCACTTACTTGCTCCTCTATCTGCTTTTTTTCTTTTTGACGTTGAGCTTGCAACACAAAAGGCAAACACAACAAAATGCACAAGAACAGTGCATATTGTTTCTTTTCCATGTTTAGTTTTTAATTGGTACGATTAAAAAACCGTACTAACGATAGCTATTTTCTAATGGTTGCAAATATAAAAACAAATCATTTAACAGAAGCAATTTTTATCATTTAAAATAACCCGTCCTGTTCAGAAATTCTCTTTTGTTGTTTGCTTTCCGTATGGTTAAGGTGCCTGTGGTTTCGGGGCCGTTTTTCAGGGTCTTTTCGTTTATTCGCACTCTTTCGCGAGGCCCCCTGTCTTTGTTCAGATTCCACATATACTCTCCCCCGGCATCCATGTATATGCGCTTCATAACCAGTGTCAGCTCATTTCCTTTTACCCGGCCTACTAAATAATCTTGAGTATTAACAATCTCCCGGCCCCAGGACGAACCGTGAATGATTTGCCAGATACCATCGGATTCCAATACGGTGACATCGTGAAATTCTCCCGCCAGATAGGCATCCACTTCGTATTCTTTCATTACCTGATAAAACTCGCTTTCCTGACCTCCCTCCAACATCAAAGCACTGGAGGAACGCCTGTTCAGTTCGCCCCACAAACCCACGTGGCCCTGAACAATTTTGAAGGCGGCATCGCGATTGTCTTCCAGCACTTTTTTGAACCATTCCAGCTGTTGGCCGCAAACACTCAGACGCATGGTATCGTTAACGACTTCGAATGTTTCAACGGTAATGACCAGCAAATCGCCTTCACGGACATAATAGGCCAGGCCTTTTTTGTTTTCTGGACCGTTCTGGGGCATTTTCAGATGATCGGCATAAGTCTTCTCAAAATGGGGTATCAGTTTAATTTTATGCTCTGGCCAGGGATCGTCTCCAAGATCGTGATCGCCCAAGGCTGTGTAAAATTTCAAGCCTTGTTCGTTCATGCGGTTTACCCAGGCCGAATAATAGATGCTGCCCATATGCTCTACGCATTGAGGGCTGTCCCACCAGTGGCCATTTACCAAATCGCCGGCCACCAGCACAAAATCGGGGTTCTCTGCTTTTACCTGAGCCAAAAAGTAGTGAACGGCTGTATCGTAATCCGACCAGGATTCAGGGATATCAAAATTGAAAAAATCCGGGAAACTCACAAAGTTCACACTTTGGGGGCTTTTGTCCAGGTATTTTTGCGCCGGCACAATTAAAATAAACGCTGCGATGACGACTGCTGAGCTTATTAACCATTTGTTTTTGCTTGTATTTCTGTTCATTTCATTGGTATTTGAAGGTTTAAATTCAGTTTAAAGGGATGAGATAAGCCGCTACGATATGACTTGCCATACCGAGTAGTACAAAGACGTGAAATATGGAATGTATAAACTCATGTTTGGCTAAAGCATAGAAAAACGAACCGATAATATAAAAAATTCCACCGGCTCCTAACCAATACAAAACGGCGACACAATCTTTTTCCAAGGCAACATCCAGTATGGGTTTGACGGCAATGAATACAGACAAGCCCATCAGCACGTAAGAAGCTGTTTTGAGGTTGTTATTTTTCTTTATTTCACCAAAACTCAACACTATACCTATCAAGGCAAAAAACCAGACCAGGGCAAAAAGACCCCAGCCCCACAGGCCTTCGTTTCGCAACAAAATCAAGGTGACAGGAGAAAAACTGGCCGCTATCAGCACATAGATGCTTCCGTGATCAAAATGACGCAAAAAGCTTTTTGTTTCCGGATGATGAACATAGTGGTAAATCGTGGACGAAAGCATACAAACCAACATTCCGAAACCATATACCGAAAAGGCCACCACAGCCCTATCGTTGCCGGCTTCAAAGGCTTTGTACAACAATACCACAGTGGCTACAACAGCCATCAACACGCCAAAAGCGTGAGTCAGGTAATTCGCCTTTTCTTCACGTTTGCTATAGGTTTTTACATTCGTCTGCCCGTGCATATCTTCCAACCAATAACGAATAAATTATCTTATAAATTTAAGGCATGTTGAAACACCTGTTTTATCCGTGACTTTTAAGAGATATTCCCCTTTATCGAGTGATTGAATACTCAGGGTAACTTTATCCACTGCATGAATTTGTTCAGCCTGCAATACGATTCCGTTAATTCCAAGTATTTCGAGTTTTTCAAAGCCTTGCAATCCTTCGATGGTAATCTGATTCGATGAGGGATTTGGATAAATCTTCAGTGCCGGATTTGCGACAGAAGGGACATCGGTGCTCAGGTTTGGTTTCCAGAAGTTCCCGGTCAGGACATGCAAATAAATCAAACGCAAATAAAAAACATAGTAATTACTTTCGTTTAGTTTAGTGATTCTGGTACTGAACGTATCTGTTACGGCTTGACTGTTGCACATGGCACCGACAGCGAAAGCACCGACAAAAGCACTGTTATTGTATGCGCCTATAGGAGTGCCATCGAGAGTATAGCCATCTACAATATTCGCAGCACCTTTGCCATTCGCCCAATTGGTGATTCTGGCACACCATTGCTGCGCTTCTGAGTTACCGTTCCACAGGTAATCGAGTGCTATTCGCCACGGAACACGACAGGCATCGAACTTGTAATTCCAGCTTCTGGAGAAATCTGCATGACCACCCGCAACAGTTTGCCAGTCGGGAACCAGACCCGTTGTCGGATTCATAGCCCTATTTAAAAGTGTATAGGTGTCATCTGCAAGAGCTGACCAGGTGTTATCGCCGGTTAGCTGTGCAAAAATCCGAAAAAAGGCAGGCGTATAATGCGATATACTGGTTTCGTTGCATCCTCCGTATCCATAACCGGGTTTGAGTACATATGTACCCGCACAGTTTGTTAATACGCTGTTTTTAAGTGTTCCGATGATTGTTTTGGCTTCTTCCAAATAGTTGTTTTTGTATTGTTCTTTCCATTGTTCGTGCGCAACAATAAGCGAGAAAGCCACATCGATGTCCGCATCACTTGAACTTCCTGAAGAAACGATTCCCTCGCAGCTTACCTTCCAGGCCATCATATTATTCGCCGCAGAACTGCGTTTTAATTTATAGAAATTCAACAACTTATCGTAAGTTGTTTTGTCTCCCTGATAGGCCGCAACAAGCATGCAATAACCCACAGACTCGCTATAGGTACAATCTTTGGTATCCGCTGTGGGTCTGATGTCACCACCACATTCTACCAGAAAAGAAGTCATTAACTTGTTGTACTCCTTACAGGCCAGGTCGGAATTCAGGCTTGTCGGTTTGTAACCATAAGGATAAGTCACATTCTGAGGAAATGGCTTTGATTGCCCTGCGATGTTGATGCTACAGAAAGCGAACAGACAAAAGATTGCTGATCTGGTAATTGTTTTCATACTTCAGTTAATATTTTAAGTTGTTACTGATGAAGATCCTTTTTAAGATAAATCATATCCATTAGTTGTATGCCGTCCTCGAACATTGGATGATCGTAATGGTCGGTGAAAAAATTCTTTATCCGATGCGACTTCTCAAATCCACAGCTTTCATAAAACGACAAGATAGCCGGCGTTTCGCCTGTCCCTACTAGCATGGTTTTGAAGTCGTTTTTGTAGAAACCGGAAATGTAACGAATCAATGCCCTGCCGTAGCCTTTGCCTTGATATCGCTCGTATGTCGCTATGTTTTTTAACTCACAGGTTTCGCTATTGATCGGCAGCACAACACAAACACTTTTCAAATCATCGTCATACAAAGCAAACAAGTCTCCTCCTGGCAAATACATATCAATCATGTTTTCCTGCTCGTCTGCCAACAGCAACAAGTCAAGGAATTGCTTCTTGTTTTCGGTAATTTTTTCTATTCTCACTTTATATATTGGTTATTTGAAAAACTATACTGCCAATAATCTAATCAGCACTATTTCTTATCAAGGCCTTGGTCTCATAGCAAAGATTTTGCAAAAGTTGCCTGACTTGCTGTTCAATGCCCGGTACACCCTGATCAAAATTCCAGGCATTGGTAAAAGCCACCACTGTGAAATCCATTTCCGGATCACAAACCATTATGGAAAGATAGCCGGCAATCGCACCCGTATGTCCGAATCCCAACATATTCATATACCTGAGCCCACAAGCATAGCCATCAGCCACATCGTCACTCAAAGGGAGATAATGCATCATCAGCGAATACACCGTATGATAATCCAGCACCCCCTGCCCCGCAAACAAATCACTCAGAAACAAGGCAAGATCATCCGGGCTGGTAATTAAATTTCCTTCAGCCACAGTAGCAGAAACATTACTCAGGCTACAATCATAAAGCTCGTTGTTGTACATAACCCAACCCGGAGCATAAGGTTCGGGTAAGCTCCAGTCGGATCCAAGCACAGGAAAACTCGTGTTTGCCAAGCCCATTGGTAATACCACCTTTTCCATTAAATAGTTTTGGTAACTGGTATTGGCTACCCGCTCAATAATTTTACCAAGGATTGAATAACCGGTATTTGAATAATGATAAGCGTTGCCCGGTTCAAAATAGGAAATCCCCGTTTCGGACAAGACCTGAATCAGCTCATCAAAAGTAAAAGTGTGCAAGGAGTCGATTTCTGTTTGATAATCAACATAATTGTAGCCTTTGTATGGCACAGACGCGGATATGGTATCCGGAACAGGGTCGTTCACCAAATCGAAAACTCCTGCCCTGTGTTTCAATAAATCCAATAGGCTGATAGATTCTTTATACGGAATATCGTAAGCCGGATCAGCGGGCAGATATGGTTTTGTTGTTCCGGGAATAGTGTCAGTAATCAGGTGATTGATATTTAGTTTTCCCTCTTGATGCAGTAATAATATTGCCGTGGAGGTAAAAGTTTTAGTAATGCTGGCAGCCCTGAAATGGATTTTTCCCGAAACCGCCTCTCCCATGCCCGAAGAAACGAAAAAAGAATTTCCCTGTTGAATTACTTTCATGGCGAGGCCACCGGGATAATCGGGAACATCCGTTTTATAAGCCACCAGGGCAGAATCAAGCAGTTGTTGCATATCCGCTTGCAACTCTTTCTTACAATCCGGGATCTCCTCTTTACCATCACAGGCAGTGAACAAAACCACCAGCGCTGCCAAACAAATAATACTTAGTCTTGCTTTCATATGCTGTCTCATTCCATTCTCAACGGTTGTTTGCCATACAAAAATCCAAAATTAGTTTAATTCAACTAATAGTACTTTTCAATTCCTCCAAATCCTGCTATTAATTTATTTTCTTTTGTTTTGTTTATAAAATGGTTCAATCTCTTCTCAAATTCTTCTGGCCGCCTTCTGGCCGCCTCAATGTACGCAATACGAATTCGTTTATAGGTATCAGAAAACTGTTGATAGTTGTTCCATACCACGGCATTTTTTTTCAACCTGTCCATTATATCCTTTGGAAAAAGGAAAGGTTCCGACAAAATAAGTTGAATTTTATCCTCCAATGCAGGGTGTATCCTTTTATTTTCCAACAGTCGTTTCAGTCTTTCTTTGTTGGCCTGTGAATAGGTGCTTTGGGGCTTTCTGGGGCTGAATCGCTGAATTTTATTGTCTTTGTCTAAGGTCTTTATCGTGCTGTCAATCCAGCCGAAACAAAGAGCCTCTTCAACAGCGTCGTTGTAGGTAATACGCTTTTTACCTGAAGATTTATTGGGGAATACAAACCAAATTTCGTCAGCGGTTTCAAAGTTTTCAGCCAACCACTTTCGCCATTGTTGACGATCTTCAAATGTAAAAAATGCCATTAGCTATATTGTGTGTTATGAGGTCGTGCATTATTTTAATTCAAATCTTGCAATTATATTATATTCAAGCTTGATCTTTTCAAATTCTATGTTTGCTCCTCCAACGCCCGAGGATTTATTTAACGATGAAACACCCCTTACCTGAACCCCTGCTAATTTGCCTTGAAGAGCATTCGCAGCTTGCATATAATATGGATTCTCCTGAATCAATAAGGCTCTTCCAATATACTGATTTATCGAAGAGGCAATAGCTTTGGCTTTTTCCTGTGCAGATTTCATGGCTTCAACCTTAACTTCGAGTTCGTATTTGTCAATTTCACTATTTTCTAGTCTATCGATTGAAATGCTCGAAATCCCGATTTTTTCAAATTCAAGAAAAACAGTCCCCGCCGTTTTTGCATCATTGACCAATAATTCATATTCCTTTATAAGTCTAATGTCTGATTTTAGAATCCAATAGTTTTGAAAATTACTAACAAAGTCTTTAATAGCGAGTTTGTTATCTACGTCAATCCCGATTTCTTTCAGTTTTTGAATCATTTTAGTTTCAACTTCAGAAAGTGTTTGATTCTTAAAATCTTTCTCGTTTATGAAAAACTTTAGATAAATCTTGTCGGGGGCGACTTCTTTGTCAGCATGTCCGGTTACTTCAATGTAATTCTGGTCAATGAAATTCTTCCCGGCTTCTTGTCCGTATACAGTCAAGATTGCAATTGTCAGGATTAATGTTGAAATCAGTTTTTTCATGGTTTTTTCGATTAATAAGTTCATTTATGGTTCATAGAATTCTTCATTTATTTACGGTAGGCGGTATAAAACCTGCCGGATTGCGGGGCCTTTTAAAATTTATATCCAATCTTTTATATTTCCACATCTGGTTCCCATAGTGAAATAGCAACTTCTTTTTTATTCCTGTGCCAGGTCTTAAAATCCTCATAAGATTCAATTCCCTCGCCAATTACAGCCTGATAAATGTCTATCCCGATGAATTTTTCTTTTTGTTGTTCACTTTCCCACTTAATTTTCAAAATGGTTTGTCTTTGTGTTTCGTTCAAAACCGATTTTATCTTTTCTGTTACACGCTCAATCACACCGGCGTATGCCGATTCATTCTTAATGTGCATAATATCAATAGTCCAAATGCGTTCGTGTGTTTCTTCGTACCGCAAATGCCACTCCAAACACATATCTTCTGCGTCCAACAGGTTTTTGTAGGTGACTTCTTTTATTTTCGGGTTTAGACTGATTCGAGATATTGCGGTAAAGCTTTTTTCAATTGAGAAGTTATTTGAATAGGTGTGGAAATCAATGTCTAATTTATTCATCAAAAGACCCGAACTCACAGAACCAACCAAATTACATGTTGAGTCTAGACTCTCCCAAATTTCCTGAATTTTCAATTCGGATATAATTTCTCTCGCCTTTTCTAAGTTTTTCCTGGAGATACTTTCCAACTTTTCCATACTGTCTTTATCTTCTTTTGTTTATACACGTTGTCGCCAAAGCATTACTGCTAACGTTTGATTGTGCAAAGTAGTTATTTTTTCATTATCCATGTTTACCGATGATTTTCACTATTTCGTCTAAGGTTTTATTGATAATTCTTTTGTGTGTTTTATCAAATCCAATCCTCCAAATTGTCCATGACCCGGAATAACAATTTTTGCTGTTGGAAATGTATTAATCAATTTGTCAATCGTTTTTGGATAGGCCATTAAATCACCATCCGCTGTATTTCCTAAATTCTTAGAGTTTATACTCTTAATCATACAACCTGCAAACAGAATCTGCTCTGACGGAATCCAAACGACAATATTATCCAACGAATGAGCTGCTCCAAAGTAAAAACATTTAATCCATTTATCGCCAAGCTGCAATTGCAGTGAATCCTTAAATCCATGTTCAGGAATTGGCAGGTTGTTGGATTTGGCAAAATCAATGGTCAGTTGATTTGCATAAGATTCTATATATTGATTTTGCAGGAATCCTAACCCACCCATACAGTCATTATGCCAATGATTTGGAACAAATCCTACAAGCTTTAATTTCATTGTATCTTCAATCCGGGAAACTAAATCCATTGTTAAGGAATCTGTCACAGGTGTATCAAACAGAAAAGCTTCACTCTTATTAATGAAAATCAATCCGTTTGAAGGAAATCGACCGAAATCAGGCAAATCAGAATATGAAACGTGAACATAGGCATTATCTGATAATTTAATCAACTCTATG
>CAZAUQ010000056.1:0-4757 GCA_964488495.1 uncultured Bacteroidales bacterium
GAATAGTTTTTTGCGGCTGCAAAGATCATCTTTTTTTGACAAATATCCAACTAATCACGGAATAAATTTTATAAAAAAAATAATCCAAGTATAAGTTGCAGATTTACAGGTACAAATAATCCAATAATAAGATCAGGGCCTGATGCACAGACTGTTCAATGTTACCTATCCTATCTGATTGAAATTCAAACTTTCTGCACAGACATTGCTCTTTATCGGCCAGGGCAATAAAGACCGTACCTACCGGTTTTTCAGCACTGCCTCCTGTAGGTCCGGCTATTCCGCTTAGGGCAATGCCGATATCGCTTTTTAGTTTCATCCTGACCCCTCTGGCCATAGCTTCGGCAACCTCTTGGCATACAGCACCTTTGGTTTGCAGTAAGTCTTCAGAAACGCCAAGCCAATGTTGTTTAAGTTCGTTGGCATAACTGATGATACCACCCAAAAAATAGGCGGAACTCCCGGGAGCTCTGGTCAATCTGGCTCCAACCGCTCCTCCCGTACAACTTTCGGCCAAAGCCAGCTTCAGGTCTTTTTTGATTAACACTTGTCCCAAAGCTTCTTCCAGGCTTTTTACCCCCTCGGCAAACAGGGCAGGTCCCAGCAAGTTTCTCAAAAGGGCAAGCCTGGTGTCTAAAAGTTCGTTCAATGTTGCTTCGTCACTATTCTTAGCAGTAAGGCGCAACAACATTACCGAACGTTGAGGAAGATAAGCCAGCTTGAGCTCCGGAGGCAAAGCATCTTCCCAATCTGATATGAATTCAGCCAGGACGGCTTCGGGGTAGCCTTTTACCCATAAATAACGATGTATGATGGGATGCGATTTGACTTTGCTTAACAGGCGCGGCACTACCTCCTTTTCCATGCACCATTTCATTTCAAGAGGAACTCCGGGCATGGAAACCAGAATTTTTCCCCCCTGTTCAAACCAACTGACGGGTGCTGTGCCTTTACGGTTGATGATGACTGTGCAAGCTTCCGGGACTTCGGCTTGTGAGTGGTTGAAACTGTTAATTGTCCATAAGCCCCTTTTGTTGAATAACTCGGTTATATTATCGTATGCAGCCTGGTTGAAAACCAGTTTAGTCTTAAAATAGGTACAAAGACAATGTTTGGTAATATCGTCTTTGGTAGGGCCTAAGCCACCGGTCAGCAAGACAATTGCAGAACCGGCCAGGGCTGAGTCCACGGCATGAAAAATAGCTTGTGCATTGTCGGGAACCGAAGTAATTCTATTCACCTCAAAGCCTGATTGGTTCAGATAAGAGGCCATCCAGGCTGAATTACTGTCAATTATTTGTCCGTTGATGATTTCGTCACCTATCGTGATGATCTCTACGTTTTTGTATGTAGGTGTGAAATTGTTGCTCATTTTTATTTATTAAATGCTGACTCTGGAATAGGGTGCTGCGTCAATTCCGCAAAAATCCTGTTCAAGGTATTTGTAATAGCCTGCCACAGCAATCATAGCGGCATTGTCTGTGGTAAAAGACAAAGGCGGAAGGTGAATGGTCCAGCCTTTTTTGACCGCTGTTTCTTCTATTGCTCTGCGTAAGCCTGAATTCGCTGATACGCCTCCGGATAAAGCTATTTCTTTGATATTTAACTCTTTGCTGGCTTTGATGAGCTTGTCCATCAGGATGTCCACAATAGTAGCCTGCAAGGAGGCACATAAATCGGCCTGACGTTCCCGGATAAAAGCTCCGTTTTTGGCCATTTCATCGCGCAAACGATACAAAAAAGAAGTTTTAAGGCCGCTGAAACTGTAATCCAAACCCGGAATTTGCGGTTTACTGTAACGAAAGGCAGCGGGATCGCCTATTGCCGCCAGGCGATCGATCTGAGGACCGGCCGGATAATCGAGGCCTAACATTTTGCCGCATTTGTCAAAAGCTTCTCCGGCGGCATCGTCTATGGTTTGTCCGACGATTTCCATCTCTTTGACGGAATGTACCAGTACCAGTTGAGAATTTCCGCCCGAAACCAACAGACATAGAAAAGGAAATTTGGGTTCGGGCTTTTCCTTGCCCTCCGTACGGATAAAATGAGCCAGAATATGCCCTTGTAAATGGTTTACCTGAATTAGCGGCAAATTGAGTGAAAGGGCCAGCCCCTTGGCAAAGGAGGTACCAACCAACAAAGAACCCATCAGGCCGGGGCCCAGAGTAAAGGCAATGGCACTGAGGTCTTTTTTGTCAATTCCTGCCTGTTTTAGTGCCTGGTCCACTACAGGGACAATGTTTTGTTCGTGGGCGCGGGAAGCCAATTCAGGTACTACTCCGCCATAGGCTTCGTGAATTTTTTGACTGGCAATGACGTTGGACAAGAGGCTGCGATCTTTTAAAACAGCAGCAGAAGTATCGTCGCAGGAAGATTCTATCCCCAAAATGTAGACAGATTTCATAGATTTTCTTATTTTTGCCAACTTATAGCTCTTGGATTAAGAGCCTGCAAAAATACAATAAATCGCTTGAAAAAGAAAGGTTTTTATTGGCTATTCTCGTTGTTGGCAATCATTCTTTTGCCGCTGCTTTTGCTGAACAACAACAGGTTTCAGCATAGGCTGTTGCAACATTATGCCCAGGTGCTGGCACTTGAATATAACCTGGAACCTAGCTTTGACTCTTTTCATTTTCACATAGACAAGAATATCCTAATTCAGTTTGAGGGGCTTAGGCTTGCAGACAGCCTGGGCCAGGACTTTTTTCGGGCCGAACGCCTGGATATCAGCCTACAAACTCTGCCTCTTTTATTTAACAAGCAACTGAATATTACCGATATCAGGCTTATTGAGGCAGATTTTCAACTTTACAGAATAGACCATGATAGTCCTCTGAACATCGCTTACCTGGGCCCGCTTTTCAAAACTGAGCGTCAAATCTTCAATTCCGTCAGTATATCTTCTCTGTTACTGAAAGACTGTTCCTTCAGCTACGATGTCATTACTGCAGCAGAACTGTCTTTGGAGCCCATTCGGACAGATAAAAAGGGCTTTGATGTCAATCATATAGCAGTTAGGAAACTGAATACAAAACTCTCGGTAGAAATTCCGGGGGAAACTGCCCCAAAGCTTACAATGAACTCTTTTTCCATGGAGGAAGACGGCGGATTTGTAATCAACGACCTGATATTAAATGCACTGTTTGACGACAACAGCCTCAAAATGGATAACTTCAGCTTGGTTTTACCTAAATCAAGTATGGAAATAGACAGCCTGGAGCTTGCCTACGATACTAATTCTGAAGGGCAGCCGGAATCGTTTGTTTTAACGGATCCTGTAGATGTTAACCTGAGTCTGAATTTTTCTGATATAGCTGCTTTATTGCCTCCCGATCTGCAACTGGAGAACAGTAATGCCGACCTGGCATTTACCGTCGTTGGAGGAGAAAATTACCTGGAGTTGAACGAATTGCGTTTTCAAATGGACAGCGTGATGTATTTTACAGGCAACGTAAACATGAATGAAATCAGGGATGAAAAACATTTTAAGTTGCTGTCTACAGTTGACTTTTTGCATCTGCAACCAGAAGTTCTCCCTTTGATGCAACATATTTTTTCTATTGAAGACAGCGTCATACCCTCTGTGGTTTACAAGCTGGGTGCTTTGGATTTTTGCGGTGTGGTAGCTATGGAACCCGAAAACTGGACTTTAACAGGCGAACTGTTGGCTGATCCGGGAAATTTGTCGATTCTGGCTCAGGTGGAGTTTTCTGCGTCGGACGCCATTTATGATTTCAATCTGCACCTGAATTCTGATTCCTATGCTTTGAATAATTTATTTGACAGTCGCATTGCCTTGGGAAAAACAGCTTTCGAAATAAACATAAACGGGAAAAAAGCAGGAATTGATCCTCCTATTGCCGACTTAAACGCAACATTCAAAACCCTGCAAATAAACAATTACACTTATCATTCTATTTTACTGGATGCCTATTACAACGGCCATGGTTTTTACAGTTTGAATCTGAACTCCGGAGATAAAAATTGTGTGCTGGATTTAGCAATATCACTGAATAATCTGGGTGACGAAGCTGCCATCAATTGCAGCCTGAATGCCAATCGTATTGATTTACAAAGCTTGAACTGGATGCCGGCCGGCACAGATAAAGGTTCTGATCTTTCCTTCAACATGCAAGCCGATTTAAAAGGCAATTCTCCGGAATTGTTGCGTGGGCGTTTAAATATAGATTCTCTGCGATTTGAAAACAACAATGAACTGTTTGAACTGGACAATTTTTATGCATTGAGCGGTGATAACAACGGAGAACGCTATTTACTACTGAGATCTGATCTGCTCGAAGGCTGGATGTATGGACACTTTGATATGACAAGCTTGTTGGAGGATGCCCGAAACAAGGCTTTATTTTGTTACTTCCCTGCCCTCTTTCCCGGCATTAAAGGGGACACGCACAACGAAAACAACTACGACTTCCTCTTTAAGCTTAACGACACCCGTACCTTGTCACGGGCGCTGGATTTACCTTTTAGTTTACCATCGGGCTTATCTCTCGATGGTTATTTCAGAGATGAGTTAACAATGTTTGCCCTCAATCTTAATTCTGAAGCAATTGAACTTGACGGATGGCGCATCAGTTCACTTCAGACTACGCTTGATAATCCATCCGATTCCTTGCAATGGCGTTTTTCGGGAGTACTGGAAAGAGAAGACACCTCCAGTATTAATGTGGATTTTACTGCCAGGGCACTAAATAATGAGTTGCATTGGGAAACCTATTGGCACAGCGACACCGGAGAAG
>CAZAUQ010000056.1:4857-12344 GCA_964488495.1 uncultured Bacteroidales bacterium
GCACTAAATAATGAGTTGCATTGGGAAACCTATTGGCACAGCGACACCGGAGAAGTATACAGAATTTATTTGAGCAATATTTTGCGATTTGAACGGAAGAATCCGACATCTCCTTTGAGCATATATTCCACTTTTAATCCTTCGGAACTTGTTTTGAGAGACTCCTTGTGGAGAATGGAATCCTCAGATTTAAAATGGGACGGAGAAAAGTTAATGGTAAATAATTTTCTTGTACATCACAACAATCAGTACATAAAACTCAACGGAACGTTAGCAGCCGGCAACGAAGAGGAGTTTTGGGTTGATTTAAATAAGGTAAATCTGGATTATGTATTCGATTTAATCCCCCAGAGTGATGAATCTGTGCGTTTAGGAGGAAGTATCAGCGGCGCTGCACAAATTATAAACTTGTTTGAAGAGCCCAAGTTAAATGCCTCTTTGAGCGCAGAAAATTTCTCTCTCAATAAAGCGGTCCTGGGAGATTTAAACTTCAATTCAAGCTGGAATGAAGAGATTGAGGGTATTGAAATGAACGGAATTCTACTGGATAGAGGATTACAGGTGGCTAAAGCCAGGGGTGGCATATTCCCGGCTGCCGATTCTATCTATTTGTGGATTGATGCTCAAAAAGCAAGACTCTCCTTTGTAGGAAGTTTTATTGAAGATGTCATAGAGAATCTGGATGGTTACGGCAGCGGATATGTTGAAATAGCCGGAACATTTAGCGACAGTAAGGTTGGTGTACGCAGTGACTGTTATGTGGAAGAGGGAGTAATCGGAGTTGATTTGCTCAATTGCAACTATTCTTTTAACGATTCCATACACCTGACCCCTCAAGGCATCTTTTTCAATAATGTCAACGCAAAAGACAATGAGGGTAATCTGGCGATAATCAACGGAGCAATCAGACACAATTATTTTGAAGATGTGGCCTTGGATCTGAATATACAAACGCAGAAACTTAAAGTTTTTGATATTGAACCTTCATATTCGGAACAATTTTACGGCAGGGTTTATGCGAGTGGAACAGCCCTTTTAAACGGACCGCTGGAAGATATTCAGATGGACATTAATATGCGCACCGACGAACGCAGTAGTTTTGCCATTACCCTGCTTGAAGAATCGGAAGTCAGCGACTATAGTTTTATAGAATTTGTAGATCGGGATAAAAAGCCCCTGAAAGACAGTATTCAGGAGCAACAAAGATTGTTGATACCTGTAGCAGGACAAACGGCAGAACCCCCCGCTTCCAGGCTTAATTTAAACCTGCAGATTGAGGCTACACCTTCGGCAGAAATTATTTTGGTTACAAATCCCACCACCGGAGACGAGATCAGAGGCCGCGGAACCGGCAGCATTCGCCTGGTGTACGATAATATTGGAGATATCGAGTTATACGGACGTTACACATTGGAATCGGGTAGTTATCAGTTTATTATTCAAGATCTTTTACGAAGGGATTTCAATATCTTACAAGGAAGCACCATAAATTTTTCCGGCGATCCCCTGGAAGCAGATATGAATATCAATGCGATCTATTCGGTAGTAAATGTGTCCCTAAGCGATTTACTTGACGAGGCCGAAATAGCTTCATTAAATTTGAATCGCAGCAGTATTCCTGTCAATTGTACTTTGTTGTTGACCGGAGAACTGCAACATCCCAACATTCAGCTGGGACTGGACTTCCCATCGGCCGACGAGGAATTGAAACGCCGGGTTATGAACGTAATCAATACCGATGAAATGCTTAACCGGCAGATTGTCTATTTGATGCTTTTGAGCCGTTTTGCTGCAGCCGAAAACACCCTGGCCCAAACCGGTAATAACGTTAATGCGGTGGTAGGTGCTACACTTTCGTCTCTTTCGAGCCAGTTGAATAATATGATTTATCAGGCTTTGGGCTCTTCTTTCCTGACTTTTGACTTCAATTACCGTTACGACGATCTGGTAGCACAAGGCCTGGGAGAATGGCAGTTGGCAATGAGCAGTCAACTGATGGACAACAGATTAATCATTAATGGTAATATTGGATCACGCGAAGACCTGGTCAATAACAATACCCAATTCATTGGTGACTTTGACCTGGAGTACAAATTCTCTCAGTCCGGTCGCTGGAGGCTGAAAATGTTCAATCGTTCCAACGACAGCCGTTACTTTAAATCGGCTATGACCACCCAGGGAGTTGGTCTGGGTTACAGGGAAAGCTTCAATAATCTGCTGGAGCTAAGGCAACTATTTGCTGAACGCATTGCCGCCCAGATCATCAAAAGCCTCAACGAATCCGATCTGAAGAAATAAGAGTTAATATGCCCGGGCAAAAATAACCCGGCGGGCCGAAGGTTTACCGCTGAAAATACAGGTGCCTGGAGTCTGATCTCCCTCCAAAGGAATACAGCGTATGGTAGCCTTGGTTTCGTTCTTGACCCGCTCTTCGGTCTCGGAGCTGCCATCCCAGTGACAGGACAAAAAGCCTCCTTTTTCGATTTTTTCCTTGAATTCATCGTAGGAATTTACTTCAAAAGTATTTTTAGTACGGTAATCGAGGGCTTTTTGGTAAATGTTCTGTTGGATATCGTCAAGTAAATCTTTAATACGAAGTTCAATACCCTCCATTGAACAGGTTTCCTTGCTCAAAGTATCACGCCGGGCTACTTCTATGGTATTGTTCTGCAAATCCCTTGCTCCCAGGGCCAGACGTACGGGAACACCTTTGAGTTCGTATTCCGAGAACTTCCAGCCCGGCTTTTTATTATCGTTGTTATCGTAACGGACACTAATACCTAAATCATTTAATTTCAGCATTATAGTGGCAACTTTCTCATCTATCTCTTTAAGTTGCTCAGCGTTTTTATATATGGGAACAATTACTACCTGGAAAGGAGCCAGTGTGGGTGGCAACACCAGCCCGTTATCGTCGGAATGTGACATAATCAGAGCTCCCATTAAACGGGTTGAAACGCCCCATGAAGTGGCCCAAACGTAATCGAGTGTGTTTTCTTTATTCAGGAAGGTTACATCAAATGCTTTGGCGAAGTTTTGTCCCAAAAAGTGAGAAGTGCCCGATTGTAAAGCTTTGCCGTCCTGCATCAGGGCTTCGATGGTGTAGGTTTCCAGAGCGCCCGCAAAACGTTCATTGGCTGTTTTTACTCCTTTAAGTACCGGCATAGCCATGTATTTCTCCGCAAAATCTGTGTATAAGTTCAGAATTTTGATGGCTTCTTCTTCGGCTTCCTGTTTGGTGGCGTGAGCGGTATGGCCTTCCTGCCACAAAAATTCGGCGGTGCGCAAAAACAGCCTGGTACGCATTTCCCAGCGAACCACATTGGCCCATTGATTGCATAATATGGGCAAATCCCTGTATGATTGGATCCAGTCTTTATAGGTGCTCCAGATAATGGTTTCCGAAGTAGGCCTTACTATCAGTTCTTCTTCGAGTTTAGCTTCGGGATCGACTATCAGCTGGTCTCCGTCAGGCGATTTTTTGAGCCTGTAATGCGTAACTACGGCACATTCTTTGGCAAAACCTTCGACATGTTCGGCTTCGCGGCTCAAAAACGACTTGGGAATAAACAAAGGGAAATAAGCGTTTTGGTGTCCGGTCTCCTTGAACATTTTGTCCAATTGAGCTTGCATTTTTTCCCAGATGGAGTATCCATAGGGTTTTATGACCATACAACCTCTGACGGCAGAGTTTTCTGCCAGATCGGCTTTAGTGACCAAATCAGTATACCATTGCGAATAATTTTCGCTGCGGGAGCACAACTCCTTCAATTCCTTTGCCATTGTTTTTTTATTCTAAAAATTGATTGAAGCTGCAAAATTAGTAAAAAAGATTTGTGGAAAGTGTATAATAAATACTTAAATTAGCGGCCAATTACATAAGAGGAAATTTAAATTACGTCGTATGATAGAATCCTTATCGGCCCTTGATCAAGTGTCCATCAACTTCTCGGCCGCAGGTACTCACCTGGTAAACAGTATTTTGGCCTTAATAATGTTTGGAGTTGCCCTGGATATTCGTCTGGACCTTTTCAAAGAAGTATTGGTAAAACCCAAAGCATTGTTTACCGGGCTCGTTTCGCAGCTAATCATATTGCCAGCCGTTACTTTTTTACTCATTGTCATTTTTCAAAAATGGCTCACTCCTACTGTCAGTATGGGAATGATTCTGGTCGCTTCTTGTCCGGGAGGTAATATTTCTAATTTTATGACCAATCTGGCCAAAGGTAAAACGGAGTTATCGGTCACTATGACTGCAGTAAATACAGCCCTTGCTATTTTCACCACGCCTTTGATATTTAAAATATACGGAGGATTATATGTGGAATATATGGCTAAAGCTTCTGAACATTTGTTGCAACCCATATTTATTCCATTGGGTCAAATGTTCTCCACTATTTTTATACTGTTGGGAATTCCTTTAACATTGGGTTTGTTGTGTAGCCATTTTTTCCCGAAATTCTCCAAAAAAATTTCCCCGACTTTTCGCAAAGCGTCTATGGGGCTCTTCTTGTTGATTGTCGTAATGGCTTTTTCCAATAATTTTGATATATTTCTGAAGTATATTCAGTGGATATTTATTATTGTCCTTATACACAACGGAGTGGCCTTATTAACCGGCTTTTCCTTTGCTTCTTTACTACGTGTAGATCATAAAGAACGAAGAGCAATAACGATTGAAACCGGTATTCAGAATTCTGGCCTGGGACTGGCTTTGTTATTTAATCCCAAAATTTTTCCTCCCGAAATAGCCATAGGCGGTATGCTTTTTATTACCGCCTGGTGGGGCATTTGGCATATCGTGTCAGGCTTGGGACTTTCCTATATCTGGTCAAAAAAACCTTTGGATTAAGTAAATTTCTTTTATAAATAGTTCTTTTAGTTGTGTTTCTTTTCGGTTCAAAAAAAGAGATTGAACGCAGTTCTTTGCTCTATATATTACTGCGTTTATATACCCGCATTTTCTTTCGTTGTTTTTATAGAAACATTCATTATACAGGTTGGGAGAATATTCCGTCCAAAGGGCCGGTACTCTTTGCTCCCAATCATCAGAATGCATTAATGGATGCCCTTGCGGTGTTGCTTTGGCAAAAAAAGCCTGTCGTATTTATGGCCCGTGCCGACATGTTTCGAAAAAAGTTTGTCAGTCGTTTGCTTGGTCTCATCAAAATCATGCCTGTTTACAGGATGAAAGACGGGTATTCTACATTGAACAAAAACGAGCAACAATTCAAAAAAGCTTGCTGTGTACTTATTAACAACGGCAGTTTATGTATGATGCCCGAAGGCAGTCAGGACGGGCACCGAAGACTCAGGCCTTTGGTAAAAGGTTTATTCCGGATTGCCTTTGAGACTCAAATGGCTGTTGGAAAAAGCAGAGATGTACAGATTGTTCCTGTCGGAATTGACTATTCCGAATACGAACAGCCCGGTGCCGATCTGGTAGTTCATTTTGGCAAAACAATTTTAGTGTCGGACTACATAGGTTTTTTCGAACAGGACCCGGTCCTTGGCATGAATACTTTGAGGGACGATTTAGCCGGCAAGATGAAAAACAGGATCATTGATATTCAAAATTCAGAGCATTACAACGAGATCTATGGTTTGTCCCGTTTATTAAGCCCTGCTTATATTCAGGCCCTGGGCTGGAAGAATTCGGCTATAAATCGTTTTGAAGCTCGTCGTCGGTTGAGTGGCAGACTTGAAAACTTTTTCAATAATCCGGAAGAACAAAAACGAACAGTCGTCATCAAAGAATTTAACGACATATACAAGGCTCTCCCTGGCACTCAGGAAGAGAAATACTGTCTATCGGATGATTTAAGAAAAACGCTGATGGGGCAAGCAGCCAGCTATCTTTTCGTTGCAATAGTTCTTACACCCGCATACATTATTAACTGGCCGATACGAAAAATCATACAAACAATAATAAAGCTGGACAAAGACCGGCAAATGCACAGCAGTTACCGTTTTGCCCTCTCTGCGCTGTTATTGCCGCTTTGGTATATAATATTGAGCCTACTGCCGGTTCTGTTGTTTAAATGGTCCCTGTTAATGGCGCCTGCCTTGTTTTTTGCCTTCTTACTTGTGGCTTTAGGCGGGGAACGTTATATCCCTGCTTTCGTCCGGAAATTCAAACTGTGGAGGCTCTTGCACAGGCAACCTTCAGAAATGCGTACAAGACTGCTTGCGGCCTTGGATATATTAGAAGACTTAGGCCGGGATTTTTTTGTCGCATAGGGCAATTTCTGCTAACTTTGTACATTCTTATTGCTCAATTTTGTGGAGAAAATTTTAGATAAACTGAACGACAGCCAGAAGCAAGCTGTGCTCTATAACGACGGGCCTTCGCTGGTTATTGCCGGAGCCGGATCGGGCAAAACCAGGGTGTTAACCCGCAAGGTGGCTGTATTGCTTAAACAAGGTCTGGCTCCCTGGAACATCATGGCGCTTACTTTTACCAATAAAGCAGCCAGAGAGATGAAAGAACGTATTGCCGGCCTGGTCGATCCCGCATCGGCCTCTTTGTTATGGATGGGAACTTTCCATTCCGTTTTTCTGCGGATTTTACGGGCAGAAGCTTCAGCCCTGGGTTATCCTTCATCCTTTAGCATTTACGACACTACAGACAGCAAGAATCTGATCAAGAGCATTATACGGGATTTGGGCCTGAACGAAAAAATTTACCGTGAAGGGGCAGTACACGCCCGTATTTCTTCGGCCAAAAACGATTTGATTTCGGCCTCTGCTTATGCGAATAATCCAGCCTTGCAGGAAAGGGATTTATTCACCAAAATGCCCCGGATTGCCGAAATTTACCATCGTTACGTACAGCGTTGCCGATTGGCCTCGGCCATGGATTTCGACGATCTCCTGTACAACACGAATGTCTTATTTCGTGATCATCCCGAAATACTCAAAGCCTATCAGTCTCGTTTTCAGTTTATCCTGGTGGATGAATATCAGGATACCAATTTCTCACAACACCTTATAGTAAGTCGTTTAGCTGAACGACACCATAAAGTTTGCGTGGTGGGTGACGATTCACAGAGTATTTATTCGTTCAGGGGAGCCAACATCGACAATATTCTGAATTTCAAAAAGACCTATCCCGAATGTCTGCTGTTTAAACTGGAACAGAATTACCGTTCCACCCAGAATATTGTCAATCTGGCCAACAGCCTTATTGCCAAAAACAAGATGCAAATCCCCAAATCGGTGTTTTCCAAACGGGAAACCGGGAACAAAATACAGGTGCTGAGTGCTTTTTCGGATATGGAAGAAGCCTTTATGATCGCCAATAAGATCAATGAAATGCACATGAGTCTGTACGACCCTTGGAGTGAATTTGCCGTACTTTATCGTACCAATGCCCAGTCCCGGATACTGGAAGATGCTCTGCGTAAACGGAGTATCCCCTATCGCATTTACGGCGGTTTGTCTTTTTACCAACGCAGGGAGATCAAGGACATCGTTGCTTACCTGAG
>CAZAUQ010000057.1:0-12331 GCA_964488495.1 uncultured Bacteroidales bacterium
GCATCATCGGTTTGAACAATACCTGATTCAAAAGCTTTGTCTTGTTTGTAGGCCGAAATTTCTTCCGGGGTCCAGCTTTTGTTGAATTTCACCAACTTCCACTGATCTTCGGGCAGAGTATCCATGTAATAATTCCCGGCGAAAAAGGCACGATTATAGGGTGAACCTGTAGAATAGGCAATACCGGTTGCTTTTGAATCCTGCCCGGGAATAAAGTAATTATTTACAAAATTCAAACGAGTCACACTCACTTTGTCTGCATTGTAGGCGGCATGTTCCCCACCCCAGTTGTAAACGACATTGTTTCTGAAATCGAGCAACAAACCCAGAGGATCCTTATCGTACGGATTGGAATCATAATTGCCCGGCCGGGGATTGCGCCCCCTGTTGTGAGCGTACAAATTATGAAGAAAACTGTATTTGGCTCCTCCGGTACCGCGTATAAGAGAGCCAAAACCATGTCCGTCGGGATTCAGGCCTTCAGTGATGAAACACCATTGAACAGTCACATTACTCAGATTGGGAGCTTTGGTCGAAGACGACAACACTTCATCCAGACTCCAGCCGGCAGAACAATGATCCAAAATAATATTTCTGCCTGAAGAAATGCCGATGGCATCTTTGCCTTGCAAACTTCCCTGTCCGTGCTTGCCGTCGCCCAGCCTGACCCTGATGTACCGTATAATGACATGATCGGTTGCGATACGAAGGGTTTCGCCACGGATACAAATCCCATCTCCGGGAGCCGTTTGCCCTGCTATTGTAATGTAGGGATGCTCAATATTCAACCTTGTTTTTAAATCAATGATACCCGAAACGGAGAAAACAATCGTGCGCGGACCTTCCTGTTCTACAGCCTCCCTCAGACTACCCGGCCCCTCGTCGTTCAAGTTGGACACATAAATCACTTTCCCTCCGCGACCTCCGGTGGAATAGGCTCCAAAACCTTCTGCTCCGGGAAAAGCCAAGGGTTGGGCAAAAATACAAGAAAAGCCAAGTGATAAAAGGGAACCTGTTAAAAGTAGTCTTTTCATAGTTGCTGTAATAATTTATGCAAATCGATCAATCTACACTAAAAGGGTAATAATCAAAGCTCTTGCATCACCAAATAAACAGTGTAGGCGGTATAGGAGCCAAATAAAATAGCAGCTTCCCAGCGGTCCAGTCGTTTTCTTTTGCCTGTAAGCATGGCAATAAGCAAAAAAACGGTACCTCCAATCAAGATCAACAAGTCCTGGTTGAATTTAGGATTATAAGCAATCGGCCTAATGAAAGCACTTACCGACAAAATCAGTAAAATATTGAACACATTAGAGCCAACAATATTTCCGATGGCGATGTCTGAATTCTTTTTAATGGCTGCTACTACCGAAGTTACCAGTTCCGGCAAAGAGGTTCCGGCAGCTATAATGGTCAATCCAATAATTTTTTCGCTGACACCCAAAGCGCTCGCAATACTGACACTATTCATCACCACCAATTGTCCACCAATAATCAGTCCGGACAATCCAATCAGTATCAATCCCCATATTTTCACGTTCGATTTGACGACCACATCGGTATGTAGCGTCGAATCTCTCTTCATCTGATTAAACACATAATACATAAAGAGCAGAAACAGCACAAATAAAACAGCTGCATCAAAACGGCCTAAAGATCCCGAGCCTGAAAAATTGAAATTATTCAGCAAAAAAAGAAGTATCACAGTTATTAACAAAGAAAGAGGAATTTCTTTGAGGGCAGTGGAAGACTGCACTGCAACAGGCATAATAATACCAGACAAACCGAGAATAATGAAAGTATTGAAATTGTTGCTCCCGATAATATTTCCCAGGGTGAGGTCTGAATAGCCGTTCACAGAAGCAATTACATTAACAACCAACTCTGGAGCCGAAGTACCGAAAGCCACAATAGTGAGCCCAATGGCCAAATCGGACACTTTATATTTTTTCGCTAAAGCAGAGGCACCGTCAACCAACCAATTCGCACCATAAATTAAACAAGCAAAACCAACAATTACCAGTAGTATATAAACGATCATATCAAATTAATTTTCCGACTTTAATAAGCTGTAAACTTCCAAATCGGTAAACCTGTTGCCATTGAGTAACTCTCCTTCACGTTCTATACCTTCAAAAGTAAAGCCCAGTCTCTGAGGAATCTTCTTACTAGAATAATTGGCAACTGCACAGCGTATTTGCAAGCGGTTCATCCCCATTTTTTCGAAGGCAAAAGTACAAAGAGTTTTGGTGGATTTGGTGATAATATCTTGTTTTAAATATTTTTCGGAATCGGAGAGTTCCCGTGTAAATTCTACAAAAGGCAGCCACTTACCCAGATGCTCCCGCTGCGTATCGATGGTCTCAAAAATCGAAGACGCATCGCTCCATTCCAATTCTTTTAATACAAGATTTGTATCCACATGTAAAACGACAGGTTCTTTCATAAAACTGATACTTAGTTATCTTTCCAATTCCACCATTTCAGGAGTTCAGGATCGGGATGATCCTGTTCTGCATAATAGACCGTACATCTGAACACATACAAAACACAGCGGTCCTGAACATTTTCGCGCAGTTTGCAAAGACTGTCGTAAAGTTGTGAGGGATCTTTTTGCACCAGGTCACTGACCTGATAAATACCCAGGTCTCTCAAATCCCTGGAAATGCTTTTGCCTATGCCGGGAATAGATTCCAGCAATTGGCTTTTTTTATCGCCTTTTTTTATCATATGCTGAAAAAATTACCAATCCAACAGTCGTTTTTCGCCCTCCAGCGATTGAATCCCGGAAATTTCCTGTGAAACTTCCAGCACCCCTTTGTATTCTCCTTCTGTTCCTCTGACTGCAAAATATTGAATATATATAACCTCGCCCCGCATTTTGATCCAAAAGGCAGCCCGATCCTGTTCGCCTTTTCTAAAGGAGTCCACTATCTTTTCGACCACATGCACACTTTCGGGCGGATGACAATTGCTGACATCACGCCCAATCACCGCAGTGGTTCGTGGAAAAATCCGTTTTTTGGGGGCAGAAAAATAGCGTACTTTATTGTATTCGTCCACATAGGTAATATCTACAGGTAAGTGATTGAATACGAGCATAATTTGTTCAATACTCAGAGCGCCTGTGCCAAGGTTGACGACAGCAATATCGTCTTGTACCGGAGGCCTTATTTCTGTTTTTCCTGCGGGTTTTGCCGGAGCTGAGCGGTTTGTTTTTCCTGTGGGGCTTGCCGGAGCTGCACCAGGAGATGGGGCTGTGCGGCGTTCCGGCTGCACATAGGGATAAGTCAGCTCAGCAGCCGTCCTGCTCATATGTTCGAAGTGTTCGGGGCTGAGGGTGGCTAGCATGTGAGGGAACAAGATCCGTTCTTCCCTGAACTTGATAGCCTGCATATTAAAGAAAATATCGCCCACGCATTTATTGAACGATTTTAACTCCATTTTGTCCTCTTCGAGTTGAGCAAGTACTGTTTTGATGTTTCGACGGATATCGTCGTGAAAAGACCACATAATCTGTACGCAACGATAGTCATGCCACTGCTCCTCGAGCAAGGGAAAAAGGACGTTTTCCTTGATGGTATAGTGTTTGACAAACACTTCTAATTCAACGAATAGACTCAATAGTTCCCCGCGCAGTTTCGAATTCTCAGTATTCTTGACAAAGACTTTGAAAACCGGCCGGATCTTATCGAGCAATAACACCATCCGACTATTGTTTTTTTCCAGCAGGTCCAGGAAAGAACCGGCCGGAGGCTCTATCCTGTTATAGTCTCGTATGACGACATGAAAGATATTCAACAGCTTATTAGTCAACACCTTGATATCATCCATAGTGTAACCTTCCAACACTACCCGATCGAACAGAGCAATAAAGTCCGACGGAACAACGCTGTGAATAAAATCCTTGTTCCCGGCCACAAAAGCGCCGGCATTGCCGGTTTTCAATAAAAGCCCGGCGAGCTCCAGGAGCTTTGTCAGCCTGGCCTCCTGAGTTTGGCTAAACGCCGACATGACTATTGTTTAAAAAAGATCCAGTATTCGTCTTCGGCTTGCTGGTCCATCCAATGTTTATAGTTCATACTGATGGTTTTGTCCAACAGAGGCGCCGGCACAAAGGGGGCGACCACCTTGAGGATTTCGTCCTCCTTGAGTTTCCTGATGGCCGACAAGACTTCGTGAACGGGCTGTTCGCCGGCGTTCAGAATATTACTGATATAAATGAAAACAATCACTCTCGATTCGTCAAACCAGTCCGGTTTTTGGTAGACATAATCTCGACCCTCAGCTTCAAGGATATCGTCGAGTTTTTGCCCTACTTTTTTGCGCAGGGCATTTATCAATTCTTCCACTTTCAGACCACCAATGATGGCCGCCTGACTCAAAGTGGTGATTTTGGCGATGGTTTTGCGCAAGACCGGATTCTTGAGTTTCTTAAAAGGCGGTGCCAGCCCAATCAGCGTTTCCTCCAGCTGAGGATAAGCTTCAAGGAGCTCGTATATTTTGGTTTTGGGGCTAATAATCAGATTTTCCATACTTTGTTGATTCTTACATGAATTCTATCTATAAATGTCTATCGAAAAAAAGGGCAAAACAAGATCATTCGTTCATTCAAACATCAACTCAATCCTGCTTTTTGTCTGAGCCTGAGCTGTAGGACAAGATTCGTCTTTCGCCTTCGAGGGCTCTGTTTTCGGACAAATCCTGAGAGACTTCCAGCGTGCCAAGGTATTCGCCTTGTTCATCGCGCAAGGCAAAATACTCAATCTTGATGAATTTACCTTTCATTTGTATCCAGAATGGTGCATGCGAAGCTTTGCCCGTTTTGAAATCCTCGAGGATTTTTTCCACCACATGGGCACTGGCCGGCGGGTGACACAAACGTACATCGCGGTTGATTATGGAACGGTTGCGAACAAAAATGCGATCCTTGCCTTGGCTGAAGTATTTCACCTTATCGAATTTATCTACAAAGGTCATATCCACCGGCAGGGTATTGAGGATAACCATAATTTCTTTGGCACTGAAACTGCCCGAGGGCAACTGAATGCCGCCTTCGGCACTGTAGTGGCTCTTGTCCTTTTCTTCGGGCATCCCTTCGGGTTTCCATTCCACTTTGGGATCGTATAGGCAAAAACCAAATTCCAGCGTTTGCTTATGAATATTCCACCAATCCTCAGTGCTCAGTATATCCATACTCATGGGGAACAAAATCTCTTCCTCTTTCTGCACCATGTCCGTCAGGGCCTGAAGCACACGGAAGAAAAGCAAATCCAGGGCATCGGCCAAGTCTGATTTTTTCAGATCCTTGTTTTGCAGCAATTCGATACTGGCTTTCAGCTGTTCCCTGATTTCGTCGTGTTTGCCCCACATAACCCTGGGCGGGCCGGTGATGCCTTTTTTCTCCATATGGGGAAATACCAGGTATTCTTTGCGCTGATAATGCTTATCCACATCCGTCAACTGATTAAAACAGCTCAGTATTTCAAAAACATAAGAATGAAAGGTTTCTTCTTTAGTATAATGCAAGGTATTCAACAAAGCCCTGGTCTGTGCTGCCACTTTTTTTATTTCGATGTTTTCTTTATAAAAAACATCCACCGGATGACCTTCGGGAACAACCTGTGCGCCACTAAGGTCAACGTTACCCTCTAAAACGGCTCCGTGTATATCGCAGAGTTCCAGGATCTCGTTTTCGGGCAGGCCTTCTTCGATTAGTTCCTGCTCTACTTCGACCACTTCGTCGTAGGGAATATTTTTGAGTGAGGCTGTCAGTTGCTGACGCACCACTTCGGCCGATTCGCCCTGATGCAGTTTTAGAATCAGTTCTTTCAGCCGTTCTTTTCTCTTTTGGGAGTTGTTGATCAATTCGCTCATAATTCGTGTATTTTTAAAAACGACTAAAAATACTATTTTTTTGGAGTAATACAATCAATTACTGTAAATCAGGCAGAAAGAAAACCTAAGCCGGGACTATTTCCCTTTTTACTTCAATCGATTTAACTCAGGATCTCAAAGCCGATCTGTACGTCGAAATGGCTCTTTCGCGAGCCTGAGTATGCCCGATCATCCCGGTCGGATAAGTCGCAGTGTTCAACTCCGGGATCCATTGCCGGACATAAGCTTTGTCGGGATCGAATTTTCGGAGTTGCTCAGCAGGATTGAATATTCTGAAGTAGGGAGCGGCATCACACCCGGTACCGGCAGCCCATTGCCAGTTGCCGTTGTTGGAAGCCAATTCGTAATCGAGCAATTTACCGGCAAAATAAGCTTCGCCCCAACGCCAGTCTATCAACAGATGCTTGCACAAAAATCCGGCCACTACCATCCGGACGCGATTGTGCATATAACCGGTAGCATTCAGTTGGCGCATGCCGGCATCCACCATGGGATAACCGGTTTGTCCTTGAGTCCAGCGTTCAAATTCCTGCTCATTATTCCGCCAGGGCACAAAATCGTATTTCCTTTTGAAATTGTGGTGCAGCACTTCGGAAAAATGATAAAGAATCTGCATGAAAAACTCCCTCCAGATCAACTCAGATAAAAAAGCTTCATTGTCAAGCACCTGCTTCACGATCTGACGAATACTGACAGTGCCGAAGCGCAGGTGAACCGACAAATAACTGGTTTGGTCCCGGGCCGGAAAATCTCTGAGCTTATGATAATTATCCAATACATCCAGCCGATAATCCCGAACTTTTATTTTTGAGGCTTTGAATCCCAGTTCAGCCAATTCCGGCAAGGGCATAGAAAACTTGACATAATGATCTGAATTTTCGGGCTTCATAAACTCAAGTCCCTGGCTCCTTAATTTGTGTAACCATTGATTTTTGTAGGGAGTAAATACGGTATAGGGGCTCTGATCGGCCTTTAGTACTTCCTTTCCGGCAAAGATTACCTGATCCTTGAAGCACTTGAAAGCTATGCCCTGTTGCGCTAAAACCTGCTCCACTTTTCTGTCTCTTTCGATAGCGTAGGGCTCGTAATCTTCGTTGGCGTAGACCGCCTGCACCCGGACTGTTTTCAGTATCGAATTCCAGACATCGGACACTTTTCCTTTGACACAATAAAGGCTGCTCCCATAGGACTTCAACTGATCAGTAATCATTTTGAGCCTCTGGTAAATAAAAGTAAGCCGGGAATCCTCCTCTTCGAGATCTGCCAAAATCTCTTCGTCAAAAATAAATACCGGCAGTACCGGAAACTCACCATTTAAAGCTTCCTGTAAAGCCCGGTTGTCTTCGAGTCGCAAATCTCTCCGAAACCAAAACACCGCCATTTTAATGGCTTTTTTTCCTTCCAAAGGATCGGATTTTAGTATTCGAATGATCTTCTTTTTGTAGCTGAAATATTAACAACCTGGCCAAAATCAACTTTTCCGGAAATTTTCAATTCTTTGGAAAGCATATCGTAAGTACCGGTAAAATTTTCTCCACTCAGGTAGATAATAGTCGCATTTCCTAATAAGTCCCTTGTTATATGAGCATCCACTTCCGTTTTATATTTATAATCCAGAGCGGAATCCGATCCGGAACCATTGATTTTGATTTTTATATTGTTGTTATCCAGCCGATAAATAAAAATACCCTGACCGGAAACATTTTGGGACATAAAACTGAGTCCACCAGGTTCGTTGTAAAAAAAAGGAGAATATTCACCTGCCATATATTTTGCCAGGTTGTCAGGATCGGCCTTAACACGTTCCTTCTCCTCTAATGCAGCCTGCGCTTCAATATGTTGTTGTGCCAGTGTTTTATAATCTTTATATAACGACTTATAATAACCACGAACAACCTCCCCTACAGAATCTTGTGAAAGATTCATATTCTTATCGTAAACCTGCAGGTTTTTTTCCCCATCCAGCAATACCAAGTGGTCATCACTAATATTAAATCGCTCATATACAGGTGCAATCACCACTTGACCGTTTTTGTCAATTACACCAAAATGATCGGATTCTTCATAAATCCAATGATTGAAAAAATAGTCCTTTGACTTGTATTGATCCAAAAATAACAGAGTTTTACCCTTGTTGTCAATCCATTTTGGTTTATCCCATTTCCAGTAACTTATTTTGTAGTAATCGGGAGTATACTTCTCCTTTGGTTCAGGCATCAGGTAGGGCATTTTGGAAAAATCCTCCGCTTCTAATTCTGTGTAAAATTTACCTATGTAATAACCAAGATCATAGTCATTTGGTACTGTAACGATGGTATCCAACATATCCGCTTTGTCGAAATCTATTCTGGCAAATGCGTGTATAGATTCGTAAGGACCTGTTTCTTTCAGAAAACAGACTGTGCTCATACCAATCAACGAGAGTTTATAGGAAGGGTCCCATTCTTTCACAATAGCCCGGTTCAAATCTATCGCATAAAAACTTTCACTCTTATTGTAATGCTCCCTGGCAATACCTATACCATCACCCATTACATTTATAGATTTAAAAATGGGAGGAAAAATAAAATTACCTAAGGTGTCAATTATTCCGTAAACGTAGTTATCAACAACCTTTGATTTATTCTTGATGTTGGGTTTATCAGTCCCTGCTTTTTTAAAGTTGAAGGCAGGTTTGGCGTCTGTATTGATTCTTACTACCCAATAATTGAAATTGGTATAAATATTTTCAATTCCATCGGCAGTAACCAATTTTCCCTTTGCATCGCGATGAACTACATACGTATTTTTTTTCTGTGCATAACTAAAGGTGTTCAATACCAGCAAACCCAGTAAAATTAAAAGCATCTTTTTCATAACACGGGGATTAATAGTGTGAGTAAAAATAGTAATGAGTATTGTTCTATTATTGAAAATGCACCGAAGCGAAGGTCCTCTTGATGCCTTTGTTGTAATGCACGGCCGGATAGCCGAAAGCCACAAACAGGCCTTCGCGGCTTTTGTATTTGATGTGGTATTTTTTACGGAGCTGTCTGGCTTTCTTCCCGTATTGAATCAAGGGATGTATTCCACCCAGCATACAGGTTCCCAGCCCCAGCGATTCAGCGGCAAGCATCGCGTAGGTGGCTGCCACTATGGGATCGGCCGGATCGCAATAGGGAGAGCCATAAAAATACATCAACAAGGGTGCATCGTAATTGATGTAATTACGACCTTGTTCCATGTCTTCGATGTACACTTTGAACAGCGGGGCCACAAAATTCCGGAAAACCTCGTCGTTTTCTTTACCCCAAAACAAACGCATAATCTTTAACACAGCCGGAGCAACCATAAAACGCAGGCTTTTGAGCAAGGCAGAAAAATCCTGAGCAAAAGTTCTTGATTTTTCTTTAGTATCGAACACCAGCACCTGCACGTCAGATGGGGGCAAACCCATGGGTGCTGTTTGAGCAGCTTGAAGTATCTTTTCGGTCAGTTCCGGTTCAACAGGCCGCTCAGAAAATTCCCGGATGCTGCGTCGCCGAAGAAACAAAGATGATAGTTGCCCATAAGAGGCCATGCTTGTTTTTGGAGGCAATTCAAAAAGATCGGCCCGGGAAAGCATTCTGCCAGTAATAGTAATGGCATTCTCTGGACAGATGGCCATACAATGCCCACAGCCTATACAGCCAAAAATAGCATCAGCATTTACTACCGCTTTGTTGTTTTCCATCCTGAGCCCGAAATCCTTGCATACACTGACACAAAGCCCGCAAGCCTTGCACAATTGCTCGTCAATGCTAATAACAGCGGGCTCCTTGGCTCTGGTGGTCGGAATGGCCATGAAAGTATAGCTTAATGAACGCCCAAAGATAATACTGTTTTTTATTTCTCAAATTCTCTCAGAATTTGAATCTCGCTACTGGTGATTTGAATAACTGCCCCGTGTTTGGGAGAACTGAAGTTAGTGGTTTTCATATCGGCTTCATTGAAGCGACCCAAGGACTCAAAATGCTCAAAACCGGAAGTTTCTGCAAAACCGAAATTATGGGGCCTGATGCTGAAAATATCATACATCAGCACCCATTTGTCCTGGCCTATTCTTTTCCACACATTGGGCGCCTCGCAGGAGCCGGGCTCAAAATCGATCCAGCGATCGTCGTAGACATAGCCGCCGTTGATCCTATCGGAAACAGCCATTTTTATACCTCCCGGATTTTCCTGTGCAACGTACATCATACAATAACGTCCGTCGGGCATAGGCGTAATATCGGCATCCAAAATCTGAATCTCAGGATCGGGATACTCAAAAAGCAGTTTTGGTTCCGTGAGCAGGCGGGTAAAATCGTCGTCGGTATAAGCATAGTACAATTGAGTTTTGCCGTGCCCAAGCCGCATGGTGAAGTAAAGCATCATCTTTTTCTCCTGCGGATCGTAAATGCTTTGCGGAGCCCAGGCGCAACCTACATCCAGATGAGGAAAAGCCTCCTGAATGTACACCTTGTTGTGCGTCCAGTGAATCAAATCGTAAGATTTCATCAACACAAAACCCCGGTTGTTACCCCAGTCGTATTCTTCCTGAGGCCTCTCCCATTGTGTGTCGCGAAAACCCAGTTGCTGAGCAAAAATATGCAAATCGGTCATGGCCAGGTAAAATGCGCCGTCAGGGCCACGAGTAATGTGCGGATCACGTATGCCTTTCTGTCCGGCTATGGTATCGCCTACCACCACAGCTTTGCCCCCGTTAATGGCTGTAAAAGTATAACCGTCTTCGCTGATAGCCATGTGCAGGCTATGGGTATTGTCCTGGAAATACACCAGCAAATAGCCCGACATATCCTTTTCACTCAAAGGTTTATTTTTTTGTAAGCCGCACGAAGCCAGACTAAGCATCAGGGCTATTAATACTAGATTTCTCATTGCTTTGCGTTTTATTGTTTCTAACATATTTCTTTGCTGTTTAAAATTTCCAACTTCCTTCTATATCTATTCTTTCAATCTTTCTTCTGCACTTATTACGTACTTAATTTGCACTTATTCCGTACTTTATTTGCACTCTGTCAGTACCGTTTCAATATATTCTGGATTATTTCAACAGCACTTTATGTTTGGTCGACTGACTGCCGGAGTCGATAGTAATGATGTAAAGGCCTTTATTCAAATGAGTAAGATCGATTTCCGTTGTTCCGGTATCGTAGGCCCTTTGTTCCAGCAGGAGTTTTCCTTCGAGGTTTTCCAGTTTAATATGCAACTCGTCAGCGGCCCGGGGTAGCTGAATAAAAAGCTTCCCTGTCGTCGGATTGGGATAAACCAGGAGTTCTGCGGCCTGAGCTCCTTCGAGAGCTGTGGCAACGACCACTTTGATAAGTCCGCTCGAAGTAAAATCACTCAGGTCCCATTCCAGACCTACACCGGGGATGGACGGCTCAACGGATGTAAAGCCCCCCGTAATGGTGCCCGGCCGTACTATCTGAAAGGACTGGCCTTCCTGATAGGGTTGATCGGTGATGTTTTGCATGATCAAGTTGCCGTTGGCCACAAAATTGCCCGAGGGAGCCATCATATCCGATTTTTCTGCGCCCGGATCCACTTTGACCACAAAATTGGATTCTGCCTGCATTTGTACATTACTGGTTCTGAGCGAAGTGCCCGCAGTCAGGTTGTTGGGCTGATACATACCGGCATACAGGCTGCCGCCCGATTCAACAATTATGTTGCCTTGAATATTTCCGTTGCCACTCAAAAAGGCGCCGTTCCTGACATAAACAGTCGAGGTGCCCGGGCCGCTGGTAAGACCGGAAACAGTGAGCCCTCCTTCATTGATCAGGAAATTAGCCGTGGAAGTCATGGCAGAGCTCAGGGTCATAATGCCGGTTCCTACTTTCTTGATAAGGCCGGTTTCGATGTTGCCTTGGTAAGTAAAATCCTCGTTCCGGTAACCAATTTCCCAGGTGCCGGCTCCCCAGAAACGGCCTTTGCCTTTGATGGAGCCGATTTTGACTGTCTGGGTCTTCATATCGTCAAAGACGCCTTCGGTTCCGAGATCAATCACCGCTTTGGCATAGCCGTAGGTGCTGTAATTACGGAAGGAGTTGGGATTCATCAATTTAATGGTACCGGTGAAATTGCTCCAGTTGCCGTTGAAATCGGAACGTACCCAGGGCACATAAATATAGAGGGTTCCACCTCCGGTCAGGCTATTGGTATAGCTACAACGACTATCCACATAGAAGCGGCCAAATTGTCCCTCTTCGACCACCAGGGGATAACTCGAGGCACTGTAGGAGCCGCTGCTGTCGAAAGCTTTGAGTGTACCGCCTTCGAAAATCACTTTGCGGCCGGGCAAAGCCTGTTCGGTACTCAGTTGCACGGTACCGGCTTTGAGTAGCAATTCGGTATTGGTATTGGCTTCCGACAGGGATAAGGTATAATTGCCGGTTTTGATCAGGCGGTC
>CAZAUQ010000058.1:0-11704 GCA_964488495.1 uncultured Bacteroidales bacterium
CTCAAATCTGCATACAACAAAAAAGACACCCGCAAATTCAATTGCAGGTGTCTTTTCTTATTGTGGGCCCAACTGGGCTTGAACCAGTGACCCCCTGATTATGAGTCAGGTGCTGCTAACCAACTGAGCTATGGGCCCGCTTTGGAGTTGCCTCCGCAAAGCGGCTGCAATATTACTGCTTTTTAATGAAACTGCCAAGGACGAAACGTAATTTTTCTTTTGGATTTTGCTGAGCCATCTCTTATCTTTGTACACCTTCCGGAGAAAGCTTCCGGCAAGGCGCGGGGCTGTGGTAAAGCTGAGCCTCTGTATTTAAACTAAAAATGTATGTCGGAAAAAGATAACTCACATATTTTACTGACCATCTGGGGCCTCTCGTACAGCCGCATGAAATCGGGCGCTTACATTCTGATTCTGGCTGAGGCTAACGGAGACAGACGCTTACCCATCATTATAGGCTCAGGCGAGGCCCAGGCCATTTCGTTTTCGCTGGAGAAAAAAACGCCTCCGCGCCCGCTTACCCACGATCTGATGGCTTCCATGTGTCAGGCTTTCGGGCTGGAGCTCAAAGAGGTTTATATTTCGGATTGCGTGGAAGATGTGTTTTACTCGGAGCTCTATTTTGAGCACAAGGGGGAGCAGATTACCCTGAGCTCCAGGACCTCCGATGCGGTAGCTTTGGCCCTGAGGGTGGGGGCTCCCATTTACACCACCGAAAACATCCTGCGCAAGCGGGGCATGGTGTTCGAAGAGAAAGAACAGGGCAGCGGGCAGCGTTTGATTGTAAAAAAGGTCCGCGACGAGGAAACCTGGGAAGACGCTACCGACGAGGAATTGATGGAAGCCTTGAAAAAAGCCGTTGAACAGGAAGAATACGAGCAGGCCTCCATGATACGGGACGAATTGAAAAAACGCAAAGAAGCCAATTCCTGATCCTATGCCTGTATTTTATACTCCCGATATTGCCGTTCAGGCCTGTCTTCCGGCAGAGGAAGCAGCTCATTGTATCAAGGTGTTGCGCCTCAAGGCGGGCGACGAAGTTTGTCTGGCCGACGGCAAGGGGCATTTTTACCGTGCCCGTATCAGCAGGGCGGATGTAAAGAACTGCGAGGTGGAAATTCTGGAGGTCCTGCCTCAGGTCAGCGATTCCATAGGCCTGCATTTGGCCGTGGCTCCTACCAAGAACGCCGACCGCATGGAATGGATGGCCGAGAAGCTGACCGAACTGGGCATCGACAGCCTCGGCTTTGTGCTCAGTGACCATTCCGAGCGCAGGCAGCTCAAGACCGATCGTATCGTTAAGATTGCCGTGGCAGCCATGAAGCAATCGGAGCGCTCGCTGCTGCCGGAAATCAGGGAGATGCTTGATTTTGAACAAGTGGTGCGTCAAGACTTCGACGGGCAAAAATTCATAGCTCATTGCTGGCCCGACGAAGAAAAGCCCTTTATCAAAGAAGTTTACCGGCCGGGTAAGCCTGTCCTGCTGCTGATAGGCCCCGAAGGCGATTTCAGCCGCGAAGAGGTGGCTTTGGCCAAGTCGCTGGGCTTCAAATCCGTTTCCCTGGGAAACAATCGCCTGCGCACCGAAACCGCGGCCTTTTTTGTGGCCGCCGCTATCCGATTAGCCAATATGTAATTTTTTAATTATGAATCACATAGAACGTTTTTACGCCACCATACGTCATCAAAAAACAGATTATCCCGCCTCCTGGCTGGGCATACCAGATAAAGCGGCCCTGCCGGCCCTGTACAAGCATTTTGGCGTGGACAATATGATAGCTCTCAAAGCCAGAATCAACGACGACATTTTCCCTGTGGAAATGCCTTACCATTCGCCCACGAGCAACGCCATTTATGCCGCTTTCGATTTTGCCAAGAAAAAGCAAGGCTCCCCCGACGAGCGTACACTGACGGCTCCCGGTTTTTTCGAAGATTACAGCGATCCGGCCGATGTGGACAAATTTGACTGGCCCGATCCCGAAAAATACATCGACCCCGCGCTTTGCCGCAAGGTGGTGGACGAAGTGCCCGAGGGCTATGCCGTGATGGGCGTGGTGTGGTCGGCCCATTTTCAGGATGCCTGTGCGGCTTTTGGCATGGAAACGGCTCTGATGAATATGATGCTGGCTCCGGAATTGTTTATGGCCGTCACCAACAAGATTGTGGATTTTTATCTGCGGGCCAACGAGATTTTTTACGAAGCCACCCGGGGCAAACTGCATGCCGTTTTGATCGGCAACGACCTGGGCAGTCAGAACGGCCTGATGATTTCGCCCGAAGCCGTACGCGAATTTGTGTTGCCCGGCACCCGTAAGCTGGTGCAACAGGCCAAACGTTTCGGCCTGGAAGTGATGCATCATTCCTGCGGCTCCATCCACGACGTCATTCCCGATCTGATCGAAGCCGGAGCCGATGTCATTCACCCCATACAAGCCCTGGCGGCCGGCATGGAACCGGGCAGGCTCAAAACAGATTTCCCCGCTGCCAGCTTTTGCGGTGGGGTAGATGCCCAGTATTTACTGGTGCACGGCAGTCCCGACGAGGTGCGGGCCAAGGTGCGCGAACTCAAGGCGCTGTTCCCGACGGGCCTGATTTTTTCTCCCAGTCACGAAGCCATTCTCAAGGATATTCCCCCGGCCAACATCGAAGCCCTATTCGACGAAGTATGCAAAACACACTGAACACAGCTGCCGGGGTAAAAGCAGCCCTTTTGAGTTATGCCCGTCACGAAAAAGCCGTCGGATTGAGCCGCTTTTTCAAAACCGGCCCCGGCCAATACGGCGAGGGCGACCTTTTTTGCGGGGTAATGGTGCCTCAGGTGCGTTCGGTGGCCCGGCAGGCTCACGATTTGAACAGGGACGAAGTCGAAATCCTGCTTCAGGACGATGTGCACGAAGTTCGCCTCTGCGGATTCCTGATTCTGGTGGATCAATACCGCAGGCAGCCCAAAAATCGAGCCGGGGTCGTCGATTATTATTTAAGCCGTTTACACCGGGCCAACAACTGGGACCTGGTAGACCTGAGCGCTCCAAGGATTCTGGGGCACTGGCTGCTTGACCACGACCGCTCCGTATTGTATCGTCTCAGCGAGAGTGCATTGCTTTGGGAGCAAAGAGTAGCCATTGTCAGCACCATGATTCTGATTGATCACGGTCAGTTTGACGATACCCTGGCCCTGGTCAAAAAGCAAATGCAACATCCGCACGACCTGATGCACAAGGCCAACGGCTGGATGCTCCGCGAAATCGGCAAGCGCGACCGCAGCGTGCTGACGGCCTTTTTGGAGGAATACGCCACCCGGCTGCCCCGCACCACCTTACGTTACGCCATTGAACATTATTCAGCCGAAGAACGGCAGTATTATCTAAAGAAGAAATGAGTCCGGGACCGGGCAGACCGCTGCACATACAGGAACAAAAGGAACTGATCAGGAGCAATGCCGGCCTGGAGCTGGCCTTTGATTACATCTGCAGTACCGGCGAACCTGTTTTTTTGACCGGCAAGGCCGGCACCGGCAAAACCACCTTTTTGCAACGACTCAAAAAAGAAGTCAACAAACGCGCGGTGGTGTTGGCTCCAACGGGGGTAGCCGCCATCAATGCCGGCGGTATGACCATTCATTCCTTTTTCCAGTTGCCTTTTGGCCCTTACGTCCCCGGCCCTAAACGCGAAAAAACGGAGGGGGACAAACAGCAGAGCCATAAATTGCGTAAAGAAAAAATCAACCTTATCCGCAGCCTCGATCTCCTGATCATCGACGAAATAAGTATGGTACGGGCCGATTTGCTGGATGCCGTCAGCGACAATCTTTGCCGTTACCGCCGCGACAGCCGGCCTTTTGGCGGTGTGCAGCTGCTGATGATAGGCGATGTGCAGCAATTGGCTCCGGTGGCCAAAGACGACGAATGGGCTCTGTTGCGTACGGTGTACGATTCTCCCTATTTTTTCAGCAGCCAGGCTTTGTCGAAAACGCATTACACCACCATTGCCCTCACCGAAGTGTTCAGGCAGTCGGATGCTTATTTTCTGGATCTGCTCAACAAGGTGCGCGACAACAAGCTGGACGAAGCGGGCTTCCGTATGCTCAATCAACGATACATTCCGGGATTCAGTCCCGACGATGCCGAAGGCTACATCACCCTGACCACGCACAATTATCAGGCGCAGTCCATCAACGAAGGTAAGCTGGCAGCCATCGGGCAGCCGGAGTACTGCTACAAGTCCAGAGTGCAGGGCCTGTTCCCCGAATCTTCCTTCCCGACCAATCAGGAACTGGTGCTCAAAAAGGGAGCCCAGGTGATGTTTGTCAAAAACGATTCTTCGCCCGAAAGGCTCTATTTTAACGGGAAAATCGGTCAGATTACCGATTTGGGCGAGGACTATATTTGTGTTCAATGCGAGGGCGATTCACAGGAAGTCATGGTTCAGCCCGAGCAATGGTTCAACACCAAATACACCCTCGACCCCGATACCAAAGACATCGAAGAAACGGTCGAAGGCGTTTTTGAGCAATACCCGCTCAAACTGGCCTGGGCCATCACCATACACAAAAGCCAGGGCCTGACTTTTGAGAAGGTAATCATCGACGCGGCTTCTGCTTTTGCCCACGGCCAGGTCTATGTGGCGCTGAGCCGCTGCAAAACCCTGGAGGGTATAGTGCTCAATCGCCCCCTGAGCCGCCACGTGCTCAAGGACGATGCAGTGGTGAGCGCCTTCAGCAGAGAGATGCTGAACCATCCTCCCGACCGGCAGCAGTTACTCAAAGCCAGACGGGAGTATTTCATCGATCAGCTGCTGGACTTGTTCGATTTTCAGGAATTGCTGCTGAGCCTGCGATTGTTCAATCAACAATGCCGCGATCAGCTCGAAGCCTTGTATCCGGCTTACGTTGCAGGGGTGGGCAGTGCCTGTCCGGCCTGTCTGAACGAAATAACCGGCGTCGGCCTTGCTTTCGGAAATCAAATCCGGCGAATGTCCGAAACCTGTGCCGAGCTGGAACAAGAGCCTCAGTTGCAGGAGCGTGTTCATAAGGCCGGGCTCTATTTTGCCGAAAAGTTGCAACAGATTGTAGGGACCGTTTTGGCTGCCGGCTTACCCGAGCTGGACAACAAAGAGAGCCGGCAGTTGCTCGAAAAAGCCTTTAGCCGCCTGGAACAGGAATACGATTACAAGGCCGGACTGATGCGGGAATTTTCGCTGAGAGCCTTTACGGTAGAGGAATACCTTAGTCTCAGGGCTCAACTCCTGCTCAAATCCGAGGAACGCAAAAAGAAATCCGGCAGCAAAAAAGAGAAAAAGGCCAAGAAAACCAGTCCGGCTTATTCCGCCTACGAAGAGGCCGAAAGAGAAGCCCAAAGAGAGGCCGAAAGAGAGAACGAGAGAGAAGTCGTCGACTATCAGTACGAAGACGAAACGGAACAGGAAGCTCCGCCGGCCGGCAGCGCCGATATCGCTCATCCGCTGCTGTATCAGCAGCTGGCGGCTTGGAGGCGACAAGAAGCCCGCGAGCTGGGACGTCCGGCCTACACCATACTTTCGCAGGCCGCTTTGTTGGGCATCTGCCGCCAGCCCCCGGTGAATACCAGGGAATTGAAAAAGTTGCGCGGCATAGGCCCCAAAACCTTAGAGAAATACGGCGAAAGACTGATGGAAATCATCGACAGCTATCTGGGCCTGATGTAAGGCAATGAACCTGGTGTAGTCAATGACCTGATATAAGGTTGTGAGCTTGAGGTGTGGTAATGGATCTGAGTCAGCTTATTCAAACTGAAACGATAGCACGATCAGCCTGGAAGTCATCCGGTCGAAAGCATTGGTGAATTTCTGGTATGCGTCGCTGCCCTGGTCGGAACGCTCATGTTCGAAGATGTCGCCCAGTCCCAGGCAAAACTTGATTTCGGGGACCAGCCGGAAATAGGGCAGGTAGAGGTCGCAGCCGAAACCGAATTCCCAATAATAGTTCATGGCTTTGAGCAGTACTTCCTGGCGTTTGTGCCGTCCGGCGTCCAGGCCCAGGCTAATTCCGCTTATCAGATAAGGCCGGTAGTTGTCGCTGCGGGCTCCCCGGTAGCGAATACTCAGGGGCACCATAATATAGTTGGAACGGATGGGAGTGGTAATAATTTCGGAGCCGGGCTGATCCGACACCAGGGCCAGGTCTTTGGTACCGAAATGTATGGCAGGGCTCAGGCGCAGACTCAGGAAATCGGAAATGCGGTAATCGCCCAGCACGCCCACGCTAAAGCCCGGAGCATAAGAAGGAACGCTGCCGTACCACACGGCTCCGTTGTCGTCGGGAACACCCGAATGGTCGATGTAAAGATCCTGGGTGTGCATGCCGATAAAGAATCCAAAGTGGTAGAGTTTAAGATCTTCGTAAGGGAGGTAGCGGACCGGACTTTTAGCTGAAACCGGCCGGGGGGCAACCAGCAAAAGGCAGAGTAGTAGAAGGAAGTATATTTTTTTAACCATTATGGCTGCTGTTCAAACAAGGGACATTCGGGGGATAAAACGATAATTCTCGTCAATTATTGCCAAATAGTTTGGTTTACTGCTCAAAAAATAATTACTTTTGTCCCGAATTTGTTTAAAAACTTAATCAAACTATGGCATACGTAATTTATGACGATTGCATCGCATGTGGGACTTGCATAGACGAATGTCCTGTTGGCGCGATCTCCGAAGGTGATATTTACAAAATCGATCCGGAGTTGTGTACAGAGTGTGGGGCTTGCGCGGACGTTTGTCCAACCGAAGCCATCCATCTCGACAAATAAAGCGATTCCTGCCTGTTGAGGCATCGAAACGACTTTGCGGTGAAAAGGAAGCTGTCTATGGATTTTTAGGCGGCTTTTTTTCGTGATAATGAGGGAAATATGAAACTGTCTGAACTCAAAACCGGTGATAAAGCGGTCATTGTCAAGGTCTACGGGCACGGTGGTTTTCGCCGGCGTATAGTGGAATTGGGCTTTGTCAGGGGTAAGGTGGTGGAATGTGTCATGAATGCTCCGCTCAACGACCCTGTCGATTACAGGATTATGGGCTATCATATTTCTTTGAGACGAAGCGAAGCCGCCCTGATCGAAGTCGTAGGCCGCGATGAAGTAATGCAGTCGGATGCAGAGGAAACGTTTCGCGGCACCATCGAAGAAGACGACCTGAGAATGGTTGCTTTGAAAAAACGCAAACACATTCGGGTGGCCCTGGTGGGGAATCCCAATTCCGGCAAAACCTCCTTATTCAATCAAGCCTCGGGCGAACGTAAACATGTGGGAAACTACAGTGGAGTGACCGTGTCGGCCTCAACCGGTTTTATGGACTTCGAAGGCTATAGTTTCAGCCTGGTCGATTTGCCGGGCACCTATTCCTTGTCGGCCTATACCCCCGAAGAAGTATACGTGCGCAAACACCTCGACCAGGAACTTCCCGATGTGGTAATCAATGTGGTGGATGCCGGCAACCTGGAGCGCAATCTTTTTCTGACCACTCAGCTCATCGACATGAATGTGCGCATGGTGGTTGCCCTGAATATGTACGACGAATTGCAGCAGAGCGGATCAAAGCTTGATCATATGCAGCTGGGCCGTTTGCTGGGTGTGCCTTTCGTGCCTACCGTCGCTCGCAGCAATCAGGGACTGGATCGCTTGTTCCGGATTGTAATCAAGGTGTACGAAGGTTCTGATTTGGTGGCCCGTGAGGGTTTCGATCGCGAAAGTCTCAGGGAACTGCACGATTATTATCATCAGCACGATCTGTCGCACGACACTCTCGAAGAATTGGAAGAAGACGAGCATTACAAAACGCTCGGACAGGGCTTCGGAGGTCGCCGGGGTAAACATCGTCATGTACACGGCTGGTTTCATCTCAGGAATCAGCACCGCGAACATAAGCATGAACACGAATACCGCATAGGCGAAGTGGTGCGCCATGTGCATATTTACCATGGCCCGGTCATCGAAAAAAGCATAGACAAAATCAAGGCAGCCCTGGCGCTGAACGAAGAGATTCGCAATCGTTATTCGATGCGTTTTTTGTCCATCAAGCTCCTTGAAGGCGATGCTCTGGTGGAAGAATTGGTGCGGAACCTGCCCAACGCCGACGAGATTTTTGCGCTGAGAGCCTTGTCGTACAAAAAAATACAGCAATTCCTCGAAGAAGACGCCGAATCGGCCATTACCAACGCGAAGTACGCAGTAATACACGGTGCGCTCAAAGAAGTAATGAGCCCTGCAGGTAAAAAGCAGCCCTTACCCAGGACACACAGTCTGGATGCCCTTTTTACCCATCGTTACTGGGGCTATCCCATTTTCCTGGTCTTTTTGTTCCTGATGTTTCAGTGCACCTTTGCCCTGGGCAATTACCCCATGGAATGGATAGAATCGGGAGTAGGCTGGCTGGGAACAGCCATTGGCAACTGGATGAATCCCGGGCCTCTGAAAGATTTAATCATCGACGGAGTCATAGGCGGTGTGGGCGGTGTCATCGTGTTTTTGCCCAACATTCTGATCTTGTACTTTTTTATCTCCTTCATGGAAGACTCCGGCTATATGGCCAGGGCAGTCTTTATTATGGATAAACTGATGCATAAGATTGGTTTGCACGGCCGTTCGTTTATTCCTCTGATTATGGGCTTCGGCTGCAGTGTGCCGGCCATTATGGCTACCCGTTCCATAGAAAACCGCAACAGCAGGATGATTACCATTCTGGTGATTCCCCTGATGTCCTGCAGTGCGCGCTTGCCGGTGTATTTGCTCTTTGCCGGAGTCTTTTTCCCCAACTATGCAGGCCTCGTGCTTTTTGGCTTGTATTTATTAGGAATTGTACTGGCCATCGTTATGGCCAGGCTGTTCAAAAAGGCTTTTTTCGTCAAAGACGACATGCCTTTTGCCATGGAATTGCCTCCTTATCGTTTGCCCGGCTTCAAGGCCACCTTGATTCACATGTGGGAAAAGGCCCATCAGTATCTCAAAAAAATGGGGACAGTTATTTTAATGGCTTCCATTTTGATTTGGTTCCTGAGCTATTTCCCCCGTCCGGACTCGCCGACGAATGAGCAGCTTACCGCGCAGGAGCAAGTGTTGGAACAGGAGCAAATTAACGAGCAAGTGCAGGAGGAGCAAGTGCAGGAACAGAGTCAGGCTGGCAGTCAGGCCGCAAGTGTAGAGTGGGCGGGATTGAGCAACGAAGAATTGCAAAGAATGGAACAACAGAAACAATCGTATATTGGTCGTATCGGACAATGGATGGAGCCGGCGCTGCGTCCCTTGGGCTTTGACTGGAAAATCAGTGTTTCGCTTTTGACCGGTGTTGCTGCCAAAGAAATAATCATCAGTACGTTGGGCGTGCTCTATGCGGGTAATCCCGACGAAGAAGCCACCGTCTTGTCCGAGCGCCTGCAGACGGCAAGTTATACGGACGGCAGCCCGGTAATCAATGCTGCTGTTGCCTTAAGCCTGATGGTTTTTGTACTGATATATTTCCCCTGTGTGGCTACGCTGGCGGCTATTCGTTCCGAAACGGGCAGCTGGAAATGGGCTCTTTTTTCGATGGTTTATACCATTTTGCTCGCCTGGTGTGCTGCGTTCGTTGTATACCGGCTTGCTCTCTTGTTTATTTGATGTTTGCGTTAAAGGGCGGTATTGTTGTATAAATGGCATCGCATAAAAGACATCGCATAAATGGCATCGCATAAAAGGCATTAAGATGTTGGATTTCAAAATAGTCATACGATTTTTCCTGCTAGTATCCCTAAGCTGTTGCAGTATGTCCCTGCAGGCCGGTTCGCCTTATGCCCACAGGGTGTTGGAGTATCGTCCGGCCCCGGGTCAATTCATCAACGAGGCTTATCCTGCATACGCAGACGGAGAGACTTACGAAGATATCTTGAAAAAGGCAGCAGCTGTGCTGGTTGGACGCAAAGAAAGCGGCATCGTTTGTTTGGGCAGTTGGGGTGGTTATATTGTGTTGGATTTTGATCACGCCGTGCAAAACAAAGCAGACACGGTCGACTTCAAAGTCTATGGCAATGCGCACAGCAACAGCGCCGAACCCGGCATAGTATCGGTGAGTAAAGACCTCAACGCTAACGGCCTGGCCGATGATCCCTGGTATGAACTGGCCGGTTCGGCCTTTCATACGGATTCAACCATAAAAGAATACCTCTGTACTTATTACCGGCCTTCGCCGGCGGATGCCGATGTTTTATGGAAAGACAATGCGGGCGACAGCGGTTATATTCGCAGGAATAATGCGTATCATGCGCAGGCTTCGTATTATCCCTTGTGGGTAGAGCAAGACAGTCTGACTTTCGTTGGCAGCCGGTTGCTTTCAAAAGCAAGCGGAGGGGGCAGTTCCTGGACCTCTCCTCCCTACGCCCGGGGTTATGCCGATAATTGGCCCAACAACCATCCCGGAACTGGTTTTGATATAGATTGGGCTGTGGATGAGCAGGGACTGCCGCATTATCTGGATGAGATTCATTTTGTCCGCATCCATACGGCGGTGCAAGATCAATTGGGCTGGCTGGGCGAACTTTCTACCGAAATTTCCGGCATAGAAGACTTGCATACCGCTATCCCCGATCTGGGAACCGATCAGCCCGGTATGCAATACCTGAGCGCTGCCCGGCAATTGTTTGTGCAGGCCCCCCCGGGAAGTCGTCTGGAAGTATACAATCTGCAAGGCATCCGGGTTTTTTCGCAAGAGCTCGAAACGGGGATAGTGTTGAACAACGGTATCGAAGAACTCGTCATAGTGGACTATTCCCTGGATTTTTTGCCTCAACACCTGTACATAGTGCGTGTATCCGGCAGCTGGGGTTCCGTCAGTTCGAGGATTCGTTAAAAATAGCTACCAGGCTTACCAGAGAAGCGGCAAAAACAAGATCAATCAATTCGGCGATTCGTTAAAAACCCGGGGGCTTGGGCTGAACGACATTTTTTATTTTCTTTGCAGCGTATTTATATCCTTACAAATTAAAGTTTTGGCTTAGTTTACCCCGAAGGCCGGCTCTCTTCACAGCGGGAAGCGAAACAGAGTAAACCTGCCGCCCTTAGTAATTACGAATTATGAAAAGTGTCCTGACTTCTGTCCGTTGTAAATTGTTTGTCTTAGTTGGTTTGTTTTTGAGCACTCCTTTGTTTGCGGCCGGGCCTCCGGCTTTTCCCACAGCCGAGGGATATGGTATGAACGCCACCGGAGGCAGAGGCGGCAAGGTGGTGGCCGTTACCAATTTGCTGGACGATTCCGCGGGCAGCATTCCGGGCAGTCTTCGCTGGGCGCTCAAACAATATCCCAACGAGCCGTTGACCATTGTTTTCAGGACTTCCGGGGTGATTAACCTGGTCGCTCAGCTCAGGTCCAACAGAACGGCCGGTACCACCATTGCCGGACAAACAGCTCCCGGAGACGGCATCTGCATACGCGGAGCCAAATGCAATTTTGGGGGCTCCCAGAACCTGATCATCCGGCATCTGCGTTTCCGTGTGGGCATCAAAGAATTCGAAGGCACCGACAGCACTGCCTTTATAGAGGGGGGCTCCATAGGTATAGAAAATGCCAGCAACTGGATTTTGGATCATTGCACCTTCGGCTGGTCGGGCGAAGAAAACATGACCATCTACGACAACAATTACACCACCGTTCAATGGTGCCTGGTTCACGAAGGATTGTACAATTCCGGACACGACAAAGGCAATCGGGGTTA
>CAZAUQ010000059.1:0-11300 GCA_964488495.1 uncultured Bacteroidales bacterium
TTGTTATCGCCGGTGGCGCGCATGGCCGTTCCCAGGTTGGTTTTGAAAAACCACCAGAGGATCAGGCAAAACAGCACTATGCCTATCAGGCAAAAACCCATAACGTACAAATCCTTGACCAGGACATTCCAGCCCAGAAGACTTATTTTGGCACCTGCTCCCGCCCATTGAGCCGACAGGTTCTCGACCCAGGTGAAAATACTGCCCTGATGCATAAGCGGCAGGTTGCTTTTGCCCATCACATGCAGGTTGACCGAGTAAAGAGCCGTCATGACCAGAATACCGGCCAGCAGAGGATTGATTTTGAAGCGGGTGTGAATCAGCCCGGTAGTGGCGCCTGCCAGCATGCCGGCCAAAAATGCGATGAAACTGGCCAGCCAGGGATTGAGGCCTGCAATAATCAAAGCAGCCGCCACCGAAGCTCCAAAAGTAAAAGAGCCTTCGGCAGTGATATCGGGAAAATCGAATATGCGGAAGCTGATAAAAATGCCCAGGGCCAACAGGGACAAAATCAGGCCGATGGTGATGGAACCTATTAAGAGTGACATCTTCGAAGCTTGTTTTAGGGGTTAAACTGAATGGATTCAACCGGAGCCAGCCAGCAAAATCCGTGAATAAACTCACTTTCGCCCAGGCCGGCAATTTCGCGGGAATCGCAGGCCAGGTGCAGTATAGAATGGAGTGTTCCCAAATCGAAAAGTGAATGGAGGGTTTCGTGCAAATCAATGTCTGATTTTTTGAGCGGGATATAAGGGAACACAGCTGTGTGAAAATGGCTGTACCACTCAGAGCCGGGGCAGAGAGGGCGGGTAAACCGCTGAAGCTCGCTGTCGGGACGACGGCTGCAAATTCCCAGGTTTACCGAAAGCATCCTATTATAGGCCGGTTCGGTAGTAAAATTCAGGCTTTCCCGGACTTCGGGGAAGCCAAAAATGTTTTTGTGGTCCACCGGAGACTGATTCAGGGCAAGGCCTACCAGAGCGTTGATTTCGGCGATGCTCAAGACCAGGAATTCTTTGTGCCCGGTCAATTCTTCAATGCTTTCGATGAGTTGACTCAAGCCCAGGCCCGCGTTTTTGTTTTCGCTTTCGAAACGGAGCAAGGCCGAAAAATCACCTTCGAAACGCAAGCCGTAGAGAGCTGTCAGGCTAGCCCTGAAATCGCCACTGTTTATCATATAATCAGGTTTTTTGGAACCATCCCCCGGCAAATAAGCAAGGTTGCCGTCCATCATGATAAATTCACCGAAGCGATTTTTGCAGTTTTCGTAGGAATCGCCAATGGCTCCCAGCCCAAGGGCAAATTGCCTTTCTTTGGCTTCAATTTGTATGGCGTGTTCTGACTTAAAAGCGGAGTCTTGCAGCAGTTCCGGTTGACCAAACAGGCAGGCCTGCATGGCTGTTTTGCTGTCCAGAGCGCTCAAATTGAATTTGTAATCGAACTTTTGAAGACTGTTTTCGGGGTTACTATCAGGCGCTGTTTTTTTACTCCTTGGAGCCTTGGCTGTCAGTAGCTCGGACATGCCCACCAGTTTCAGGATTTGCTCCACCGGTTCAGAAACTGCTCTGAGCTGAAAACTTCCGTTGACTTGCTTCAAAGTTTTGTATTGCGAAACCAGCAGGCGGATGCCGGCAGAGCTCAGGTATTCCAGGCCGGAAAAGTCCATCAGTATGTGGTAATGGCCTTCCCTGAGCAATTGATCCATCAGATCTTGCAGTTGCTCGGTATGATTAGCGTCCAGGCGGCCTTTGCAGGAGATGAGCATACCTTCATCGCATAGGCCGGTTGTTATTTCCAGGTTTGTCATTGTGCCTTGTTTGTTGTGTTTAGGTATTTTTGGGGGATTGCTATGTTGAGTTTGTTCATCACTTCCCGGTTGACTACTACATTGGACTTGGAAACCAGACAGAAAGGTATATCCCGGGGCGATTTGCCGTTCAGAATTTTTAAAGCCGTTTTAACAGCATCCGATCCGGCTGTACGATAATCGCGGGCGACAGCAGCCAGAGCCCCTTTCTCGACTTGGCTGGTGATAAAAGCAAAATACGGAATGTTGTTGTCGTTGGCCTGTTTGATGATGACCGAACTGCAACCGGCCGTCAGGTTGTCCGAAATTTGAGTGATGGCTTCCACTCCTTTGGCAATCAGCGTGGAGGCTGCATCCGACACTTCGGTCACGGAATTGGCTGCCGCTGTGCTGAGAGTTAAACCCTCTTTTGCTGCCGCTTTTCTCAGTTCTTCCATATAAAAAACTGAATTGATTTCGCCGGGTGTAAATACCGTACCTATGGTTTTGATGCCCGGCATACTTTCTTTGACCAGCCGGCACATGCCTTCGAAATCGCTGACGGTGGAAATGCCGGTGACGTTGGGCAGATGATTTACGAAGTCTTTGCCTGCGCCCGCACCCACGGGATCGCCCGAATTGGTAAAGACAATGGGGATGTCGCTGATTTTTTGAATAAAGACCTGAAGAGTGGGAGTGGAGGCGGTGAAAATCAAATCCCAGGATTCGGCTGCCACCGATTCGGCAATGCTGTTGGCCGTGGCAATGTCGCCCGCAGCGTTATATATTTTGAGTGTATAATCTACGCCTTCGGTCAGACCGGTGTTTTTGAGCTCCTGCAGCAGGCCGCTTTCGGCTTCTTCGCTGATTTCGCTCAGGGAATAATGCACCAGGCAGAGTTTGAGTTTTTTGCCTTTGAGGCTGTTTGCGTAAATATCCGGAACCGATGCGGCTGATTTGTCTGTTGTTTGCCTGTATTGTTCCGGTATGTTCAGGCCGAAGCGTTTCACTTCCTGTTCGTTGATGGTGATAAGCTCTTCCACGTAATTCTCGATGGGAATCTTTGCGGGGCTTTCGCCGTTCAAAACCCTGGCCACGTAAGGAGCAGTGCGGTAGCCCGAAGCACTCCAACTGATGCCGATGCCCGCCAGTACGCCCTCTTTTACAAAATCGTTGTCGTTGATGATAAGTGGAATATTGTTCTCCTTACAAATTTTCACAACCGCATCAAAGGATTGCAGCATGGTATTGTCGCCGGTAATCCACATAACATCGATGTTTCGTTGGCACAAAGCGGCTACAGCCTGATAGACCTCGCTAGTGTTTATCACGGTGTTTTCGACCAGGCTCAGGCTTTTGCTTTCCATAAGTTTTTTCGCTGTTTCCACTACTTTGCGCGAATTGACTTCGGAGGAATTATACACCGTTCCAACTCTTTTTGCCTGAGGGAAAACTTCTTTGATAAAATCCACTGTCTTTTCGACCGGAGGATAAGAGCCTACTCCGGTAATAAATGGCAGGTGGTCGGTATAGCTTTTTCCGGCACCTGCTTCAAGGGGAGTGTAGGTGAAAGTAAAAACGACCGGTTTATTCTTGACGGCTGTCACTGCCGAAGAAATGGCCGGGGTGCTGGTGGCCAGAATCAAATCAATAGCGAGATTGTCCAGGTTGCTGTGTATGGCGTGGAAGTTGGCCAGCTCGGCGTTAGCGCTTTGTACTATTGTTGTGATGTTGCTGTCTCTGACAAAACCAAGTTCACGCATGCCCTGCCAAAAGCCATCCAGAGTGATATCTAATACCGGATCGGGAGCGAATGTGGAAATTCCTATATTGTATTGCTTGCCCTCTACAGCAAATAAGCCCCCGCCGGAAGTGACTTTGTCCTCTTTTTGTGGTTTTCTGTTGCTCAAATCCGATAGCAGGAGGATGCCTCCTGTTGCCAGCAATGCCAGGACAACATTGAGTATTTTTCTACTAATCATTAGCGTGTCAGATTAAAGGTCAGATTATAAGAAGAATAAGATATTAGAGGCTGTAAAAGTAGAAAAAACACCGCACAGTCCCATTTAATTATACAAAATTCATAAAATTTAAAGATACCCCCGGGATTTATAAAAAAAAACATAAGAAAAGGAGATTGTTTTCAAAAAAAATTATATTTGCAAAGCATTAACTACAGGCTGTTTGTACATTTCTTGCTGCCGAAGAATTTTAATTTTGATGAATATTCTAATCAGTACCCTACCTGTTTTTCTTTTCTTATTATTCTTGTTTTTGCTTGACAGTTTTAAGCTTGTCAATAAGCTTTGGCTGCTTATAGCAGTGTTGTGGGGTGTTTTTAGCGCAGGCCTGGCTTATCTGCTCAATACTTACCTGATAGAAATCACTGATTTAGATTTTGATCAATACGCTCGTTACCTGGCTCCAATACCCGAAGAAATTATAAAATCTCTTTTTGTTTTTTGGCTGATTCTGGGCAAAAAGGCCGGATTTATGATAGATGCAGCCATTTATGGCTTTGCCGTGGGAGCCGGTTTTGCCCTGATCGAAAACAGTCTGTATCTCTACAACGAAACAGAGGCAGGATTGCTTGTTGCCATTATCCGGGGTTTTGGAACCGCCTTTATGCACGGAGGTTGTACAGCCTTGATTGCCATGATACTGATTAATGCCAAACACAGAAATGCCTATTTTCTGCTGAATATTTTTATTGCTTTTGCAGCGGCTTATTTTGTTCATTCAGCCTTTAATCATTTTTACATTCAACCTTTGTTGCAGACTTTGGGTATCGTTTTATTTCTGCCTTTGGTTTTTGTATTTATTTTTAACCGCAACGAAAAACAATTGCATAATTGGCTGGAAATGGAATTCAGCAGCGAAATGGAATTGTTACAAGCCATGAAAAAGGGGCAGCTTTCACAAACTCGTACCGGAGAATACCTGGCTCAGTTGAAGTCCAGATTTCGTGGAGAAACCATACTTGATATGTATTGTTATATTCAATTATATCTTGAATTGTCCATTAGAGCAAAACGCAATCTTATGCTTAAAGAAAATGGTCTTCCTCCTGTATTTGAGCAGGATATGTCCGAGAAAATGAATGAATTGCAGAACATAAAAAAACAAATAGGAAAAGTCGGCGAAATGGCACTTGCTCCTTTGATAAGACTAAATTACAGGGATTTATGGAAATTAAATTCCTTGAATTATACAGAAAAATAAACCTTAATAGAAACATTGACAATCCACCCATTTTTAATTAAAAAAAGAGTATCATGAAAACAAAAAAAAGAGTTTTATCAGCTTTGGCTATCGTATTGGTTTTTGTGGCGGGTTACGCCTTGGGATTGGTGCTGAATTTTCCCAACATTGGTAGTGAGCAGCTTACGGGAACTATAGCAAAGTTGAGCAATTACCGTAATACCAAAGTGAATGAAGCAGATATTGCTTTGAAAAACGAGTTATTGAATGACTCAACACAACGAAATATTGTAAGTGCTTATCTAAATTATTATTATGCCAAAACTGCGGCTTATGCCAACTCTCTCGAGTTTGCACTTGATCAATCAGGTACCATCACTGAATTAGCTGCTCAGGAAGCCAACGCGACTACGGTTAGTAGCTATCTGAAATTTCTCCAGGAAGCGCGCAAAGAATTGTTGATGGCCTCTATGCAATGTCAGGCAGTAGAAAATACAGATCCGGCAGCCTTACGCAACAGCCTGAATCAGGCCAATAATGTCATTGCCAGAATGAACCAGGCCAACCCTGTCTTGTTGGATTATATTGACAGACTGGATGTTTTTCTGCAAAACCAGGAAAGCTCTGCCTATCCGCTATTGAGGCAGGCTCACGATCAATTGGTGATAGATCAGCTTGGCGGCTTAATTATTAGCAAAGACAAAGTTTTGATGAAGTATTTCGACAAGAAACGGATGTATACTCAGCTGCCCGTGGAACAAGCTATTGATATGAAGGGATACATTATAAAAGATTTACAAAAGCTCAGTGCGTCTTATCCTAACGATATGGAAAAACTGGGATTTCTGGATATTGAAAAGCTTGGTGTAATGGACAAAGAGGAACTCGGATTAAAAGAAACCGACGAACTGGCATTTTGTCTTGACAAAGAAAAACTCGGTATGATAATAAAAGAGGTAGAACAACTGGGAATTTTATTAGAGTCCGTGGTACTCAGTGCCGGATTTACAGATGCTGAAAAATTAGAAATAGGCTTTTTTGATTTCGAAAAACTCGGTTCGATAGGCTTTTTTGATTTCGAAAAACTTGGTTCAATAGGCTTTTTCAACGAAGAAAAACTGCGTGGCGTAATAGCCTTGGATTCAGAAAAGTTGGGACTTGCTGGTCTTTTGTAAGCCAAGTAATTTGGTTTGGTTAATCAGAATTAATATCAACAGATTCAAACAGACCATAATTGCTGTGCTTATTTTGCTTAAGCGGATTAATACCTGGTTGAAAAATGTTTAGAATGAAGAGTTTCCGTTATTGGCTAATTGGTCTGCTGCTATTTCTGAGCTTAGCCTGCTGTTTTAGGTTAAATGCTCAATCTGTATATCAGCTCAGGGACGGCGATATGCAGTTGATCTATTTCGGGCAGCGCTACGATTATGTCGTGCCGCATGTGGTGCAGACTTTTCACAACGCCATGCATTTTCACCGGAATCTGTGGCAATACGAAGATAGCTCCGCCACCTATGTAGTCTTGAGCGATTTTGAAGATATGGGGCACGGAGGGGCTTTAGTGATGCCTTTTAAGCAAGTGCAGTTGGGGATTTCGCCTTATAGTTTTGCCTTTAGCATAATTCCTTCCAACGAGCGTTTTCAATGGTTGTTCAACCACGAGTTGACGCATGTAGTGATGGCCGATAAAGCCAATAAACAGGACTTGCTCTACCGCAAGCTACTTCAGGGTCGAATCAGACGTAACGAAGAAAAACCCCTCTCGGCTATCTGGAGTTATTTGACCACGCCCCGCTGGTATGCTCCCCGCTGGTTTCACGAGGGCATAGCCTGTTTTATGGAAACCTGGATGTCGGGAGGTCTGGGCAGAGCTATGGGAACCTACGACGAGATGTATTTCCGAAGCATAGTCAGCGGGAAGCAGGACATCTATTCGCTCATAGGCCTCGAAACCGAAGGAACCACCATTGATTTTCAGGTGGGAGCCAACGCCTATCTCTACGGAACCCGCTTTATAACCTATCTGGCCTATCGCTACGGGACAGAATCCCTGTTTGAGTTCTACAATCGCACCGACAGCAGTAAGTCTTTTTATGCCAACCAATTCAGGCAGGTTTACAACAAATCTATCCACGAAGCCTGGAAAGAATGGATGGCCTGGGAAAAAAGCTTTCAGCAGGATAATATTGATCGCATCAGCGCTTATCCTCTCACTGATTTTCGACCCCTTTGCGATAAACCCCTGGGCAATGTCTCAAGAACCGAATACAATCCGGCTACGGGCAAGTTGTACGCAGCCATCAATTACCCCGGCATTATTTCGCAGATCGCCGAGATAGACGTAAAGACCGGGAAAAAGCGAAAACTGGCCACGCTCGATTCTCCGGAATTGTATTATTCTACCAACCTGGCCTACAATCCCGACGACGAAAAGATTTACATCACCGAACAAAACAGTAAATATCGCAGTCTGGTCGAAGTAGATGTCAAGACGGGCAAAAAGAAAACTCTCCTTCCCTTTAGCCGTACCGGTAATCTTGTTTTCAATTCCAAAGACAAAAGTCTTTGGGGGGTACGTCACGATAATGGAAACGCTATTCTCGTTAAGATCCCGCAGCCCTATAATCAAATTATTCCGCTCTATACTGCTCCTTTTGGGCGGGCCATCTTTGATTTGGATATCTCTGACAGAGGAGATAAGCTGCTGGCAACATTGTCGGGAGTAAAGGGTGAGCAGTCGCTCATTCTCTTTGATATTCAGGCTTTGGAACAAGGCTCTACCCAATACGAAACTCTCTACGAGCTCGAAGACAACACGCTGACTCAATTTCGTTTTACCAACGACGATCAATACCTGATTGGAACGTCCTATTATACAGGGGTGTCCAATATATGGAGGCTTAGGCTCGAAGATAAGGCCTTTGAATTGATGTCAAATACGGAAACGGGCTTTTTTATGCCCCTGTCTTACAAGGAAGACAGTTTGCTTGTTTTGCGTTTTGAGCGGGACGGAATGTTGCCGGGGATTATTCCGGCCGAGGTTTTAAACGATGCCAATGCCATAGATTACCTGGGCAATCTGGTGCATCAGCGCAACCCGGTGGTCGAGGAATGGTCACTGCCTCCGGCTTCGAAGAATTTCGAAGCTCCCTCCGAAAGTCAGCAAAAGCCTTACAGGGTTTTGCGCGAAATGAAGTTTGCCGGCATTTACCCCGATCTGGGCGGATTCAAAGAAACAGCCGCACTGGGCTTACGCCTGAATTGGCGCGATCCCCTTGGTCTGAGTAATATGGAGTTGTTTGTTGCCACTTCGCCCTGGAGTGCCAACGAACTGAAGCAAAAATTTCACCTGATGTTCGATTGGAGCTATTGGAACTGGCATTTTTCGGCCAATTACAACCCCACTCATTTTTACGATCTCTTTGGACCCACCAAGCGAAGTCGGGCCGGTTACAATCTGGGCCTGGATTACAACCGAAGCTTCAGCCTGAAGCATCCTTTCCGATCCTATTATGAATTTGGAATCTATACATACGGCATGTTGGAGGTATTGCCTCAATACCAAAATATTGCATCGCCAATACGTGACTTTCAGGCAGCGACCGCAGGTTATGGTTTGTCTAAGTTGCGCAAAAGTCTGGGGGGAGTGGACGACGAACAGGGTTACAGCTGGGATATTACAGCTAGTTCTTACCTGGCTCAGGGGGGGCTTTATCCTTCTTTTGTCTCCAATCAGGATCTGGGCTTTTTGTTGCCGGGTATGCGAAACACCAGTTTCTGGATCAGAAACAGTATAGGGCAGTCGCTGGGCGATCGCAGTTCGGGGCTGTCGTATTTTTATTTCGGTGGCTTTCGCAACAATTACGTCGATTGGCAACCTTCCGGACAATACCGTAAGGCTTTGGCTTTTCCGGGTGCGGAGATAGATGAAATCAAGGCCTATAATTACATCAAAACAATGGGAGAACTCAATTTGCGTCCTTTGCGCTTGCGCAATGTGGGCACTACCTGGCTGTATCCGACATATATTAAATCGTCGTTGTTTGGAACACATTTAATGACTAATTTTGACCGGAATACAGAAAGAGCTCATTTGTTTAATGCGGGGGTACAACTCGATCTTCAGCTGGTAATGTTTTCTTATCTCAAAACCACCTGGTCTTTGGGTTATGCTCGCATGATGCAGGCCGGATTGCCGGACAAAGGGCAATGGATGTTATCTTTAAAGCTATTGGGCGATTGAGCGCGACTGAATGAAATGTCGGCCCTGCAATCCCGGGGGAACACAACCAGGCTTTTTTGCTTGAGTTGAGTTGAATTGAATTGAATTGAATGTGAACCTGCTGTATTAGAATTAACCATTTGAAAAACAACTATGAAAAGACCTGTTTCAACTCCCATAAAGTGTCTGTTTCTTTTGTTGCTGCTGCCTTTGGTGTGTCAGGCTCAAAAAGAGACAGTGGTGTTTTCGCCGCACTGGATTCCCCAGGCTCAGTTTGCCGCTTACTACGTGGCTCAGGACCAGGGTTTTTATCGTGAGGCCGGCCTGGAAGTGAAAATTGTGCATTCCTCGGCCGATGTCTCCTCCTTTGAATTGCTCAAAGACGGCAGAGCCGATGTGGTGTCTTCTTTCCTGATGGATGCCATCAAGGCCAGGGCTAAGGGCTTGCCTTTGGTAAACATCGCCCAGGTTTCGCAACATTCGGCCCTGATGTTGGTGGCTATGAAAAAGAACGGGATCAATCGTCCCGAAGACCTCCAGGGGAAAAAGATCGGAATCTGGACCAGTGGTTTTGACGATATTCCCTTTGCCTTTATGCGCGAGAAAAATATAGATATGCAGGTGGTGCGTATTCTGAACACAGTCAACCTGTTTTTGGCCGGGGGCATAGATGTGATGACCGTTATGAATTACAACGAATACGACCAAATCATCAACAGCGGTGTGAACGAAGAGGAACTGAGCTGCTTCCATTTTGCCGATTACGGTTACGACATTCCCGAAGATGGCTTGTATTGCCTGGAATCTACGTTGCAAAACAAAAGAGAAGCGCTGGGCAAATTTGCGGATGCCACTTTGAAAGGCTGGGAATTTGCAGCCCGGAATAAGGAATATACACTCGATCTGGTCATAGCAGAAATGAACAAGGCGCATCTTCCCAACAACAGAGCTCACCAGAGCTGGATGCTCGACAGGATGCTTGAATTGGTCATTCCGGGTGATAAACAAGTGAAACAGGGCCAATTGCTCGAATCTGACTTTGACAAAGCGCTGAACATTATTAGAGAGAATTCAGCAACGTCCTTGTATGAACTAAAATTTGAGCATTTCTACCGGGGTTTGGTAGAATGATGTTATTCTGTCTATCTAATCAAGTCAATCAGCAAGCTAAGAATAGATGAAAACCAAGAGCCTGTCATTCAAAATAATTATCCGCATCCTGTTTTTTACCGGTTTGCTCGGTGTGGTCGTTTTTTCGGTCTATTACGTGTTTACACGCTCGCAAATAGAACAAGCTGCCCGCGACAACGCTGTATTGCTGGCCGAAAACACGATAAAAAAGATCGAAGAAGTCATTAAGCCTGCAGAGCTTATTCCACAAAATCTGGCCTGGATGATGGAGAGCAAGGCCATTCCCAAAGATTCCATTCAAACTTTTCTGGCCCGTCTGGTAGAGCACAATTCCCTGATTTATGCCAGCGCCATTGCTTTTGAGCCAGGGGTGTTTGCTCCTGAAACCAAAGCCTTTGCTCCTTACGCCTACAGGGCCGCCGAGGGTATCAAAACTACCGATCTTTGGGCTCCGGGTTACAATTATTTTATTATGGACTGGTATCAGATCCCGGCCTTGCTTGGGCAGGCCTATTGGTCGGAACCCTATTACGACGAAGGTGGTGCCGATGCATTGCTATCGACCTATTCGGTGCCTTTTTACGTACACAGCGGGGGGGGACGAATTCTGGGAGGCATCATTACCATTGATATTTCGCTGGAATGGCTTACTGACGTAATGAGCTCGGTAAAGATTTTCGAAACCGGCTATGCTTTCCTTATTTCGCGCAACGGAGTTTACGTCACGCATCCCGATCATTCCTTCATTATGAACGAAACCGTCTTTACCCGGGCCAAAGAATTAGGCGAGCCGGGATTGCGGGAGATTGGCCGTGCAATGATTCAAGGGCAGAAAGCCTTGACTTCCACTACCCTGAAAGATATGGGGCAGGTACAAATCTATCACAGTCAGTTGCCCTCAACCCATTGGTCTATCGGGGTGGTCTATCCGCACGACGAAATGTACGCCGGCCTGTATAA
>CAZAUQ010000060.1:0-5950 GCA_964488495.1 uncultured Bacteroidales bacterium
CTCCGCTTAACATGTATTTGTATTTAATATTTTCTGTCGAAGTATAATCAATGGCCGAAAAATCAACACTTATTGTTCTTTGTTTGGGGCCCAAAACAATTACCTCGCCCGATTTGAATTCTTTTTCTTCTTTTTCGCCTAAAACTGAAATGCCGGTAAAAATTAAGGAAGGTACGTAATGGCTTTTCTGAAATTTGTCCGGATCAAAACTAAAAATACCCAAATCGGTACCGATTAGTATTTGTCCATTATATTCAATAATGGTACTTTCCATAAAATTGATATTCAAGGGGGTAAAAGGAAGACCCTGGAAATTCTCAAAACTGGCACTTTCAATATCAAATCGCGAAATGGCATTCTTAGTAATAATCCACAAATGCCCCTTTTTATCTTTCAACAACGAACAGCTAAGTCCTCCCGAAAACAGCTCGTTTTGATTTTTGTACGATTTTGTTTCTATGGAATCATTGAGGAGGGCATCAAACTGAATTTCACTCAGGCCTCCACTCATGGTAATCACATAGACTTTTCCGTTTTTACCGGTTTGAATTTGAATAATATCGTTGTCTTTCAATTTTAAATTTGAAAAAACGAGTTCTTCGGGTGTTTCAAATTCGGACGAAAAATACATCAAGCCGTTGATCCCGCCTGCCAGTATATTACCATATTCGTCTTCGGTGATACAACGTAAACCGTGACCCAGAAAATCCGGATAATTCTTCATTCGGTTGTAACCGTTGATAAAGTGTATTTCTCCTCTTTCGTTTTGTTGTATCAGATTGAGCCCTTTCTTGCCGTGGCAACCAATCCAGATATTGTCTTTTTTATCCTGATATATGGAATAGACATCGTTATAACTTAAACTGTAGGGATTATCTTTTTCGTTTCTGAAATTTCTGATACTGTAAAATCCTTTGCTGTTTCTTTCCAACAAAAATAGGCCGGACTTTTTCGATCCCATCCAAATGCGCCCTTGCTTATCTTCGAATATAGTGTAGATGTTGGCGCCAAAGGGGGTCTTTTTGTTTATAAGTCTGCCATTGTCCGATAAGTATCCAAGGAGTTTGTTTGAAGCATCGTAAATTCTTAGGTAACCCCTTTTGGAAGCCGCCCACAAGTTTCCTGCACCATCCTGCATTAAAGCACGTATTCCCAATTCGTCGTAACTAATTTCGTTGATGTTGTACAGGTTTTTATGAAAAGTGATTCTGCTCAGCCCTTTTTGACTGCCTATCCAAAAGTTCCCCTGATTGTCTTTGCAATATTCGCGGCTTGACAATACATGGGTCAATTTTTCGCCTTGCAGCTCTGTGGAAAAATAGCTTAATTGCTCGGAATCCCTGTCGTAATAACAAAGACTTCCGTTTCGTGGTACAACAATCAGGTTGCCGTTGTTGTCTTCGTTTACATAAAAAACATTCGGCTTTTCTTCAACAACAGGTTGTTCTGTCGGAGGCGATTTTAACAGTTTAAATTGATTTTTTTTGGCATCGTAATGCAGAACACCTTCCGAAAATGCCGACAACCACAAATCTCCCTGACTATCTTCGTAAATGGAATGCAAAAAAAAATCCTGTCGCCCGGGCAGATGGACTCTGGATGTGCTAAGCTTCGTGGTCTCCGTATCAATAAATACAAGACAATCGTTGGCGGCCAGAGCAATACGCCCGTCACTTAGATTTTGTATACAAAAGATGTGTTGTACAAACGAAGGCAGGTTTACATATTCGTAAGTGGATTTTTGCTCATTGTATTTGGCTAGTTTACCGTATTGACTTACCAACCAGAGAGTGCCTTTATTTTCGGTAATATAGTGAAAGACATCGTCTCCAATGAGCTTCTTTTTTCCAAGAACAGAAACCCCTTTATCTGTCAGTATCCATTCGTCCTGATCTTTGTCCTGAAAAACAGAGAATATAAGCTTTCCTTTAATTTTTGAATTAACCAATTCTACTCCCTCTTTGGTTGAGGAAAGGCTATCGACAATTCGCAGGCAGAAACAATCTTTGTTGGAAATCCAGGTTACTCCCTTATTTAGGGAATAAAAATAAGTAGCGTTGTGATTATTTATTTCAAGATCAATGCTCTTTAGTAAGTTGGTAAAGCGTTTGGTGATGGTATTAAACTCATAAATCTTATTATCTCGTCCGACGCAAAAAAGATTGCCTGTGGAGTTTAAAACGATATTGTTAATACGATTGTCACCGTAGGGAATATCGGCTTGCCCTGACAGGCTGAAATACTTAAAATTGTAACCGTCGTAAGAAACCAGACCGTTCCAGGTGCTTAACCAAATCAAGCCTTTGTTGTCCTGAATTATCTGAGTGATTTCGTTGTTCAAAAAACCATCTTCCGAGGTAAAATGTTTAATCGTATATAAGGGAGTTGCATAGGTTCCGGTTGCAAAAAACAGGAACAGCATAAAGCAGGCTGCTATGTTTTTTCCCTTAGGTTTCATTTAAAAATCTGATTGAACCAACTCGTTCAAATATTGCTCCAGCATGGTATAGCCTTCTGCATTTGTTGTGTTTCGGTCTTCGGGATTGGCGGAATCAAGTCCGTGTTTTATTTCCCATTCGTCGGGCATACCGTCGCTATCGCTGTCTACAGGGGCGGGAAGACTGTTCAGTAGGGGCCAGCCTTCTACATCCGAAGTAGATAACACCACTCCCTTATTGTAAGTGGTTTTGCCGGTGCGAGCTTCCTCCAGAATTCTCAAATCGACGCAATCCCTTTTGGGAAAGCGTGCGCCGGCACCTGCCAAAACTGAACGGTAAGCCGCTTCGGCCGATTCCATATTGATGGCCGAGAATTCAGTTGGCTGGTCTACCAACCATTGTGTTGCCCCTTTCACTCCAAGTCTGTTGTTTTTGGAAATGGCCTCGTTGCCTTCCCAGAAATTGCCTGATAAAAACCACGAAGTCGTAGGAATCTCTTCGTAAATGCCGGCTTCGTCTATGCGGGCAAAAACATCAATAGTGCTGTTTGGACCGGGTTTGAAGTAATTGTTGACGATGTTGACACTGCTTGGTTTGCCGTCAAAGCTGCGGTGGCCGAAATTGAAGATAACGTTGTTGCGGAAATCCATTTGATGGGTTTGAAAATTATGGTTGCCCCCTATGCTGGGATTCCGTCCCGGGCAATTGGCAATAAGATTGTGGTGATACGTAGCATTTATGCCACCCAAAGTTGCTGCAAATCCGTGCTCTTTGTGATGCAGACCTTCGGCCATGATGCACCACTGAAGGCTGATATTTTTGGAACCGTGCCAGGTATTGACCACTTCGTCGGTAGACCAGCTAAACGAACAATGGTCAACTATTACGTTTTCGGCATTCTGAATGGTAATGGCGTCGTCTTGTTTTTCGGACAGGTTGCCGCGTCTCACTCTCAGGTAGCGAATTATTACATGATCGGCAGCCAGCGTAATCTTATAGTTCTTCAGGGTAATGCCGTCGCCTGGAGCTGTTTGTCCGGCAATAGTCAGATAGGGATTACGAATATACAGGTCGCTTTCAAGTTCAATAGTACCCGAAATGCCGAAGACAATCGTACGTGGCCCTTCTTGTTCAACAGCATCACGCAGGCTGCCGGGCCCTTTGTCGTTCAGGTTGGTTACAAAAAGGACTTTGCCGTGGCGGCCTCCTTTGGTAAAGGCACCGAATCCTTCTGCGCCGGGGAAAGCCAAGGTTTGAGAAAAAACAGTAAAATAGAAAGAAAACGAAACGACCAAGGCAGCTAAAATGTATTTCATAATACAATTGTTAGTTAGTATTTAAAAAGAGAGTAACTTATATATAGATAGTTCTGTTGATTTTCTGCAGTCTATTTGAGCAAAATCTTGGCAACGACTTTTTCTTTTAAATTATTTTCCGCAACCAAAAGATACATTCCTGCATAAAAATCCCCCATGTTTATGCAGCGAAGATCATCGCCCGAGAAAGACCTCAGGCAACGGCCTGTGGCATCGAGTACCCGAAGGCTGCAAATGGAATGCTTGCTTTGCAGATATACCAATTTATTTGTCTGGTCTGTCCAGGTTTGCAAGGAGGCAGGTCCGGAGATCGCTTTGGACAGCGCATTTGTTTCCTGCAGCAAGACATAAATAGCCGACATGGCTGTTCCGTCTGTTCCCTGGGGATCTCCAAAAATTCCGGATGAGTAATCGGGTATCCAGCGGACATAGATCAACTCTTGATTCCAGGCATTTTCGGGTAGAGGCAGGCTGCTTTCTTTCCAGCTTTTTGTTGAATCAAGTTGAATGCTTCCCAGTGCTTCGAAGGTCTTTGAACTATCGGTGGAATATTCTGCCAATTGGATGGAATAGCCGTTGGAATCCACAGCCATGGCCGACTTTAATACTATATCCGAGTAGCCTTTGGTCGAAAAGCTTGCTTCGTAATAGTAGCGATCGTTCAAGGCCTTTCCGTTTACCACAGCCGGGCGACCCAGGTAACCGCCTGTCGTATGGGAATAATTTTGCCAATCGGCTGTATTCCCCTGCTGATTGCGTAGGTTTAATTCTCCTATATTGTTTTCGTCACTGTAATAATCGGAGGTGTAAAAGGAATTCCCGGGCATTTTGAAAGTCCAGGCTACAATAAAGGGATTTAAACGAAAACGCGCCGTAAGGTTTTTGTTTTCGTCCATAGTGATTGTGCGAACCGAGTCGGTGGAGGAATCTTCCCAATAATCAAAACGGAAGAGTTCGTGATCGACAACACGCAAAGTTACTTCTGTACCTGCTTCGTATAACGAGATGCCATCGATGATGGTGTCGGAGCCGGAAATGTTGATCAGTTCCTGTAATCCGCCAATTACCGTGCAATTCAGTGAGTATAAGGGAAGCTTTTCAAAAACAGCCGTCACTTGCTCGTCTTTGTCCAGTGTAAGCACGAAGCTCTCTTCTGTAGAGAGGACAGTGTTGTCAGCGTTGATCCAATGGATAAATTTATAACCGTATCTGCCTTGGGCGGTCAGCGTGACCTGAGTGCCGGCAAGATATTGTGTCGCTGAGGGTTCCCGTAGAATCGATCCTGCCGAATCGGGTGTGACCGGGGCAGATAAATTGACCCAGTGTTTGGGATTGAGCATTGAATCCAGTTCGTTTGAGGTGACTTGGCTTCCTGATCCGTTGAAAGCACTCAGCCGACCGTTTTCGGCAATGGCTTTCACTTTGTAAGCGACTGTCCCTTGTCGTTCAACAATATCGTAATAGCTGTTTGTTTCCGCAAAGTCTATCATTGCACCGTTGGCATAGACCACATAACCTACTGCGTTTTCGACGGCTGTCCAACTCAGTTTTCTGTTGCTGACCCCCAGAGATTTGGGGCCGGCTATGGGAAGAAACTGCGAGACCGGGTCAAAAGTACTTGACGAGACAGCCCGGTAGATGGTGTTCATCCCCAGTAAATTATAGCGGTCTTTGTCGCTCAGCTGCATACTCCAGGACACCCTTTTGGACACGTCGGCAAGGGCCGATCCGTCGGCATTGAGGCTTTTGTATTCGGCAAACGAGCAATTTTGCTCGTTCCCGCCCCAGGCGTTCCAGCCTGTTTGGTTGATGTGGCTGCCCAGGCGGCAATTCATAAAAACACTGCCCGATTCTGCTGCCCAGGGACGGCCCAGATAAACATCGTTAGCTCCGTCTTTGGCCAGGAGATCACAGTCGTTAAAGATAAAGCCGTAATAAAGTGTTTTACCATTGCTCAGTTTTGCGGTATAGGTTATATCCTCTGGAGCGGTAATATATCCGTTCCGGTTGCTTACAATCTTGCATTGATAAAAATAACAGGTGCCGCCGGCGTAGATAAAATCAACTCCTCCCTCAATGGTGCATTGATAGTAAAAATACCGGTTTCCTTTTTTTGTGCGGTGTGTATCCTGGTTACCGATAATTTTGCAATTCTTCAATACCTGCCTGTCTCCGCTTTGATAGATGGCTTCGGCT
>CAZAUQ010000060.1:6050-9761 GCA_964488495.1 uncultured Bacteroidales bacterium
AATTTTGCAATTCTTCAATACCTGCCTGTCTCCGCTTTGATAGATGGCTTCGGCTTGTGCTGCTTTGCTTGGATTTTTGATCGTGATGTTTTCCATGTAGAAATCGGGGGCGGTCACCGTAAAGGTGGCCGCCGTCATGCCGTCGGCCACAATCGTGCCATCTTTGCCCGGATAGCTGATGGTCTTGCCGTGGTAATCGTCCCACACAATCACTACGCTGTCAACGTTTTCGCCAATCAGGCTGATCACTTTGTTTGATCCCTGCCAGCGATTGCCTATAAAAACTTTCTCCTCGTAAACGCCTTTTTTTACAAAAATAGTCTTGCGGGCAGCGTTTTCGGGAACGGCTTCGATGGCTGCATTAATGCTGATATAATCGCCGCTGCCGTCTTTGGCCACAACAATGTCGTAGGGTTTGGATGTTTCCATGGGAATGTCTTCGCCCACAAGGCTGCACAGATAGGCATCCAGAGCCGTGTAACCACTTTTCAGAATAAAGTTGCGATCGTTGGCATTCGAAGGATCCAGGCCTTTAGCAAGTTCCCAGTCGTCGTCCATACCGTCGTGGTCTTCGTCTTTTACTTGATTGTAAGTATTGTAAACCGGATAACCTCCGGAATCGGAAGGTTTATTTACAATACCGCAAACCCGGTGGTTGTTGAAGGTGCCGTGAGCAGTGGCCGTGCCTGTGGTGACCTCGTGAATAATACGCCTGTCCATGGTATCGCGGGGAAAAGCCCCAACGCCTTCCAAAACGCTGTTGTAAGCCTCCTGAGCCGATTCTGTCTTGACGGGATACAGCACGGGAATATGATCAGACTTCATCATAGCCATGGTGATACTAGGGACGGCCTCGGTATAGGCGCTGATGTCTAATCCTTTGTAGTTGTCTGTATTAAGTGCTGCGTTGGCCGTGCTTTCGATGTAATTGCCCGAAAGATGCCATTTTCCGTAGCTTTTGCCCGTTTCGGTACTGTAAGAGGCACCGATGAAAACAGCCGTTCTGTCACCGGGATAGGCTGGTCCATGTTTGTAGTAATTATTTACAAAATTCAACTGAAAAAGACCTGAACTTCCCTGACGGTTGTCGCCACCATAACAGGCGTTCTTTTTGCCAAAGTTGTAATTTACATTATTCACGAAGTCCAGCAACATGACCACGTCGTTTTTGGTAGTGGCGCCGAAACGCGGTGAACGATTGTAATTATGTGCCAACAGGTTGTGGTGATAAGTGGCCGTTTTGCCTCCCAACACGGCGCCATAACTGCGGGCTCCTTTGCCATGACCTGCATCGTAAAGCCCTTCGGCAAAAATACACCATTGCACCGTGGTGTTGTCGTTGTCGTAGAAGCCAACGTTTTCTTCGGCTGACCAGGCAAAGGAGCAATGGTCTACGATAAAATTACCGCCGTTCTCTATGTTCAGGCTGGCTCCGGGTATAAAATCGGCAGAGGTGGGAGCTACGTCCGGATTGTAAACGGTATCGTTGAGTGTTCCTACCCGCGAACGGAGGTGACGAATAATTAAATTGCGACTGCCTCCCAGATTGACGCAGCCTCCTTTGATGCAAATGCCGTCTCCGGGAGCGGTCTGGCCTGCAATGGTCATATTGTCTCTTTTAATTCTTAAATCGTTGCCCTTGAGGTCGATTATTCCCGAAACCCTGAAAACGACTGTAATCGGCTGGCCTGAATGTTGTTTCATTGCCCAACGCAGGCTGCCTGTTATAGGATTGGTGGCATTGTCTTCGAGCGTAGTTACTTCCACCACCTGACCGCCCCGGCCTCCTGTTGCCCACATTCCGTAGCCTTCGGCAGTGGGGAAAGCCGGTGTTTGTGCATACAGCACAAACACAGAGAGAAATAAACTGAGGGATAAAAAGATCCTTTTCATGAGAAATTAGTTTTTTTAATGGTTCTTCCCAAACACACCATGGGTAATGTCCTTGAAGCCCATCGCTATTATTTTTTAAACACCCTTTTAATATCGTACTTCATTCCTGTCCGTGCATCGTTTAGCTCCAACAGATACATTTGTGCCGGTAATCCGACCGGACATTTAATTTGGAGGCGAACCGCACCTGCATTGACGGAATAATGTTCTTTGAGCACTTCCCGTCCGTTCAGGTCGCGTAAAATCAGGTTGACTTCTTTGTTTTCGCCGGCCTGAGTCTCGATATTGAGTTCGGAACTGAAGGTAACGGGATAAACCTTGAATTCCAACTCTTTTTGTTGTATCGCAGGAATGGACAAGGCTGTGTCTTCCTGCACGTAAACACCGATGCGGCGTGTCATGCTGCTGTTGTCGGAGTCGGTAACAGTAAAATCGAAATAGCTGATGCCCGTAAAATCGCCGATAGGCGTTACGTTAACCACAGATCCCGAGAAATTCAGGCTGAGGTCAGTGGCTGAGGCCGTCGAGAATTGGGGATTTTTGGTATAAGCAATGGCGTAGGGTGCCAGATCAATACTCTTCTGACTGTCTTTATTCATATAATAACGGGGCACAGACATCCATTCCAGGTAATCTTCCAGTGCGGTGTAGCCGTCCCTGTCGGGGTCGGCGTTGGCATCGGAGAAATCGCCTTCGGCCGAATGCGGGTTGCTGCCGTGCAGGCTTTCCCACCAATCGGGCAGTCCGTCCCAGTCGCTGTCGAAGCCTTCGGGCCTGGTTTCGTTGCCGTAGTCTTCGTAGCCTCCGGCGTCGGCTTCGTTGTCGATCAGGCCTTTTTTGCCGGTCTTGCTACCCACATAGGTATAGGTGCCGTTCAGGGTTTCGCTAATTATCCGCTGGTCGTGTTCGTCAAACATCGGCATGGTGCATCCCACATCGCTTAATACGCTTTTGTAGGCATCTTTGGCTGTTTCGATGGTGGCATACGAGGGGAAGAAGGGTTCGTTTACGTATACTTCGTAAGTCAAAGGTGTCACAACTCCGGTTCCAATGGTGAATTCACGTCCGATGGTATTGCTGCTTCCGTCGTTTATAAAGCTTCCGTCGGTTTTTTGAATGACATTGCCGGCGTAGTAGCCTTGTTCTGTACCCCAACCGAAATTTAAAACATCTATGCGTAAGATCGTGGTTTTGGTGCTTGCTGCTCCCATTTTATAGTAATTGTTCACAAAGTTCAGTTTATGTACTTCTCCGTCGGTGGTACGACTTCCCCAGTTGTAAACCACATTGTTGAAGATATCCAGCTGGCTGACCCATTGATTGGAGCCGTCGATGGCAGCTCCTATGCTCCAGTTTCGGCCATTGCAGTGTGCCAACAAGTTGTGGTGATAAGAGCCGATTCTTCCGCTGATGGTTGCTGCGTAGCCGTGCTCGGCTCCCTCGGGATAATTTTTGTGACCGGCGCAATTCAATGCTTCCGAAATCATAGAACGTTGTAACGTTATATTTTTTGCATCTCTGGAGCTAAACGCTTCATCGATACTCCAGCTGACGGAACAATGGTCAGTAATGCTGTGGTTTGCACCGGTCATACCCATGCCGTCACCGGTATCTCCTCCGCCCAGACGTGAGCGGATAAAGCGGCAGATGTTTTCGTGCCCGATGCCAAATGGGGCCGAACGAAAGCAGATTCCTTTGCCGGGAGCCGTTTGTCCTGCAATGGTTACGTATTGATTGCCTACGACTAGTCTTGAATTCAGTGTAATTATTCCGGAGACATTAAAGACTACGGTGCGCGGTCCGATATCGCTGGTGACT
>CAZAUQ010000061.1:0-9541 GCA_964488495.1 uncultured Bacteroidales bacterium
GGTAATTGCGAAGGTTTGCGGTAACGATTTCCATCAATTAGTAAACAGTCGGGACTAAGCTGCAAATGCAACACAGCCCTGTGCATAGCCAGCAGCGAAGCGTTCAGAATATTGATTTTGTCAATTTCTTCGGGACTGGCACTGCCGACACCCCAGGCCAGCGCTTGTTTTTCGATTTCAGCTCTCAGACGATAGCGCTGTCTGGCGCTTAATTGCTTGGAATCGTTGATTTCGGGGCAATTAAAATCAGCTCCCGTAATGACGGCCGCAGCAAAAACGGGCCCGGCCAGACAGCCCCGGCCGGCTTCGTCACAGCCGGCTTCGATACGTCCTTCTTGTAAAAAAGGCAAGAGCATGGCTTATTCGGTATAAATAAATTCCAACAGGGTTTGGCCTGTTGCCTTCAGGGTGTTTTTGTCAATTTTATCCAGGTTGTCTTCCAGGGTGTGCCAATAAGGGTAAAACCCGTTTGGGCTGTCGCTGCGGTAGTCAATAATGTCAATGCTGGGGATGCCTGCCAGGCGGTTAATGTACAGATGGTCGTCAGTAATGGCACCACCCTCCGAGTTTTCAAAATAAGGGCTGTAACCTGTCTTTGCAGCTGTGTTCCAAACCTTATTGACAATAGGGGCTGCGTAACGCAGAGAAAAATATTCTTTGGCAAAAACGGCGCCTTTTGCACCAACCATATCCAATAAAATACCGAATTCAGCGGAATAATTGCTGACATGAGGATTTTTTGCCCAGTACTGAGAGCCAAGACACCAGGAGTCTTCTACCCTAATTCCATCGGAAGAAGAGGGCTGCCCGTAATCTTCTGCATCGAACAAAATAATATCTACCCCCAAAGAAGGAGGAGCTGTCGTACCCAGGTGCCGGGCAATCTCCATCAACACTGCCACTCCGCTGGCTCCGTCGTTGGCTCCGGGAATGGCCTTTGTGCGGTTTTTAGGATCTGGATCTTCGTCAGCCCAGGGGCGGGTGTCCCAGTGGGCAAACAACAAAACCCGGCGTGTTTTTTCCGGGTGGAAGGATACTATGATATTTCTGGCATCAAGCAGGCTGCCGTCGAAGGCTTTGAGTTGCATAGTCTGCTCCGTAATAATTCCGCCAAATGAGCGCATTTTTTCTACCAGGTAATCACCGCAGGCCTTATGTCCCTCTGTGTTGGGAACCCGGGGACCGAAAGCAAGTTGCCCGGCCAGGTAATGATAGGCTGAGTCTTCATTAAAAACAGGCACTACCTTAAGGACTTGTTCAGAGGAGGAATTCTTTTTTTGTCCGGACATGCAGGAGCTCATCAAAAGCAATAAAAACAGAATCGGAAAAGCAGCGCAAAAATGAACAGTATTGATCATTTTCAGCGATAATTCCCGGGATTTTTTTAGAGTAAGGAGCATTACAGTTATGGAGTAAGGAGCATTACAGTGCTTTTTTTAGATTTTCAGCAAAAAGCTGAGCGAGTTCCAGGGTTCTGATAAAATTACCTCCGGTTATCAGAGCTATGTCTTCGTCGCTATAGCCTTCGGCCTTGAGGGCTCTCAGTAAATGGATGAATTCACCGGCATTTTGACAACCGGGTATACCGCCTCCGCCGTCAAAATCACTGCCTATGCCAATTGTTTCAACACCCGCCAGAGAGCGAATGTGGTTGATATGGGCAAGGACATCCTTTATTCCCGCAGGACGATTTTTGACCAGAAAACCTTCATAAAGACAAACACCTATATAACCCTTGTGTTTGCCAAGAGCAATTATCTGATCGTCACTGAGGTTACGAGGATGATTGCATAATGCTTTGGCAGAAGAATGAGAAGCAATGACCGGAGCCGGACAATGCTCAAGTACATCGTAAAAGGTTTTTTCGGAAGTATGCGAGGTATCGACCAAAATACCCTTAGCGGACATGGCTGTTACCAGCTCTTTTCCAAAAGGACTCAGCCCGTGGTGTTCGGGATGATTTTCATCGGAAGCGGAATCGCACACATCGTTGTGGCCGTTGTGGCAAAGTGTGATGTAACACACGCCGGCCTTGTTAAAAGCGTCGAGCAGGTTCAGATTGGTCCCAAGGGCATAGGCGTTTTCGATGGCCAGCAGAACGGCTTTTTTACCTTGGGACTTGAGTTTCCTGATTTCGTCCGCATTACGGGCAAGTCCGGCTAAATGTGGGTAGTATGCAACTTGCTTTTGAATGCTCTCCAACATATTCCGGCAAGCCTGCCCAGCCCTCTCTAATCCTTGTGTATCGCGGCTTCCCTGCTTTATATAAGCAGCCATAACAGCGCAATCGAGCCCTCCGTTTTGCATTTTCCTCAAATCCACTTTGTTTTCGGGAATAGAAGTGCGCGCTTGCCCATTGGTTGCAATAGCACTAATACCGGAATAAAAATCAAAACCGGGGGAAAACAATTCTGCTTCGATGGTTTGTTCTTTGGTAAAGTAGAGAGCGGTGTCGCAATGCGAGTCCAGGGTAATATTGCTTTGGCATAGACGACGGCAATTCCTGTACAAGTTGGCTTCTTTAACCAGCCAGTTGAAAACGGGTAACATAGACTCTTTGCTGTCTGATACCAGGCATTCAGGATGCCATTGCACTCCCAGTATGGCTTTCTCCTGTCCGGATTCTACCGCTTCGATTATGCCGTCTGAACTCAGAGCGCTTACTTTCAAGCCTTCGGCCAAGTCTTTGATGCCTTGATGGTGAAAAGAATTTACAGCCAGTTTGTCTTTGTCGAATATGGAGCGAAGCAAAGTATCAGGCAAAACCTCAACATAATGAGAAGTTTCAGATCGTTCGGTGGTTTGGCTGTGGTTTATGCATTTGCTGCGATGCTGGCTGTAGATGTCCTGATACAGGGAGCCTCCCATGCCTAGATTAATAAGTTGTATCCCTCTGCAAATGCCTAGTATGGGAAGTTGTTTGTCCAAAGCCAGTTTCAGGAGCAATAATTCAAATTCATCGCGGACAGTGTTGTAACTGCCCAAAGCCTTGTGAGGCTCTTCTCCCAGTAAGGCCGGATCAAAATCACCGCCGCCGGTAAAAATAACAGCATCCAGCCTGTCCAGCAAGCTTTCGACTTGCTCTTTGCCTTTGAAAGGCGGAATGATCAGCGGAGAGCCGCCGGCTTTGGTCAGAGCCTCAAAATAAGCTTTGGCCATCAAAGCCTGTTTGCCGTCAAAGTTGGCTGACAAGCCAATACAAGGCGTGTGCCGGCCCGGCAGGGTGGAAATATGTTCGTAATAGGCTTTCATGGGTTTTATAAAAATAAGGAAGCTTACATCAAATTTTTGATTGTTTTTGTGCAAAGATAAGCAAAGACGGCAATTACAGTGGTTCCCATCCGGAGATTTTATCAGAGCGCACTTTCAATAAAAATATAAAACAACTGTTAGCAGGTATAAAATTATCAACGAAATCGTTTGTTAATCTGACAAAAAATTGTGAATCTTGCAAACTTTAAATTCGAGAGAAGTTTTCTCCGGTAATTATTATCTCAGTTATACCCATTCTGGAATGAATAACTTGTTTGTTTATTGCGAAATTGAAGAGAGACAAATCGCAGAAGTGAGTCTGGAATTGCTCACCAAAGGCCGTAAACTGGCCGATGAACTCCGCTGTAAACTCGAAGCGGTAGTTATTGGATACGATTTAGCCGAAATCAGCCGTCAGGTTTTGCCGTATGGCGTAGATGTCCTGCATCTCTTTGATCACGAGGCCTTGTATCCCTACACAACCTTACCTCACGCTTCGGTCTTAATCAAATTATTCAGAGAAGAAAGGCCTCAGATTTGCCTGATGGGTGCAACTGTCATCGGCAGAGACCTTGGCCCCAGAGTTTCTTCTGCGTTGAGGAGCGGGCTGACAGCCGATTGTACTGCCCTTGAAATAGGCAGCCACAAGGAACGCGATAAAACCTACGAGGATTTACTGTATCAAATACGTCCGGCCTTCGGCGGTAATATAGTCGCCACCATCGTAAATCCGGAATGCTGCCCTCAAATGGCCACCGTTCGCGAGGGTGTCATGAAAAAAGAGATTCTCGATCCTGACTACAAAGGCCTAGTCATCAGACATAATGTTGATGAATATGTGAGCGAAAGTGATTTCGCCATTAAAGTGATAGACCGGCATATCGAAAAGAGCAAAAACAAGCTAAATAGTGCCTCTATTATTGTTTCCGGAGGTTATGGAGTAGGTTCGAAAGAGAACTTTCAGCTTTTATACGATTTGGCAGCAGTACTTAATGCCGAAGTGGGAGCATCAAGAGCCGCCGTTGATGCAGGTTTTTGTGAGCATGACCGACAAATCGGACAAACAGGTCTGACAGTCAGGCCCAAGTTGTACATAGCCTGCGGAATCTCCGGCCAGATCCAACATTTGGCAGGGATGCAGGAAAGCGCCATCATTATTTCCATCAACAACGATCGTTGCGCTCCCATAAACAGCATTGCCGATTATGTTGTCACAGGCAGACTAGAAGACGTTATCCCCAAAATGATTCAGTATTACAAAAAAAACACCAAATAACCATGGGCAATTATTTTACCGACAATCCAATACTTAAGCATTATTTGCAGCATCCGTTGATGCAACGAATAATAGAACTCAGAGAACGAAATTTCAGTGATTCCGCTCTTTATGACTATGCTCCCACAGATGCCGAAGACTGCATGGACAGCTACGAAAAAGTGCTGGAAATCTGCGGAGAGATTTGTGCTGATGTTTTGGAAGAAAATGCCGAAGGTATCGATCAGGAGGGCCCTGTTTGTAAAAATGGCCGTGTGGATTATGCAACGGGTACCCTGCGAAACCTGGAAGCTACTGTCAAAGCCGGCTTAATGGGCATGGCCATTCCCAGACGCTACGGAGGCTTGAATTTCCCGGTGACTCCATTCATTATGGCCGCAGAATTGGTGAGCCGTGCCGATGCCGGTTTCGAAAATATCTGGGGTTTGCAGGAATGTGCAGAAACGTTGTATGAATTTGGTTCCGAAGAACAAAGACAAGCTTATCTGGGACGAGTATGCAACGGAGAAACCATGTCGATGGACCTCACTGAGCCTGATGCAGGTTCCGATCTGCAGGCCGTGATGTTAAAAGCCAGTCTGAATGAAAGCGATAATACCTGGCGTCTGAACGGAGTGAAGCGTTTTATCACCAACGGAGACGCAGATATTCACCTTGTGTTGGCCCGCTCCGAAGAAGGTACCAAAGACGGCCGCGGGTTGTCCATGTTTATTTACGACAAACGCAACGGAGGGCTGACTGTGCGTCGCATAGAAAATAAGATGGGGATCAAGGGAGCCCCTACCTGTGAATTGGTTTTTAAAGACGCTAAAGCTGAACTTTGCGGCAGCCGCAGGCTGGGTTTGATTAAATACGTTATGGCCTTGATGAACGGTGCCAGACTGGGGATTGCCGCCCAGTCGGTGGGTTTGTGTGAGGCTACTTACAGGGGAGCTCTGTGTTATGCCCGTTCACGCAAGCAATTCGACAAAGCTATTATTGAATTCCCGCCGGTTTATGAAATGCTGGCACTGATGAAGGCCAAACTCGACGCCATACGCAGTCTCTTGTACGAAACTTCGCGTTTCGTAGATGTATACAAATGTTTGGAGGATATCGCTAAGGAACGTAGCCTGAATCCCGAAGAGAGAACAGAAATGAAAACTTTCTCCCGTTGGGCCGACGCCTACACGCCTCTGGCCAAAGGGATGGGCAGTGAATTTGCCAACCAGAACGCCTACGACGCCATTCAGATTCACGGCGGCTCCGGATATATGAAAGATTATGCCTGCGAGCGTTGGTATCGTGATGCCCGTATTACCTCTATTTATGAAGGGACTACACAGCTGCAGGTAATTGCTGCCATACGACACGTGACAACCGGCACTTATCTGGAGAAAATCAAAGCTTATCAACAGGAAGATGTTCTCCCCGAATTTGCCGCCTTACGTCAGCGACTGTTGGCCATGACCGCTAAATACGAGGAAATGACAGCCTATGTTACCGGAGTCCAGCAAAATAGTTTTCTTGACCTCTGTGCCCGCAGGCTGGTCGAAATGGCCGGACACATTATCATGTCGGAATTGCTCCTGAGAGAAGCTGCAACGGCAGAAAAGTTACGCTCATCGGCCAAAGTGTATGTGCAATACGCCGAATCGGAAATCAGCCGGCACGAAACCTATATCAGGGGTCTGGATACCAGTGAAGAGGCTTATTTAGAAGCTTTCCGGCTTTGTCCTTTGTAAATCAGGAAGCCAATCAGAAATACTCCCAGCCCGATAAAGATATAGCCGATTTCGTGGCTGTATTCGTACACCTTTTCCATAAGCTGATCTTTGGGGACAATGGCATGGAGTGAGTAGCCTATAACAGCAAGTATGCCATTCCAGAGAGTGGCTCCCAGAGCAGTAAAGAGCATAAAAGTGCCAGGTTTCATCTTTGCCAGGCCGGCCGGAATGGAAATCACTTGCCTTACGGCTGGAATCAGTCTGCCGATCAGGGTTGAAATTTTCCCGTGTTTTACAAAATACTTTTCCGCATTTTCGACTTTAGCCTCACTCAGCAAGCACAGATGACCCAAACGACTTCCGGCAAACTTATATACCAGCGGACGGCCTATCCAAAGGGCCAATGAATAATTGATAAGGGCTCCGAGCAAGGCTCCCAAAGTAGAAAACAATACAACCAGGTAAATATTGAGCTCACCGGCGGCGGCTTTATAGGCAGCAGGTGGTACCACCACTTCTGAGGGAAACGGTATAAACGAACTTTCGATTGTCATCAGAAGGGTAATGGTCCAATAATTCAAGTTATCAAGGCACCATTGAATAAAGCTGACTGATTCCATTTTTCGGGCTGTATGATGAATAAAGCCGCAAAGATAGTGTAATTTCTGAAAAGATTATTTTCCCTCTTTTCGGATAATGCCCGGGAAGCCGGCCGGAATTTATTTCTTTTGTTCCAAAGCGGCATTGTCTACCAGTGCAAAAGACAAACTGGCCTGCACGCAGATTTTTTCTTTTACTTTGGCGACTGCCTCAATAAAAAAGACCATGGATCTATGATTGACGATTTTTGCAGTAATTTCAATCAAATCTCCGGGATATACGGATGATTTAAAACGGGCTTTGTCTATGCCCGCATAGAAAGGGGTCCTGCCTTTCAATAAATCACCGACCAGCAGAGAACAGGATTGAGCCATGATTTCGCACAAAATCACTCCGGGCACCACGGGAAAGCCCGGGAAATGTCCCTGCAAAAAGAATTCATCACCTCTTACCTGGTAGGTGGCGTGTGCAACGTGATTTTCGTCGATGTTGATTTCATCAACCAACAGCATAGGTTCCCTGTGCGGGATGTACGTTTTAATTTCCTCTCTTTTCATGATGCTATATTTTTCTGAGTGCGATGCATCCGTTGTGTCCACCAAAACCAAGGGAAGTGGAAATTGCTATAGAAATATCCGCTTTTCTGGCCTGAATAGGTGTATAATCCAGGTCGCATTCAGGATCGGGTTCATCCAGATGTACCGTAGGAGGGACTATGCCTTCTTTCAGAGCCAAAGCCGCGGCAATCAACTCTATTCCTCCGGCAGCTCCCAACATATGGCCGGTCATGGATTTAGTCGAATTGATGATGGCTTTATAAGCGGCTTTTTCGCCCAATGCCATTTTGATGGCGGCTGTTTCTGATTTATCGTTCAGCGGGGTTCCGGTTCCGTGGGAGTTGATGTGCAGCAATTCCCCTTCTTTAAAACCTGCTTCTGTCAGGGCGAGACGAATGGCTCTTGCCGCTGAGGATCCGTCTGGCCTGGGTGCGGTATAATGATAAGCATCGCAGGTATTGCCGTAACCGCAGACCTCGGCGTACATTTTGGCCCCTCTGGCGCGGGCGTGTTCGTATTCTTCCAAAACAAGAATACCGGCACCTTCGGCAATCACAAAACCTTGCCTTCTTTTATCAAAAGGCAGAGAGCCTTCCATGGGATTTTCGGAACGTGAAAGGGCCCTGCTGTTGGCAAATCCTCCTATAGCCAAAGGAACAACCGCTGCTTCGGCGCCGCCGGTGATTATGGCGTCGGCATAGCCATGCTTGATTGCTTTGTAGGCTTCACCTATGGAGTGAGTGCCGGTGGCACAGGCTGTTACAATGGGAAGACAGACACCTTGTGCGTTGTGTGCGATGGCAACATTGCCCGAGGCAATATTAGAAATCATCATTGGTACGAAAAGCGGAGAGATCCATTGCGGCCCTTTTTGTATCATCTTGGTGGTTTCGGCAACAAAAGTGTTCATTCCGCCTATCCCTGAGCCTATGTATACACCCAGTCGTTCCGGTTCAATTTTAATACTGCTGTCTTTCATGGCCTGATTGGCCGCGGCCAATGCAAAGAGGGCATAACGGTCGTTTTTTCGGGCTGTGGCTGCGTCTATGCCATAGGAATCCGGTTTAAAATCCTTGACTTCAGCCGCTATTTTTACCGGCAGATCTTCGGTTGAAAAGCTGCGGATAGTATCAATTCCGCAGACTCCGTTTTTGAGGTTGTTCCAAAAAGTGGGGATATCATTGCCTACGGGAGAGATGGCTCCTATACCAGTAATTACAACTCTTTTCATTTTTCCATCCATTTATTGGTGTTTGACAATAGAAGCTCTGCATTAAGAACAAGGCCTTCGATGATTTGTTTTGCCGGAAGAATATCATTGACCATTCCGACGCATTGTCCGGCCATATAGCTTCCCATTAATTGATCTCCTTCCTGTACTGCTTTTCTTAGTGAGCCCGTGCCAAAATCCATAATATCCTTAGCCGTAAAGGTAGGATCTTTTTCCATTTCGGCAAACTTTTTGGAGAAGGGTGTTTTGAGAGAACGCACGGGATGTCCAAGGCTTTTGCCTGTGACAATAGTATCGGAATCTTTGGCAGCCAGAAGTTTATTTTTGTAATTATCGTGGATTATACATTCCGAGGAAAGCAGGAAGCGCGTTCCACATTGCACACCTTCGGCACCCAGCATGAAAGCTGCGGCAAAACCTCTGCCGTCGGCAATACCTCCTGCAGCTATCACCGGAATGCTAACTGCGTCGCAGACCTGAGGTACCAGGGCCATAGTGTTGATTTCGCCAATATGTCCACCCGATTCGCCTCCTTCTGCAATGACGGCGCAAGCTCCGATATTTTCCATCCGTTTGGCTATGGCTGATGATGGTACAACAGGAATCACTTTTATTCCGGCATTCAACCAGTCATTCATATATTTACCGGGCATTCCGGCTCCGGTAGTAACTACCGGAACCTTTTCTTCAATTACCATTTGGGCAATATCGTCAGCAATCGGACTCATCAACATTATGTTGACACCAAAAGGTTTGGAAGTTTTCGTTTTGCATTTCCGAATTTCTTGTCTCACGACATCAACACCGGCATTGATCGAAGAGATTTGTCCCAGACCACCGGCATTGGAAACAGCCGAGGCCAGGTTGGATTCAGATATCCAGGCCATGCCTCCCTGTAAAATGGGAAAGTCAATTCCCA
>CAZAUQ010000062.1:0-4134 GCA_964488495.1 uncultured Bacteroidales bacterium
TCAGCAAATGGAAGCCGTTTCGCAGAAGGTCGAAAAAGCCACTCTGGGCGACATTGACGCCCTGGCTGCCCTGAAAGAAGAAATGGATGCCAAAGCCCTGGCAACCTTGGCCGCCAAAGCCAAAAAAGCCGAAAAAGCTGCCGAAGCCAAAGCCGACAAAGCCGAAGCCGCTCCCAAAGCAGCCAAAGCCGACGAGGCCGAAAAAGCTGAAAAGCCTGCCAAAAAAGCCAAAGCCGACAAAACCGAAGCCAACGACAGCGAAGCCGAAGAAGCTCCCAAAGCTAAAAAGCCGGCCGCCAAAAAAGCCGCTGCCAAAAAGGAAAGCACCGACCAGGCCGACGAAGCTGCTGCCGAAGAGCCCAAAGCAGAATAAGTTCACCAAAGAGGCCCCAAACCGCGAACCGCTCTTAAGCCCTTCCGGTCTGAGGCCTTCCATAAACGCAACGAGGCTGTCATCAAATGACAGCCTCGTTTTATTACCTGTATTATCGGGGATCTGAAAGCGGCTTATTTAATACTAAATTTCTCCTTGGTTGTGCCGTGTTGATTGTTTAAGATTATCAGATAAATCCCTTCCGGAAGTGCCGATACAGAAATAGATTCATTAGCTTCTACCTGCCGAAAAAGCATTTTGTTTCCGTTCAGATTATAAATTGAAAGAGCATTCTCTGTTGTGGCATCCGAATAAATATAAATTTCTTTCGTTACAGGATTGAGACTAATTACGGTGTTGTTACTTTCCAAGGTTTTGACTTCGTTAAAAACGACCTGCTGAACTTGCTTAATCTTGTAATAAGTGGTTGCTTCCATACTTTGGACGAGTTGGTAACCCGGATTATTAATTGTATCTGTCCATATGTTGCCGTCCCAAAACAAAAACCTGAAGTTGCAATAATTTTTCTGATCTTTGTCAACACCATAAAAATAATCCGATTTCATCGAAGCCTTAAATGATTGGCTTGTTTTATCGTACACATAGTCCACAATAAGGATTGGATTATTCTCTGCATTGTATGTATATTTTTTGCTTGAGAATTTCTCCCAAACACCATTGTCCAATTCATACTTTATAGTAGAATCCCGTAATCCGTTTCTGTAATAACTGATTTCCTTTTCTTCAAGGCCTTCGGCAGAAGAGGTTATCAGTGTATCGCCACTATAACTGTAGTATTCTTCTGCTTGCAACACCCAGGAGTTTGTTTCCTGGTCACGACAATACCTTGTTTGTTGTGTTTTTCTGCCCTCCTTGTCGTAGGCTGTCAAAACTGAATCGTCTTTTACATAGATATCGCTGTTTTGTGCTTTGGAATAAGACCACGATTTTATTTCGTTACCGTAAGTGGCTTCTGTTTCATAGTAGGTTATACCCCTTTCTGATTGTTCCTGTACCACCGTTCCATTCATTATGATCTTCATTGATATGCTTGTATGCATAGAGTCTGCAATTAGTTTATTAATGAATGATTCGCTGCGGAGAGACTTGTCGATATACGCTGTATTTTGTCCAAAAGCAAGCATGGTGCTTAGCATCAATGCGATTGCAACTACTGTTTTTTTCATACTGTTTTTATCTTACTTTTTAAGAAATCCAAATCTTGAGCCAATAAAAACGCCGAATCCTACATTCCAGCATAATCCGCCCAATGCACTCTCGTTGGCTTTGAATCCTGTCATGTAGCCCAATTCTGTATGAACATCCATAATGCTGGCGAATATTACTTTGCAGCCAACACGAAAACCGAGATTGTCAAAAGTTTTCGCCGAGGAGACGGGCACAAGATTCCATGCCACCCCATCGGTGTCTTCCAGGCTTTTCAATTTCGAAGAGGGAGATATCAGCAAATGGGCGTACCAATCTAAATAAACATCTTTGGTTGCCGCACTGTACGCACCGTCGAGCAAGACCTCGAGATGTTGGGTAATTCTCTGCCTGTAACCCACATAAAAGGTGTTCAACCGGTAGTTGGTTCTTGGCGACGAATAGAAGCCCTCCGGGAATACAACACCTCTCTGAAATCCCGAAACCGGTGCAGTAAAAGCGTCGGAGACTCTTTCGTATTGCCAGATGTTACTGGGGGGATCGTCCAACTCCACCTCCAGCGAAAGACCTCTGTTTTGTGTCATAAAACCAAGGTCCAGCCCGTGGTAGGTATTTTCGCTGACGTTAGGAATATTTATATAAGTCACATAAGTGTAGTTTCCCATTTTTGAGCCGCTCAGGTTTAATTGTACGGTGCGTGTCTTTCGTGTCTTTGCAAAAAACCAGGTTGTTCCCAATTCCAAAGAAGAAAATTTGGTCATGCCCGCCCCCGGCTCAATGTCGCGGGTATCTCCATAGGCATTGCCGTCCACATAGGCTTTACGGTAGCTGATCACAGGCACAAAATCGGCAATATGGGTTTGAAGGCTAAGACCGTAGCCCAAAGCGACACCTCTGCACATTTCCACATCCGTCACATCTATCACCAAAGAAGTTCTTTTGTAATTTTCGGGATTGTCTTCTACAATTTTGTAGGACTGGCTTCTTTGCGAATAAACTAAATGGCTGATTAGAAGCCAGGCGAAGAGTAGGATTGTTTTTTTCATTCTTGTATGGTTTTACTATAAGGTATTCCTTTTTTACTTAAAGTCTATTTCTTCTACAGCCAGGAACTTATTGTCACCGGTCCGGCTTATTATAACATAGGTGCCATTGGGTGTATCGATGCCGGGAATTCTTTTGTCCAGGTAATACTCGTTTTTATCTTCTTTCGATTTTCGGCCATACGATGTAAAATCGCTTATAGTACAGGCGTTTGCGTCTATTTTGCCTATGCGGAAATAGTTACCGTCTTTGGTTTTTTCTATCAATACCGGAAAGACTTGGCTGTTGGTGTTTTGCCTGATAAACATATCAATGGGTCTTTGGTTTTTTTTGTCGGCCGAAGCCGTATAATCTTCCAGCACACCGTGGGTATATTGTTTTATCAGATTGCCGGCACGATCAAATTGCAGATAATACATACAGGCAGGTAATCCGAGTTTCTGAAAGACTGCCAGCACGTGGCCGTTCGCAAGCTCAAGCAGCCCCCGGTAGGTATTATTTTTTTTGTGTAAATACTCCAATGTGTGGTCAAAAAGGGCGGTTCTCTTCTCGCTGCCCGGTTTTACCGCTATCGTTTCCAGGGCCGAAGCCAATGTCTTTTGGGAATAGACGGGCTTGTCGTCTTCGATCTTTACAAGCAGTATTCCCTGGTCTTTTTTCTTTCCCACTCGTGCCAATACATAGATAAGTCCGTTTTCCAATATCTCGGCTCCCAGAATTAACATATCGGGCATACCATCGAAACAAATTTGTTTATCGACGCTGCCATGTTTATTGATAATAGTGATGGTTCTGGTATTGGATCCTTTATTGTAGAATTCTTCTGAACCTTTGGATGGGGTGGGAACATCTTTGGAAATCAGCATCAGTCTATTGTTTGCCACTTCTGTACATATTTCCGTTTGTTGAACATAAGTAAAAGGTATGAGGGTGACTTTTTCTACAGCCAGTTTATTGGCGTCGGCTTTTACAACGCAGTAGTCTATGTAAGTATCCACACTGCCCACTCCCAATCTCCCCTTGGTAACCAGTTTGGGAAAAACGCCGCCCAGGGCTATTAAATCGCCGGCAGAAAGAAAACCCATGTTTTTGTCCAGACCTAAAGTTCGGGTACTTTGGGATTGACCGTCAATACCTACGTGCATTTCAGAAATGGGAATTATTTTTCTTTCATCAGGCGTCAAAATGCCCTTGATTGTTTTTTCGGCAACAAATTCTTCGCCAATATACCTACCGTCGATGTAATTTTTTTGGATATACCCTTTTTCGAGTTCCATTTGTCCCCAAAACGAGGAAGGTACCACCCTTACAAAGCGGACAATTCCGTCTTTCTGACCAACGCTGACCTTGGTCGAATTGGAATTTTTTTCTGCCGGGCTTGCCGTTGTTGGTTGCGAGTTGATGGTGTTCAAGTTTTGATCGAATGTAAACTGATACAGTTCGACCTCTTTTTTGGACAGCACTACGTTTAACTGATTATCTCGGGTTAATTCTACTTGAGCTAATTTTGCTTTTTTGAACTCTTTGGGAATTTCAACAACAGTTTTGTT
>CAZAUQ010000062.1:4234-9292 GCA_964488495.1 uncultured Bacteroidales bacterium
GTTTTGTTGGTTTTGTTCCGACGACATCTTTTTTACGAGGGGCAGAATTTCACAGGCGAAATAACTGCCTTTTTCTATGAGTGCTTTAATCCCTTTCCGGAATTCTTCTTTGCCGCAGATCTTTAGCATATATCCGTCTGCTTCGTATTCGAGGGCTTTTTTTACATAATAGGCCTCATCGTGCATGGATAGAAAAACCACTTTTATGCCTTCGAATTGCTCTTTTACTTTACGACAAAGCTCCAGACCGTCCAGGCCGTTCATTTCGATGTCGGCAATAAGAATATCAATTTCTCCTTGCAGCAGGGTGATTTTTGACCATGCTTCCTCTCCGTTGCCTGCCTTTCCGGAAATTACCGTATCAGGGCTATCAGAAAGCATGCTTTCTATGCCGCTGACCACAAGTGGGTGGTCGTCAACAATGAAAATTCTTGCTTTTTGTTCTGTCATTGCCTGGGAATGATTATGTTGAATGTGGTTCCTTTGTTGAGATCCGACAAAAGTTCCACCTTGCCCTTGAGTTGCTTAACCCTGTCAAAAATATTTTTCAATCCCATGCCTTTTGTTTCTTCAAGTATGGCTGTATCAAAACCCCGGCCATCGTCTTCAATGTTGAGTATAACTTGGTGCGGAGTATATTCCAATAAAATGTTAATGTTTTCGGCCTCGGCATACTTCATAGCGTTATTACTGATTTCCTGCACGATACGATACAGAACAAAATTACTGTTTTCGTCCTGATCCAAAGCCAGTTCTGCATTTTTCACTTTAAGATTGAATTGTGCAGGTTTTTGCATAAAATTGCATTGATCGCAAAAATTTTCAAGAGCCGGGACCAATCCTTTATTTAAATCTTTCGGTGCCATGTTGTGCGAAATCGTACGTATTTCGAGGGAGGCCTCTTTTACGAGCCCGGATATTTCTTTTACCTGATCGCTGTCTCCGCTTTTTAAAGACGAAATATACATTTGAATCACGGCCAGTTTCTGATTTACGCTGTCGTGCAATTCGCGCGCAATTCGCGAACGCTCGTTTTTTTCCATTCCTATAAGCATCGACATCACAATTTTGTCTTGTTCGACGATTCTCAGTGCTGCAGCTTTTTTCTTTATCTGGACATAAAACAAAAACAGGGCTATCATCAACAACATTATCGCAACTATCAGAGCTATAATAATCCGCTGAATGGATAGCTGTCGTTGTTGCCCGGCTATTTGCCGCATTTTTTTATCCGACTCGTATTCTATGTTGAGCCGCTCAATAGTTCGGTTGATATCTATATTATTTATTTTTTGCTGAATGTGGATTATAGAATCTTTCCATTGCAGTGCTAACTGATAATTGTTCTCGTTGGCGGCATTGGCAGCAAGTGTATTGAAAACAAGGGCTTTTTTGTCGGGGCTGTTTTCGCGGGAAAAAATGTCGATTGCTTTTTGATAATAATAGTCGGCTTGACGGGAATGTCCTGTTTGGTAATAAATATTGGCAAGCAGTACCAGATTTACGGCCATATTTACTTGGAAACCACAAATAGAATCTGTTTGATAAGATTTATGAAAATAAAAAATAGCACTGTCGGTTTGGTTTTTTTCTAAATAACAGACGGCCATGTTGTTGTAGAACGAACTTAAGGACAGCTTGTACTCTTCGTTACCGTAACGACGTATCATTTCTCTGTCGATAATAAGGGCACTGTCCAAAAGCCCTCTCCTGCCGTATAAGTTGGCTTTTAGATGGGCCATGCTCAACAACAAAGGCAGGTAGGTGGAATCTCGGCCGGCTTGGTTAATGTAGGCCGCTGTTTTGTCAAAATCGCCTTTATTATAAGAGGCTTTGGCCATATTTCCGTAGACGGTGCAGAGGCGGACTGAATGCTTGAGCGTTTCGTACTGTTTTACTGCCTGATGAAAATAATGGAAGGCGGAGTCGTATTCGGCCAGCATCATAAAATTGATTCCTTTGCACAAGAAGCATAAAGCATTCAGGGAATCGACGGTAGATTGACTCTTGAGGCTGATAATTGCTTCATCAATAAATTGATTTGATTTTGCATAATCTCCGGCTCTGTAACTTAGCCTGCTTTCGGTCATTTTTTTTAAATACTGCATCAAATCAGAGGAATAATCCCTTGTAAGACTGTCCAGGCAATAATAATAATTGAGCAAAGAATCGTATTCGGCATAGCTGTATGATTGAAACTTAGGATAATAAGAATCAAAAACACGCCGATCTTCTGCCTCATATCTGGAACAACCTGTAATAAGTATTAATACAAAAACAAAAAAAAAGGCTCCCTGTCTTTTCTCTTTTGTGTTTTTCTCCCTCGCCATAAATTTGTATTTAAAATATAATAACCCGATAACAGCAGTACTGATTTATCGTTTTGAGCCCCGCGCCAGCAAATACTTATCGACCAGATCGTCTTTATTGTCGGTAATCACCAGCATCTTGTCCCTCTCTTTCAGCACAGTTTTACCCGTAGGCACAAAATACAATTCATCGCGCTTGATCAAAACAACCAGGGTGTTTTCGGGCAAATTCAGGTGATACATCTTATTGCCGTTTTCGAGCATTTCTCCGGTGACTTCGATTTCGGTCATAAAAGACTTGATGTCGTTCGAGAAATCCACGTCAAAATCGACCAGCCTGGCATTATGGGGAGGTTTAGCAGCCAGCTTGAGCCAACGGGCCACCAAAGGCAACGAAGTCCCCTGCACCAGTAACGAAACCAAAGTACAGAAAAATACAATATTGAAGATCAGTCTGGCATGAGGCACATTTTCGACTAAGGGGAAAATGGCAAAAATAATCGGAACGGCTCCTCTAAGCCCTACCCAGGAGACGTAGGCTTTGTCTCTGACCGGCATTTTACGGAAGGGCAGCAGGCTGATAAACACCGATAAGGGGCGCGATACAAAAATCATCAGAAAGCTGATGATAAGCCCCGGAACAATGATGGGAACCAGTTCGTGGGGATTCACCAGTAAACCCAGGGTCAGGAACATGATGAGCTGAAAGAGCCAGGCCAGACCGTCAAAAAATTTGAGCGATGTGCGCTTGTGTACAAATTTGGAATTGCCGACCACCAGCCCGCCGATGTACACGGCCAAAAAGCCGTTGCCCTGTATGAAATAGCAGGCCGAGAAGATAAAGAGGCAAAAAGCCAGCACCAGAATGGGGTACAGCGAATCGTTATCGATCTTGATGTGATTGATGATCAGGACTGCCAGTTTTCCAAGAACAAATCCCGCTGCGGCGCCTATGCCCAATTGCAATAACAAAGTTCCTCCCACCTGCCAGTAATCTGGGGCAGCTCCCATACGAATTATTTCGATAAGCGAAATCACCAGCACGTAAGCCATAGGGTCGTTACTGCCGCTCTCGAGCTCCAGTAGTGGACGAAGGTTGTTCTTTAGAGACAAGCCTTTGGAACGCAAAATGGAAAACACCGAAGCCGAATCGGTCGAAGCCATAGTCGATGCCAGCAGCAGGGAAGTGACTAAGCCGATGCCCGCCGATTTCACGGTCATGCCCAATACCCACCAAATGAGAACTCCGGTAATAATGGCGGTCAAAAAGACACCCAGTGTGGCCAGAATAACTCCTTGGGCCAGAACCGGCCGGATTTGGGTAATGTTGGTATCGAGTCCGCCGGAAAACAAAATGATACAGAGGGCAATAGTGCCGATATGCTTGGCAAATACTATATTTTCGAACTCAATACCCAGTCCGTCGCTGCCCGAAAACATACCCACCAGCAAGAAAAGCAGCAGAGCCGGCACCCCGAAACGCGAACTGGCCTTTCCCGCCAAAATACTGAGGAAAAACAAAATCGCCAGGACAAAAAGTACAGCTTCGAGTTGAATGTCCATGATAATGAAAAGAATTAGTTGCGAAATTACATTTTTAGCCCGAGATTCTAAAATAAGTATGGACCTCAATTTCAAATTATTCCATATAATAGTCTATATTATTATTTTTTACTATGTTTGTGAACTGAATACGGAAATAATTCCTACATACAGTTGTCAAAATAAAAAATGGACTTTATATTAAAAATATTTCAGGATAAGCGGACAGTGTTCAGATTGTCGGATATTGCCATGCTTTTTCCCGGGGAAAAACACCACTACCTGAGCGACCGTCTGGGTTATTACGTCAAAACTAAGAGGCTTATTAATCCTAGAAAAGGCATTTATGTCAAACCGGGGTTCAACCGCCTGGAATTGGCCAACAGGCTATACACCCCATCATATATATCGCTGGAATTTATTTTACAACAGACAGGCATCATTTTTCAATACGACACCCGCATTACCTGCGTAAGCTATCTCTCACGCAAGCTCGAGATAGAAGATTACACCTACATTTATCGCAGAATCAGAGAACAGACCATCATGGATACTACAGGAATCATCCTGGGCCAAGACAATTGTAACATGGCAAGTCCCGAAAGGGCTTTTCTCGATATGCTCTACCTGAACAAGGATTTTTATTTTGACAACATTCAATCTCTTGACCAACAACTAATAGCTCGTATCCTTCCTGCTTATCAATCTGCAGCTTTGGAAAAAAGAGCCGGAAAAATTTTAAAAAATGCTTGATATCAACAAACACAAGGCCGAAATACTATTGCGAACAGGGATATCTTCGATTGTTGGTGGTTTATGAACCAAAAAACAGCCCTGAACAAAGGTATTGTTGAAACACGCATGCAGAGGACTCTGGAAGAATATTTGCAGCAATGTATCAGCTTTCTCGAAGGTATGAGCGACAAAGGAATACTCAACGGCCTGGGCGAACTGATATCTGAGGATCTGAAAAAGGATATTCGCAGCAAACTGCGAACCGAAAGCATCAGCTTACTGAAGTTTTACAAACAATATCCAATTTTATCAGAGCGTTAGTTGAGCTGCCCCAGCCCCTGGCGAACTACCACCGGTTCTTCGCCCGTGCAATCGACCACTGTAGACTGGACGAGACCACCTGGGCCACCATCTATGACCAGATCGACCAAATGCCCGAAACGTTCATCGATGAGCTCGGGATCGGTGGTGT
>CAZAUQ010000063.1:0-2980 GCA_964488495.1 uncultured Bacteroidales bacterium
GAAGCCAGGCTTACAGGATTTCCCAGATAATCCATGGTATTGTATTCTGCAAAAACAACGGGCAAGCCTCCCATGTGGTCGGTCCAACCGGCCGCTGAAAGGCTGATATCTCTTGACAGAGTGGTGTTGATATAAGAAGTTCGCGGCTTGTTGTGCCAGGGACGGCCCAAAGAATTGTTAGTACGGGCTGTGCCGGGTTTGCTCGAAACCATGTCGCAATTACGGAAAACATAACCGTATTTCACTCCAGCACCATGGGAAGGAGCAACAACAACCGAACCATTACGACAAAGAGCAATAGTACAGCTGTCGAAAACACAATTTCCCGAAGCATAAATAAAATCAACAGCTCCTTCGATATAGCTGCGACGAGCATAATGACGATGTTCATCACTACCCGTTTGCCAGGTATCCTGATAACTTATTAAGCCGGCATTGAACATGGTAAAACGATCGGCGTAACTTCCTAAAGCCAGCGCCTGGGGGCCGGCTTGATTATTGTAACCCCAGGCATTGATTACGGTAATATTGTGCAGATAAAAGTCGGTAGAATTGGCAACCAGGACCGGACCCTGGCCTTCCGCTTCGGGAAATCTGGCATTATCGCGTTCGTGGCCTCCGTTAGAGGTGATGGAAAACTTAAGTATTGTTTTCTCCTTATTTTCTCCTACCAGGCAAATATTCGGCTGAATTGTTGAAGTACGCACCAACTCTTCATAAACCCCGTTTCTGACAAAAATCAACCAAGGCTCGGCACGGTTGGTCGGAGCTTCTTTTATTGCCTGACGGATACTGGTGTAATCTCCGGATCCGTCTTGCGCCACAACAACATCAAATACTTTTGCTTTGGGGCTGCAGGTGGTAAAAGAATAAGTCCCGCCTGTTAGTGGCGTTTTGTCGGTTTTTGACAAAAAAGCACCATCGCGGACAACCATAGTATAAGTACGGGCAAATTGAAGTTGCCCGGGTTTGAAAATAGCCATTCCACCCGCCATACTGGATGGAGCAATGTATTCTCCGTTCAGGAAACAACTGTCTGCACCCTGAACCATTCCATTAGCACTTTGAAGTATTATTTGCGCATTCACAGGGACATTTGTCTGTCCGTCCACCGGAATCTTTGGAAAAACATCACCGGCCGCATATAAATGACCTGCTGACGACAAGACCAACAGTACCAATACAAGACACTCAGTTAAAACAGTTTTTATCACCCGATTTATTTTTATTTTCAACATTAGTAACTTCCGTTTTCGGTTCAACAAACAAAAAAGTTCTCATTCTTTGACAGCGGTGACTTTTTTATAAAAAGGGGGATGGAGCTATCCACCATCCCCCTTTTGAATTAGTAATAGGCAATTAATTATTTAACCAGATACTTCTTCCCGTTGATAATATAGATACCCGGACGATCTGCACTTTTGAGGCGACGTCCCATCAGGTCGTAAATAACTTCATCTTCGTTTTCTCTGACCGGAGCTACTACAGCATTTGGATCGTAATCGGCCAGAAGGAAGATATTAGCCACATACACACCGTAGACATCAAATATATTATTTGCCGGGTAACCACTGGTAACATCGGGGATCAAACGGATATAGATGAGCTCCTTGGCTGCCGTATTGGGAAGCATTACCTGGAAATCCTGCCATCCACCTGTAACACTAATGGTATCGGCGCTCTCCCACGAAGAGTTATCGTACGAATATTGAACAAAATATTCGTAATGTCCCATATAAGAACGTTTTATCGAGAAGCAATAATTAATGTCGCTTTTGTAGCCCCTGGTACAAACAGCCGTTTGCCAATAAAAACCTTCGTCTTGAAAATATTTAGTTGAATCCATTGCACCAGTACCAGTTTTATATTCGGTACCATCACCGGAAGCGGTCAGACGTAACCAGGTTACTGCAGCGGTATAGGTATCGGTACGATTCCACCAGCTACTAGTCCAGGGAGCATCGGGATACATAGTATAATACAGATCCAGCGTGGGAACATAAGCTGTATCCTGATAATTAGGGCTCAGAAAGTCAGCCGGACGTTGTTGGGCAACAGTACTTCGTTGTGTGTCAAAATCCCAGCCGCAAATGAAATCCTTCTGAGCAAATTCCAGCGTAATAGTGTAATCTTTGCTCATAACAATGGGGAATTCAGGTGCATAAAATTGTTCCGACTGATCGGCTGTATATCCCATTACAAATTCGGTGATCAAATTGGTCTTTGAAGTGATAACCAATTCGGTACCTTCTTCATAAAATTCATAGGCACCGTCTTTACCTGCTTCCGAGACCACATAGGCACCTCCGCCCACGCAAGTGATGCTTAGTTTAAACATTGGAATAGCTTCAAATACGGCATACACAAATTTATCGCCGGTCATCTCAAAAGTAAAGCTGGCTTCTTCGCTCAGGGTTGTATTGTTTTCATCTACCCATTTCACAAATTTGAAACCATAATTTTTGGAAGCCACCAAAGTTACGTTTTCGCCTTCGGGAATTTTTCCTGTAGGTCCGCTAATAGTACCGGCCAGAGAATCAACACCTGCAGCCAGGCCATGTGTAAGATTATAAAGCGTGCCGACATCTTTCAGCCATTTCTGAGCTCCCAGTACACCACCTGTGGTTGATAAGGTTTCGACCGGAGTTGCACCTTTATATAAAGAGAAATTGCCGTTTGCCGGATCAGCAAACAAAGCGGCGGCAGAAGGAAGTTCCAGATCGGCCAAAGAATAGTTGTTTTCTATAAGAGTATCTCCAAGTTCTGCTGCCAGAGAAGGAATTTCCCATCCGTGAATCAAATTATTCTTAATGGTGACATCCCAATAACCTGCAGAAATGGAGAATAATTTACCACCTACCTTGCCATCGGGGCATATGATGATATTATCGGTAAAAACCAGTTTCGATTCTTCACCGTCGAATTTATTGGTTACCTGGCAGAAAAAACGGCCGTTATCGCGACAACCCTGATAAAGAGT
>CAZAUQ010000063.1:3080-8970 GCA_964488495.1 uncultured Bacteroidales bacterium
TTGCCAACAGGGAAATTTTGATTGGCATAGGTACCGCTGTACAACAACAGGGTGTCGCCGTCGGCCGTTGCCCCGTATTTGGCAGCATAATGAGCCACACTGTCAACGACAATCACATTGGCTGAAGCTGCAAAAGCAAACAGCAATGAACAAAACAAGAGAGTAATTTTTTTCATAGTCGATTAGTTTAATAGGTTTAACAGTTAAATAATAACTTTCTGCCGTCAAAAGTATAGTATCAGATTCTTCTCATAGTGGACTATTTGTTGAGATAGGTGTACTTTTTAAAATCAGAAAAATATCCTCCTATTCCGCAAAAAAGTACACCCCGCAGCGTCATAAGCAGGGTATTTTTGCAGCATTAAATTAATACGCATGAATAGATATTTTCTGTTGATTATTTGCCTATGCTCCTACGCATCAAACTTCTCACTTTTAGCCGACACTATACCTGCTTTTCCCGGCGCTGAAGGCCATGGACGTTTTACCACCGGTGGACGGGGAGGCACCGTATACCATGTCACCAACCTGGAAGACGATGCTGTGAGTCCCAAATTCGGCTCTTTGCGTTATTTTCTAAACAAAACAGACAAACGAACCATTGTTTTTGATGTGTCCGGCACCATTTTTCTGAAAGATGCCCTCAATATTAATGCCGGCAACCTGACAATTGCCGGACAAACGGCTCCCGGTGACGGCATTTGTATAGCCGGCTTTCCTGTCCACATCAATTCGAGCAATATTATAATCCGTTTTCTTCGTTTCCGCATGGGCGACCTCGATCCCAACACCGAAGACGATGCATTGGGGGGAAGAGGTATCAAAAACATCATGATAGACCACTGCTCCTGTTCCTGGAGTGTAGATGAATGTGTTTCTTTTTACGGAGACGAGAATCTCACGCTGCAATGGTGTATTATCAGCGAAAGCTTGCGTCATTCCAATCACGAAAAAGGCGATCACGGCTACGGAGGCATCTGGGGAGGAGCCAACACTTCGTTTCATCACAACCTGCTTGCCCATCACAGCAGCCGCACACCCAGACTGGGAGCAGCAGACAATACGGACGGTCGCGACAATGTAGATCTTCGTAACAATGTTATTTACAATTACGGCATGGTAGTGGGATGTTACGGAGCAGAAGGCATGAACGCCAACATCGTTAATTGCTATTACAAACCCGGACCCTCCACCAAAACAAATCACAACCGCCGAAGCATGATTATAGGCATCGGGCCTAACACCACCGATGATGCCCGGCCAAAATGGGGGAAATACTACATCGCCGGCAATTGGTGTTCTTCCCTGAGCGATACTTATAAAACGCCCACCAACAGCTACGAACGCAATACATGTCAGAATAACTGGAATTACGGAGTATACAATAATATTTCAGCAACTATCAGCAACGACGAAAAAGCGGCGATGAAACTAAGTACACCCAACAATCCGGGCCTGGTTACCACTCATACCGCTCAGGTCGCTTTCGAAAAAGTATTGGGTACTGCGGGTTGTTCATTGCAGCGGGATAAAATTGATCAACGCATTATTAGCGAAACCCGACAGGGCATTGCCAATTTCAAAGGCAGCTACACTGCTGTGGGCGGCATCATCGACAGCCAGAACGATCTTAAACCGGCCGATGCAGGCAGCGACTGGAGTGCCTGGCCCGTTTTGAACAGCACAGAGAATCCCAAAGACACAGACCAGGATGGCATGCCCGATGCATGGGAAGAAGCCCAAGGATTAAATCCCAAGTATCCGCTCGATCGCAATGCCATTGCCGAAAACGGCTATACCAACCTGGAGAATTACCTCAACAGTTTAGTCGAAGAAATCGTGCACCAGGAACTTTCGGACTATGAATTCATTACCGGTTCCGGTCAAAACGATTTGCCTGCGGCTTTAAATCCTCCTTTGGTCGCCAAACAAGTAAAAGACAACAACAAGGCCTGGTATAACCTGAACGGCCAACTGATCGAGTCACCAAGCACCAGAGGATTGTATATACGTCAGGGAGAAAAAATGTTCATTCGATAATCTACACCAGAACCCCCAAAAACATACTTATTAAACCATGAAAATCAGGGCATTCCACAGAAAAAGAAGCATATGGCTGTTAGCGGTATTCATCGCTGCGGTCATGAGCAGCTGCAATGACCACATGTCGGAATATTATGCTCGTCCTGACTGGATCAAAGGAAACTGCTACGAAGTCCTCGAAATGGATGGCAATTATACCCTATTTCTGAAAGGAATAGACAGGGCAGGTTTTCACGATATGGTAGACGGCAAAAGCATAGTAACAGTAATGGCACCGAACGATTCGGCCTTTAACCTGTATTTGGCAGAACAGGGACTGAACAGTCTGGAAGAAATGGATTCTTCCAGCTTGGAGAAACTCATAGGTTTCCATTTAATGTATTATGCCTACAGTGCAGATAAGCTTATAAACTTTCGTCCCGAAGAAGGCGACGACGTTACGGACGAAGAGAAGAAAATTAACGCAGGCATGTACTACAAGCATCGCACCAAAAGCAAAGATCCCAATACGATTGAGTACGACAACAAACGCCAGATGGATGTTACCATCTTTCACCAAGAGCGTTTCTTGCCCGTGTTCTCGAGTATGTATTTTAACACTAAGAGGATTGATGCTGCCGAAAATTACCGGTATTTTTTCCCCGATGTGGAATGGAATCCCAACAATACCGGTTTTAATGTAGCAGGTGCTGCAGTTACCCAGAGCAATCAGATTACGAGCAATGGGTATATTCATAGCCTCGACCATGTGATTAAACCCCTGAATACTATTTATACTGAATTGAAAAACGACAGCAATTTCAGTCAGTTTCTAAGCCTGTACAAAAAGAAAGAAAGTTTCGCCTTCAACTCGGAACTGAGCCTGGAATACGGCAACGGAGAACGTTTGTACGAACACCTGTTCTCTGAGCCCCTGCCAAATATTGCCAGCGAATGGCCCACGAACGATTACTCAAAACTAACAGAGTTGTCATCGATCGGCTACAGTATTTTTGCACCTACCAACGCAGCTCTGAAAAATTTCTTTGACAATTACTGGGCCAAAGGCGGCTACGAAAAACTGGACGATGTCAGTCGGGAATCGGTCGAGAAACTACTCTACAATTGCGTATATCAGGGAGCTCTCAAAAGCAACAGCAGCTCTTACGACGGCAATCTGGCTTTTCCCGAAGAAATTCGTCGCGGAGACATCATAAACAGTTACGGGGCCGTTATCAATGTGGCTCTTGAGGCTGTTCCCCAAAAGTACCGCATCCTCTGCGAAAACGGACTGCTCTATGGTTGCGAAGAATTGGCTGTTCCCACCATGTTTGCCGCCGTTACCGGCCCGGCCTATCAATACAAGAACTTCAGTCATTACCTCATCATGCTCACTTCCATAGGTGATATTCAAAACACACTTTGGAGCGACGAGACTCAATTACTTTCGCTAATGCCCGACAACAGTCAGGTTGAAGCCATGGGCATCACCTACGACAGTCGCAACAATTACCTGGTTCGCAATAGTAAAGCCTTAAGTAATGATTTTAAAACCAGCACAACCTATGCTCACCTGGTTGATCTTTCGGCCGGCACCTGCAGCGACACGGAACTCGACGCCACAACTATGGGCAAACAGCAAGTATTCAGAGCTTTTTCACCCGACTACATTTTCTACTGGTATGTAGTGGATGGGAAATTGACCAACAGTTTTCGTTTCAACGAACGCATCTATCCCCAGCTAAAGTCTGACCAGGAGGTCTTTGTCTCTTTCAGCGAACTGCAATCCTACAAAGAAGACGGCAGCTGGAGCAACGGAAAATCCTACGCCTACGAAGGATCCATGTTTGTCGGTATGCCCTCTGAAACCACCTACAAATCGTTTCAGCAAATGATTCAGAACAACAAAGTTGACTCCCTGCTCCCCTATTATGGCTTTGTTAACTTACTGAGTATAGCCGGCATGTACGATGGGGCAAGGTTTAATTTTGTTCAGGAGGGCGAAAACCATTTAATGCTCATACCTGTCAACTCTGCCGTGTTCGGGGCCATTGAAAGTTCAGCCATCCCCGGATTGAGTTTTGATTCAGCAGCATATAGTGCCGGAAGCAATATTTTTGACTGTTGTTCGGTGGCTGATGACAGCTCAAAATATGTACTGCAAATGTATTTGAAGGACTACTTCGTTCCACTTGCCACGGCGGGCATCAGCAACTATCCCTACCTTGGCTGGAAAGAAGACACCTCAAAAGGCATGGAATCCTTGAATGTCATTGAAATCTATGATGAAACGACAAGTCGGGTCAGCTATCAGTCGGTAAAAATTGTGGTTGCAGACAAAGGGGACAAACTTACTGTCCGCCTGCTTGACAGCGACAAAGAGATTGAAGTGTCGGGAGATTATCACTATCTGCCCTTCGTGTTTGAAGATGGTTGTGTTCATTTTATAAACGACATGTTCTGATTTGTATGAAAAAGATCGTTACAATTTTGATTTTATGCTTGCTGCTGATTGGCACAAGCTCAGCTCAACAGATGCTGACAGGACGTGTCTACGAAAACTTTGGTGGCAAAAAAGAGCTTGCCATAGGTGTAAATATTTCCTTCAACAACAGTCAAAACCGCATGGTGGAAGGAACAGTCTCCAACAATAAGGGTGAATACAGTCTGCGCGTTCCAATGGGAGGAGGGCCTTATACTATAGTCTTCTCTTATATCGGGATGAAAACCCAGAGTATTCCCTACAACGGACAATCTTCGCTGGAGGTGGTACTTGAAGAAGACACCAAAACACTGGGCGAAGTAGTAGTCGCAGCCAAACAGGAACAAAAAAATGAGATGGGTATCACCCTGAGAGAACAAACGGCCGCCACCGAACGCATACAACTAAGCGAAATTATTGAGTATACTCCGGTCACTTCGGTCGAAGAAGCATTACAAGGCCGTCTGGCCGGTGTTGATATTTTAGCCGGGGGCGATCCGGGAGCCAGGAATTCCATTCGTATTCGCGGCACTGCCACACTCAATACCAGTGCAGACCCTCTGATTGTCATCAACGGTGTCCCCTATTCCACCGACATTGACGATTCCTTCAATTTTGCTACTGCCAACAACGAAGACTACGCTGCCATGTTAAACTTGTCGCCGTACGATATCGAAAGCATCGAAGTATTGAAAGATGCCGCCTCGACGGCTATTTACGGTACGGCCGGAGCCAGTGGTGTGTTGCTGATAACGACCAAAACAGGCTCAAAAGGCAAGCCACGTTTCACTCTATCCTCCAAGTTATCGGCCAAATTCGAACCGGAATCGATTCCTATGCTCAACGGCAAAGAATATGTGGCGTTTATAGAAGATGCTATTTGGAATACGGCCAATGCCAAAGGTGTCTCGACTAGTGCCGCCCTGCTGGAGCTGCTGTACGATACGCCGGAAATAAACTTTAACAAAGATTGGCGCTATTTCAACGAATACAACACCAACACCGACTGGCTGGCAGCAGTGGTACAAGATGCCTATACCACGGACAACAACTTTTCGATGAGCGGCGGAGGCGAAAAAGCCACCTACCGTTTCAGTCTCTCTTATGCCGACGAAGACGGCACTACCATCGGCACCAACTTGAACCGCTTTTCCAGTACACTGAACATCGGCTACCGATTCAACGACAAGTTAAGAGTCGAGGCCGACTTTTCTTATGCCGAAACAGACAAAGAATCAAACTGGACCGACAATGTCCGTTCGGAAGCCATGCTCAAGATGCCCAATAAAAGTCCCTATTGGATAGACGATATCACTTTGGAGCCCACCGATCGTTACTTCAATCGTCAGAATGCAGAGGAATTTCAGGGAGCCTTTACCGGATCCA
>CAZAUQ010000064.1:0-8674 GCA_964488495.1 uncultured Bacteroidales bacterium
GGCCAAGAAGATAGCGGCGCTCGGCAACGGCAAAATTAATTTTGCCGTTGCTCTCGCTTGCGCTATCTTTGTCACCAATGGAACTAAAAGGAATAAAAAATATTCTGTTTGATTTCGGGGGCGTGCTGGTCAAGCTCAATCCACAAGCCTGCCTGGATGCTTTTGCCGCACTCGGGGCATCCCAAGTGGCCGATTATCTCACACCATACGGGCATACCGGGCCCTTTGGCCTTTTGGAAAACGGTAACATCAGCCTGGAGAACTTTCGAAACGAAATCAGAAGAATCTTCGGCATTAAAGCCGGCGATGAAGAAATAGACCGGGCCTGGGCTGCTTTTCTTGAAGATATTCCACTGGAAAATACGACCATAGTCCATAACCTGAGCAAAAAGTATAGGATCTTCTTATTGAGCAATACCAACCCTGTACATATCCGCAAACTTAAGCAGTTTGAACAAGCAGGCTATCCTTTGAACCAATGTTTCGAGAAATGTTATTTGTCCTACGAAATTGGCCTTTCCAAGCCCCACACGGCGTTTTTTGAACATGTGCTCAAAGACAGCTGCCTCAAAGCAGAAGAATGTCTCCTAATTGACGACGGGCCGGCCAATTGTCGCAGTGCAGAAGCTCTGGGAATGAAGACTCTTTGTCCTGAAAGTGTGGAGGATTTGAGCAAGTTTTTTCCCGAAATGATAAGTACGGCTACGACGGGAAAAACAGCAGCCACCATAGGCTTTTTCGACGGTGTGCACCTGGGACATAAACAATTGATAACATCACTCCGTCAAGTGGCGACTCAAAGAAAGCTATCCTCGCTGGTACTGGCCTTTTGGCCTCATCCCCGAATGGTCCTACATTCTGATTATTGTCCGCAATTACTGAACGATTGCTCCGAAAAACTCAACCTGTTGCAAGCCTGTGGCGCCGATAACACCCGGCTTGTTCATTTCGACAAAAATATGTCCCGGATGTCGGCTTTCGAATTTATGAACGAAGTCCTGAATAAAGAATGGAAAGTCGCTTGTTTGCTGATTGGTTATGATCATCACTTTGGTAAAAACCGCGAAGAAGGTTTTGACGATTATCGCCGTTACGGCGATTTACTTGGTCTTGAAGTTTTAAAAGCCGGACCGGTGCTGCTGCCCGACTCTTCCAGGGCCATAAGTTCCTCTTACATCAGAGAAGCCCTTCTAAAAGGAGAAATAATTAAAGCAAACACCGCCCTGGGTTACGATTACACCATCAAAGGCAAAGTAGGCAGCGGCTACAGAGTGGGTCGCAAACTTGGTTTTCCCACAGCCAATATTATACCTTCCGATCCTCATAAACTCATCCCCATGCCCGGCAGTTATATAGTTACGGCAGAAGTCGAAAACAAACTATATCCGGGCATGTTGAACATAGGACAACGCCCCACTTTGCAAAACGGCAGACAATGGAGTATCGAAGTACATCTCCTGGATTTCTCGGGCGACATCTACGAAAAGGAAATCGCTATATATTTCAAAAAACACCTGAGGCCCGAAAAGCGCTTTCCATCCACTGCAGATCTGTCGGATCAACTCAAATTGGACAAAGAAGCCGTATTGCGCTTTTTTGAACAGGGGGAAAAAAAGTCGTCTCAAAGCGAACTTTAAGACGACTCCCGAAATGGTATGCTTTATCTCCGGCAAGCTTGCCGGGGCGGCAATAATGGCTGGCAAATCACCATAAAGCAGCTTATTCTCTTTTATTATTTGAGGATTTCGAGCAATTCTACTTCGAAAATCAACATGGCACCCGGCTGAATAACATCACCGGCACCGTTGTCACCGTAAGCCAAATCAGAGGGCAAATAAAATTTGTATTTTGAACCCACGCTCATCAATTGAATGCCTTCGGTCCATCCGGGTATGACGCCATTCAATGCAAATTGGGCAGGTTCGCCGCGATCAACGGAACTGTCAAAAACGGTGCCGTCAAGCAGAGTGCCGTGGTAATGCACGCTAACTCTGTCTGTTGCCAAAGGTTTGGGACCTTCGGCCGCCAAAAGGACTTCGTATTGCAATCCGCTTTCGGTAGTTACAACGCCTTCTTTCTTGGCATTATCTTCCAGGAATTTGCCGGCTTCTTCTTTGTTCTTTTGAGCAGATTCAATTTGTAAAGCAGCCAGGCAACTTTGGAATACCTGGTAAGCCTGATCTGGCTGGATGCTGAGATCTTCTACCTTCCCCTTGATGGTTTTCTCGAAGGCTTCCATAAACAGATCCATATTCAGTTCGGCCGGAAAAGAGCTGAGGTTTTGTGCCAAATTGTCTCCCAGGCCTACACCATATGCATAACTAAGGCTGTCTACGTTGGTTTTCATTGCTTTACTTCCACCCTTACCGTCACAGGCGGTGAAACATAAGCTTAAACACATGGTGCCGGCAAAAACGACGGCTAACACTACATTTTTCTTCATAATTCTAATTTTGTATTTGTTGTTGAAATTCTATCTGTTATAAACAAAGTTCGCAAAGATAAGATAAAAACTCCGGATCGGACAAAATTTGGGATTATTACTTTTTTTAGATTTGGGCAAACAATTTTGATCCTCCGCTGTAGGCTTCGACCACATTGACAACGTAATCGCCCAGCTTTTCACATTCTCGTATGATATCAATGTAGTACAAGGCTTCCTGATAGGTATACTTTTTGGCCTCTAAATCGAGGTCATTTTCCAGATATAACTGGTTACGGTATTTGTTGATTTCTATTTCCGTATCTCTGATTTTGACTAATTCGGCAGTATCGTGACTGTTTTTTATAATCAGATTAGCCATATCTTCCAGATGTTTATACGCCAGGCCAAACATGCTTTCAACATGCGCAGTCATTTCATCGGTCAGGACCACATTTGCATCCCTGCGCCTCTTGATGGTGTTGGCAATGTTGTGGCAACTGTCCGCTATACTTTCTATCTCGGAGGTCATGCGAATCATTTGCCTGATCTGATGCTTACTTTCATCGCTCAGGCGGCCTTCAGACACATTATTCAGGAAGGTGGCTATTTCGAGTTCTACCCTGTCGCTGATATTTTCGTATTTCAATATGCGGGCATAGGTTTTCTCAAAGTTGGATTCCTGTTTTTCATAGTACAATTCACGCACCATATCAAACATTCTTCGGATTCTGATAATGTAATCGTCAATTTCTTTTTTTGCTTCGGGAATAGCTAATTCAGAAGCAGAAAGCAGATTGGTGCTGATATATCGTAATTGAAATTCTTCGTCGGTTTTTTTCTTGGGAATAATCTTGGTGACAATTTTGGCTATCACTCCAGTAAACCAAATCAACAAAGTTGTGTTGATAATATTGAACATCGTATGAAATAACGAAAGCGCATAAGAAGTACTGGCCTGCAGGGATGTTAATTGTTCACGTAAACTTAATAATTGAGGATCGTCGAGATTTATTCCTGGGTCGGAAATCAATTTGAGCACACCAGGATCCAGGCTGGCTGTAAAGACATCCAGTTGCTTGGGATCAACACCGCTTATGCCAATGATGATTTTTTGAACCATACCCACAAAAGGGAAAAACAAAATCAACGCCCAGATTACACCGATGACGTTGAAGGTGGTATGGGCCAGGGCTGCCCGTTTGCCGGAAATATTGGTCGAAAGAGCCGCAAGGTTAGCCGTCACTGTTGTTCCTATGTTTTCTCCCAACACCATGGCAGCTCCCATTTCAAAATTGATCCAGCCCTTGGCGCACATAATCAGGGTAATAGCCATAGTGGCACTGGAGGACTGAACAACTATGGTTAACAAAGTCCCGAATAATAAAAACAGTAAAACGGAACCATAGCCCATATTGGTATATTTAGCTAAAAATTCCAGTGCTTGAGGATTGTTTTGCAAATCAGGCACTGAGCTTTTCAAAAAACTCAGTCCCATAAACAAAATGGCAAAACCAATAATGAACTCTCCTATGTTTTTGTAGCTGTTTTTCTTGGAAAACATTAGTGGGATGATACCAATCCCAATTAAAGGAAGCGATAAAATACTGATATTGAAGTTAAAACCAAAAACAGAAATGATCCAGGCTGTAATAGTAGTACCAATATTGGCTCCCATAATAACGCTTATGGACTGTACCAGATTTATCAGGCCTGCATTGACGAAACTAACCACCATCACCGTTGTAGCTGAAGAAGACTGGATAATGGCTGTTACCATCATTCCCATAAAGACTCCCGCGTAACGGTGCGAGGTCATGGCCGAAAGGAATTCTTTTAATTTTTTGTTTGCTGCTTTTTGTAATCCCTCGCTCATCATTTTCATCCCGAAAAGAAACAGGCCCAAAGAGCCTATCAGCGTGAGGAAATCATAAAAAGAATAGTCCATGGAAGCTGTATAAATATGAATTCTGCTTTTATCCCGCAAAAGTAAGTGAAACTTTTTTAATTACAGAATCTTTAGAAAATTAATTGTACCTTAGACCTGATTTTTTAAATACAATTATGTCAAAAACCGCTCGTCTTTTTTGTGTAAACAACAACAAGAGTATGCTCATGCCCATGGGAGTAACTTTACTGGAAGTTTACCAACAACTTTCGCAGGAGCTTAACATAGAGCCTATTGCGGCTAGAGTTAATAACAAAACCGAAAGTCTGAATTATGAATTATACAATCCCAAAAGAGTAGAATTCGTTGAGATAAATTCTGCTTCGGGTATGCGGGTATATGTACGTACCCTGACTTTTTTGATCTCCTCGGCTGTTTATGAACTTTTCCCCGACAGTTCCTTCAGAATTGAACATTCCGTTTCCAACGGCTATTATTGTGAACTGAATTTGAACAGGGTCTGCACACAACAAGATCTCGATGCCATCAAAAAAAGGGTGCTTGAATTTATAGAATCCAACACTCCCATCGAAACCGTAGAAGAGGAAACCTCAGTTGTTATTGAACTCTTTAGAAAAAAAGGCCGCAAGGACATTGTTGATTTACTGACTACTTTTGGCAGCCTTTATACTACCTATTGCAAAATGGGGGAACACATCGATTATTATTACGGAGCTTTGGCTTATTCATCGGGCATTAACAAGAATTTTGACCTGATTCCCTACCTGGACGATTATTTATTGCGAATCCCTATAAGAAATAATCCGACAGAACTGGCTCCCTTGGTGCCGCAACCCAAAATGCAGGATGTTTTCAGAGAATATGTCCGCTGGAACAAAATAATGGACCTCCGCTACGTGGGCGATTTGAATCTTATGTGCCGTCAGGGCAAGGCAACAGAGCTGATCAAAGTAGCCGAGGCATTGCAGGAAAAGAAGATCGCCCTTTTGGCCGACACCATCGCCAAAGGCTTGGGTAATATTCGGATAGTATTGATTTCAGGTCCTTCTTCGTCGGGAAAAACCACTTTCAGTAAACGCTTATCCATACAGCTGCTTGCCATGGGGATACGCCCTATAGCCATTTCGATGGATGATTATTTTTTGGAAAGAGGTCAGACACCCAGAGACGAAAAGGGAGAATATGATTATGAGTCGCTCTATGCCTTGGATCTGGATCTTTTCAACCGCGATCTGCATAATATACTCGAAGGGCAGGAAGTGGAAATTCCCAGCTTTAATTTTACCCTGGGAACCAAAGAATACAAAGGCAATAAAATCAAGTTGACGCCACAAAACATACTTATCCTGGAAGGCATTCACGCACTAAATCCCGAATTATTGAAAAACGTTCCGGCAGAGGCTCAGTTTAAATTGTATATTTCTGCCCTCACCGCCATTTCGCTGGATAAACACAACCGGATTCCAACCACGGACAACAGGCTGATTCGGAGAATTATCCGGGATTCCCGCTACCGGGGCACTTCGGCCAAAGAAACCATTGCCCGCTGGGAAAGTGTACGCGCCGGAGAAGACAAATGGATTTTCCCCTTCCAGGAGAATGCCGATGCCATGTTCAATTCGGCACTAATCTTTGAATTCTCTGTATTAAAAAATTACATAGAGCCCATATTGAGAGAAGTCCCTCAGAATTGCGTCGAGTACTCCGAAGCGAGACGCCTGCTACGCTTCTTGAATTACTTTATTCCCATTACTGATTGGGAAATTCCTCCTACTTCGGTACTAAGAGAATTTGTGGGAGGCAGCAGTTTTCATTATTAACTAAGTTGCTGGGGATTCAATCGAAAAATGCTACTTTTGCACAGACATTTTTATTGACGGAACAAGATGTTGCACCAGGAACTTTCGTTAAAACTTCAACAAAAGCTTTCTCCACAGCAAATTTTAAGAATCAAGCTGCTGGAGGTTCCTGAATTGGAAATGGAAGAACGCATCCTGCGGGAGGTGGACGAAAATCCCGCCCTGGAACTGGGAGAAGATCCCGAGAGCATCGAAAAAGAACAGGGCCTCGAAGAGGAAACAGAAGAACAGCAGGACGATTTCAATGACCTTGATGATTATCTCCCTCACGACGACGACGAACCATACGGGAACCGGGAATACGACAAAAACACCCCTGCCCGTAAGGAAACTTTTTTCGGCTCCGGCGTCTTGTCTTTGCATGATTTTCTGATGCAACAGCTCAATGTGCTGAACCTCACCGAAAACGAAAAAATAATCGGTGAATACCTCATAGGAAACATCGATGACGACGGTTATCTGCGCATTCCTCTCGAAACGGTTTCCGATCAGATTTCTTTTCAGGCATTCAAAGAGGTCTCCCCGGACGAAATGAACAGGATGCTCAGGGTGATTCAGGATTTTGAACCTGCCGGTGTTGCTGCCTTAAATCTTAAAAACTGCCTTTTGCTGCAACTTTACCGAAAACCAAAGACTGCTCTGACAGAGCAGGCCATTTATCTGCTGGAACAGTTTTTCGAAGACTTTTCCCACAGGCACCACGACCGCATCCTCCACAAATGGGGCATCAGCCGCGAGGAATACGACGCAATAGTTGGAGAAATTCTCAAACTCAATCCCAAACCCGGTAACGCCTGGGAAGGAATATCGGGCGAGTCAGGCAAACAGGTCATTCCGGATTTTATCGTCGAGAATATTGACGGCAATCTCGTTCTCAGCCTCAACGAAGGCAACTTACCCGAGATTCACGTAAGCAGCCGCTACCTTAAATTGCTACATGATTTCAATGCCAATCCACACAAACAAAGCATGGAAACCAAAAATGCAGCCGTTTTTGCCCGTCAAAAAGTCGAAGCGGCGTATTGGTTTATCGAAGCTATAAAACAACGTCAGCAAACCCTGCTCAGCACCATGCAGGCCATCCTGGACTATCAAATGGAGTTCTTCCTGAGCGGCAACGAAAAAAAGATCAGGCCGATGATCCTCAAAGACATTGCCAACATCACCTCTTACGATATTTCCACTATATCAAGAGTTTCGAGCAGTAAATACGTACAAACGGCTTTTGGTGTCTTTCCCTTGAAATATTTCTTTTCAGAATCACTTCAAACCGACACCGGAGAAGAAGTATCTACCATCAGGGTAAAAAATGTTTTGCAGGAGATCATCGACAACGAAGACAAAAGCAAGCCCTATACCGACGACGATCTGGAAAAAATCATGCAGGAAAAAGGCTATCTGGTCGCCAGGCGCACCATTTCCAAATACCGTTTGCAATTAAAAATACCGGTAGCCAGATTACGCGTACAATAAAGGTCTTTTATCACTTAATACGATATAATATGAACAATCCTAACAAATTAAAATTCACCAGAAATCACGAATGGATTCGTGTAGAGGGGCAGGAAGCCTATGTGGGAATAAGCGATTTTGCTCAATCTGAATTGGGAGAAATTGTCTATGTGGACATCACGACTGTAGGAGAGAACTTACAAAAAGAAGAAGTTTTTGGCAGCGTCGAGGCCGTCAAGGCTGTTTCAGACCTTTTTCTTCCCGCAGGAGGAACCGTGCTCGAAGCCAATGCTGAATTGGAAGATCATCCGGAACTCATCAATAAAGAACCTTACGACGGGGGCTGGATAATAAAAATCAGCCTGGCTGATCCCTCAGAACTTGGGGAACTGCTCAGTTATGAACAATATAAAGAAATGATCGGATAAACCTATGAAAGCGATAGTCAGCATAATTATGGGCAGTACTTCCGATTTGCCTGTCATGGAAAAAGCAGCGGACTTGTTGAATGAATTTCAAATTCCTTTTGAAATGCATGCCCTGTCGGCCCACCGCACCCCCGAGGCCGTGGAAAAGTTCTCGAAGACTGCAGCCGAAAGAGGAATCAAAGTAATTATTGCTGCGGCAGGCATGGCCGCGCATCTGCCCGGAGTTATTGCGGCTTCTACCACCCTGCCTGTCATTGGTGTGCCAATTAAAGCCGGACTTGAAGGCCTGGATGCTTTGCTGGCCATCGTACAGATGCCTCCGGGCATTCCTGTAGCCACCGTAGGCATTAACGGGGCCATGAATGCCGCCCTGTTGTCCGTGGAAATACTGGCGGTAGCAGACCAGGCATTGCAAGCCAGGCTAGTCGCTTATAAAGCCGGACTCAAAAACAAAATTGTAAAAGCCGACCGGGAATTGCAGCAGCTCAAATACGAATACAAAACCAATGACTTACTGTCAGAATCTCTTTAACTACCAGCGTAGAAAAAGCTTCCCGGTGGACATAGCTCAGGTTCCTCTGGGCGGAACTTACCCTGTCCGTAT
>CAZAUQ010000065.1:0-3903 GCA_964488495.1 uncultured Bacteroidales bacterium
GGTGACGAAGTCATTGTTCCGGCTCCCTATTGGGTAAGTTATGTGGAAATGGTCAAGTTGGCCGAAGGAAAAAATGTGATAGTAACGGCCGGCATAGATCAGGATTTTAAAATAACAGCTGCCCAGCTCGAAGCAGCCATTACACCCAAAACCAAAGCTTTGATTCTTTGCTCTCCCTCCAACCCTACCGGCAGCGTATACAGTAAAGAAGAATTGAAAGCCCTGGCTGATGTATTGGCCAAATACCCCCAGGTGTACATTTTGTCTGATGAAATTTACGAACACATAACTTATGTGGGTAAACACGAAAGCATTGCCCAGTTTGAATCTGTTCGCGAACGGGTAATTGTCATCAACGGGGTATCCAAAGCTTATGCCATGACCGGCTGGCGTATCGGCTGGATTGCCGCCCCTCAGTGGATTGCTTCTGCCTGCAACAAGTTGCAGGGTCAATATACTTCCGGGCCCTGCTCTGTGTCACAGGAAGCCGCCCGGGCTGCTTACACCGGAGACCAGGCTTGCGTGGCCGAAATGCGTACAGCTTTCGAACGCCGCAAAAACCTCATCGTAAAATTGATGCGCGAAATTCCCGGCTTCAAAGTCCGTGAACCCAAAGGAGCCTTCTATGTTTTCCCCGATTGCAGTGCCTATCTGGGTAAATCTTTCAAGGGCAAAACCCTGACGAATGCCACCGACCTGGCCATGTATCTGCTCGAAGAAGCCCATGTGGCAGCAGTAGGTGGTGTAGCTTTCGGAGCCCCCGACTGCCTGCGTTTCTCCTACGCCACTTCCGACGAAAACATTGTCAAGGCAGTAGATCGCATCAAAGTAGCCCTGGCTAAATTGGTCTAGCACTACGATTTGCCAGAGCTTGGAAAGAAATTTATTTCCGTTTACATAAAAAAAGGATTCCCGATATTAACGGGAACCCTTTTTTTATGTATTACTGCAAGCTTAGTGCAGCAGCTGTCTACTAATCAGGCGTTTTCGGGACGCAATTTACGTACCACAGCACCTGTCTGCCACATTTCGCTTTCGCGCAACTGGCGGAGTTCTTCTTCGAGTTTTACCCTGTAATCGGCTTTGGAATTAGAATCAATGGAGCGTTGGGCTTCGTTGCCGTTGGCCACTTCTTTATACAGTTTTTCGAAGACCGGTTTGACTGCATCGTGGAAAGGTCCCATCCAATCGAGGGCACCGCGTTGGGCGGTGGTGGAACAATTGGCGTACATCCAGTCCATGCCTTTTTGAGCGAACAAAGGCATCAGCGATTGAGTCAATTCTTCGACCGTTTCGTTGAAAGCTTCCGAAGGCGTATGACCGTTGGCTCTGAGCACTTCGTACTGTGCCAGCAACAAGCCCTGAATGGCGCCCATCAGGGTACCGCGCTCGCCGGTAAGATCGGAATATACTTCGCGCTGGAAGGTGGTTTCGAACAAATAGCCCGATCCTACTCCGATGCCCAGAGCTACTACCCTGTCAAAGGCTTTGCCGGTGGCATCCTGAAAAATGGCGTAAGAAGAATTCAGGCCGCGGCCTTCGAGAAACATGCTACGCAACGAGGTGCCCGAACCTTTGGGAGCCACCAGAATAACATCGACATCCTTGGGAGGAATAATGTTGGTACGTTCCTTATAGGTGATGGCAAAACCATGGGAAAAATACAAGGCTTTACCGGCCGTCAGATAAGGTTTGATTTTGGGCCATACTTCTATCTGGGCAGCGTCTGATAGCAGAAACTGAATGACGGTTCCGCGACGGCAGGCTTCTTCGATTTCGAACAGAGTTTCGCCGGGTACCCAGCCGTCGGCCACTGCCTTGTCCCAGGTAGCGCCGCCTTTGCGTTGTCCTACAATTACGTTAAAGCCATTGTCACGCAGATTCTTTGATTGTCCGGGGCCCTGGACACCATAACCAATTACTGCTATGGTTTCATTTTTCAACGTTTCCTTTGCTTTTTTCAACGGGAATTCTTCCCTGGTGATGACATTCTCGATTACACCACCGAAATTCATTTTTGCCATAAATTTTAAATTATTAATAAGGGATTAAATGTTTTCATTAACTACTTCTTTTCTGCGAGTTTCCATTTCTTCCAGAAAATTACTCAGCCGTTCAACGGGCGACCTAGTAATGGCTACCCGTCCGGAACGAACAAATTGCAGAATCTTGTTTTTGTTTAAGGCCTCAAACAAAGCGTCAATCTCTGCTTTGTGTCCGGCTTGTTCAATAACGGTGTATTCTTTGGTCACTTCGAGTATACGTGCATTGTATTTTCGAACCAGAGCTTCGGTTTCGTTGTTGGAAATCAAACTCTCGGTAGGCACTTTATAAAGCGCAATCTCCTGAAAAATAATGTCTTCGTCGGTATAATAATAAGCTTTAAGTACATCAATGCGCTTTTCGATTTGCAAAACTATTTTTCGGATAGTTTCCTTGTCGGTATAGGCCGTTATGGTAAACTTGTGTATGCCCGGTATGGCCGAACGCGATACCGTAAGGCTTTCGATGTTCACCTGACGACGAGTAAAAACAATGGTTACCTGGTTGAGCAAGCCAACTTGATTTTCTGAATAAACGGTAACGGTATATAAAGTATTTTCCATAATGTCAACTCTTTAACATGATTTCCGTGATACATTTTCCGGCCGGTACCATAGGATACACTATGCCTTTCTTTTCGACCATAACTTCGAGCACATAAGCCGAATCGCAGTCGATCATCTCTCTGACAGCTTTTTCGAGATCCTTACGTTGTTCCACTTTGCGTCCTTTGATGCCGTAAGCTGCCGCCAGAGCCACAAAATCGGGATTTTGTATCGAAGTGGATGAATAGCGCTCCTCGTAAAATAATTCCTGCCACTGGCGCACCATACCCAGGTAATTATTGTTCAGTATGATTACTTTGACCGGTATTTTATATTCCATAATGGTGCCCAGTTCCTGGATAGTCATTTGAATACCCCCATCGCCGCTGACTACAAAGGTTTTGGATTCGGGTGAGCCCAATGCCGCACCTATGCCTGCCGGCAAGCCGAAACCCATAGTACCCAGACCTCCGGATGTAACTATTTTTCGGGTATTGAAGGCACTGAAATAGCGGGCAGAAGTAATCTGATTCTGACCAACGTCGGTCACTACTATGGTGTTTTCGCCCGTATTGTCCGAAAGGCATTTGATCGCTTCGGCCATTGTCAGTATGCCATTGTCCGGATGCAGGTCTTTGCTTACGACTTCCTGGTATTCGCAACGTTTGTGCTCTTCGAAACTATCTATCCATTCCTTGTGACTGGCCGGATTTAGAAGTTCCGTAACAGCGGGGAGGCTCTTTTTGACATTGCCCAACACGCCAACTTCGACTTTGACGTTTTTGTTGATTTCAGAGGGATCTATGTCAAAATGAATAACCTTTGCCTGCGGGGCGTATTCGCTCAATTTTCCTGTAACCCGGTCGGAAAAGCGCATCCCTATGGCAATAAGCACATCGCATTCGTTGGTCTTTTTGTTGGGAGCCACGTTGCCGTGCATACCCACCATGCCCATATTGAGCCTGTAATCCACGGGCATAACGGCAAGTCCCAGCAAAGTAGAAGCAGCTGGAATATCGGCTTTGTTCAAAAAGTTAAACAATTCTTGTTCCGCCCTACCGAGCAGGACGCCCTGCCCTATCACGGCAAAGGGTCTTTTTGCCTGATTGATAAGTTGGGCAGCCAGCGCGACTTTGTCTGGCCTGAGTTTTGGTTCGGGCTGATAACTGCGTATGAAGCGACATTTTTCGTAGCTGAATTCCATCAGCTGATTTTGGGCATCTTTGGAAAGATCGAGCACTACAGGCCCGGGACGTCCTTCGCGGGCAATATAAAAGGCCCGGGCAACAGCCCAGGGAATGTCTTCGGCCCTGCG
>CAZAUQ010000065.1:4003-5269 GCA_964488495.1 uncultured Bacteroidales bacterium
TTTTTTAATCCTCCTCAATGATTCGAACAGCTCCTTTGTCGGCCGAACTGACCATACCGGCATAGGCTTTCAGAGCTTTGGATATCTTGCGGTCGCGCTGGGGCTTGAAAGCTCCGGCGGCTTTCTTTTCTTCTTCGAGCCGTCTCTGATTCAATTCCTCGGCGCTGATTCTAAGATTTATGCTGCGATGGGGAATATCAATGTCGATGATATCGTTGTCGCGAATAAGGCCCACGGCGCCACCCGAGGCAGCTTCGGGCGAAATATGCCCGATAGACAGACCGGAAGTTCCTCCGGAAAAACGGCCGTCGGTAATCAGGGCACAGCTTTTGCCCAAGCCTCTGGATTTAATGTACGAAGTGGGGTACAACATTTCCTGCATACCGGGTCCGCCTTTGGGCCCTTCGTACACTATCACCACCACATCGCCGGCTTCCACTCTGCCGTCCAGGATGCCGTCACAGGCGGCTTCCTGCGAATGAAAGACTTTGGCCTTGCCGCTGAATTTCCAGATGGATTCATCCACACCGGCTGTTTTGACAACACAGCCGTCCAGCGCAATATTTCCTTTGAGTATGGCCAGACCTCCGTCTTTGGTGTAGGCATGTTCCACATCGCGAATACAGCCCAGGCTGCGGTCGGAATCTAATTCTTTGTACACAGCCTGCTGCGAAGCCAGACTATTATTAAACTTGCCGCCGGGAGCTGATTTATACAACTCCAGTGCCTCGGGGCAGCACTTGCCGGAACCCAAAGAATATCTTTCGATGGCTGCTTTCAACGAATTGCCGTCTGCCCTGCAAACCGAAGTATCAATCAAACCCGCTTTATCCAACTCGCCCAAAATAGACATGATACCCCCTGCCCTGTTCACATCCTGTACATGATAATGACTGCTGGGAGCCACTTTGCACAAACAGGGGATCCTGCGCGAAAGCGTATCAATGTCGTCCATCGTAAAATCGACTTGAGCCTCTTGCGCCAAAGCCAATAAATGTAGAATAGTATTGGTGGAGCCTCCCATGGCAATATCCAGCGACATGGCGTTAATAAACGCGGCTTTGGTAGCTATAGAGCGCGGCAAAACACTCTCGTCTCCGTCACGATAATAGGCAAAGGCATTGCGTACTATTTGCTGAGCGGCTTGTTGGAAGAGTTTTTTGCGGTTGAGGTGTGTTGCCAGTACAGTACCGTTTCCGGGCAAGGCCAAACCTAATGCTTCGTTAAGGCAATTCATGGAGTTGGCCGTAAACATTCCCGAACAAC
>CAZAUQ010000065.1:5369-8667 GCA_964488495.1 uncultured Bacteroidales bacterium
CCGTCGTGCCCCATGGCGATGCCGTCGTCTATGGCTATGGTGTTGAATTCTGCTGCAAAACAGCCGGTTTTCTCAATTTCTGCTTTGATTTCCTGTCCGATGTTGTGCAGATGCACATGCCCGGGCACAAATTGAGTAAAGGAATTGACAATGGCAATGATCGGTTTGCCCAATTGTTCTTTTTTCATTCCGTTGGCCAGCCACAGGGCTCTGGCCCCGGCCATTCTTCTGCCTTCTGTGCATACTGCACTGCGTAGTGGGTGTTTCATTGTTATTGCTTTAAATCAAAAAAAAAGCCTTTCCGTTTTATGGGAAAGGCCTATACTGTATTTTTTATGTATACTTATAAACATACCTTTCCCGATCCCGGAGCCACCACGACTAGGACAATCACTAGGACAGATACTATAAGTGCAAACATCTTATTTTGTTTTGTGGGGGCAAATGTAGACTTAATTTTTGTATGTACAAACTATCGGCTGATTTTTTTTGTTTTTTCTACTTTTCGAGAGAAGCTTTGGCAGGCGTAAAGTTTCAGACAGGGCTGTCGGACAGCAAATTTAAGCGTGATGATAAGGTTCCCCTCTCAGAATGGTCATGGCCCGGTAGAGTTGCTCTACAAAAAACACCCTCACCATCTGATGCGAAAAGGTCATTTTCGACAGCGAAAGCCTCTCGGGAACCTGTTTGTAGATGGATTCATCAAAACCATAAGGGCCGCCGCATACGAAGATCAAATTGCGCAAGCCGGCATTCATCTTTTTTTGCAGATAGCCGGCAAAAGCAGCCGAAGTGTATTCCCGGCCTCGTTCATCAAGCAAGACCAGAGTATTCTCTGGTTTTATCCAGGGCTCCAGCAAAGCCGCTTCGCGTTGTTTTTGCTCTTGTTCGCTGAGTTTGCCCGCGTTTTTGAGTTCCGGCAAATATACGATTTCGAAGGGCAAGTAATGCTTTAATCTGTCTTCGAACAATTTGATACTCTTGCGGGCGTAGTCTTCGCCGGTTTTGCCCGACAACAAAAAAATAATCTTCATCGCTGTTTGTGTTTGATCAACTAAGAAGCTGTTTTAATTTTCTACGAATTATTTATGCTCTCTGTTTTGTTCTCAGCTTCTTTCCGTAAGATAGTTGAAGAGGCTGTTCGCCATTTGCTTCTGCAAAAAAAGAGATTTTTGTGCAATTCGCGAAGCTCTTGCAGGGCTTTTTGGAATAAAGACTGTATTTTTGCAAGAAATTCCTCCGGAGAAATAAACCACTATGGCCACATTAAACGATTTTATCCGCAATGCCTTTGCCGAAGATATAGGCGAAGGCGATCACACCAGTTTGAGTTGTATTCCCGAATCAGCCCGGGGCAAATCGGTATTACTTATCAAGGAAGCAGGTATCGTTGCCGGTATTCGCATTGCATTGGAAGTGTTCAGAATCTTCGACCCGCAACTGCAAACCACCGTATTTATACAAGACGGCCAAAAAGTCAAGCCCGGCGATGTCGTCTTCGAAACCACAGGCAGCGTTCGTTCTCTTTTGCAAACTGAACGCCTGATGCTCAATATTATGCAACGGATGAGCGGCATAGCCACCACCACCCGTTTGTATGCTGACCAACTGCAAGGCTTACACACCAAGGTAATCGACACACGCAAAACCACTCCCGGCATGCGTCTGCTCGAAAAAGAGGCTGTGGTGCTGGGCGGAGGCAGCAACCATCGTATGGGGCTCTACGATATGATCCTGCTCAAAGACAATCACGTAGATTTTGCCGGAGGCATAGCCAGGGCCATAGCAGCCGCCAAACAGTATTTACAGGATAAAAAGCCGGGCCTGAAAATTGAAATCGAGGTCCGTTCTATGGACGAACTGGAGCAAGTACTTCAATGCGGAGGGGTGGACCGCATTATGCTGGACAATTTCGATCCCCACACCACCCGCAAGGCCGTTGAGCGAATTGCAGGACGTTACGAAACCGAATCTTCGGGCGGTATCACCCTCGATACTATCCGGGCCTATGCCGAATGCGGTGTAGATTTTATTTCGGTTGGTGCCCTCACCCACTCGGTTCAAAGCCTGGATATGTCGTTCAAGGCTGTTTTATGAATTATACGCTGATCCGTTCCCGTCGCAAAACCCTGGCTTTGCAGCTTAAGCCCGACGGCAGCCTGCTGGTGCGCTGTCCCCTGAAAATGAGCCTGCAAGAAGTGGAAAACTTTATACAGGCCAAGCAAGGCTGGATACTTGCCAAACAACAGCTGCTTCGTGAAAACGCCCAAAAGCGCGAGGCCTTTCGCCTGCAAGCGGGCATGGAACTTCGCTACCTGGGTAAAACCTACCCATTGCGTCTTTCCGAAAACCGCCAGAGCGGATTTGATGCACAAGGCTTTTATCTCAGCAACAAAGTGCCGGAAGAAAAAATCCAGACTACGGTCATTAAAATCTATAAAGAACTCGCTGCAGCATACATCACAGCCAAAGTGGAGCATTACGCCCGCCTTTACAAGCTTCGCCCCGCCGGCCTGCGTATAGGTTCTGCCAAAACCCGTTGGGGCTCTTGCAGCTCAAAAAATCAGTTGACTTTTAGCTGGCGGCTCATAATGGCCGATGAACTATGCGTCGACTACGTGGTGCTGCACGAACTGGCCCACACCCTGGAACACAATCACAGCAAACACTTCTGGAAAAAACTCAGCCGGATGATGCCCGATTACCAAGTGGCCCGCCAACAACTGCGGCTCTTTGGCAGAAAATTGCAAACAGAGAATTGGTGACTACAAGCTATTAACTGTTTTTTTTGCTTTCTTTTTGTAAAAGTATCTGTTTTTCCTATATTTGTCCGGCAAAAGCTAAAAACAGGAGAAGAAGTTAGGCCTTGGATAACTTTCTCAATGACTGCTTTTTTTAGCCCGCTTACCTTAAATCAAATCACTGATGTACAGATCATTGATAAGTTTACTCTTGCTAACGTTTTTCCTGACACCAGGAAAGGCGCAACTACAAGTGAATAAATTCTCCCCAACTTCGGGCGGAAAAGCTTTAACAAACCAAATCAAGGACCACAACGGCCAGGTTTGCGCCCATATACGAATGACCACCGTCAATCTGGACGACACTCAGCGTAAACGCCTGAAATTCTTTACCGACGCCACTTCGCAAATCCTTCAGTTAAGCTTTACTGTGGGTGCGGTGGAATTTTATGTTTCACCCGAAGCGGAATTTCTCGAAATTGCACACCCCGATTATTCAATACTGCGCTATGTATTCAAAGAACTCATCCAGCCCAAACGCGACTACGAAATGATCC
>CAZAUQ010000066.1:0-3552 GCA_964488495.1 uncultured Bacteroidales bacterium
GAAAATCTTTTCGCAGGCATGCCCGTCGCCGTAGGGATGTTCCGCAGGGCGGCTGCGGTCGTAGGCCAGGGCCTGCTGCAATGCCCGGACAATGTCGGCCCGGACGGGGGCGCAGTCGAAGATGGAGGGGGCGCGAAGGCGTCCGCGCTGGCGGTCACCGATGTTAACAGTGGGTACCTGCAGGGCCGGCACTTCGACGATGCCGCTCGAGGAGTTGCCGACGACGGCGTCCATCTGCCGGACTGTGGACAAATAGCGGAGCTGGCCCAGCGAATCGAAGGCGATGGACGTTTTGGGGTGACGGGCCACGTAGTCTTCCATCAGGGCGATGATGCTGCGGCCGTCTTTGTCGGAATTGGGCTTGGTAAAGATCAGCAGGTAGTCGTCGGCAGCGGACGGCAGTTCGCCGAGGGCGGACGGCAGTTCATCGAGAGCAGCCAGCAATTCCCTGAATTGCCCGGCAGCGCTTTGTTGCTCCAGGGTGACGGGATGGAAGGTGATGAGCAGGTTGCGGCGGCGCAGTTTGCAGCCCAGATCCTGCTCCAGCTCTTCGCGGCCGAGCAGGGGCAGGCGGCGGATGTTGTCCAGACCCAGGGCGCCGACGTTGAAAACGGTCGCGGGCTGCTCGCCCAGCTGAATGACCCGGCGTCGATAGACTTCGGTTGCGGTAAAATGCAGCTGGCTCATTTTGGTGATGCCGTGGCGGATGGCGTCGTCGTAAGCTCCCATGGTGAGCTCTCCTCCGGAGATGTGTCCTGTAGGCACGCCGGCTATCAGTGCTGCCTGCACGGCGGCAAAAGTTTCGGTGCGGTCGCCCAGTACCAGCATAATTTCGGGTCGCAGTTCATCCAGGGCTTCGGCAAAGGAGATCAAAGCCAGGGCATTGGATTTGCTGATGCCCACCGCCGTATCGGACGAGAGCAGTATTTCGATTTTTTTAGTGATGGGAAAGCCGTCGTCGCGGATTTGGGTCCAGGTGTTGCCAAATTCGGGCGAGAGATGCATGCCGGTCACCAGCAACTGCAATTCCATTTCGGGATCCTCGTGAACGGCCCTGATCAGTGGGCTGAGCAATCCGTATTCGGCCCGGGTTCCTGTAACTATGCAAATTTTCCTCATAGCGTATTTATTTTACTTGCTACAATTCTATACATTCATCCTGCTCAAAATCGCGAATGGCCCGTTGTCCCAGCACTTCGTCCCAACGCATGGGGCTGATGCCGTTACCGGGACGCTTCACTCCCAGGTTTTGTGCCGTCAGCACTTCTCCCCGGCGAATAGTCGTAGCCGCCACTATGCTTTTGCGGGCAATGTCTTTGTTTTTGATTTCGCTGGCTCCGGGTTCTTTTATACCTGAACCCGACAGGGCTTTCTCAATATTGCGTATGGCGCTTACCATGGCTTTCAACTCTTGCGGTTCCAGGGACGCTTTATGGTCGGGCCCGGGCAAATTGCGGTCGAGCGTGAAATGTTTTTCAATCACCCTTGCTCCCAGAGCCACTGCCGCTATGGGCACCTCAATACCCCTGGTGTGGTCGGAATAACCTGTTTCAATCCCCGTCTTATTCCTGATATCCAGCATAGCCAGTAGATTAACGTCCTCAAAAGGAGTGGGATATTCGGTATTGCAATGCAGGAGTATAATATCTTCTTTGTTTAATCCATTTTGAGTCAGCACATTTACTGCTGTCTCAATCTCGTCCATTTCGCACATGCCGGTACTCATAATGACAGGTTTCTTTTTGGAGGCTACTGCCTTTAGGTAGGGTTTATTGGTGATTTCGCCGGAGGGAATTTTGAAATAATCCATGTCCAGGGTGTCGAGCAAATCAACGGACACCAAATCGAAAGGAGTCGACAGGAACTTGATGCCCCGACTGTCGCAATAGTCTTTGAGCGGTTTGTAGTCTTTCAGCGATAAATGGATTTTTTTGCACATTTCCAGCTGATTCTCTTCTTCACCGGTGGCGGCTTTCTGGTATTCAGCTTTGGGAGCCCTTGACGAAATGACCAATTCCGGTACGGCTGTCTGGAATTTCACATAGTCCGCCCCGGCCTCTTTTGCTATGTCAACAAGCTGTTTGGCCATTTCGAAGCTTCCGTTGTGATTCACTCCTGCTTCGGCAATGATAATAACGCTTTTGTGGCTCATTTCGACTTGTTTTTCAGGCTTTGATAGACACCTTTCCAATTGCCGTCGAAAGCCAGAGCTCTGTCGTCAATCCAGACATCTCCTACCGGTTTGCCCATAAAAAGCTGGTGATATTTTACCTTGTTTTTATTCAGCCAATCGGTGGTCATTTCAAATTCCATCCATGTTCTGGCGGTATAAATGATAATGGTGTGGCCTTCGTCATACCATGCGTTGATGGTTTCGACGGCATCTTTTTTGGGCTTGGCCAGACTGCGGCTGAAGGTTTTTTCTTCTGAACAAATGGTACCGTCCAGGTCAATGATTATCTGCATAAAATACTTCTTTAAAATAGCGTGTCATTAATAGTCCCGTTGTCCAATTCGTGCATTTTTCGAGATGCAGGCCCAGATGTTCCCCGATGATCATTTCGCAAATATCGGCGCCCGCCTCTATGCTCAGTACAACTCCCCCTCCAAGCCTCGGATTAATCTCCATAACGTAGAGTTTGTGTTTTCTGTTATCCCGGATAAACTGAATGGTGATCGGCCCGTAGAATTCGTCGCTTTGTAAGATTTTGTGCGACAATTCAATGATCTCATTTTCACGGATGGTGACCGATCTGACCGATTCCCCGCCGGCTGTTTCAAGGCGGATTCTCGGTACGGCTGCCATAATTTCTCTTTTTTCAGAAACAAAAGCATCCACCGTGTATTCTGTATTGTCGCCTACGTATTCCTGTATTAAATAATCTTCGGGACGATTTATGTTGTTGAGTTCGCTTTTATCGTGAACTATTATGAGTCCTTTGGCGGCCGATCCGGTATTGGGTTTCAGGATGGCGGGGAATTTTATATTGTGCAAACTATAGGTTTCGGGTATGGGAAATCCTCGCTCCGAAAACCAGGCTGCCGCTTGTTTTTTCTCGAACATCGTTTGGCAGAGGGCTTCGTTGCTGACAGGGATATAGACTGACTTGCCTGTTTGCTGCTTCAGCCTGGAACAAATTTCTATGGCCGGATCTACAAAGGGCAGCACAATGTCGATCTGGTTCTCAGCTATCACTTGCCCTAAATGCTCTAAAATCTGTTTATCCTTCCATTTTAATCCCACAATAACCCTGGCAAGGCAGGCAATGGGGACTTTTTCCTGCAGCTCATACGAAAAAATCCTGACCTCCGCGTTGTTTTTACTACCTGCCCGGATAAATCTTTCCGCCAGGGAAACACGTTTGGCTCCGCCTAAAAACAGAATGTTTATTCTTTTCATAGTACGCTGCTTGAAATATTCACCAGGCGATCGGCAATCCATTCGGCACGACTCAGGTCGCCGCATTGGGCCTTGTTAAACATAGGCAGACGGTGCATGAGTTCCCAGGCCGGGCGCGTCATGACGCCTTGCCGGTTGGTGTATTCCAAAAA
>CAZAUQ010000066.1:3652-5578 GCA_964488495.1 uncultured Bacteroidales bacterium
TACTTTGGCCTGAGTGCTGATATGTTTGGCTTTTTTGGCCAAGGCTTCGTCTCTGAACAGCAACATGCCTCCCCCGCCGGTAGTGAGTATTTTGTTGCCGTTGAAACTAAGTACTCCTATTTTGCCGAAGGTGCCGGTATGCTGCCCCTTGTAATAACTGCCCAGGCTTTCGGCAGCGTCTTCGATCAGTTCTATGTGATATTGTCTGCAGATTTCAGCTATTTCGTCTATGCGGCAGGGATGGCCAAAAGTGTGCATGGGCACAACCGCAGCAATGCGTCGTCCGGTATTTTTGTTGTATGTCCCCGGTTTTCGGGCTTTTCCCTGACCTTGCTCCTTCCCTTTATTTTGTTCAGCTTTTTCTGCTGTCTCAATACTGGCGTTTTGTTCGAGCCAGCTTTTCAGCGCTGTCGGCGAAAGGCCCATCGTATCGCTGTCCACATCGACAAAAACAGGATGGGCAGCGCAATAGGCTATGGCATTGACGGTAGCCACAAAGGTCAGAGGCTGGGTGATCACTTCTTCGTCGCGTTCCACCCCGGCCAGTTGCAGAGCCAGATGCAGGGCATTGGTTCCGTTGACGCAAACCACGGCTTTGGCTGCTCCGGTAAAGAGGGCCATTGCTTCTTCGAAGCGGTCAACAAACTTGCCTACACTCGACACATAGGTGGAGTCGATGCATTCCCCGAGGTATTTTTTTTCGTTCCCGCGGAACACCGGCGCATGCAGAGGTATAGTTCCCTCAGACTGCCCGAAGGTCTGCCTGATAAACTGCACTGTTTCGGCAAATAAGGTATTTTCTGTTTGGCTATACACTTTTTATCTACTTTATATCTACATTTTTGAATCGAGGTATTTGCCTTTTTCGATGTAGGCAAAACCGGGAATCATCTCAAAAAACAGCGCTACAATTTCATCTTTGGTCCAGCTCCTGGATGCTTTCATTCCCTGGACGGCGCGAACAAAGCGGGCTGTCTTCTGCGGATCATAATCCGGCGGATTCTTGACGATGCCCAGGCTCTGAAATCGCTGATTATCAATTTCTTCGTTGCCGGTATAAAATTCTTCGTACTCTTTTTCGCCGGTGGTATCGCTGGCGGTAAACAAACAAGGCCAGCGTCCCTTATCGGGCAGGCTGTGCATCAGTTCGCGGGCTTCTTGTTCCGAACTGCACAAAAAGGGTTCGTACCCTCTGGCCTGCAAGTAACGTACAGCGATGTCTGAAAATTTTTGCAGGTGCAAGTCTTCGCTGAGCTTTGGGAAAAAGATGTCGCGGTTTTCGCCAAGGAGGGTGGACAACAGACATAATTCGCCCGATTCCCGGGGTGTGACAAAATAGCGTTTTACATCGTTGGGAGCCACAATGGGCTGGCGTTTTTGCACACGTTGTTCGAAACTTTGCAACAAGGATCCGTCCGAAAAAGCCACGTTGGCAAAACGGGCCGTAGAAATGCAGATATCGTGACTGTATTGCATCAGAAACATTTCCATAATGCGCTTGGTGGCGCCCATCATATTGGCCGGATTGGCTGCTTTGTCGGTAGATACGCAAAAGTATTTTTTTGCTCCCTTTTCCCTGGCCTGCTTAAGGGTTTTGATGGTATTGAAAATGTTTACATCAATCATCCGCATCAGGGTATAGGGATCTTTTTCGCTGCGCACGTGTTTGAGGGCCGACAGATTGAGCACATAATCGTAGAAACCGTCTGCCTGCCAAAAGGCATCGAACACCGAAGATCCGCAGTCGAGGGCAAAGGTCCGGAAATCACCCCCGATGTAACCAAAGGAGCTTCGGATGTCGCGCACCAGTTCGGTGAGGTTGTTTTCGCTCAGGTCAACTATATGCAGTTTACGGGGATTGCGCCTGAATAGTTCTTTGCTGACGGCCTGCCCTATGGAACCCGCCCCTCCTATCACCAAAAAACG
>CAZAUQ010000066.1:5678-8505 GCA_964488495.1 uncultured Bacteroidales bacterium
TCTTGCTGGCGTTGTCGCAGCAGGAATTTCCAGTTATAGAGCATTTCTTTTTCGAAAGGCTCAGGCATAAACACAATCGTTTCGGGAATGGCCTGCGCTTTTTCTATCCATTGCAGGGCCAGCGCCGGCCGGTCCTGTCGTTCATAGTAGAGCGCCAGATTGACGGCTGCCCGGTAACGATTGACTTTGTTGCCTGTTTCGTAGGCTTTTTCCCAGTAACGGGCAGCTCCTTCCCAATCGTCCTGACGCATACGATCAACGGCCAGTTTGATCAGGTAATTGCCGGCTATGTAATAATAACGTTCGGCCTGACGCCAGTCGGGCACCAGGCTTTCGAATACTTTTTTTGCCTGAATACCGGCCAGTTCGGGCAGGCTTTGTTCAAAACCGGGCAGGGAACTGAAAGGCTGGTCTTTGCGAAAAATCACATTGCCCATGCTCATGGTGTCCATGAGTAAAAATTCCGACAGGCTGTTTAAATAAGGAGTTTCGAGCAATTCCCAAACGGCGGCGGTCAATATGTTATGGCCCACATAGTCCCCATCGGTGTTCATAAAGGTCTTCATCTCGTATTGCTTGAGAATCAGCACATAATCGCAGTCCAGTGAATCCTGAAGATGGTAAATAGTTTTGGAACTGAGGCTGCCTGAAGTGAGTTCCGGGCGTTCAACGCTTTTGAGATGGCCGCTGTTGACTAACCTCTGCTCCAGGTTTTGAAGCAGGTAGGTGGCTGCGGAATCGCAGTTAAAAACCGTATCGCGTTGGTATTCAAAATTCAGGAAGACTTTGTGCAGCGGCTCTATGGGTCTGGACGGACTCTCATCGATGAGTAACAGCTTTTTGCCCGGAGGTAATTCCTGCACACCGGCAGGCATCAACTGTTCGAAATAAAAGGGTGCCATGGTCTGACACGATACAGCTCCCGGAAGCAACAAAACCAATACAAGCAACAGCGAGGCCAGGTGCCTGCTCAGCCGCAGTGCGATCACATGCCTGTTCTGCGGCTTCGCGACCACTTGCATATTCCGCTGCTTCGCGACCGCTCTCGGCATGCAGTTCAATTTACAGCATTTCAGTTCTTTCATTCGGCCTGTAGTTTTACTTCTATTCTCAGACGTAAGCTTGCTTAGCGTAAGCGCCAATCCAACTTTTTGTAAGCGCCAATCCAAATTAAGGCAAAGATATATTTTTTTTAATCACAAAACCAGACTGTTTTTTTAAGTATTTGTTTTGGATATTCAGTAAGTCTTTGTAAATTTGCGCCCTATTTTGTCAGCAGTAGGTATACCGCTGAATATTATCAACATAATGTCTAATTTACAAACAATTACCTCTAAAAAATGGAAGAAGAATTGAAAGACTCCGGCAAAGATCTTGCCAACGAACCCCAGGCCGCTGAAGAAGCCGCCACCGAAAACCAGGCTGCAGAAGCCGCCGCAGAAGTAACGGAAACTCCCGCTGCTGCAGAAGAAACAGCTGCTCCGGCTGCTCCTAAAGCCGCCGCTCACAAAAGAGACAACAAACCCGCCCAAATGGATCCCGATTTTGACTGGGATGCTTACGAAAAAGGCGACGTGATTGGTGATAGCAGCACCAGGGAAAAATTGGTCGATGCATACGACAATACCCTGAACACCGTCAAGGAAAAAGAAGTGATCATTGGTAAAGTGATCGGAATGAACAAACGCGAAGTGGTAGTCAACATCGGATTCAAATCCGACGGTATTGTTTCCCTGAACGAATTCCGCTACAACCCCGACCTGAAAATCGGTGACGAAGTTGAAGTGTATATCGAATCGCAGGAAGACAAAAAAGGCCAGTTGATTCTTTCGCACAAAAAAGCGCGCTCGGCCCGCAGCTGGGACAATGTAAACGCAGCGCTCGAAAACAACGAAATTGTAAAGGGTTTTGTAAAATGCCGCACCAAGGGTGGTATGATTGTCGATGTCTTTGGTATCGAAGCCTTCCTGCCCGGTTCGCAAATTGACGTTAAGCCCATTCGCGACTACGACGTATTCGTAGGCAAAACAATGGAATTCAAGGTTATTAAAATCAACCAGGAATTCAAGAACGTGGTTGTTTCTCACAAGGCGCTGATCGAAGCCGAACTGGAACAACAGAAAAAAGAAATTATCTCAAAACTCGAAAAAGGCCAGGTACTCGAAGGAACCGTCAAGAACATCACTTCGTACGGTGTATTTATCGACCTGGGCGGCGTAGACGGACTGATCCACATTACCGACCTGAGCTGGGGCCGCGTGAGCGATCCCCGCGAAGTGGTGGAACCCGATCAGAAAGTCAACGTGGTTATTATGGACTTTGACGAAGACAAGAGACGTATTGCCTTGGGTATGAAGCAACTTACTCCTCATCCCTGGGATTCGCTCGATCCCGATCTCAAGATTGGCGACAAAGTAAACGGCAAAGTAGTGGTTATGGCCGATTACGGAAGCTTTGTTGAAATTGCTCCGGGAGTGGAAGGTCTCATCCACGTATCGGAAATGAGCTGGTCGCAGCATTTGCGCAGCGCTCAGGACTTTATGTCCGTTGGTGACGAAATAGAAGCCGTCATCCTGACCCTGAGCCGCGAAGAACGCAAAATGTCGCTGGGTATCAAGCAACTCAAACCCGATCCCTGGTTGGATATCGAAAACAAATACTCCGTTGGCAGCCAGCACACAGCACGTGTACGCAACTTTACCAACTTTGGTGTATTCGTCGAAATCGAAGAAGGCGTGGACGGACTCATCCACATCAGCGACCTGAGCTGGACCAAAAAGATCAAACACCCCACTGAATTCACTCAGATTGGTGCCAACATCGAAGT
>CAZAUQ010000067.1:0-8274 GCA_964488495.1 uncultured Bacteroidales bacterium
TTATCTCTCAGATTTTGTCCAGAGCCAACGATTTGGTAGCTTATCTGAGTTATGCTGCCGGTTATGCTACAGGCAACTATGTTGGGATAATTATTGAACAGCGAATTGCATTTGGTGTATTGGTTTGCCGCATTTATACCAACAACCAACCGGGCAGATTGGTTTCCATGCTTTCCGATAAGGGTTACGGTACTACGATCATAGAGGGTATGGGTGCCAAGAAAAAAGTGTATATAGTCGAAGCGGTGGTGGAGCGTAAAGCTATGAAAGAAATAGACCGCTTTATAAAAGAATTTGATAAGGACACCTTTTATACCGCCGAGGATCTACGCGAACGAAATAAAGGTGTTTTCCCCACAAAAACCATTACCAATTTCCGCCGCTGGAGGCCGGGAAAATAATATATAAATAACAATTTCCTCTCTTCGATAATCCGGATTATTCCCTGTCTACGGGCTTAGACCATGTACGCACTATCGAAAAAATTAATTACTTTTGAGTCGGAAAATGACTAATGAATACCAGGAAAAGCTTTAATTCTTTTGAAGCTTGATTGTTTTTGAGCAAAAAACCGTAAATTTGCCAAATTTTAATCTTAGGTATTATGGCACTGCTTATTGAAGAAATCTCCCGAACATTTAATGAATATATTCTGATTCCCGGATTAACCACCAAAGACTGTGTCCCCGACAAGATTAATCTGAAGACTCCACTGGTTCGTTATTCCAAAGGGCAAAAGCCGGAGATCGAATTAAATATTCCATTTGTATCGGCCATCATGCAAGCTGTTTCAGATTCCAACATGGCCATAGCCCTGGCCAAAAACGGAGGTTTATCCTTCATTTTCGGTTCTCAACCTATCGAAGAACAAGCCGAGATGGTGCGCAAAGTAAAAAAATATAAGGCCGGTTTTGTTGTCAGTGATGCCAACCTGAGGCCTGATCAGCGTTTGCAGGATGTAATTGATTTAAAGGCCAAAACAGGTTTTTCGACGATAGGCATCACCCACGACGGCAGTTCCAACGGAAAATTGTTAGGTATTGTTACCAGCAGGGATTACCGTCCCGGCAAAGACGATCCTTCAAAAATTATTCGTAACTTTATGACCCCCTTTTCCAAGCTGGTCACCGGACAATACGGTATCAGCCTTGACGAAGCCAACGACATCATCTGGGATAATAAAATAAATACCCTGCCCATTATTGACGAAAATCAATGCCTGAGGTATTTTGTTTTCCGCAAGGATTACGATAATCACAAAAACAATCCCAACGAACTTTTGGATAGCCATAAACGTTTACTGGTTGGTGCAGGCATTAACACCCGTGATTATCGGGAGCGTATTCCCAAACTGGTAGAAGCCGGAGTCGATGTATTGTGCATCGATTCTTCGGATGGTTTTTCGGAATGGCAAAAAGAAACCATCGCTTATGTCAGGGAGAATTACGGAGACAGTGTTAAGATTGGAGCCGGTAACGTGGTAGACCGCGACGGATTCAATTTTTTGGCTCAGGCCGGAGCCGATTTTGTTAAAGTAGGCATTGGTGGTGGCTCTATTTGTATCACCCGTGAACAAAAGGGTATCGGCCGCGGACAGGCTACCGCCTTGATTGATGTGGCTGAGGCCAGGGACGAACTCTACAGGAAAAAAGGCATTTATGTGCCTATCTGTTCCGATGGTGGTATAGTTCAGGATTATCATATGGTATTGGCTTTAGCCATGGGAGCTGATTTTATTATGATGGGCCGCTATTTTGCCCGTTTCGATGAAAGCCCCACCAAAAAATTATTTATAGGCGGTAATTACGTCAAAGAGTATTGGGGCGAAGGTTCCAACCGTGCCCGCAACTGGCAGCGTTACGATATGGGCGGCAATCCTGCACTCAAATTTGAAGAAGGAGTAGACAGTTATGTGCCCTATGCCGGTAAACTCAAAGATAATCTCGAAATCACCCTGGGTAAAGTAAAATCGACCATGTGCAGCTGTGGCGCTTTCACTATCCCCGACCTTAAAAAAGAAGCCAAGATTACTCTGGTATCATCTACCAGTATTATAGAAGGAGGCGTACACGACGTAATCCTCAAGGACTCCAAAGGCGAACATTGATGCTCGCTTTAGCTTTATTCTAATACCAATTATTAACTTAACTTCTTGTGTTTTTTATGGAGGACGATGTTATGAAAGAAAAATGCAATGTTGCAAACAACCCCGGAGGAGGTGCTGTTTATGGTTTAGGCCTTATCGGAGCCGCAATCTTTTATATAGGTCAGGCAACCGGATTCTGGATGGGCGTGTTGGGTTTTCTAAAAGCCTTGATATGGCCGGTCTTTATGGTCTTAGAAGCCTTTAAATATCTGGCAATGTGAGTTGTAAGACTCCTGTATTCCATAGATTTAAGGCTGCCGTTAAAAAGGCACTTACTTGCCTGTGTTTTTTAATGGCAATCACTACAGCAACAGAAGCTCAAAGCCTGAATGTGGCTGTTGATTTGCAAAAAGATGAATCGGGTGTTTATAACCTGAAGATTCCTTTGCCCGAAGGTCAGTATCGTATTCATTTGGTATTGGGTTCCGAAGAGAAGCCCGGCCGTGCGGTTGTTCGTGCAGAATCGCGTCGTTTGTTTGCATCGGAAATAGTTACTGAAAAAGGGCAGTTCAAAGAACTGTCTTTTACCGTACACAGACGAAGTCCCTCTATTTCAGCTCAGGAAAAGGTCAGGTTAAAGCCCAGGGAAGTAAGCAAACTCAATTGGGACGAATTCCTCAATCTGGAAATTAGCGGACAGCAACCTCAGCTGAGCAAGTTATCGATAGAAAAGGCAAATGAGGTGCCGGTGGTGTTTCTCTGCGGCAATTCCACCGTGGTTGACCAGGACAATGAGCCTTGGGCCAGCTGGGGACAAATGATTACGGCTTTTTTTGACGACAGGCTCTGTTTTGCCAATTACGCCGAGTCGGGCGAATCGGCCAATAGTTTTATTTCGGCCGGCAGATTGAAAAAGATCATGACGCAAATCAAGCCCGGCGATTATGTCTTGGTTGAATTCGGTCACAACGACCAAAAACAAAAGGGCGAGGGCAAGGGGGCTTATCTCTCTTACTGGAACAGTTTGACCGAGTTTATCGATCGGGCTCGCGAAAAACAGGCTATAACTGTGCTGATTACACCCACCCAGCGCCGCAGTTTCGGAGAAAATGGCCGAATACAGGATACTCACGAGGATTATCCCCAGGCCATGCGCGATCTGGCCCGCGAAAAACAAGTACCCTTGATTGATTTGCACCAAATGACCAGGATTTTGTATGAAGCTCTGGGCACGGAAGGTTCCAAAAAAGCGTTTGTTCATTATCCGGCAGGTACTTTCCCCGGACAAGATCAGGCGCTGGCCGACAATACGCATTTCAATCCTTACGGGGCTTATCAGATTGCCAAATGCGTGATTATGGGTATGAAAGAACAGGGATTACCGCTGATAAAGTTTTTGAGAGAAGATGTGGTCTACGATCCGGCTTTTCCTGATAATCCCGACAGCTTTAATTGGTGGCCCTCTCCTTATGTTGAGCTTCAGAAACCCGAGGGCAATTGATGATGAAAAAAACACTGGGCCTGGTATTGTTGTGTTTTTGTCTGTTGGCAAAAGTGTATGCTCAATTTTATTCGGGAGGTACCGATCCGGCTCGTCTTAAATGGCAACAGCTCGAAACCGGAAATTTCCGCTTGATTTATCCTGCCGGTGTTGATTCACTTGCTTTAAGATATGCCTGGTTGTTGCAAACGGCCGGCTTGCGCACTATAGAGGGATTAAGTGTTGAGGCTCCTAAAAAACTACCGGTAATACTACATCCTTATACCACACGAAGCAATGGCTTTGTAGTATGGGCTCCCAAAAGAATGGAATTATTTTGTCTGCCTTCGGTCGGGGCTGAGCCCCTGAACTGGGAGATTAGTCTGGCTCTGCACGAGTCCAGGCATGTGGGGCAGATGCAATGGGCAGGTAAAGGTGTGTTTTCCAAATTGTACTGGTTTATGGGTGAACAAGCCCAGGGGCTGGCTGCCGGTTTGTTCGACCTGTTTTCGGTGGGTTTGCTCGAAGGTGATGCTGTCATGACCGAAACAGCCTATTCTGCTGCAGGCCGGGGCCGTCAGGCAGAATTTCTGATGCCCTACAAGGCTTATTTTATGGATTCGGTACACTTTTCGCTGGATAAATGGCATTTCGGCTCTCAAAAGCATTTTATCCCCAACGAGTACGCTCTGGGTTATCTCAAGCTTTCGGCCGGTACTTATCTGAATTCTTTTTTTTCTTCTTCTTCTTCTTCTTCTTCTTCTTCTGCAACTACTTCTTCTGCTGCTGAAACAGCTGCTTCTGCCACTGCTGCAGTTTTAAGAGATATTACCCGCAATCCTTTCAGTTACAACAAAAGTTATAAGAAGCATTTCGGTTCCAGTTTTTATAAGTTGTTTAATCCTGCTGCTGATTACTACCGGCAAATGTGGCTGGAAGATGCGACTGAGAAGGCTCCCTTTGACAGTATGCATCTGCTTAGTCCTGAAACAAAGCGATATGTCAATTATCGTTCTCCTTGTATCAGCAATCAGGGCCTGCTGGTTTTGAAAAAAAGCATGTCCGAACCTCTGAGTCTGGTTCGGATAATTGAGAATAACAAGGAAGAGCGTTTGCGTGCAATGGGAGAGGTCAATTCCTCTTTGGTGGCCTGCGGGAGCAAGGTGTACTGGACGGAGCAATTCAACAGCCCGCGCTGGGTACACGAAAGTTATTCCATTTTGTTGAGTTACGATCTGGAGACAAAAAAGATACAGAGGCTGAGTGAAAAGAGCCGTTATTATGTACCTGCGCTGTCGGAAGACGGAAACCGGATAGCTCTGGCTTCTTACCTGATTGGCGGAGGTTCGGAATTGCATATTCTGGATGCCTCTAACGGCGTGATTAAACATATTTATTCTGTTCCTTTTGGTGCCCAGTTGTTTGAGATGGCCTGGGACAGCTCTGGTCAGCACATTTATGCTGTTTTGATCTGCAACAATGGAGCCGGCATATATTCGCTTGATCTGCCTACCGGGGAATGGAAAGAGCAAATGGCTCCCCAACATCGCAAATTATCGGGCTTAATATATGGCAACGAGACTCTCTCTTTTGAAAGCGATGCCGGTGGTACAGATAATATTTTTCGTCTGCATTTACAGACAGGAAAAGCTTTTCGCCTGACCAATGCCCGTTTTGGGGCTTTTGATCATGGATGGAACGAGAAGCAGGATAGCCTGTATTACATATCTTACGATACAAAAGGGTATCAGCTTGCCGTTTTGTCTGCGCAAGAGCTGAATGATGTGGAACAATCTTTTGAAGCCGGGTTGCCCGAAATGGCTGTTGAAGCCGGCTTGACAGAAATGGCTGTTGAAGTGGCGTTGGCTGATCGGCCTGTTAATACCGGTTCAACCAGGCGGGGCTCAACCGATCGGCCTGAATCAGATAAAAAAGAAGCGTTAAGCCCTCTGGAGTTGGCTGACCGATTAACGGCGGAGAGCAATTTTGTGGCCGATACCATGGTTTTTCCCAAAGACTTGAATTATCCGGTCAGTAAGTACAACAAGGCTGGAAATTTGTTTCATATTCATTCCTGGGCGCCTTTTTATTATAACCTGGAGGAGTTGGCTGCCCTAAGTTTTGAAAACCTGCACCGGAGCCTTAGTCCCGGGCTTATGTTTATGTCTCAGAATGCGCTCACTACCTCGATACTGCAGGCCGGCTATGCTTATCGCCGTGGTTTTCATTCAGGCCATCTGAAATACATCTATTCCGGTTGGTATCCTGTGTTGAGTATCCAGGCTGATATCAACGATCGAGAGGTCATCAGACAAGGATTGAGTTACCTGGATGGGGGAGGTCGGATTCTGAGCAGAGACACTCTATCTGCGATTGCTGTAGATACCAAACTATCCGCCTATGTGCCTTTGAACTTCGACAGGTATGGCTGGCACAGGGGTATAATACCTTCAGTCAACTGGCAATTCTCCAACAACGGGTATTTTACCGGTTCCGAAGACCAAAGCCGTTATTTGAATGCCATACAGGCAGGACTGCAAATATACAGTATGAAGTCGATGGCTCCGCGTGATCTGTTTCCAAGCCTGGGAGCCGGCCTGAATCTGCAGTTGGTCTCAGCTCCCTTTAACCGGGGGTATTTCACCGATTTGTACTATGCCAAATGTTATGGTTATCTGCCGGGCTTGTTCAAAAACCAAGGTCTTAAAGTAACGGCTTCCTATCAGCTGCACTCTACCAAAGATCGAAGTTTCTATTTGGGCAATGCCGTTAAACTCAGGGGGGCAGACAACATCAATGCTCCCGAAATCCTGGCCTTTAGCTTTGATTATGCATTACCTGTATTTCCTGATCTTTCGCTGCCCGGTTTTCTTTATTTGAAACGCATGGAATTTTATCCTTTTGTGGACTTCCTGAAAACCTTTACTGAGACTCCGGCCGGTATTGTAACGGAAAATCATTATTCAACAGGACTTGAGAGCTTGTTTAATGTCAATATGTTGCGCATCAACGCGGAATTTAACCTTGGCTTACGTTGCACCTATTATCCGGCCAAAGGAATGGTGTACGAAATGCTCCTCTCTTTGCCTTATTTGAATTAGCTCAAAGAAAGGGATTGTGCTGCTTTTCGTATCCTATAGTGGTTTGAGTTCCGTGCCCCGGGTAAACAATCGTATCGTCAGGCAGTTTTGTCAGTTTTTGAAGGCTTGAAATCAGAATGTTCCCGTTTCCTCCCTGCAAATCGCTGCGTCCTATACTTCCTTTGAACAAGACATCGCCCGAAAACAGGCATTTTTCGCTTTCACAAAAAAAGGCCAGGCTGCCCGGAGAATGGCCGGGTGCGTGAACGGCTCTCAGGCTGATATTTCCGCAGTGCACAGTTGCTCCGTCTTCGAGCAAAATGGCCGGCTGTTCGCAAATCTCCTGAGCCGTAACGCCAAAGAAACGCGCATGCATGGGTAACTGATTCAACAGGAACAAATCGTCTTTATGTGCTTGGCTGCTCACTGTGTAGGTCTTTTCGACAAAGGCATTGCCCAGTATATGGTCAAAATGCAGGTGAGTGTTCAATATCGTTCTTAAAACCAACTTGTTGTTTTGGATGAATTCTTGCAGCGTCCTTTTTTCCTTGTCTGTATAACAGCCCGGATCGATGATCAGCGCATTGAGATCGTCGTCCCAAAGCAAATAGCTGTTTACCTGTATGGGATTGAAGCAAAATTGTTGAATATGCATGGTAAGGCCGAAAATAAAAACGCAAAAGTACCAATTATTTCTCAAATGTCACTTTTGGGATACTCAAGGAACAGAGAAAAATAGAAATATATAGTAAAATAGAAAATAATAACAATCATATGTTTTTTATATGTAAATAAAATATTATATTTGCGTGCTAAATCTATTAAACATGATTAATATGTCCAGAAAGATTACGAACACAGAATTGAGTTTTGCTATAGGGCAAAAGTTGAGACAAATACGTATGCGCTCTCAACTCACACAACAAAACGTCGCCGATGATGTGGGCATTTCGGCTACAGCTTATTCAAAAATGGAAAACGGCAAAACGGATTTTTCCGTCACAAGATTAACACAATTCGCCAACTTGTTCAAAGTGTATTTGCCGGATTTTTTTGATGAGAATATTCAGGTTCCGAGATTTATAAACGACTCCAGATCTGTGGAAGATTACAAGAACAAGATGTTGGAAATGAGAGCGCAAAAAGAATTACTCAAGGAAATTCTGGAATTTCGTTTGCTCAAAAGCTCAGATAAACCACTTTCTTTGTAGCAAAGAATTCTTCTTCGAAGTATTGCGAGAGTTCCGTCACAATTGCTTTTGGGCCAAAACCGGACAATTCAGCACTCAGGTCGCCGCCTTTTAATGCCAGAATTCCGTTAAGCAAAGCATTAATCTGGGTTTTGGAAAGGTTTTTTCGACAGATTTTGCAGAGCTCGGGCATAGGCATTACGGCCCGGCTAACTACGAAATCGTAAAGTCCCTTTTCATTTTCGGCCCGCTCAATTCTGAATTGCACGTTGTTTAAACCGCTTCGTCGGGCAATGTCTTCGGCTGCCCGTATCTTTTTGGCTATGCTGTCCAGCAGCACGAACTCCACATCGGGAAAGAGTATGGCCAGAGGAATACCCGGAAAACCTCCGCCGCAGCCTACATCCAACACGCGACTGCCGGCTTTGAAGCGAATAA
>CAZAUQ010000068.1:0-7962 GCA_964488495.1 uncultured Bacteroidales bacterium
ACCGATGTAATCTGCATACATTTCTTTGCCATCGATCTCAACGACACAGGGCAGATAATCCTCCTTGTCCTTGGACAAAACGGGGGCGTTGTCCTGAACCTGAATGTTGATGGTAGGAACTTCAAATCGCCTGAGGCATTCTGAGGCAGACCATTCAAAAAAGACCAGGCTGTCTGCCTGACGATCGGAATAAAAAAGCAGGCTGTCTGTCTTATGTATCCAAAAACCTTCCTGGTCCTCGTTTACAAAACGGATGCTGTCAATTTTGGACAAAAGATGTTGCTCCCTGATTTGACCATCGCGGTATATCGCCAGCCTCTTTTGGGAAAAGGCCGGAAAGACTGCCGACAGAATAAAGGCAAGTACCATTAAGGTCGGTATCGGATTTTTTTTCTTGATCATCAGGTTAATACATTTCGGCTTTCCTAAGCTCTATGCCGCCGTTGATTGGAATTATCCGCAGGGGCAAACAACAACACGAGGCAAATGTACTTGATATCAGTCGGGGCTGTCTGAATTTTTGTCCTAAGCACTACGAAAATCGTCCAGAATTTAGTCTATTCATTCGTTAATCATCGCAAAAAAGCTTTTTATACCCGGCAGAAGCTTTCTGTTACAGAAACAAAATTTTACATTTGTTCCCGCAGCCCTCAAAGCTCGGGCATACCGAAACGCTAAACATTATATACTATGAAATTCTTCCGAACACTCCTATTGTTGACAACATTAAGCCTTTTTTTATGTAATTGCCGTAAAGAACCGGATTTTCGACTGTGGGCTCCTACTCCGCCCATGGGCTGGAACAGCTGGGACTGCTACGGCCCTACGGTCGAAGAGCACGAAGTGAAGGCCAATGCCGATTATATGGCCGAAAACCTCAAGGAATACGGCTGGGAATACATAGTGGTGGATATCCGTTGGTTTGTTGAAAACGACAAAGCCGGAGGTTACAATCAGACCGATCCGCGCTACGTTATGGACGAATATGGCCGGTATTTGCCGGCCCTGAACCGTTTTCCATCGGCAGCCAAAGGCAAAGGCTTCAGACCCCTGGCCGATTACATACACAGCAAAGGCCTTAAATTCGGTATCCATATTATGAGGGGTATTCCGGTGGAAGCGGTCAATAAAAAACTGCCCGTCAAGGGAGCCAAAGGCATTACAGCCGACCAGCTATTCTCCCCCGATTTGCAATGCACCTGGCTAAGGGACAATTACACCATTCAGGCTGACAAACCCGGAGCACAAGAGTATTACAATTCCATTTTTGACCTCTATGCTTCCTGGGGAGTGGATTTTATAAAAATTGACGATCTCTCCAGGCCTTATCACCAGGCCGAGATTGAATTGATTCGCAAAGCCATAGACCAGTGCGGCCGGAAAATAGTGCTCAGCACTTCGCCCGGAGCCACCCCCCTGTGGGCCGCTGAGCACGTGAGCAGGCACGCCAATATGTGGCGCATGGTCGACGACGTCTGGGATTCCTGGTGGCATATCGCCCATTTGATGGAAGTGGCCCAAGGCTGGTATTCCTATATTAAAGCAGGCACCTGGCCCGACTGCGACATGATTCCCCTGGGACGCATATCCATAAGGGGCGAACGGGGCAGTGAGCGCATGAGCCGCCTCAGTCCGGACGAACAATATCTGCTGATGACCTTCTTTTGCCTTTTCCGTTCTCCTTTGATGTTTGGCGGCGATCTGCCCGGCAACGACGCATTTACCCTCTCACTGCTCACCAACAGGGAAGTTCTCAGGATGCACCGCGAAAGCAGTAATGTACGTCAACTCTACCGAAAAGACAATAAAATTGCCCTGACTTCCGAAAATACAGCTACAGGTGAACGCTATCTGGCTTTGTTCAACATGGATGGCCACAGCACCCAGAACCTTGCGGTGAATTTAGCTGAACTTGGGCTTCAGGGAGATTGTCGCGCCACCGAACTCTGGCAGAACCAGACTCTGACTTTCAGCGACAGCATCCACAGCAATCTAAGGCCTCATGCTGCCGTGCTCTACAAAATCCAGCCGGCAGAAAACCCCTGATAAGTGTCCTGCTCAATTAGGAAGAAGCTGAAACAGAAACAGAAACATACTGTACACTCTTTTCATATGAACCCACTTTAACTATCATTTCAATATGTACAAAAAAGATAAACGCATAGTAATGACCCTGGACGCCGGAGGAACGAATTTTGTTTTCTCGGCTGTACAAGCTCAACGCGAGATAGTGGAGCCCGTCCGTCTGCCGTCGTCGGCAGACAATCTGGAACAGAGCCTCGATAATATGGAACTAGGGTTTTTGCAGGTTCTGTCGCAATTGAAACAGATTCCGGCAGCCATTAGTTTTGCCTTTCCCGGACCGGCCGACTACAGCCGTGGCATCATTATGGATTTAAATAATTTCCCGGCTTACAGGGGAGGTATTGCATTAGGAGCTTTCCTGAAGAATAAGTTCAACCTACCTGTATTCATCAACAACGACGCCGATTTATTTGCTTACGGGGAATGCATAGCCGGAGCTCTGCCTTATGTAAATCAACGCCTCGAAAAGGCCGGCAGTTCCAAACGTTACCACAACCTGATCGGATTCACTTTGGGTACGGGCTTTGGCTGCGGTATTACAAGGAATAACGAATTATACCTGGGAGACAACGGCTCAGCCGGCGAAGTGCTGCTGCTCCGTCACAAAACCAAACGCGACATCATCATCGAAGACGGTGTTTCCATCCGGGCCATCAAAAGAGTCTACTGGGAATTATCGGGCGATATGCGCAGGCTGGAACCTCTGGATATTTACAACATTGCCGATGGGAAGATGGAAGGAGATATCCATGCAGCCCAAAAAACCTTTAAGGTCTTTGGCGTCATGGCAGCCGAAGGTATTGCCGCTGTTTCGACCGTACTGGACGGTCTGGTGGTTTTGGGCGGTGGGCTGACCGGGGCCCGGAAATATTTTATGCCCTCACTTATGCAGGAATTAAACGGCAGCATCAACACGCTGGACGGCCAGTCTAAAAGCCGCCTGGAAATGAAAGTCTACTATTTGGATCAAGCGGCCGAACTCGAGGAATTCCTGAATCCGGAAATCAAAAAGATCAAGGTTCCCCGCAGCAAGGAACTGGTCGATTACGATCCTCAAAAGCGTATGGGTATTCTTGTCAGCAAGCTGGGCACAAGCAAGGCCATTGCCCTGGGAGCTTACGCTTATGCCTTACACGAACTGGATAAAAAACCAGATTGAAGCTTTTACTCTTTTTCTGACAAAACTTTACTCTTTTTCCGACAAAACTTTGTCGTCTCCGCCTAAATACACGGCGATCAATACCACTGTGTCGGTTCCGTTGTTTTTGCCATTGTGGTAGGTATTCCATACTTCCGAAATGCAATCGTCTTTGGAATAGACATTGCATTTCCCGTTTTTGAGTTCAACCTGCAATTCTCCCTGCATGACATACGCAAAAACCGGAATGCTGTGTTTGTGCCAGCCGGTGGCTTCTCCTGGCGGAATATGCACTTTGCAAATGCTTACCTCGGCACGCTCTACCTCCGGATAGGCTAAGGCTTGCCCAACATCAGTCGTATCGGTTTTTAGCAGATTTTCCACTTTGATTGTTTGCCGGTATTGGGCAAAGAGCTGTAAGCCCAGGCAGAGCATAAGCAAAGCAACAGAGAGTCTTTTCATCTAATTATTTATTGTCTTATTTTAATATTGCCCGGTAGAAAGCAAAACCAGGGTGCAGGCTTCCTGGTATTCTATGGATGCTTTTTGCAGCAAGGCTTGTAATTCGGGATTTTCTGTTCCGGGGTTGAAAATCACCCTGCGGGGTTTGAGCGACAGTATATAATCGTAGTAATCCACTTGATTCCTGGCCGACAGATACAAAGTCACCGTATCAACGTCGGGGTAAATTTGCCGGCTAAGGCTTATTTCCTTACCAAATAATTCTCCGGGACTATTACCCAGTAAATGTATTTGGTGTTTGTGCGCCAACAGCTGTTGGGCTGCTCTATAGGCATAGCGAACGGGATTGGTGCTTGCACCTATAATCAGGGTCTTGTTTTTTGTTATAGTTTCCATATTTACAGTGTTCTATATATTGAATCTGTTCTTAAAAACAGACCTGGCCCTGCTTTTAAAAACAGATTAAATACGGTGTGGAATGTAAAAAACGTCGAAAGATAAAAAAAATACTTCAAATGAGAAGTTTTACTATCTTTACACAGGTTTTTTTTTCTCAACACGCTTTGCATTACCAAGGCTCAGATATGGAACAATACAACAGGATTAACTTCGAAATATCCAGATACATAACTAAATCATACAGTACTTCTTTTTACAGCTCCAGCCGACTGCTTGACCCGGAATCGCGTAAGGCGATATTTGCTATTTACGGTTTTGTGCGTTTTGCCGATGAAATTGTGGACACTTTTCATAACGTGAACAAGAAAACCCTGCTGGATAATTTCGAGAAACAGTTCAGGGAAGCATTATCTGAGGGAATAAGTACAAATCCCGTGTTGCATTCTTTTGTTTTGACCATTCGCAAATACCAGATTCCCAATGATCTGGTGGACGCTTTTTTGCAGAGTATGCGATTGGATCTGGATAAAAAACATTATTTGAAACCGGAAGAGTTCAAGGAATACATTTACGGCTCGGCCGAGGTTGTAGGGCTGATGTGTTTAAAGGTCTTTGTACAGGGCAAACAGGAATCTTACCTACAATTACAGGAAGCAGCCAGGGCTTTGGGTTCCGCTTTTCAAAAAGTGAATTTTTTTCGTGACCTGAAGACGGACACCCAGGTATTGGGCCGTTATTATTTCCCCGATTTCAAACCCGAAAGCTTCGACAAAAAAACAAAACAGACCATGACCGAAGACATCCGGGCAGATTTCAAACTGGCCAGATCAGGCATCGGCCTGTTGCCGGGCCGATCAAGACTGGCCGTTTATGTGGCCTACATTTATTATCTTGCCTTGCTCCGAAAAATTGAACGCAGTCCCGAACAATTGATTCTCAGCAAAAGAATACGAATCAATAATTTTCATAAATCCGTATTATTGTTTTGGGCTTCGTTACGCTATCACCTAAAACTTCTTTAATTACACCGGCTTAATTTTGATTTATGAAATTCTCACTGACCGATCCTTTAGAAGTTCGCAAATTCTTTTTTATTTTTTACATCGTTGGCACCATCGGCATGTGTCTGCCCTGGACTTTTCCCATTTTTGTTAAACTGATTCCCCTGGCTCTGGTTTTAAATCTTTTTTACCTGATCTATTTTCACAAGGACAAAAAAAACCTCAAGGATATTAGCCTGTTTGTGCTGATTTTTATTTTAGGTTTCGGTATTGAAGTGCTGGGGGTGAAAACCGGAAAAATATTTGGAGTCTATTATTATGGAAGCAGCATGGGCCCCAAATTGATGGAAGTGCCATTGACTATAGGTTTCAACTGGCTGATCCTCACCTATACTACCGCTAGTTTAAGTAATATCTTCCGTATTCCCACGGTTTTTAAAATTCTGTTGGGAGCACTTATGATGCTGGCGCTGGATCTGATTCTGGAATTGGCTGCAAATTCGATGGATATGTGGTATTGGCCAAACAACGAACAGGTGCCGTTGCAAAATTACCTGGTTTGGTTTAGTCTGGCTGTATTATTCCATATTATTTTCAGAGCAGGCCGTATTCGTACCGAAAATAAGCTGGCTATACCGATTTTTATCTGTCAGTTTTTACTTTTTGCCATCAGTTTGTTAATCAAAACCCTTATTGGATAATGTTCAAAGCCAGACATCATTGGTTTTTATTCCCCTTTTTTAAGCATTACGCCTTTCGAATAATGCGAAAAAATTTTGCTTCGGTACATATTTGTGGTGAACCGCAGCCCTGGAATAAATCCGTTTTACTGATCGCCAATCATCTCAGCTGGTGGGATGGTTTTTGGGGCTTATATCTCAATGAGCAGGTTTTCAAAAAGAAATTTCACGTGATGATGCTCGAAGAGCAACTGCGTAAACATCGGTATTTTAATTATTGCGGCGCTTATTCGGTGGCAAAAAAAAGCCGCGGCATAGTGCAGAGCCTGTCATACACCAATGAATTACTGGCCGATCCCGGCAATATGGTCTTGTTTTTCCCTCAGGGAGAAATCCAGTCGATGCATGTAAGTGAATTTTCTTTCGAAAAAGGCATAACAAAAGTGCTGGAACAACAAAACGACAACTGTGAGCTGGTTTTTATGGCCGCTGTATGCGATTATTTTTCAAACAAGAAAGCTTCTTTGTGGTTGTATTACAAAAAAATGTTCCTTCAGCCCTGGAGCAAAAAAAATCTGAATGAACAGTATACCGCATTTTATGCTGAGTGTTTAAAACAACAAATCGGACAAAAATCATAATGATGCTGTACCTGGGATATTTTATATTGGCTTTTGCCGGACTGCAGTTCCTGGTAGTACTGATCAATTTCTTGTTTCGTCCAGGACTCAAAGCCGAAAAGTCCGAAAAAGAAGAGCTGATTTCCATTTTGATTCCTGCCCGCAACGAACAAAATAACATAGACAGGCTTTTGTACGATTTACTCAGGCAACACTATCAGAATTTTGAAATTTTCGTCTACGATGATCAATCAACGGACAATACGGCACAAATTGTGCGACAATACAGCCAAATTGATAACAGAATACAATTAATCACCGGCAAAGAATTGCCTGGAGGCTGGCTGGGCAAAAATTACGCCTGTCACCTATTGTCGGGCTACGGCAAAGGTTCTTATCTTTTGTTTCTGGATGCCGATGTGCGGGTGAATCCTTTATTAATAAGCAATTTATGGTCTTACGCACGCAAAAAAGCCTTGAAGCTGGTCTCGGTTTTTCCTGTACAGGAAATGCACAGCAAAGGAGAATGGATGAGTGTTCCTCTTATGAATTATATTCTGCTTAGCTTGTTGGCCCTGCCTCTGGTGAGGATTTCCCGTTTCAGTTCCATTTCGGCAGCCAACGGCCAATGCATGTTTTTTGAAGCTCAAACCTATCATCGCCTTAAACCGCATGAAATAGTTCAAAGCAATAAAGTAGAAGATATTCAGATTGCCCGGCTTTACAAAAAGAGCCGTTTAAAAATAGCCTGCCTGGCATCGGTACGAGACATCAGTTGCCGCATGTACAGAGGTCTGGATGAGGCTATTCAGGGTTTTTCGAAAAATATGCTGGCCTTTTTCGGCAATTCCTTTATTCTTGCATTATTGTTTTGGATTATAAACAGCTTCGGTTGGTTTTTTTTACTGTGGCAAGGATTATACCCGGTTTTGGCCTGGTTTTTGCTTCAACTGTTTATACATCTTCTGGTGACTCTTGTCAGCCATCAAAAAACAGGATATTATTTTTGGTTTGCCCTGCCCAGGCAATTTATTTTAATTAAAATTATTTTAAGGGCAGAAATTAGTAAAATACGCAAAGAGACCATATGGAAAGGACGAACTATTTCCTGATTATTTTAATCCTTGCTTTTTCCGGTTTATTTCAGCTGAAGGCCTCTGACAGCGAAGATATTCTCAGAGCTTATCAACAAGGAGACATGAGCCAGTGGAAGGCCGTAATTGACCGTATGGAAAAAAACAAAACATCCAGGCCCGAAACAAAACTCGAATTATTGAATTATTATTACGGTTACATAGGCTACACCTTGGGAGAAAAGCGCAACAAAGAAGCACGTGCTTTGATTAATTCAGCTTATATTCAACTCGAAGCTCTGGAGAAAATCAACTACAAGCCTGCCGTCCTGAAAGCTTACAGGGCAGCCTTTTACGGCTACGAGATCGCCCTGAACAAACTCAAGGCACCCTATTTGGGGCCTAAAAGCATTACGGCAGCAAAAGAAGCCCTGGAACTGGACAAAAACAATCCCCTGGCCCTGACCCAATACGGCAATATCAAGTCGTATATGCCGGCTGTGA
>CAZAUQ010000069.1:0-7813 GCA_964488495.1 uncultured Bacteroidales bacterium
ACAGCCTTATGCGAAAAAGCCTCCTGAACCAGGTTGAAACGTAAAACTGACATGAGAAAAGAGCTTAAGTAATCAGCAACAAAGGTAAGACAAATTATTTTTTATCTATCTTTGTCCCCTGTTTTTCGAGGATATAAAAAATGAAAACAAGTCCCTTTAAGCATCAAATGCTGCGATTCAGGCGTTTTATCAATAAATCCTATGCGGCATTCAACTCCTTGCACAAATCTGTAACCATAGGTACACTGAGTGCCGGACTATGCGATCTTGCCTTGAAAAAGAACAACAGCGTCGTTCTGTTGACCGTCTTGCTGACAAGCGCCATATCCTTTGGTCTTGAGGCCTCGGATCAGGAAGACCCTGCCCTGGCCCTTGACCTGGACAGTGTAAGGATTACGGCAACTCCTCCCCTGAGCTTTCCCGCCCTTCAGCGAGCCGTCTATTCCATCGGGCAACGACAGACAGCCCATTTCCCCGCACAACATTTCAACGAAGTCCTCGACGCCCTTCCCGGCTTGGATCTGCGCCAACGTGGGCAACAAGGTGTACAGGCAGATTTATCTATGCGAGGAGGTAGTTTTGACCAGGTATTGGTGTTGCTCAACGGCATCAATATCACCGACCCTCAAACCGGTCATTACAACCTGGATCTTCCTGTCGATCTTGCCGCTATTGAACGCATCGATGTGCTGCAGGGCAGCTCCCTGAGCCTTTCGGGCAGTCCGGCTTTCAGCGGAGCCATCAATATCGTTACAGGCAGCGCCGGCACGAACAAACTTAGTGTTGACCTGGGACAGGGCCAATACGGCTGGGATCAGCGCAGCCTGCAAATACAACAAAAGCTAAAACAGTGGCATTTTAACGCTTCCTGGTCGCAAGCCCGATCTTCGGGTTACATCAGGAACACCGATTTTGACAGGCACAATCTGTTTGTTCAACTGCAGGCCCCCACTCTGCGTTCGGGCCACTGGAACATTCAACTGGGCCTTCAGCAAAAAGAATACGGAGCCAACAAGTTCTATTCCCTGCTCTATCCCGATCAATTCGAAGCCACTCAAACACTGTTGACTTCAGTAGCCTGGAATAAACTCCTGAATAAGTACAAAGTAAGCGCTGCGGCTTATTTCAGGCTGCACAGCGATCGTTTTGAACTGTTTCGTCAAACAACCACAGCTCCTGCCTGGTATAGTTCCCATAATTATCATCTGAGCGATGTAAGCGGCCTGGATTTGAAGCTGAGCCGCTACGGCACTGTCGGAAAATCAATGATAGGTTTCAATATTCGCAACGAACACATTGTAAGCACCGTTTTGGGACAGCCTATGGAAAAAAGCCGGACATCGGCCTTTCTGCCCGACTCCATTGCTTATACCAACAGCGCCGGACGTCTGGGCCTGATCTTTTTTGCCGAACAGAAATTCAACGGCCCCAACTACACCTCTTCTGTAGGACTGTCTGTCAACAAGTATACGGGATACGGCCCCCGGATCTGTGCCGAAGCTGCTTTCGCCTATTTGTTTTCAGAGAACAGTCGTCTCTTTGTCAATGCACAACGCAGCCTGAGGTATCCGAGTTTTACCGATTTGTATTACAAAAGTCCGGTACAGCTCAGCAATCCGGACCTTACACCTGAGACAGCCTATAACGCCGAAATAGGTTTCAGCTGCAGCGGCCAAACATTACAGGCCGGAATCAGTGTATTCGGGCGCCTGGGCAGCAACATCATCGACTGGGTAAAACAACCCGACGAAGAAGTTTGGCACAGCATGAACCACAGTCGCGTAAACGCTGCCGGAACCGAACTGTTCTTAACCTGGAAGCCCGGCAACTATGTCCGCCTGTTCGAAAGCTCTTATGCCTTCACTTTGCTCGACAAGGAAGCCGGTACGCTGATGTCGAAATACGCCCTGGATTACCTGAAACATAAATTCAATACCCGACTGGAACACCCCATTTATAAGAACTTCGCCGCCAGCTGGCATTTCAGTGCACAACAGCGTATGGGCACCTACAACGATACAGAAGGGAATCTGCAAACTTACCGCCCCTTTTGCCTGTTGGACGGTCGTGTGTTTTGGAGCAGGAAAGAACTGACGCTCTATCTGGAAGCCGGCAACCTGTTCAATACAAGGTATTACGATTACGGGGGCATCCTTCAGCCCGGACGGTGGCTAAGGGCCGGCATCCGGATTCAAATCGACCGGGATTGATTCCCGGGCATTCACGTAGAAACCATTAATCAGAGCTGCATAAAAACAGGTATAATTAATACCAGATCCTTCATAGAAAAAGCAAACTGCCTGTGGTGTCTATGGTAAAAGAATACCAAAAATGGTATATGCTTTTACATACATTCAGAGCCTGTTTCTCCTCAAAACTCTTTCCTGATTTAACCCTTAGACCTCTTTGTGTCGTTCATCAAATGAATGTCGTCGTTGATCACAATTCCAACGGTAAACCGCTGAGGTAAACTACAATATAAGGATGTTTATTCATAAGTGTAAGTACAAATCGTGTTCAGTTGTTCTATGAAAATAAGTTTAAAAAGCGGTCTATAATCTTGTTTTTTTGAAAAGCCTTCGCTTTTGGTAAAAAATTCTGCTATTTTTGTGGAAAATATTTTCATTACTAACAACGGCTTAATGTAAGCCCTTTAATCCTTTATTATCATGAGAATCGGTAAATATTCTTTTGGCACAGGCGATCGTTTTGCCCATCAGGGCGAAGCTCAGCTGAATGCATTGTTGAAAGCCCGCAAAGAGCTTGGTTTGGACATTACTCCCGTTTGGAACAAATCGAACCGCGAACATATGATTGTTCATTCCTCGCCGGCGGACACCCGCATCGAAGCAGATGCTGCCGTTAAAGCCCTGGGCTACAACGGTCCCTATTTTGTAGATGCAGACCACATCAACATGTCTAATGTCGAAAAATTTGTAGATTCATCCGACTTTTTCACCATCGATTTGGCCGATTTTATAGGCAAGAAAGCCGAACAAGCCGACATCGACGCCTTTGTAAAACGCAATGCCAAGTACTTGGGCAAACTAAGTATTCCCGGCATTTCAGAGGCATTTGTCATTACCGAGGCCATGCTGATAGCAGCAGCCGAGAAGTTTCTTTTTGCCGCCCAGGAAGCCGGTCGCATTTACCGCTTCATTGCCGAACACAAAGGCGCCGACAACTTCGTTCCCGAAGTTTCGATGGACGAAGTCAACGATGCCCAGACTCCGGTAGAAATGTTTTTTATTCTGAGCGCCCTGGCAGCCGAAAAAGTGCCTGCCCAAACGATTGCGCCCAAATTCACCGGACGCTTCAACAAAGGGGTCGATTATGTAGGTGACATTGCCCAGTTTACTAAGGAATTTGAACAGGATCTGTTGGTGATCGATTTTGCCGTAAAAGAATTCGGCTTGCCCGACAACCTGAAACTGAGTATTCATTCCGGCAGCGATAAATTCTCCATTTACCCCATAATAGGTCAGCTCATCAAAAAACACGACAAAGGTATTCACGTCAAAACAGCCGGAACCACCTGGCTCGAAGAAATCATCGGTCTGGCCATGGCCGACGAAGAAGCCCTGGATCTGGCCAAGGCCATTTACGCAGGCGCCCTGGGTCGTTTTGATGAGCTCTGCGGCCCCTATGCCACTGTAATTGATATCGACAAAAAACAACTGCCCACACCCAAAGACATCGAAAAATGGGACGGCGAAAAGTTTGCCAACACGCTGCGTCATATTCCCGGTAACCCCGATTACAATGCCAATTTCCGCCAGCTGATTCACGTGGGCTACAAAATTGCTGCCGAATACGGCAAGGAATACACCGATGCCCTGAAACGCAACAAAAAAGTAGTGGCCGAACAGGTCATTGCCAATATTTACGAACGGCATATTTTGCGTATGTTCGCTTAATTCGCATTTTTTCACTGCCGGCCCGGAAAATTCAATTTCGGGCCGGTATAAAACATACTTAATATGAACAAATTCACATTCGAAGACCTTAAAGGTAAGGTCTGTGTCCTGACCGGAGGTGCCGGTGTAATTGGTGCCTCATTGGCAAGAGGCCTGGCCGCTGCCGGTATCAAAACCGCCATAGTAGATATCAACGAAGAAGCTGCCGTTAAACTGGCTGCCGAAGTCGAAAAAGAATCCGGCGTGAAATGCATCGGTATTTCAGCCAATGTATTGGAAAAAGAATCGTTGGAGACAGCCAAAGCTTCGATTAACCAAAAGTTGGGTAAGATCGATATCCTGATCAACGGAGCCGGAGGCAATTCGCCCAAAGCAACCACCGCGGTTGAGCAAATGCAAAAAGAAGACCTGAACGATTTGAACAAAACTTTTTACGGTTTAGGCATGGATGGTTTCCAAAGAGTGTACGATCTCAACTTCAAAGGCACCTTGCTTCCCACCATGGTCTTTACCCTGGATATGCTCGAAAGCGGCAAAGGCTGCGTGCTGAACATTTCCTCGATGAACGCTTACCGTCCTCTCACCAAAATTCCGGCCTATTCGGCTGCCAAGGCTTCTATCAACAACCTGACCCAATGGATGTCGGTTCACCTGGCCAAAGTAGGTATCCGCGTCAACGCCATTGCTCCGGGCTTTTTCCTGACCAACCAGAACCGTTTTCTGCTTACGGACGAAAAAACCGGAGAAGCTACGCCCCGCGGCATTAAGATTATTTCCAATACTCCTATGGGTAAATACGGCGAACCCGAAGACCTGATCGGCGCCATGTTGTATTTGCTGAGCGATATCTCTTCTTTTGTTACCGGTGTGATTATTCCCGTTGACGGAGGTTACAGTGCTTTTGGCGGAGTCTAGTATTAAAATAAAGAGGTATGTTGTATTATAGCAGAGGCTCCAAAAACGACAACATCGGTCCGGAAGAACTGAGGAAGATCCTGTACGAGGTTTTTGAGCGTTTAGGCCCCAAAAAGCGGGTGTTGGGTCTTCCTCCCGATTTTACCCGCTTCCATTCCTTTGCCGGACAGATTACCGAAATGGCCTGGGATTATTACGGAAAAGCCCTGACCGATGTGATGCCGGCCCTGGGAACTCATGTGCCGATGACCGAAAAGGAAATAAAAACCATGTTTGGGAATATTCCTTTGAACTTGTTTCGTGTACACGACTGGCGCAACGACGTGGTAACCGTGGGCGAAGTGCCCGCTTCGTACGTGCACGAAGTATCCGAAGGCAAACTAAACTACGCCTGGCCGGCCCAGGTGAACAAGCTCTTGCTGAATCCGGAATTTGACTTGCTTTTGTCCGTTGGACAAGTGGTTCCTCACGAGGTAGTGGGCATGGCCAATTACAATAAGAATATTTTTGTGGGAACCGGCGGTTCCGAAGGCATCAACAAAAGCCACTACATAGGCGCCACCTACGGAATGGAACGTCTTATGGGCAGAGCCGATTCGCCGGTGCGCAAAGTGCTGGAATACGCTTCCAAAAACTTTATTGCACATCTGCCCCTGATTTACATCCAGACCGTCGTATCCAAAAACGAAGAAGGCAAACTGGTGATTCGGGGTATTTTTGTCGGTGACGATTTTGAATGTTTTCAAAAGGCCGCAGACCTCTCCATGGAAGTCAATTTCCTCATGGTGGAGAAACCCATTCGCAAATGCATCGTCTGGCTCGACCCCTCGGAATTCAAAAGCACCTGGCTGGGCAACAAGAGTATTTACCGTACCCGCATGGCCCTGGCCGACGGAGCGGAATTGATTGTTCTGGCCCCTGCCCTGAAGGAATTCGGCGAAGACAAAACCATAGACGGACTTATTCGCAAATACGGTTATGCCGGCACACCTGCCATACTCAAGGCCGTAGAAGAAAACGAAGACCTGCGCAGCAATCTGGGGGCTCCTTCTCACCTGATTCACGGATCGAGCGAAGGACGTTTTAGCATCACTTATTGCCCGGGCCACCTGAGCCGCCAAGAAATCGAAAGCGTTTACTTCAATTACGGCGATTTGCAGGAAATGATGAAGCGCTACAATCCGGAACTGCTGAAAGACGGCATTAACATAATGCCCGACGGAGAAGAAATTTTCTATATTTCCAATCCTGCACTGGGTTTGTGGGCACATAAGGACAGATTTAACTAAGGGAATGAAAATAGTTTGTGATCATAAGATTCCTTTCCTCAAAGGTGCATTGGAACCTTATGCCGATGTTGTATACCTGCCCGGCGACCGCACCACTCCTTTGGAGGTAAAGGATGCGGATGCCCTGATTACCCGTACGCGCACCAAATGCAATGCCGCTTTGCTGGAACACTCTGCCGTTAAGATGATCGCCACCGCTACTATAGGCTTCGATCATATCGATACGGAATGGTGTGAGCAAAAGGGCATAGAATGGACCAACGCTCCGGGTTGCAACTCGGGTTCGGTGCAACAATACATCGCTTCGGTACTGGCTAGTCTGGCACAAAAGCAGGGTTTTAGTTTCGAAGACAAAACCCTGGGTGTGATAGGCGTCGGTAATGTAGGTAAAAAAGTGGCGCGTCTGGCCGAGATACTGGGCTTCAGAGTGTTGCTCAACGACCCGCCCCGCGCCCGCGCCGAAGGCCCCGAGGCTTTTGTGTCGCTCAAACAAATCATCGGGGAATGCGACATCATCAGCCTTCACGTGCCTCTCGAGACAAAAGGCCCTGATGCCACTTTTCACTTGTTTGACGCCAAACGCCTGTCAGGACTTTCGCCACACCAGATACTCATCAATTCCTCCAGAGGCGAAGTGGTCGACAATCAGGCCCTGAAAGCCTGCCTGAAGCAAGGCGGATTAAAAACGGCCGTGCTCGACGTCTGGGAAAAGGAACCCGCCATCGACCTGGAACTGCTGGACCTGGTGCTGTTCGGAACGCCTCATATAGCGGGCTATTCCGCCGACGGCAAAGGCAATGGCACAACTATGAGTGTAAGGGCTATCGCCGAAAAATTCAATCTGCCGCTCAAAAACTGGCAAGCTTCCAACCTGCCATTGCCTGCACAAAACATACTTCTTGAGCTGGATTGCAGAGGCAAGAGCCTGCAGGAGATTTTATCCATGGCCATATTGCACACCTATAGAGTAGAAAACGAAAGCCGTACGCTAAAACAAGACCCCGGCAGCTTTGAACAACAACGGGCCGATTACGCCGTACGCAGGGAATTCGGCTGCTATACCCTGCTTCTGACAGGAGCTGCAGAGCCTGTAGTAGAAAAGCTCTCTGCCTTAGGCTTTAAACTGGAAATCCTTCCGGAATGAACTTTAATAAAATGACTATTTAAATAACACAAGTATGAAACAACAATCAGACATCGGATTAGTAGGACTGGCCGTTATGGGCGAGAACCTTGTATTGAACATGGAAAGCAAAGGCTTTACCGTTAGCGTGTACAACCGCACTGTGGCCAAAGTGGACAATTTTGTCAACGGACGCGGCAAGGGCAAAAAGATCGTCGGCGCCAAAAGCATCGAAGAGTTGGTGGCTTCGCTCAAACGTCCCCGCAAAGTAATGCTCATGGTCAAGGCAGGCAAGGCTGTAGACGATTTTATTGAATTGCTGCTTCCCCATCTGGAAGCCGGCGATATTATTATTGACGGGGGTAACACTCATTTTCCCGATACCAACCGCAGAACGGCTTACCTCGAAAGTAAAGGCCTTTTGTACATAGGCACCGGCGTTTCCGGAGGAGAAGAAGGCGCTCTTACCGGCCCCTCCATCATGCCCGGCGGATCGAAAGCTGCCTGGCCTCACGTTAAACCTATTTTCCAGGCCATCGCTGCCAAGGTCGAAGACGGACCCTGCTGCG
>CAZAUQ010000070.1:0-7674 GCA_964488495.1 uncultured Bacteroidales bacterium
TTTTATTGATTGGATGGTGAGCAATATGAAATCTTTGGTTATTAAAATTCTTGTAGTTACACTGTGTGTGTTGCTTTATTCCGGCAGGGTTCAGGCTGTAGTCTATTATCTGACATCGACCGGAGCCGGTAACGCACAAATTGCAGCCAACTGGAACACCCTTCCCGACGGCAGCGGCACAGCGGCAAGCAGTTTTAATACTTCGGGAGATGAATTTATTGTTCCTCAGAATATTTATGGTGTAGTTTCGGACAATTGGACAATAAATCAGTCTGCGAATTCTTCCATACGATTAATTATTCATGGTTCTTTAAGTATTTCGACTACAAAAACCATCACACTCTACAAACAAAATTCAGGTTATACCGAAATGTTGGTCTATGGTAGTCTGATTTTCCAGGACAGCGCAACAAATCAGTTGCAGGGACATACCCAGGGAAATGCGAGGAAAGACCAAATCAGATTTAACCTCTTGCCGGGCTCTTTTACAAAAACAATTAATACAAGTGGCATAATAGGGACCTCGACAACGGTATCCATCAATACAACAAATTTGACAATAGATGTTGCTGAATCAGCCAATTTTGAATTCAATGCAAATTCAAATCAAAGTCTGAGCGGTTTACCTACAATAGTTAACGATCTTATACTTTCGGGTAGTGGAACTAAAACACTTGCTTCCGCTGTCACCGTCAACGGGTATTTGTCACTAAGAGAGGCAGCACTTTACTCCAACGGAGGTTATACCCTAAGTTTTGGGCCTGCCTCCACGCTGGAATACAAAAATACCGGAAACAGAACCACAGGAGCCGAATTCCCGGCCACTTTTGGAGGAACCGGCGGTGTGGTCATCGATCCGGGCAGTGGATATACCGTCAGCCTGTCGGGCAACAAAACAGCTCTCAAAAACATTTACATTCAATCGGGTACCTTTGATTTGCAAAGCTCTACGCTTAATCGTGCTACCAGCGGGGGAACTTTATCCATCTCCGCCGGAGCTTCTTTGCGAATAGGCGGAACCAATTCCATTTCTGCCAATTATTCTGTCCCCATACTCGATTGTACGAGCAACATAGAATACTATGGCAGTGACCAGACAGTCAGAGGCATTAACTATGGAAATCTGCTGCTGTCGGGCAGTGGTACTAAAACAATGCAGCTTGGAACTACTTCCATTTGCAATAATTTCAACATTACAGGAACCGCCAGAGCTGTTGCAGCAACCAACCTCAGCATTGGAGGAAATGTTTTCGTTGATACCGGAGCCGAACTGGAAGCCGGCAGCCACACCCTGAATGTGGCAGGTAGCTTTCAGTCCCTGGGTCTGTTCGATTATGGACTTTCCACGGTTAATTTCAATGGAGGCAGTCCGGTCGAAATTTACTCCGGAAGTTTTTACAACCTGATATTTAGTGGTTACGGAGCCAAATTAGCTATAGGTAGTCTGGACATCAAGGGCGATCTGACGATCAATTCCAATTTCAATGCCGGTAACTTCAGCCACTCTGTTGAAGGCGATTTTATCAACAACAGCAGTTTTGATGCTGCGGGCAGTACAATTGAGTTGAAAGGTACTGAGATGCAAACCATTGGCGGTATCTCTTCCACAACATTCAACAATCTTAGCCTCAACAATAACCAGGATTTTGTACTGGCTACATCGTCGGTTGTAAGCGGAACGCTCAACCTGACCAGCGGCCAGTTGAGTTTGGGAAACAACAACCTCACGGTTTCGGCTATTTCGGGAGGAAGCACATCGAGCTATATCAAAACCAATGGCCTGGGTGTATTGAAACGAAGCATTATAGGAGGCGGGAGCGAAGTGATGTTTCCTGTGGGAAATTCCGGCTTCAATCCAATCAGCATTGCAAATACAACTTCGGCCGATAATGATTCCTATTTTGTGCGAGTCGTAGACGAAATACCTTCGCTGGCCAATGATGATACAAAAACCAGATACCGTAAATGGCATATTACAGAATTTGTACCCGGTGGTTCCGCTTTGACGGTTCGTCTTACTTACGATCCTTCATCCCTGGCCGGTGAAAATTTCGATCCTGCCACTTCGCCGGTAATCGGATATTTTACCGGCAGTAAATGGTGGGCAGCCATGCCCGCCACTGTCAGCGGCAACACCTTCAGTTCCGCTGTAGGAGCCTTTGTTTCTGAGGATATGACCGGAGACGACGATTATTTTTGTATAGGCAGCGGAGATGCCTTTAGCGCTTCAAAATTGGCCATAATTGCCCTGAGTCCTGCCAGCCCCTTTGCGAATCAGGCCAATGTGTCCATTGTTGTCGAAACTCAAAACAGCCAGAACATTCCAGTTAATCTCGGCTTGCTCACGAGCTATAGCTTAACGGCCATCAATACTTCGTTTTCGGGTAGCCCGACAGGCAGTATACCTGCCGATGTATCGCGCGACACCCTGAGTAACCTGGCTTTTACTACAGCCACGGCCACGGCCAGTGTGCAGGCCGACCGTACCACCGGCGAAAACCTGTCTTCGGCAAGCAGCAACACTTTCGAAGTGATAGGGGGCACCTTATTCAAGCCCTATACCAACCTGAGCAACTGGACCGATGCTATCTGGCTTTCCAGTAGTGACGGAGGAGTAAGCTGGACCAGTGTCCCTATCCAAAAAACAAGTTTTTCTGCTTCAGATGCTATTATTATCCCCAATGGACATATACTCAATGCCAACACGACGGCCTCTTTTTACAATCTTAGCATTGAGTCCGGAGCTGAATTGACTATAGCTACATCAGGAGCCCTGACTCTTAACCACTCAGGGAGCGAAGACGGTTTCATAGTCCATGGTACTTTACGCAATTCGGGCGGAACTTTTACCAATACCAACAATTTGTATCCTGTTTTGGTACAAGGAGGTACTTATATCCATGACAAAGTCGGAGGTGACATACCCATTATAAACTGGAGCAGTCTGGGGTCAGCATTGTCCACCTGTCGTATCGAAGAAATACCCGGTCAGGGATTTAACCAGACTTTTCAACAACTGGAGTTTGCCCACACAGGAAGCCTGAGCATCGACGGCGATGTGACAGTGACGAACCGGCTTAGTCTGAGCAACGGCATAGTACAAACCGGTAGCAGTTACAAAATTGTGCTGGCTGCGCAGGCAACTGCCTCCAGTTCCAACAACGCCCGTGTTCAGGGAAACATAAGGGCCTATGTCCCAAATACCACAGAACCAACACTGCTTTTCCCGCTTGGAGATGCAAGCGTTTACAGCCCGTTGACAATTAGTTTCGAGGGCACAACTGCCGGTTCGGGTTATCTTGATGTAAATACTCTTGCCGGGGCCCCGCCTTTTGCTTCAGGCTTGAGTCAGAGCAAATATATCAATCGACAATGGATAATTTCGGCATCCGGTGTTGAGGGTTTTGCCTCCTATAGTGCTACTTTTGGTTACGGCGACGAAGATAAAACAGGTAATCCCGATTACACGGCCTTAGTTGTACGTCGGCTAAATACTACAAGCAACACCTGGTCGGTAACCAACACCGCCAGCCTGCAGGCCAATTCAACCCAATGCAGCGATGTGACTGAATTTGGCTCCTTTGCCATAGGAGAGAATGACTGCAGCGAAGACAAGGCTTTTTGGCTGGGTAGCATCAGTTCTGACTGGCATACAGGGGGAAACTGGTGTAGCGGTTCAATCCCCGGTGCTTTGAAAAATGTCTTCATACCTGCCGGAACTATTAATCAACCTATTATAAGCACCACAGCCAACGCAGCCACCTGCAGGGATATCACCATCGAAGACGGAGCCAGTTTGACTTTGAATGCGTCCAATGTAATTCAGGTCAAAGGCGATTGGATACTGCAAGGCGATTTTATCCCCAACGAGGGCAGCGTTACGCTGAACGGAAGCAGCCCTCAGGAAATCTATGGTGAAACTACTTTTTACAATCTGACCATCAACAACCCAGCTGGTGTTGCAGCAAAAAACAATTTGACAGTCAGTTCTATTCTCGATTTGCAAAGCAGCAATCCATCTATCAGCAAGGGTACGCTGGATATGGGCGAATACGTGTTGACGATGAGTTCTTCAGCCTTTACTTCTGGAACGGGCGACGTGAGTGGTTTCATTTACCGCGACAATTTTATTCTGGATCGCGAATACAGCTTTGGACATAAATATACCCGCTTCTTTTTTGAAGACATCAGCGGACAAGATCTACCAGCAACTATGATGGTCAAAGTCGCTCTGGGTGCGGCACCCGACTGGAGCTCTTATGCGGGAGACGGTATGGTAAATGCCGTCAGAAGGCTCTACGAAATCACTGTCACCGGTAGCAGTAGTTTTATACCAAGCATAAAAGTTCATTACAAAGACAATGAATATGTGGCAGGTCTGAATGAATCCAATTTATACCTCTGGACTTTGAATAATGCTGTGGTAGATGAATTGGGAAAGGATGCCATAGATGTAATCAACAATTATTTGCTGATCGAAAACAAAGATTATGGAAGCGTCAGTACTTTTTATCTGACAGTCGCTCCTAAACAAGCCGAATTGCTCACTTGGAGCGGGGGTTCCAGAAACGATAAAACCAACTGGAACAATCCTGCAAACTGGACTCCAAACTCCACTCCGTCTGCTGAATATCGGGTTTTAATCCCTCCAACCTCTTCTGATCCTGTTTTGCCTCCCGGTGCTTCCTGTGTTTCCCTGGAGATTGCTTCCGGCGGAGTTTTAAACTCAGCAACCAACGCATCTCTCACTCTTTATGGCAATTGGATAAATCTGGCCGGTGTTTCCGGATTTAGTACAGGAAACAGTCTTATTACCTTCAATGCCAACGCCAGCATTCAGGGCAACACCGATTTTTACAGCATAGTGGTAAGCGATGGAGCACAAATTACTCCGGCTCTGAATGCAAACATCGGAATTAGTGGAACATTGAGCCTTTCTTCCAGCGGAATGTTAAATGCTGATCAGCAAGCAAATACCATTACATTTAACGGTACTGATCAATATTTACCCAACGCGGCCGGCAGTTTGATGGAGTTTTGGAACCTGACCGTCAGCGGAACAGGTACAAAATATTTTCCGGCAGCAATAAGTATAGCCGGTAATTTGACCAACAACGGCATTATTAATACCAGTCTCTATAAAACAAGCCTTACTTTCAATGGTACCACAGCTCAAACCATAGGCGGTACAGCTTCTACAGCCTTTAACCATCTGAAAATAAACAACGGCAGTGGAGGTAGTGTCAATCTGGCTATTGCTGCCACAGCCGATAGCCTGAGCCTGATTTCGGGTGTTTTGACTACCACTACCACCAATATTCTTAGCATTACGAGTACTTATGCCGGTTCAGTTTCGGGCGGTTCGACTACATCCTATGTGAACGGTCCGCTCAAACGAACTTTGCCCGAAAGCTTAAGTACCGGATCCAGTTACCATTTTCCCCTTGGCAAGGGAGGTCTTTACCTGCCCTTTGAGCTGGTAAATCCAACCACCGGTACAGGCCTGGTCAGCGCTCAGGCAGAAGCCTTCGCTGCCAACAGCGGAGGAACAGCCGATTATTTAACCCTGGAATCGATCAGTCAAAACGAATACTGGAGTCTTAGCACTGCGGGCAATTTTACCAACAGTGCTGTTTCTTTGTCCCGCCCCACGGCCATAAGTCCGCTCAACGCCATTGGAGGCTGTACCAGCCAGGGAGGAGTTTACAGCAATCTGAACGGTACGGTTCAAACCAATTCGGTTCTGAACTCAGACCAGATAGGCAGCTATCGCTATTTTGTGCTGGCCAGAAAATTTACCGAAATCACCTGGGACGGCTCCAGTTCAAACTCCTGGTTTACTGCAGCCAACTGGACTCCTCCGGTGGTGCCGGGAGTCAGCAGCGAAATAATCATACCAAATGTGGCTACTCTTCCGGTCATAGCCGGCAGCAGTCCGGCCAACGACCTGAGCCTGGCGGGCAGTCTGAATATACAAGACAACGCCAGTCTGAGCCTGCAGGCCGGTCCGGTGCTGAGTTTGCAGCCGGGCATAGTCGTAAACACCAACAGCAGCGGAAAGATTATTCTGGAATCGGGTGCCCGTTACCTGAATTTAAGCAACAGCGCTCCACGCCTCGAAGTGCAGCGTCAACTCAGCGGCGGTAAAGGCTGGCGTATGCTGTCCTCGCCAGTACCGGCCACTTTTGCCCAATTGATACCCTCGCCTCTGGTTACCCAGGGCTATACCGGTTCGACTTTCCCTGCGCTGCAGCCCAACCTCCTGTGGTGGGATGAAAGCGATGGGGGAACCACCCTCCAGGGCTGGCGTCAACCTTCCAGCAGCAGCGACAATCTTGTGACGGGCCGAGGCTATTTTCATTATGTTTTTGACGGAGCCGGGCGACTCAATTTAGATGGAACTTCCAGCGGACAAAATTATACCGATGTACTGCCACAGACTCTCTCTGTTACAGGCACCGAAGCCTTCAACGGTTCCGGCAGTTTTAGTTACAGTCTGAATTTTACAGCCCGCGACATTTCCAGCCAGAATCCCTTGCTGGATACTATTTTTTACGATATCACCAGCATCGATCAGGGATGGAATTTAGTGGGCAATCCCACAGCCAGTACTTTGGATTGGGATGCAAGCTGGACCAAAGTGGCTGTCAGCAATGCCATTTATATTTGGGATCCCTCAGCCAACAGCGGTAACGGCGATTATTTAAGCTGGAATGGCAGCACCGGCAGTCTGGGCAGCGGAAAGATCGCTCCTTTCCAGGCCTTTTGGGTGCATACTTCCTCCAGTCCTCAGCTGAGTTTCAGCAATACCGCCAAAAGCTCCACGGCCGGCAGTTTCCTTCGATCGGTTTCAGCCGGAGAAAACAAGCTGTCTGTGGCTTTAAAATTGCAGGTTCAGGACTTACATACCACTTCTTATCTCTCTTTTGGTGATCCGGCTGCCGTAGGTATTGATTATTGGGATGCATTTCGCCTGGAGCCCATGAGCGAGACCTGGCTGGAATTGTTCAGCCTGAGCCCCGAAAATCAGAACATTCCGCTGGTGATCAACAATCTGCCTTTGCCCACGGGCGAGCAGGGAATGAACATTCCTCTCTATATTGACGGGCAACTCCAGGGGCAGGGCCTGAACGGAAGCTATACCCTGAGCTGGGAAATCCCCTCCAACTGGCCCTCGGACTGGGAGCTGAGCCTGCAGGATCACAGCCGGCAACAGGCCGTATCGATGCACGAACAAAGTTCTTACAGCTTTGAACACAACAGCAGCACTACCAGGGCTACAAATAACAGCCTGCAACCTGTTTACAAAGCCTCTCAGCCTGCGGCCCGTATCTCAGCCCGGAGTTTAACGCGCAGCAGCACAGACTTGCCGCCCTACAGCATCCGTTTATCCAAAGCAGGAAAAGACCTGGTATATGTGGCACCTCAGGCAAAATTGTTGCTGACCTACCCCAATCCTTCAAAGGGGAAAATGCGCATCCGCTTTAGCCTGCCCAATTCAGCGAAAGCGACACTCAGTGTATTTAACAACCTTGGAATGCTCATAAGTTTGCTGTCTGATGAGGAATATCCGGAGGGAATTTCAGAATTTGAATGGGATGCTTCCGGTTTACCGAAAGGCATATATTTGATCCGTTTTTCTTCCGGTGAGGTGCAACAATACCTTAAAGTAAT
>CAZAUQ010000071.1:0-7542 GCA_964488495.1 uncultured Bacteroidales bacterium
CAAAACGAAGGATATGGTTATTAAAAGTTGATGAGTGTTCAATGCAAAGAGGGTAACTCCACAGAGTTACCCTCTTTTTTTACCATTTAATCGGAGTTTTTACAGGATTCAACAAAGGTAGTGAAACAACAAAAGCTCCCTGCATCAATTATAATCATCCACATTACGATTGATCTTTTGATGCAGAAAGCTTTGTCGCTTGATTCACCCTTAATTTAAAACATCCTGAACGCTTTCAGAATTATGCCCTTATTGGTAGGACAAAGAACTCAAAATCAGGGATTCCTTGGAAATAATAACATTATCGAGCGCTTTTTTGGAAAACTCTCCATAATATTCTCCAGAGGCTTTTACGACCAAGGTGTACACTCCCGGTTTGAGTTTGCCGATAGAATAAGTCAGAACAGCTTGTTTAGATATCTTACGAGTATCATTTATTACCACCCTATTATTGGCGTCAAGCAATTCCACAGTTACCGCTCCGGTAAAATCAGCTATGCTGATGAACAGGTTGTTGGTGTTATAAGAAGCTGTCACAGATTCTTTTACTACAGACTTAGATTCCGGTACGGAATAACATTTAGGATCAGATTTCTTGATGAGACGAATCTCATCATCTTCAGATGCTTGAGAAAATGCAAAAAACACAGTTCCAAAAAACAGTAATGATAAAACAAGTTTGTTCATAAGGCAAAAATTTTAAAAAATGAATAATACAAGTAAAACAAGAAAACGATGCGTCAAAAATATAACGAATTTTGTTTAATTGTTCGTTGTACTCGAAAAGTTTCGCAAAATGGCCTTATGAGTCAGATAGTTAATATCAAAAAGTTTCGCTCTTTTTTTTGATTTTCGACTTAGTTGAACGAACATTTGCCTCTGTTATGAGTAAAATATTGGCAATTTCTTCGTTAGAAAATTCGTATTCGTTGAGTAAATACACCAGTTGTTCCTTTTCACTAAGATTTTCAAAATCTATCGAATCTTTTTCTACCGGGAAAATAGAAGACAATTCATAAATAAGCGAAGCTTTCAGTGAAGAGACGGCTTTGTTCATATCTTCCTGTAGCTCCATTCTGAAATGTTTTTGCATTACCAGGCTGCTTATTTCCACAAAACGGGGGAAGAGGTTGATGGCTTTTTTCTGTAAAACATTTATTTTGGCGATGTGTTCTTTTTCTTCCTGTATAAGCAAGTCCTTTTGTTTTTGAATTTGTCTGTACTGATAAGCGGCAACAATCATGATGATGATTATTAAAATGGTGATGGCAAAGAAAGCAATGAGTAATTTTTTTTCTTGCCTGGCTTTCATCAGTTCATACTCTTTCCGCGAGATATCGTATTTTTTTTCCAATTCAAGAATGCGCTGCTGGCTATTGTCGTAGATATTGTTGCGTAAGCTGAAATAAGCCTTATACATATATTCATTGCCTATGTCGCTCATTTTTGCTTGATTATATGCATTTGAAATGCCCAAATAATAAAAATGGTTGTTGGGATTATTTTCCCTAAGTGAAAGTTCCAGTTGTTTCGCAAAATGAATGGCACTATCTGGAATATCTGCTTTGAAGTAATTTTTTATTAGAGAGAAATAATGAGCTGCGGTGTCTTCAGGGGTTTTTGGAACAGTATTCAGGGCAAAATCCAACTTGGCGTATTCTATGGCTTTGGCGTATTCATTTTGTATAGTGTAATATCCGCAGTAGGCATTGTAGATATACGAAAGTGCTTTATCGGATAATTCTTCGGGATAATCCATTTCATTCAGCATGGTTAAAGCGGCATCGTGTTCCCCGGTGGATATGAGATACCATACCTGATTCATTTTAGCAGAAATATAGCGATCTGTATTACCTATGGCTTTAAATATAGAGGCTGCTTTTTCGTAATAGTCGTTTGAAATATCGTAATTCCCTCTGGAATAATGTAAGCTGCCCATAAAGACGCAAATCCGGGCGTACAACAATGAATCATTCAATTTTTTCTCCAAGTACACATCTTCGGCCGTTTTGATCGAGAAAAACATCAGAGAATCGTTGGTGTGAATTTGAGAAAGCACAATGGCGTGGTAAAACAGGCTGCGGCTGTAATTGTAAACATCCGGTTTGTTTTTGTACCATTTCACCGCTAAAGAAATAGAAGAATCGTTTTGAAAAACATAATACGACTTATCCCTGGCAATGGTTTGCAGCAAATAATAATAAGCTCTGTTTTTATTTGATAAATTCCTGGTGTTAACATTTCCCAGACTGTCCAGGATAGCCTGTGGGCTGGAAGCATCTTCGATACCGCTTTTTTCCCATAAGGTATCGTCCCATTCCTGCATACGGGCTCGTAATTTTGCCTGCTTTTCGCTGTTGCAGGAATTCAGCAGAAAACAGCCTGTAAGAAGGCAAAAGAAGACTAATCCATGCAATATTTTCATAGTATCGGCTTGTGCTTGGTTTAGATCAGGCCATCTTCCATCCCTGAGCTATGATATCAAATTCTGTGTTGTCGCGCGTAATAAGTTTACGACCATCTTGTTCGTGACAGATGTAACCTATAATCCGGACCTCTGACCAGTTTTCTATTGTTTCGTGCAGCTCCAGAGGTACGGTAAATAATAGCTCGTAGTCTTCACCACCGTCCAGAGCAGCCGTACTAAGGTTCATATTCATTTCTTCAGCCATGGAGGCTGTTTGATAATCTATGGGTAGTTTGTCTTCGAAAATGCGGCAACCGCATTTTGATTGCTTGCAAATATGCAGTAAATCGGACGAGAGCCCGTCTGAAACATCAATCATGGCGTTCGGGCGAATTTTTTTCTGAGCAAATGTTTCAATAATATCTTTGCGGGCTTCCGGGCGCAGCTGCCGTTGCAGGAGATATTCTTTGCCCGCGAAATCTGGTTGAAAATCTTTTTGGCCTTGGTAGACCAATTTTTCACGTTCCAAAAGTTGTAAACCCAAATAAGCTGCTCCCAGATTGCCCGATACGCAAATCAGGTCATTTATTTTAGCTCCGCTGCGCAGTACGGCCTGCCCTTTTGCGACTTCTCCGGTACAGGTCAGACAAAGGCTCAGCCCCGTGAGCGATGCCGAGGTGTCACCGCCGATTAAATCGACTCCGTATACTTTGCAGGCCATTCTAATACCGGCATAGAGATCTTCCATATCTTCAACAGAAAAGCGTTTGGAGATTCCTACGGAAACTGTTAGCTGAGCCGGGATGCCGTTCATTGCGTAAATGTCAGAGAAGTTTACCACGGCAGCTTTATATCCCAGGTGTTTCAGTGGTACATAACTCAGGTCGAAATGGATGCCTTCGAGCAAAAGGTCGGTACTGAGCAATATATCTTTGTCATCACTATAATGTAGTACGGCCGCATCATCGCCGGGACCCAGTTTGGTGGTGGCCCTGTTTAATGTGTTTCCCGCTGTCAGGTGCTCAATAAGTCCAAATTCTCCCAGGCTGGCTATTTCGGTGCGTCCTGTAGAAGCGAGCCGGGTAATATCGTCCAATTCCTCCATGTTTATAAAGTTTTAATCAATTCTGTTATCAATGCAGTCATCAGAGGCTGAGCTTTCAGAGCTGCTTGCTGAACTTCCTCGTGAGATACTTTTTCGGTACTTGCCGACAAAGCAGAATTCGTTATGATCGAAAGTCCGAAAACATCCATGCCGGCGTGCCTGGCAACGATTACTTCGGGGACGGTGGACATACCACTGGCATCTGCTCCAAGCAGGTGCAACATACGGTACTCAGCCGGTGTTTCATAGCTGGGGCCTTGCCAGCCAGCGTACACGCCCTGTTTCAAGGGTATATTTAATTTTTTGGCTATGCGGGTGGCTCTTTCTATCAATGTTTTTGAATAAGGCTGCCCCATGTCCGGGAAACGAGTGCCCAGGCGAGGATCGTTCTTTCCTCTTAAAGGATGCTCGGGGAAAAGATTCAGGTGGTCGGTAATCATCATGATGTCTCCTACTTTGAAAGCTGGATTCAAGCCTCCGGCTGCATTCGACAGAAACAAGGTTTTAATGCCAAAATCTTTCATCACTCGCAGGGGGAAACTAAGTTCTTTCATTGAATAACCTTCGTAATAATGAAAACGCCCTTGCATGGCCATGACGGCTTTGCCTCCCAATATGCCCAGCACCAGATTGCCGCTGTGCCCTTCGACCGTCGACACGGGATAATCCGGTATGTCTTTGTAAGGAATGCGTTGGGGCGATGCTATTTGATCAGCCAGGTTCCCGAGCCCGGATCCCAGAATGATACCTATGGAGGGTCTTAATTTTGTGTTGGCTTCAAGCCATTGCCGCGTTTTTTGTATAGTTTCGTACATAGCTGGTTATTAGTTCTTTAAAGACTTCTTCCTGTCCATCAACAAAATGAATGTCTATTTCAATGTAATATATATAGGGAGTCAATACTTCAAAAAGCGGATTGTTTAGTAAATGCATATGGTCCTTTTGGGTAGTGATAATGCATTTGTTTCCGTTTTCAAGACGTTCAAAAGCGTTTTGAATTTTTGCAAGGTCAGCGGCTTTGTATTCGTGATGATCGGGAAAAATAAGAGCCGTAGCTTCAGGGAAATACTGCCTGACCTGGCCAACAAAACTGCCCGGTGAAGCTATACCGCAAAAACACATCAACTTACAATCTTTTTGTTTGAGTTCTGCCAGGCTGCTGTGGGCAGAGTAGATTCCCTTGCCGGGAAAGCCGGCCCGGAGTTTCCCGTAGCGGATACCCGAAAAAAACAGGTTTTGCCCTTCTTTCAGTGATAAGCGGGAGGCTATCTGCTTTTTCTTTTCTGCCGGAATATCCGGCGGGCATTTGCTGCAGATAATAATATCGGCTCTGGACAAGGCTTGGGGAGTTTCTCTCAGATTGCCGGCCGGCAACAAGAAATCTTCATACACGGGCCGCCCATAGTCCATCAGCACGATAGAAAGCCCGGTTTTCAACCTTCGGTGCTGAAAGGCATCGTCGAGCAATACTACCTCGGTTTCGGGTTTGGTCTTGAGTAACAACTGCATGCCTTTAACTCTGTTTTCGTGAACGGCTACTGAAATCCCGGGGAATTTACCGGCAATTTGCAGGGCTTCGTCTCCGATATCCTGCACCCTGCTGTCTTTGGTTGCCAGTACAAAACCTTTGGTTTTTCGTTTGTATCCTCTGCTTAATACAGCCAGCTTGTATTGTTCTTGTAACAAGTTGGTCAGATATTCGGTATGAGGAGTTTTGCCGGTGCCACCCACGCTGATGTTGCCCACGCAAATGCTGGGAATTCCGAATGTGCTGACCTTGCAAACTCCCTTATCATAGAGAAAATTGCGAAAACGCACTATCCCTCCAAAAATCCGGGACAATGGTAGCAAAAGAGGTCGGGCCGGGCGTTTTGGAGGCATAATGTATTTTATTGGATTATCAGCTTATAGGGCATCCTTGCCAAAATACCCGGTTCAAGTTTTATCTCTGTCAAATCCTGTAAGCCGGGGAAAAATTCCGATAAATAATTTTTTATTATCCGGGTTTTGACGTTTTTGTTCATGCTATCCATTACCCGGGTCATAAAGTCTTTTTTCTCGGGATAAGTGACAACCCTGTACTTCTCGAGTTCAGCCAATTGAACGGCTGCGTCAATAGCTTGCTCAAGATAACCCAATTCATCCACCAGCTTTCTTTCCAAAGCCTGTTCTCCTGTCCAGACGCGGCCTTCGCCTATCGTTCGGATTTGGCTGTTTTCCATGCCACGGCCTCGCGCACAACGATCAACAAAAAGATCGTAACCTCTTTCGACGTTGCTTTGCATCAATGCTTTTTCGGCCGGAGTCATTTTTCTGGAAAAATCACCAAAGTCGGAGTGTTCGTTGGTTTTTACCATATCGAAATCCAGTCCGATCTTTTCGGTGAGTTCACGGGCATTGAAAAACATGCCGAAAATTCCAATGGAACCGGTAATGGTGGTAGGAGCCGCAATTATTTTGTCGGCATTGCACGAAATGTAATACCCGCCCGAAGCTGCGTAATCGCCCATGGAGACTACCAGGGGTTTTTCTTTTTTCAATTCGCCGAGGGCATACCAGATTTGTTCAGAAGCAAAGGCACTGCCACCAGGAGAATTCACCCGTAACACTACTGCTTTGACGCTTTCGTTTTCGCGAAGCTTGTTAATTTCACGAACCAGATTTTTGCTACTAATGCCATCGGAAGCTTCTGAGCTTATTTCGCCCTGAGCGTATAGAACGGCGACTTTCTCTTTGATAAACTCGGTTTGTTTTTCGGGGATTTTGTTCAAACCTCTTATGGTAATCATTTTAAGATCCTTAACCTTTATTGAATCGAGTTTGTTGGCAAAAAAATGCATCATTTCCGAGGGATAAAGTAAATCGTCTATCATACCGCTTTCGACTGTTTCCCGGCTTGGTTGCAGCATCATAAAGCGATCGGCCAGCTGATTCAATTTACTTACCGGGATATTTCGGTCCTCTGAAATGTCTTCCAGGATATTGTTCCACATTCCGCTGAGGTAAGACATGGTCTGTTCGCGGTTTTCCTTGCTCATCTCCTTGTTTATATAAGGTTCGACGGCCGATTTATAGGTGCCTACTTTGAAAATTTCGGGTTCTATGCCGATTTTGTCCAACAATTCAGTAAAAAATACAGGAGTGGCACTCAGACCCGCGAAGTAAAGCATTCCTGTGGGATTCAAAAAAATGGAATCGGCTACGCTGCAGATATAATACTCCTTTTGATTAAAGAGTTCGTTGGCGTAGGCATAGACGAATTTACCGCTTTCTTTGAAGTCGCTCAGGGCCTTTCTTATTTCCTGCGCACTGGCGATACCGCATTGCAGGCTGCTGCTTTCGATATAGATGCCGCAAATGCTTTCGTTGTTTTTGGCCTTTTCGATGGCCGCAAGTATTTCGTCCAGACCGATACCGGATGCCTGGTCCATTCCCGAGAGTTCATTTATGATTTCGGTAAAAGGGTCTTCCTGTCCGTAATCGCTCAGGATTCCTTTGAGTTCAATTTTTAGCAGGGTATTATTCTCTAATTTGGGTGTAGATTCTGTTGAAGAGGCAATCCCCAGCAAAATCAGCAACCAGAGCAGAGATAAAACTGCAATAGCAATGACAACTCCCAGAGCCGATGCCAGAGAAAATTTGAAAAACTGTTTCATGGTGATACTTTTAGCTTGTATTGTATATAGATGTTTTTGTTTAAGGCGAATTGTACTCTTATCTAAAGACGAATAGTCGCAAAAGTACTAAAATAACCCAGGGTTTAACAAACAAAAAAGCGATTTATTTTAAGTTAGCCCGCAAAACTATCGTTTTTCTACAATTTATTTAGAGTTGAAAATCAGGACGATGAAAAAAACTTCAAAAATTTATTGCAAAAACAGGCAAAATAATTTGGTGGGAAAGAATTGATGCATTACTTTTGCACCCGCTTTTGATGAGGGACACCATTGTGATGGCAGGCCGAAAATCAAAAACAATACAAACGTTCTTTGAATAACTGAAAAAATAGTAGTACAAGAGAGAGCGGGCA
>CAZAUQ010000072.1:0-5422 GCA_964488495.1 uncultured Bacteroidales bacterium
ATTACCGGCCGCATCAAGGATATGATTATCCGTGGAGGTGAAAACATCTATCCCCGCGAAATCGAAGAGTTTCTCTATCACCTCGAAGGCATCAAAGATATTCAGGTGGCCGGCATTCCTTCCGAAAAATACGGCGAAGAAGTCGGAGCATTCATAATCCTTCACGAAGGAGTCAGTATGGACGAAGAACGTGTCCGGGAATTCTGCCGGGGCAAGATAGCCCGCCACAAGATTCCCAAATACGTCTTCTTTATTGACAATTTTCCCATGACCGGCAGCGGCAAGATTCAAAAGTTCAAACTCAAGGATCTGGGCTTAAAATTGCTGGAAAAGCAGGGGATTAAGCCGGTGTAATGCTTGATTTCAGAAAGATAAATTTAGCCCCCGGAAGCTTCGGTTTCCGGGGGCTAATAAGTTATTGTTTGCCAGTAATTAATTTATTCCGGGAATTTCATTTCGTAGTTCTCTGTAAAGTGAAGAGACTGTCAGGGGAAGTGTAGTTTTAAGTTTTATTCTTTTTTGGTTTTTGAACTTTTTGTCGGTCTGCTCCGTCTTTTCAGGAAAATTATAGCAACACATAAGAGCAGCCAGAACGGCCAGATCTTAAATAAGAAAATAACGCTGTCCACTACTCCATACCAGCCTTTGGTGAGGGCTTGTTTGAGTTTCTCACCGAAACGGTCGCGTTCTTCGGGTTGGTATTGGAAATCTTTTATTTCGGTGAGATACAGTTGCAGAGTGCTGTAATCTACCTGGTCACTCAGGTATTTGAGCCGGCCGGTGGTACTTTCGATTTCTTCTTCGAGCCCCCGGATTTCTTCCTGAATCTGCAGGATATCTTTTACAGTTTTGGCGTCTTTGAGTAAGCTGTTGTAGCGAGCCAGGTAATTGCGCTTGTTTTTCAGTCTGGTTTCCAGATCTATGAATTGATCGGTTACATCGCGGGCCCGTATGTCTTTGTTGAGTATTTCTCCATAACCACCCTTTTCGAGGCAGGCCATAAAACTGTCAAAGGCGGTATCGGGTATTCGTAACCTCAGGTAGAAAGTGGCCTCTCTGTCGTTGTTGTTGAAATTTTCGTTAGCGTAATAAGCCCCAAACGGAATCAACAAACTGTCCACTCTGGTTTTGGCCGCCTGTGCCGATTTTACTTTGATGGTCATGTCACCGTCGCGAATGATTTTCTTATTATCTGTAACTACCGATTTATTTTTCACTACAACTTCGGCAAGGGCGGATTCTGAAACTTTGGAGCTTTCTGCCCCATAAGCCAAAGCACCGGCCACACGACCTTTGAGCTTTAAATCTTCTCGTGATTCAAAGTTTATATCTTCGCTGACCTGCATTTCGCGATACATAATAGCATCATCTTCTGTTTGTTTTTGACAAGCTCCAAGCAGTCCTGACAGCAGGAGCAGGTAAAGGATTTTTTTCATAAGGCTCATTTTTTTTCGGGGAACACTAAGTTGATTTTGTTCAATTCGGTACTGATGGTCTGAAGTTCTTCTGAGCTGAGTCTCAACATGCCGGCACGGGCATTGTCGGTGGCCTGGGCAACATCCCTGGCACCGGCCAGCGCAACGGTAATGCCCGGCTGTTCTACGGTCCATCGCAATACTACCTGACCAAGGCTGGCCTTGTGCGCTTCGGCGATGGGGCGTATCCTGTCGAGGAAGGCGTTGACCTGCAGGATGTTTTCGTCCAGATACCAAGGCTGGCCCGTGCGGCTGTCGTTGGGATCAAATTGCTGGCCGGGTTTCATTTTGCCGGTTAGCAGGCCCCGTTGCAAAGGACTGTAAGCTAAAATACCTTTATTATGCCCGAGGCAATAGGGCACAATTTCTTCTTCGATGCCCCGGCGTAACATACTGTACGGCAGCTGATCCGAGGCCAGATCGATAAAGGCGGCTGCTTCTTTCATTTGCGCGGCAGAATAATTGCAGACACCGGCATAACGCACCTTACCTTGTTCAATCAGGCGGCTGACAGCTTCCATGCTTTCGCTGACGGGGGTGGTGGGATCGTACCAGTGAATCTGGTAAAGATCGATGTAATCAGTGCCCAGCAATTTCAGGCTGGTTTCGCATTCCTGTAGGATGTTTTCTTTGCGGGCATTGCGGTAAATATGCACTGTTTTGCCCTCGTTGCTGACGCTGTCAAAAAAATACTCGCCCTGGTCGGTATCCCAGCGCAGGCCGAATTTAGTGAGGATTTGTACTTTGTCTCGGGGAAGGCCTTTGATGGCTTCGCCCACCAATTGTTCGCTGTAGCCCATTCCGTAGACAGGGGCCGTATCGATGCTGGTCACCCCCATATCGTACGAAGCGCGGATAGCATTTACGGCATCGTTTTGTTTAGTTCCACCCCACATCATGCCCCCGGCTGCCCAGGCTCCAAAAGTGATGACTGAAACTTCCAAATCTGTATTCCCAAGTCTTCTGTATTCCATAATGTTTTTAAATTAATTTTCTCAAAGATATATTATTTCCGGGAAAACTAATAATCTCCTGGTAAAAACAGAATGAAACTACTACAGGACAGGCAGCTTCGACTCTTGATTACAAAGCTTATTCCTACTTTTTACAGCAGGTTTTTAAATACGTTTTACAGTAAGTTTCGGTTGCAGGTTCGTTCCAGATGTCGCGGGCAATTTTCCAGCTCTTGTCGGCTTGTTTTTTAAAAACCAACAGGTTGTGTCCACTAATATCGATTACTTTGGTCTCAACCTCGTTACAGCAGAAAGTGTCTGACCTGTTGTAGGTTGTGGTTAATATGCCCCAGTTACCGGTAATTTGCAAATCTCCTTCTTTTATTTTCAGGCAACTTCTGCCAGTGGAGAAAGCCTTTTCGTAACAAGCCAGGATGCTGTCTTTACCATGAACGGGGGGGAGGCCAGGAATTGACCAAATGGCCAGCTCATCAATGATGGCCTCCAAGGCCTGAAGATCTTCTGTGGAATAAGCGGTATTAAATTTCTGCAGAACCTGATTTATGGATTCGGCCTTCCGCTTATAATCTGCTGTGCAGCTGCTGCCCAGCGTAAGGGCAAAAACGAGAGTAATAAGTAAAAAGGGTTTTTTCATGGCTTTTTCTTTTTAAAGTGAATAGAATGAATGACAGAACAAATGTATTTATTTTTTGATAGTTATCTTTGCGAGCTATGAAAGATTTTGCAGCCATCGATTTTGAAACCGCCAATCGCAATCCCGCCAGTGTGTGCAGTGTGGGGCTGGTTATTGTGCGTGAGGGACTGATCAGGGATTCCTTTTACAGTTTGATTAAGCCTGTACCCAATTATTATAGTTACTGGAATACCAGAGTGCACGGACTGACTTATTCCGACACTTCAGACGCCCCGGAATTTCCCGAAGTCTGGGAGAAAGTGGTGCCTATCATCGAGGACCTTCCGCTGGTGGCGCACAATGCTGTGTTTGACCAAGGCTGCCTCAAAGCCGTTTTTGCCTGGTACGACCTGGCTTATCCCAGGTACGATTTCAGATGCACCTGCCGGGCAGCCCGCAAGACTTTTCCCTTTTTAATGAATCACCAGCTGCAAACCGTTTCAGCTCACTGCGGTTTTGATCTCCACAATCATCATCATGCGCTGGCTGATGCGGAAGCTTGTGCTGCGATAGCTTTGAAAGTGTTTTAATAGGAAAGATTATCTTTGCATTTTTAAAGTTTTATATCTGAGCACATATGTCTTGTGGAAAAATTGCTTTCAGTGTCTTATTCTCGGTTCTGTTCTTAATTTTATTTTTCACTGAAAGAGCTTATTCTCCCATTCGGCCTCAGTTTGAACTTAGCACTGAAAAGGATATAGAATTTGAAGTATTCTATACAAGTTCCGAAAAACAAAGCTTTGTAGCCGGAAAGTCAATAAGTTATTTGTACCGCGCATCAAAATCAGGCAGTATATACTTTGATTTACCGGTGGAGCACCTGCATAAAGTAAGGATTGACTTTGGAGTAATTTTAGGTTTTGACTGGAATGAAAGAAACAACATGCTTTAAATCTATTATCTTAGCGGAAACAAAATGGAGTAAACCATGAAGAATTTTGAATATGAATGGAGCTTGAAGCCGGGACTTGTTGTTATTTTCAGTTTGTTTTTGTTTATGTTTTGTTCCCTGGGATTGCAAGCAGCAGTGCCCGCTTTTCCTGGTGCTGAGGGAGCCGGTGCTTATACCAGCGGAGGCCGTGGAGGGAAAATTTATCGTGTTACCAACCTGAATGATTCAGGCCCGGGCTCTTTGCGGGAAGCCGTACAGGCCAGTGGTAAACGCATTGTTATATTTGACGTGGCGGGGATAATAGCCTTAGAATCTACCCTGAAAATTACCAATAATGATATTACAATTGCCGGTCAGACAGCACCCGGAAAAGGGATCTGTCTTAAGAATTATCCCTTGCAGGTTGCCGCCAACAATGTAATCATCCGCTTTATCCGCAGCAGAATGGGTGAAGATGCCGGAGTGGAAGGAGACGCCATTTGGGGGCGTTACCAGCAGGACATTATTATCGATCACTGTTCGTTTAGCTGGAGTGTGGATGAATGTGCCTCTTTTTATGCCAACAAAAACATGACCATGCAATGGTGCACTATTTGCGAAAGCCTCAATCTGTCGGTACACGTAAAAGAAAACCACGGTTACGGCGGTATCTGGGGCGGCTCGCCGGCCAGTTTTCATCACAATCTGATAGTGCACCATACCAGTCGTACACCCAGACTCAGCGGGGGTGATCCCGCCACCGAAATGGTAGATGTGCGCAACAATGTCTTTTACAACTGGGGCCCCACCAACGGAGGTTACGGCGGAACAGGAGGCAACTACAATTTTGTGGGCAATTACTATAAACCCGGCCCCAGTACGGCGGTAAAGGATTTCCTCTGCAATCGTATCATGTACACAGGGCCTTCGGAACAACCCGATTCAACAGGAAATTACATTTGGGGCATTTTTCATTTTGACGACAATTATTTTGACGACGGCTGTCCCGTTCTCAGCGAAACAGCCATTGACAATTGCTCAAGGGTAAATGAAAATAATTACGTCGGCCTGCATCTTTCCACCAGCGCCAATCTGCCCGGAGGTACCAAATACGGCATACAGTCATCCACGCCCTTTGCCTGTTTGCCCGTAAGTACCCATCAGGCCTGGGACGCTTACGACAAGGTGCTGGAGCTGGCCGGAGCCAGCCTGCAGCGCGACAATCAGGATCAACGTTATGTGGCCGAACTCATAGATGGAATTTATGTTTACGAAGGCAGCCGGGGCAGTACCAATGGCATAATTGATTCGCAAAACGATGTCGGAGGCTGGGATACTTATACCGGATGGAGCAACGAAAGCGATTCCGACGGCGACGGAATGCCCGACAACTGGGAAGACATCCACAGCCTGGATCCTGCAGATCCTT
>CAZAUQ010000072.1:5522-7160 GCA_964488495.1 uncultured Bacteroidales bacterium
CGCTCCGGGCTTGTACTTGCTGAGGGTGATGGATTCAGCTTCAAAACAGCATACTGTCAAGTTGCTGAAATAAATTCCTGCCCTTATTTCGCGAAGTGATAGATAAATAAGATCTCTTCATTGAAAAAACAGATAGGATTACTGTTTTAATCCCTGTACATTTGTCTCATACAATACTGTATAACAAACCTAATAATCAATCATTATGAAACGATATGCAAAAGCCAACTGGAAAGGCAACGGAAAAGAAGGTAAAGGACTGCTGAGCACCCAGAGTACTGTTCTTGACAATAATCAATACAATTTTAGCGGACGCTTTGCAGAGGGCAGCGGCACCAATCCCGAAGAACTGATAGCAGCTGCCCACGCAGGCTGTTTTACTATGAAGCTCAGTTTTTTGTTGGGTGATGCCGGTTTTGTGCCCGAAAATCTGGATACCCGTTGTGATATTAATTTTGATACTGCCAAGGGGCGTATCGCGGGCTCACACCTCATACTGGAAGCCTCTGTTCCGGGCATTGATCCGGCCAAATTCGAAGCCTTGGTAAAAGAAGCCAAAGACACATGTCCTGTTTCTTTGTTACTCAATACAGATATTACTTACGAAGCACGCCTGGTTTAGCTGAACAGGCAATTGGTGCTGTAAAAATCGACAAGTATTGGTGAAACCTTTAATTTGATTAATTCATTAAAAAACCGAATAAATAGACCAACATGTTACAGGCAGGCGACAAAGCTCCCGACTTTAAGGGAGTAAATCAAGAAGGCGAAAACATTGCCCTAAGCGATTACAGGGGTAAAAGAGTGATACTGTACTTTTATCCCAAAGACAACACACCTGGTTGCACGGCTGAGGCCTGCAGCCTGAACGACAGCAGCTCGTATTTTCTGGACAAAGGCTTTATCGTCATCGGAGTCAGTCCCGATTCAGTGGAATCGCATCAGCGTTTCGCAGCCAAATACGGTTTGTCTTTCAACCTGATTGCCGATCCCGAAAAAACCATCATTCAGGCTTACGGTGCCTGGGGCAAAAAGAAGAACTACGGCAAAACCTATATGGGGCTATTGCGTACCACTTTTATCATTTCGGCCCGGGGCATAATCGAACAGGTTTTTCCCAAAGTCGACACCAAGAACCACGCCGATCAGCTCATCGAGGCGCTGGGGATTTAGCTTTTATTGTTTCATCCAAACCATCGACTCGGGACTGCGCTGTCCTTCTTGTCTGGGTTGAATCCGGTTCATTCTCAGGTAATTCGGTATGGCAAGCAAGTCTGAGCCGTCGGCCCATTTGCCTTCGATACTGACAATACCCTTGAACATATCATTGCGCCAGACTGCTTTAAAGGGATCGCTGCCCACGGCCAGGTTGATGTCTTTGTTGTCGGCTTTTTCTACGTTGTAAATCATCGGTCCGTAGCGAAGTGCAGTCAGCCCCCTGAGTGCTTCAACTTTTTCGTCGGCCGTGATTTGCTGCACCTCCAGAGGAATCTCCAACTCAATACGGTCGCCCTTTTTCCAATCGCGGGTGATGGCAATGTAACCTCTGTCGGCCTTCATTTCCAGGGCTTCACCATTTACACTGAGAGATTTCAGCGTATTCAGTTCAGGCACCGAAGTGTAAAGCTCACTGGTTTT
>CAZAUQ010000073.1:0-2180 GCA_964488495.1 uncultured Bacteroidales bacterium
TTGTTTTCATGTTATTTTTGATTTAATAATGCGGCTCAAAGATATTCTTTTCTTCCAATTAATCTCTAAAAGCGTCCCCGAAAATTCAATTTGGCAGGCCGGTATCTGGTGTTTGATCACAATTCCCGCTTCTAAGGTTATGCGATTATTTTATACATTATTAACTCTCAAACTTCCCCTTTGTATTATTTTATTGTTTCATTTGAATCGATTTTGTTTGTTCTTTGAATTATTTTGTTGTGTCTAATTAAATTCTAAGATATTTTCGCAGAATTAATCGTTGTCTTTTAAATCTTATACCATGAAAACAATTAAAAGGATTTTAATGTTAGCCTTACTATTTTCAGGAATAGCTGTCTCCGCTTACGCATCGGGAGATCCCAATGACTATATTGGTCGTCTTTCTGATTTGGAATTTTCAAATTCCCGGGAAGCTGTATTTTTGAATGACGTGTTCATCAAGAGCGCTATTGGAATAGATGTCGGCAATCATTCAGTTGTCACAAAGATCATCAAGGAAAAGTGTAACGACACGTTGGTTATAAATGGAATTAGATACACTGATAAACTAATGCTTTTTAGCGATAAGAACATCAATTTTGTATCCCTTGAAGATGTAAGAAAAGAATTTTGCTCTGAGGTAACAGGTCCTTGTTTGTACATGATTAATAAGTTTTTCATTGCTAAAGATGTAGCTGCTTACAAAATCGATAAGGACTTCATTACAAAAGTGGAAATCTTACCTTCATCTGAAATTGAATTGTTTAACGATCAAAAGCCTTTCACCATCATTCGTATCTTCACTAATACCGAGAATAATAATTATCAGATGAGGATACAATAAAACCTTAATAAGGTGAAACCTGCATTTCCATTAATCCTCTTCGTTCTTTTGATCCTCCCCGTTTATTCGCAGGATCTTCCTACTCGTCCAATTTTACCCAGATTTCGTTGTAATGATTATTGGCTCCTCTGACGAACAATAATCCATCCTTGATGTACACGTCAAAAATATTTTTTGCTCCCAAATAGTGCCCGTAGCCTTGTCCGGCAAGTTCAAGATATTCGGTGTAAATGCTTTTTTCTATAGTATAGTTTCCCATAAAGGCCGCATACATTTCTTTGGAACCTACCATCACGTCTACCACCATAAACGACTTGGGCGTAATGAGTTTGTAACGTACCTGACCTTCTTTACCGTTGTAATTTGTTTCGGGTAAACTGTCCTTGTTGCTGCATAATTGCCAGGTGCCTATCAGGTCTTTTTGGCGAACCTTTTTGGTTCTGGCATTCGCATCAAAATTGCTCATAATCAAAAATACGCTCAACAAAATAAGCGGTAAGGATAAAATTGTCAACTTTTTCATTGTGTTGGTTTTTAAATTGAATAAATCTTTTGCCTTATGGAAAACAGGCATCCCTTGCATTGTTTTCCATTTCAATTTAAGACCGGATGAAGCTTGCTTGCCGGCATTAAAAAAATCATACTCCAAGGCTTCCGAAATCAACTTCAAGGTATAACCTCTCGGCTCAACCTCTCCCGATTCAATACGCTGCAGGGTTCTTACACTTAAATTACAACGTTTTACCAACTCCTCCTGAGTGAGTCCTTTGTTTAGTCTTAGTTCTGAGATTTTCAATCCCAAAGCAGGTTGCTTCATGATCATAAATTTGGCCGCAAGTTGTTTATTAATTTAAAAAAACCGATGCTTTTTTGGCTGTCTTTTACCCGTCTTTTTCGTGACAGTCAACGTCATTCACCCGAAAGATGCGGGCTCAGTCAAGTATTAAAGGGCGTTTTGCAACGTAAGCAAAAATCCCTGTGCACACAGCGTACTGCTCCGCAGGTGGGACAAATCCAGCGTTTGCTTTCTCTTTCCACAAAATTATCCAGACCGATGCTTTTGATCGTTTCCAGATTTTCCATCATACTCATGTGGTATTTAGTCCTGTAACGTAGGTCCAGTTGCTTCAATCTTCTGCAGGGATATTTGGGGCAATCGTAACAAAACTTCGAGTCGGTCTGGCTCAACAGTTCACAATTAATGATGATACATTTCTTGCAGTACTCCGGTTTTCCTTCACAATAAACCCTGCAACCTTCGCAGCGATTTTTCTCGCGAAGATAGCCCAGACATATTCCGCAATTCATTCCACAGGGGGCAATCAAAGCATTTTTT
>CAZAUQ010000073.1:2280-6927 GCA_964488495.1 uncultured Bacteroidales bacterium
AGTTTATATTTGTGCCGTTTTAATTTTATTAATAAAAATCACTATGGACAAAAGTAGCATTTCTCCCGAAGAAAGTTTCCAATTGATAGCAAAGACTATTCAGGAAACAAAAAAAAGATTTGAAGACAACGGGCATCAGTTTTTAGTCTGGGGCCTGATCATGTTTGTCGCAAGCCTGAGCCAGTTTATTCTTGTGCAACTGGAGCTTTATTCCATCCATTGGTATCCTAATTTTTTGTATCCCCTGGGGGCTATCTATACGTTTATTTATGCCTACAACAATTACAAAAGAAAACATCTGCCTTCGAACATTATCGGTACTATTCTGGGTTCACTGGGGTGGATGCTGGGATTGAATCTGATGATTCTGGGCTTCTTTTTCTGGAACAAACTGGGAGAAGCCATTGCTCCTGTATTCCTGATTTTTCTGGCTTTCTTTATTTGTATTTCAGGAGTGGCCATTAAACACAAAGCTCTTATCTGGGGCGGTATCCTGCTGAATATAATTGGTCTGGCCACTTTTTATTTCGATAGAGAGTACCATTCCTTAATTATGGCTGTCGGCTCGGTGGTCGCTTTGATTATTCCGGGAATTTTACTCAACAACAAACGAAAAAGAGCAAATGTTTAACGACTTGGATCCCATTTTGCATTCCCAGCTTCGTCTGTCCATCGTTTCCATTCTGATGACGGTAGAGGAAGCCAGCTTCAGCTTTATAAAGGAAACGACCAAAGCTGCCGCAGGGAACATCAGCATTCAGATAAAAAAACTGGAAGAAGCCGGCTACATCAAGGTGGTCAAGACATTCAAAAACAATTACCCGAATACGTCCATCGCCATCACCGAACAAGGCATCGCCGCTTTCGAAGACTACGTGGAAAAACTGAAGCAATATATTTATCCGCAAGCATAAGACTTGCGGTTCTTCAGATCATGCCTCAATTAATCTTGACCTAAAGGATTTTATCTTTTTCTGATAACTACTTTTTTGCCGTTATACTTTACTTCCTGATCGTAGTATTCGCCTGAGTCGGGGCCGCTGCCCTTGCTGCCCTCAACAAAGACGATTCGAAAACTGCGGTTCATGAGCATGCCGGGAAAGTCACCTTGCCTGGCTCCGATCGTCAGGGATTGTTGCCTGTCGTTCCATGTAAAGCGGATGGTGGAATAAGCCCCTTTTTCGTAATTGTAATTATCGAATTCGTCTTCGTACAACACAAATTCGCCGTCAGCGCCAGGGTAAACACGAATTTCGAGCTGGTCCCAATTTTTTTCGGTGGCATACTGCACTTTAGGGCCCCAGGGCAAAATGGAGCCGGCCCGCACATAGAGAGGCAGGATGTCCAGGGGAACCTCTTTGCTGACATGAGTCCCTCCGTCAAATTTTTCGCCGGTCCAGAAGTCATACCAGGCTGTGCCCGCGGGCAGATAAACTTCTTTGGATTTTACTTTACTGAAATCTTCTTTCAGCACGGAATCCCTGCCAACCGGCACATAGCTTGTGTACATGGGCTCGGTGACGGGGCAAACCAGAAGTGCCTTGCCAAACATATATTCGCTGTTCAAATCCAGCACTGAAGGATCTTGCGAAAAATCCATCATCAGGGCGCGCATCATGCTCGACTGCCCCGCGCTCACTTCATGCGAAGCGGAATAAATATAAGGCAGTAGGCGGTAACGCAACTGAATGTATTTTTCCAGGGCATCGTAGACGGGATTTCCTTTTTGCCCAAATTGATAAATTTCGCGGGGAGAACCTTCTCCATGCGAACGCATCATGGGGCAAAAACAACCAAACTGCATCCAGCGCACATGTAATTCCCGATAATCGGGATGGCTGAGCGGATTTCTGAATTTCCACAGGAAAAAGCCGCCGATATCGCTGTTCCAGTGGGGAATTCCCGACAAAGAAACATTCAGGCCCGCCGTAATCTGAGCGTGCAATGCCTGCCAGGAGGCCACCACATCGCCCGACCAGAGATTGGCGCCGTAGCGCTGCTGGCCTGCAAATGCAGAACGGGTCAGAATAAAGACGCGCTTGTCTGACGACTTGGCCCTTTGTTGTTCGGCCACGCCACCCACTGTCATCAGAGGAAAAGCATTACGGACTTTGCGGAAAGAACCCAGGTAGGTTTGTTGGTCAAAATCCGAAGGCTTGAAATTTAAATGATCAGGCTCGGAGGAATCGATCCAAAAGCCGTCCATGCCCAAAGAAAACAGCCCTTTGTCCAGGTAGCGCCAATAAAGCTCCCTGGCCTTGGGATTATAGGGATCGTAGACTTTTACTCCCGAAGGGTATTCCTGATTGATTGGATGCCTTTCGGGGCCGTAGGGCGGCCAGGTGGTCATATCAAAAAGGGCGTTCATTTTTTCGAGTTCCTGGTATTGTTTGGTCTGCGGGCCAAAGGAATTCCAGATAGAAATGATGAGGTGGGCATTGAGTTGATGGACTTCGTCTATCATTCTTTGAGGATTGTTGAAATTGGGATTCAAAAAATCCATGGCATTCCATAAATAATTATTGCCCCAGTACTGCCAATCCTGAATGATACCGTCCAGAGGCACTCCCAGTTCACGGTATTTGCGCACTACTGCCAGCAATTCCTCCTGGCTTTTGTAACGCTCGCGGCTTTGCCAAAAGCCGTAGGTCCACAAAGGGAACATGGGGACTTGTCCGCTGAGTTCACGCATACGGGCAATGACTCCGTCGGCACACCCGCCGTACATAAAATAATAATCGATGCCCTCTCCTACCTGCGAATCAAAATAGCAGCCTTCGGCATTGTCTTCGAACACCGTGGGGGAATAATTGTCCCAAAACAAGCCATAGGCTTTGACCGACAACAAAAAGGGAATGTAGTCGTCGGTATTGCCCTGTACCATATTCAATTTGACATTGCGTTTGGACATTTTGCCCTCCTGTTGCTGGCCCAGGCCGTAAATCGTCTCGTCTTTGTCGAGCACAAAAGCCTGTTTTACCGAAAAGGTCTTGCTGCCGGCGTCGTTGAATTCGGTAAAGGAAGCTCCGGCTTCTTTTTCGCTCAACAAAGCCTTCCCCTCCGCACTAAAAGCGAGCTTACCGCTGTTGAGATCGAGCCGGACCTGCATTTTTTTGCTGTCCAGCAGGAGTTCATTTCCTTGTTCTTTTACACTGAATGAAGTTTGCACGGGTTCAAGCACTACAGATAAACTTTGCTTGTCAAAGCCTTGGCCCGCCGGGTATTTAATTACCCGAACTATTTCGGGGCTGTAAAACTGTAGTTCCAGTTCAACTGCCTTGATGGTTGTTTTTACTCCCAGTTCTGTCCGTTGATAAGTTTGCGCCTTGCCTGTCAGGCTAATCATTACAAATAATGCCAGCCCTAAAACCTTAGTTTTATTTTTCATGTCTTGATAGTTTTTTTTGCTCTATAAATAGGCCTAGTTTATAAAAGTCGAATAATCGCAAATTCACATAACCCTTTTTTAACAAAGCTTTTATTATTGGCTTTTTTAATAAGAATAACCACAAAACTATGTTTTCATACTTCCGGATCTTTTTGTAAAACCGCAAGAGGCTGATATCCTTGATCAAGTCCTGGTGGTATTCTTCATAATTCAGAATGGCCAGCAGATTGGTGATGCCTTCGCCGGTTTTCCTCAGGTACTCTTCGTTGGTTTCGATGTCTCCGTTCAACACCGGATTATCGATGTGGCTTATGGGAATTTGATTTTTCTTTAGTGAATAGCCGAACAGGGTGTCTTCGTGGCCGTATTGCGTAATGCGTTCGTCGAACTTGATTTCTTCGAGCACACGACGCTGAATCAGAAAATTGTTGGACAAAAAAGATTTGTAAGGCTGCTTTTTGCGGCTTTCGCAGGTCTGGCTTTCTTTGTACACTCCGTATTTCCAGCGTAGCCTTTGTTGCCGCCCAGGAGGTTGGGGCCCGTATATTCTGCCTCCGCAGACCACTTTTGGCTGGTCTTTTAGTGTTTCCAGATAATTTTTTAGGAATCGGGGATTTTCGATGAGGCAATCGCAATCCAAAAAAAGCAGATAGTCCTGACTGGAGTAGTTTAAAAATAAATTCCGGATTTTGGACCGCCCTATGTTTTCGGGTAATTCTATATACTTGCAATTCTGACAACTTGCTTTGTTCCTGGCTTTTATATCTGCCCCGGAGTGGTCGTCGATGACTATGAGCTCCATCTGCTCATCAAGGCTCTTCATCTGATCCGATAAAGCATTGATTAATAAATCAATCTCAAAATTATAGACCGGAATACAAATGCTGATCATGGATGCTAATTTGGCTCAGTAAGGCTGTTTGTCGGCCAAATTTAGTTTTTTTAATTGACATTGCCCGCAAATTGCAAAAGTCATTCTGATTTTTCTGCCTTTGAGCTCCATTTGTTAATTACCCGAAAGCGGACCGAAGTGAAAGTCCTGCCCGGAAGCCGCTATATAGACACGGCGCCCGAAGTGCGCAGAGGTCGACGAGGTTTTTTGTGACGGCTCGTCAATACAGCCGGTATTTATTACCCGGCAACGCCCTGATCAAACAGTACAATTCCAGTTGCAACAACAACGACAGCAAATAGCCCATATCGCAATCCCGTCTTTGCCGCAGCAAGTCAAACAATTCAGAGGTATCGTAATCCCTGCC
>CAZAUQ010000074.1:0-6393 GCA_964488495.1 uncultured Bacteroidales bacterium
CCCACATGCGATCCTTTCTTCACACCGATAGCCATGAGACCTTTGGCCATATTATCCACTCGTTGATTGAATTGCTTATAAGTAAAACGCAGATCTCGATCGGAATAGACTAAGTATTCACGATCAGGGGTGGTTTCTGCCCAATGTTCCAGAAACTCCCCTAAGGTACGATTGCTTAATTCCATATCAGAAAGGGGTATAGACTACAGCCAGAATCTTGGCTTGCGAATTATTGGCTGCATGAACGTTGTGATCTACAATGGAATCGTAGTATATGCTGTCGCCCTGAGCGAGCGAAAACACTCTTTTACCGTAAAAAATTTCGATTTCTCCCTCCAGCACGTAAATAAACTCTTCGCCTTCGTGCGAAGAAAGAGCATAGCCGTTTTGGGTAGACGATTGAATGTCAATGATAAAAGGCTCCATGTGGCGGCCGGCCTTTTTTTGAGCCAGCGAAAAGAATTGCAGATTGTTGTGCGAACTTGCCGTATTACTCGAAAAGCTGACCCCGGCAGGCTGCTCTTCTTTGCGGCTGACCACGGGCCCCAGGTCTTCGTTGTCATCGAGAAAGGTTCCCAAACGCACTCCCAGAGCTCTGGCCATTTTAACCAGGGGAGCCAGTGAAGGAATCTGGCTGTTGTTTTCGATAAGCTGAATTTGTTCTACACTCAGGCCTGAACGTTCTGAAAAGGCTTCGATACTGATTGATTTTGATTCGCGCATTCCTTTGATTTTGGAACCGATCATCTGCTGTTCTTTCATTCTTGTGTCTTAAAAAAAAAATAGGCGGTAAAAATAAGTTTAATTTTTTATTTCATCAAATAAGCCGACAAAGCTTCGGCGCAACGCTCTCCATCAATAGCGGAACTTACTATGCCTCCGGAATAACCGGCTCCTTCGCCGCAAGGATACAATCCTTCCGGTCCGACAGAACGTAAGCCTTCGGCCTCGCGAAGCATACGCAGGGGAGATGAACTGCGGCTCTCGCAGGCAATAAGTTGAGCTTCGTTGCTCAGAAATCCTTTCAGTTTCTTGTCAAATTGAATAAAAGCCTCCTGCAAACGGCGGCTGATAGCAGTGGGCAAAGCTTGATGCAAATTGGAGGTTATTAATCCGGGCAAATAAGAACTTGACGGTAGATTGGCCGAAGTTCGTCCCCGAACGAAGTCGTCCATTCGTTGTGCAGGAGCTTTGAGTCCTTCTTCGGACAAGCCGTAGCAACGTTTTTCCAGGGCTTCCTGTATTAATAACCATGCCAGGCTTTCTTCTGTTTTGTTTACAAGCGGTAGCAGCTCTTTATACTCAATCCTGTCTTCGGGGCGAATCTCCACCACCATGCCAGAATTAGCCCAGGGAGAATTTCTGGCTGCCGGAGACATACCGTTCACCACCGATAAACCCTGTTGTTCTGCAGCCGGCACCACAAAGCCTCCCGGACACATGCAAAAAGAATAAACACCCCGGCCTTCTACCTGGGTGACAAAGCTGTATTCTGCTGCAGGCAGATAACTGCCTCTGCCCTGAGGGCTGTGATACATCAGTTCATCTATCAGAGCCTGTGGATGTTCCAGACGCACTCCCATGGCAAAACCTTTGGCAGCCAGAGGAATGCCCTGCTTGTGAAGCATATAATAGACATCGCGGGCGGAATGTCCGGTAGCCAGGATCACCGGGCCTCGAAATTCCCGGTCGTTGCTGCAGCGTATGCCGCAAACTTTGTTATTTTGCTGGAGCAAAGCCTCCATTTTGTGTCCGAAATACACTTCGCCTCCACTTTGCAGAATTTGCTTTCTCATGCTTGAGATAATGCCGGGCAGTTTATCGGAACCTATGTGAGGGTGAGCCTCTTTGAGGATAGCGTCGCTTGCTCCAAATTGACAAAACAACTGGAGAATACGATCAATATCGCCCCTCTTTTTACTGCGGGTATAGAGTTTTCCATCCGAAAAAGCACCTGCTCCGCCTTCGCCAAAACAATAATTGGATTCTGCCTCGATGTGCTGTTCACGAAAACATCGGGCCAAATCGCGTTTGCGCTGCTCCACGGGTTGTCCTCTTTCGATCAGGAGTGGTTTAATACCTAACTCTATAAGCCGGAGAGCTGCAAACAAACCCGCCGGGCCGGCACCTACTACTACCGCAGAATTGGCCTGTGATACATCACCGTACGATATTGTCTCATAGCTTTCTGCAGCAGGCTGTTCATTAATAAAAACCCGTAATTTCAACTGAATGAATACTTGCCGCTGACGAGCGTCAATTGAGCGCTTTAGAACCTGAAGTGCTGTGATTTGGCCGACATCAATACCGGCCTCCCGGCTTAGTCTTTTTTTAAGGCTTAGTTCCTGAGCGGCCTCCTGCGGCAAGACCCTAAGTTGATATTCTTTGACCATAACAAACGAATTGGTCTTAACCAAATAATAAGCGGAAAGATTCTTCGACCTTGCGCACTTTGTCTATACGGATTTTGAATCGGCGCAAGTCGGTCCCCGATTCAGAAAAATCTGGAACAATGATTTGTTCGAAACCCAACTTCTGAGCTTCCATGATGCGTTGCTCCAAACGATTGACCGGCCTGATCTCGCCGGCCAGTCCAACTTCGCCCGCCAAACATACTTTATTTCCGATGGAAAGGTTTAAATTGGACGATAAAATGGCAGCAATCACAGATAAATCGGTAGCCGGATCGTTCACCCTGATGCCACCGGCAATATTGAGAAAAACATCCTTTTGTGCAATCTTAAATCCGGCTCTTTTTTCGAGTACAGCCAGCAACATGTTTAGTCGTCTCAGATCAAAACCGGTGGTAGATCGTTGGGGTGTGCCGTAAGCAGCCGTACTTACCAGGGCCTGTGTTTCGATCAGGAAAGGACGGATGCCTTCGATGGCTGCTGCAATGGCCACACCGCTCAGGCCGTCCTGATGCTGTGAAAGTAAGAGTTCCGATGGATTGGTCACTTCGCGCAAGCCATCGCTGCGCATTTCGTACATACCAATCTCGGCAATGCTGCCAAAACGGTTTTTGACCGAACGTAAAATCCGGTAAAAATGGTGGGTATCGCCTTCGAAAAGTAAAACGGTATCTACTATGTGTTCCAAAACTTTAGGCCCTGCCAGGCTGCCTTCTTTGTTGATATGGCCGATCAGAATTATAGGCATACCCATGGTTTTGGCTGCTTTCAGCAGAGCTGTGGCGCATTCCCTGACCTGGGTAACGGTGCCCGGCGAAGAATCGGCCACTTCTGTAGTTAGAGTCTGAATGGAATCAATAATCAGTAATTCAGGTTTAAGCTGGATAATCTGCTCAAAAATATTTTCCAGAGAGGTCTCGGCCAGGAAATAAGCCTTGGGATTCTCGCCCTTGATTCGTTCTGCCCGCATTTTGATTTGCTGCAGGCTCTCTTCGCCCGAAACGTACAAAATGCGTTTATGCGTCATCTTGATGGCCGTTTGCAGAACCAGGGTCGATTTACCTATGCCGGGTTCGCCTCCTAGCAAGATCACTGATCCCTGCACCAAACCTCCCCCCAGTACCCTGTCCAGTTCGGGGCTTCCGGTGCTAATGCGTGCTTCGTGAGTGGATTCTACTTCAGCCAGAAGTTGTGGTTTGGATTTTTCAGCATTAAACTGCAAAGGCAGTTGTTTTGAAGTAGTGTCGCGGTGAATAACTTCTTCGTTAATACTGCCCCACTCCCCGCAAACAGGGCATTTCCCCATCCATTTCGGGAAATCGGAACCGCAATTGCTGCACAAAAAGACTGTTTTAGCTTTGGCCATGAGCGGAAATGTTTAGGAAATTAGCTAGGGAACAAATATCCGAAAAAAAAACGGCCTGCAAAACAGAGGGAAAAGAAAGATTCAACATCAAAAGACACAAAAAGGCCCCCAATTACTAATCGTGTGGGTTATATAAAATAGTGGTGGCGTACTAATAAAAAAGGCTGTTTTATCAACAGCCTTTTTTCTGGTTGCGGAGACAGGACTCGAACCTGCGACCTTTGGGTTATGAGCCCAACGAGCTGCCACTGCTCCACTCCGCGATTTGTGGGTGCAAAGATACGGCAGGATTCCGAATTATCCAAATTTTATCGGCATTTTCTTTGTAAAGAGCGTTAAAAAACGTGGTCTGTTGCTTGGTAGTTTTGGGGATTTTTGCTACATTTGTTCGTTTTTTGTGGCCGCTCTCCGCGGCCGATTGATTTAATATAAAAATTTATGGCCGAAGAAGAAATTGTAAACAACGAACAAAGTTATTCAGCGAAAAACATCCAGGTGCTCGAAGGTCTGGAAGCTGTTCGCAAACGTCCCGCAATGTATATTGGCGATACCAGCGAAAAAGGATTGCATCACCTGGTATACGAAGTTGTAGACAATTGTATCGACGAAGCCCTGGCAGGGTATTGTTCCGAGATCATGGTCTGGATAAACGAAGACGGCTCCGTTACAGTTTCCGACAATGGACGCGGTATCCCGGTAGATATGCACGAAAAAGAGGGTCGCTCGGCACTAGAAGTGGTTTTGACCGTGCTGCATGCGGGAGGAAAATTCGACAAAGGCTCCTACAAGGTATCGGGAGGTTTGCACGGGGTTGGTGTTTCCTGTGTAAATGCTCTTTCCGACCGACTTTTTGTTCAAATTTTTCGAGACGGTAAATCTTATGAGCAGGAATACCACAGAGGAAAGCCTCTTTATTCTGTCAGAGCAACAGGTTTAACCGACAAAAAAGGCACCACTATCACCTTCAAACCCGACAGTGAAATCTTCACCACACTGGAATATAAATACGACATTCTTGCCAACCGCATGCGTGAACTCGCCTACCTGAACGCAGGTATCTCTCTGACTATGACGGACAAGCGTGTAAAAAACGAAGACGATAGCTACAAAAGTGAACTGTTCTATTCGGAACAGGGTTTGAACGAGTTTGTCCGTTTTATTGATGCATCGAGAGAACCGCTCATCGAGGAGGTAATTCACATTACAACCGATAAATACGGCACTCCCGTGGAAATTGCCATGATCTACAACAATTCCTATGTAGAAAACGTGCATTCCTATGTTAATAACATCAATACCATCGAAGGAGGTACGCATCTGACCGGTTTTCGCCGGGGCCTTACCCGTACCCTGAAAAAATACGCCGAAGATTCCAAATTGCTCGAAAAGCTTAAGATAGAAATTTCCGGTGATGACTTTAGAGAAGGGCTGACTGCGGTAATTTCGGTCAAGGTAGCTGAACCACAATTCGAAGGCCAAACTAAGACCAAACTGGGCAACACTGATGTAATTGGGGTTGTAGATCAAACAGTCAGTGAGGCCTTGGGGTATTACCTCGAAGAGCATCCCAAAGAAGCTAAAATCATAGTAGACAAAGTAATCCTGGCTGCTACTGCCCGCCACGCCGCCCGCAAAGCCAGAGAACTGGTTCAGCGTAAGACTCCTCTCTCCGGAGGCGGACTTCCCGGCAAACTGGCAGACTGTTCCAGCCGCGATGCACAAAAATGCGAGATCTTTCTGGTGGAAGGTGATTCTGCCGGCGGCACTGCCAAACAGGGAAGAAATCGTGAATATCAGGCCATACTTCCCCTGAGAGGTAAAATTCTCAATGTGGAAAAAGCCATGCCCCACAAAGTGTTCGAGAGCGAGGAGATCCGCAACATTTATACAGCTTTGGGCGTAAGCATCGGCACCGAAGACGACACCAAAGAATTGAATATTTCCAAATTACGCTACCACAAAATCATCATAATGACCGACGCCGATGTGGACGGCAGCCACATCGACACCTTGATCATGACCTTTTTCTTTCGTTACATGAAACCGCTCATCGAGCAGGGTTATCTATATATTGCCAATCCTCCGCTCTATCTCTGCAAAAAAGGCAAGATAGAAGAATATTGTTGGAACGATGCTCAACGTCAACGTTTTATAGAACAATACGGCAGCGGCAACGAGAACGCCATTCATACCCAACGCTACAAGGGCTTGGGTGAAATGAACGCCGAACAGCTGGCAACCACCACTATGGACCCGGAACATCGTATTCTTCGACAGGTCACTATAGAAAACGCTGCAGCTGCAGACCACATCTTTTCGATGCTGATGGGCGAAGACGTAGGACCCCGTCGCGACTTTATCGAAGCCAACGCTACCTACGCCAACATCGACGCATAAATTATTCAGAAACTTTGCAAGAAATAAGCGATGGCTATGCCCAGGTAATTTCCCAGGGCATAGCCTACTACGCCCACGGTGATTCCCGAAATCATCACTTCACGGTTTTTAATTGCCCCGCAAACTACCGGAACAAAAGGTGGAGAACAAATCAGAGCAACTGATGTCACCATAGCTGTATCCGTGTCAATCTTAAAAAGTTTGCAGAACAACATATGC
>CAZAUQ010000075.1:0-6151 GCA_964488495.1 uncultured Bacteroidales bacterium
TCAGCTTGAACACCAGGGCTCAGAACCTTATTCCACCGGGCAAAAAGATCTATATCCCCGAAGAATTCAGGGAGATGGATTTTAACGATCCCGCCGGTCGCTACAGTTATCATCGTATGGCGTATTCCGACAATATCGTGATCTTCTGGGAAGCCGGATTCGGGCCGGATCTGAATAATCCCCCGGAATTAAACGGAAAAAACATGCAAGTCGATTTGCAAAACCTGCTCAACAAAGCCGAAGGCTTTTATCGCTATTACCGTGACAGTCTGAGATTTTTAAAAGGTGAATCCCTGGCCGACCAATACCGCATGATGATTATAATTAATTATTCCGAAGACGGCACGGCCTACGGAGGCGCCTACGACAACAAAATAGGCGCCCTCTGGGTAACACCTTTTCGGCTAAAAGACCCCAAATGCAATGTCATTGCACACGAACTCGGTCATTCTTTCCAGGCCCAGATCGGTGCTGACGGTCACTTAAACCTCAAAGGCGGACCTATTTGGGAAATGACTTCGCAATGGATGCTTTTCAACGTGAATCCGCATTGGATGACAGACGAAAATTACCATTTGGTCGACTATCTCAAACAAACCCACCTGGCTTTGATGCATCCTCAAAATATGTATCATTCTCCTTACATGCTGGAATACTGGACCGATAAACACGGACCTGAAATTATTGCAGCCATATGGAACGATGCCGAAAAAGGAGAAGACCCTGCCAGTGCCTATCAACGTCTGAGCGGTATAGATCAGGAAACCTTCAATGATGAGGTATTTGAGGCTGCTCAAAAGTTCATGACCTGGGATTTTGATCGCGTTCGGCACTACGCTAAACCCTATGCCAATATGCATTACAGCAAAATCAGACAGGGATCTCAGGGCTGGTATACAATTGCAGAAGAAAACTGCCCGCAGAATTACGGGTATAACGGCATTCGCCTGGATGTTCCCCGGCCCGGGAAGAATATCAGGCTGAATTTCGAAGGCCTTGCTCCCACAGAGCAGGCGGGCGGCTGGCGTTACGGAATTGTTGCCGTTGACAAAAAGGGCAAAGTCTCTTACGGAAAAATGCAAAATAAAAGCAAGGGTAAATTTCACTATCGTGTACCCAAAGAAGGCTTAAGCCATCTTTGGCTGGTTGTCAGCACGGCTCCCGAACAACATTCGCCGGATACTAAAACTACCTGGCCCTATCGTTTCAGCATTCAGGGCGGACAAGTAGCCAGCGAACAACTTGTGCAATAATCTTTATTTTAACTAAATTCTAGTTCCCCAAAAAGCTGCCCTTCGTGTTGAGTGCAGCTTTTTTTTACAAAAAACACGCATTTATATTTTAGAATTGCATAATATAGGTATATTTGGGCGATTTTAGTGAAAGATTGCGTTGATTAATTTTATTGATGAACCCTAAGCACCCCTTGAATATGAAAGAAAAATATCCAGGTAAATGGACCATTGGAGGTTTATTTGCCCTATTGATGCTGGTAAGCATAAGCTCCTGCATCGACTCCCGCTACGATATGAGCAAAGGCATTTCTACCAAAATAGCTTTTGGCGGAGATTCCCTGGCCATCCCTTTGGGCAGTACTGATACCATCCGGGTCGGTGACTTGCTAAATACCGATTCCATCGATTTGATATCTGTAGGCGAAGACGGAGGCTACGGTATCAATATGAGCGATTCGATCAGTGTTGAGGTTCCCAGTATTGATAAATCGGCTTTAATGCTCGAAGATCAATACTTCAGACCGGAACCGATTTCGGTGAGCTTTGGCGATATAAGCCTGGAGGACTTTAGCATTCCAGGCATAGAACAAACATCCAACCTAAGCCTGAATATGAGCGAAATCTCCCTGGAAGATTTCGAATTGCCGGACATTGATAAGACTGACAGTTATGGATCAGGCATGAAAGATTACGCCCTTGATCCCGAAGCTTTGGCAGTTAATATCGATCCGGTACAAGCCACCACACCTACTCTGTTAAAAGATGGTTATCTGGCAGTTTTACCCGACATCAACCCACCCATTGAAGTTCCTTTATTGATGCCTAACGACACTATAAGCATCTCAACCCAAAGTGATATTGATTTTTCATTCGATGTACCCGATGGTGTGAGCAATATTGATACCGTTGAGTTGAAAAAGAATCCTGAGAAAGCTGTATTCAAAATAGAATTAAAATTGGACGGAGCTGTTACAGAAACAGACACTGTCTTTACCCGAGGCAGTATTATCCCCAACATCAGCATAGACCCTACTCAACTTTTTGTCTTTAATGCAAGTACTCCTCTCGATGGCGAGGGTAAAATTGTTTTTGGTGTCGAACAAACACTGAGCAACGAAAATGCTTTTAGGGCCGAAAAACAAATGTACATCGATGCCTTTAACATTGACGAGAATCCCGTCGACGGCAACATCGCACTGGCAAGAACAGTCGCTGCTCTAGGGCATGTGGTTGTAGATACACTTTATTTGTACACCAATAAATTCAATACGGCCAAGACCCTTAACTTTATTGTAGAAATCTCTATCAATGATGTAGTAATTGAGTCCATGAAATTTGATATTCCTGAACTCAAAACAGAGATTTCCGGCAATACTCCGTTCTCGCTGGATAACGAAATGGAGGAAGAAATCAACAAGATTAACACAGTGCATTTTGACGATCCGGGAAGTATAAACATTGATATTAGCAGTGAAAACTTCCCCACTATGGAGAGCCAAACTATTCTTATTGATTCTCTTGTGATTAGTTTCCCCGAGCAATTTGTTTTTGAACCAGTAGCAGGGCTCAGTGACAATAAATATCTCATTACGAACGAGATTTTTATTCCTGAACAAGGTAAAAGCATCAGCCTGAATCTTCGTCAACTCAACATGGAAGATGTTGCCTTTGTAAAGAATGGAGAAGTTCAAAGCATCAACTGGGAAGATTCCATCTGCTTTAGCGGTACGGTTAGCGTAAACGGCAGAATCGACAGCAAGAACATTCCTGCCGAAGGCAGCGATGCAGGTATGAAAATACAAATCAGTTCCAATTTAGGTTTTGACTATGCAGAAGTAACAACCAACGAAATCACAGAAGCCTTGCCATCGACCAACATCGACTTATCTTTCGATATAGACATCGCAAAAGAAGTCAAACGACTGGATACTATAAAGATGGCTGACAATACCTTTATTCATCTTGAACTAAACTTACCTGAGTTGCCACTGAATATTGAAGGCAATCTAAAGGTTAAATTTCCTCCCCTGTTCAGCTTTGAGCCGGCTTTACCCAATAACGAATACCTTATCCAGGGAGCAATTCCTGAATCGATAGATTTGGAACTGGCTTCTTTGAATATTAATAAAAATCTGAACGACGGTACACTTAACCTCCATGACTCCGTTCAGGTTTCCGGAAACGTTAATATGTTGTCAGGCTTAGTCAGCAGCAAGGACATCGAGGGCTTGTCGAGCAAAACCATGTCCGTCAAAGCAACAACCGACGATCTGAGAATTTCGTCCACCTCTTTACAATTGAATACTCTGGAGGCGGACTTTTCTGATTCAACCCTGATTGAGATATCCATAGATGATCTGCCTGAAGCAATCCTTTCGTTGGACAGTATTGTCCTGGGAGAGGGTGCTGTGTTGGAACTCAGTGTTAACATTACAAATATGCCGGATTTGTCCAGTCCCTTAATGGTTGACTTTGCACTGGAATTCCCGGAATTGTTTGAGTTTATGCCGGGCATGGTAGATGCGCAAAATGTTTGGGCCTTTGATGAACCTCTTACCGACGGAAAGCTTAAGAAATCGCTCAACATCAAGGGACTTAAATTCGATGGCAAAACGCTGGGAGGCAAACTTGATATCAACGAAATGGTTAAGTTCGATGCCGGCGTTTCCGTAACAGATCCTTCCGTAAACAGCGATGATCTCACGGGCGATTCTATAAGTGTTGCGGTTGAAGTTAAGCTGAGCGGTGTAAACTTTAAGTCAGTTTATGGCAAAGTCGATCCGGGTATCGAACCCATTCTTCAGGAGGTAGAAATTGGCGGATTGCCCGATTTCCTCAAAGACACCAGCATCGTTTTGGATATTAATCCTGTTTTGACCATACAAACAGCCAGCAACCTGGGAATTCCTGTAATAACAAACATCAAGTTGATTCCTGTAATCAACAATGTTGATCAAATGGATAAGGCTCAGGAAATTGCCTTGAATCTGACCAGATCGGCCACGGCCGCTGATACTGCCAGGAATTATTTCTGGATTGCAGCAGACAGCGCCGGAATGCCTGATAATTACCAACTCCTGCTGACGAACATTAAAGAACTTTTCAGTACTATTCCCGAAAAGCTCAAAATGGAAATTCAGGCCGGTACAGATATCTCCGTACAACACGAAGTTGATTTGGATGCCAATTACTTTATGAATGTTAATTACGATGTCTCTGTGCCCCTGAGTTTTGGCAGAGATTTCAATTTAACCATACGCGATACCATCAGTGACCTGGATTCCACCATCGTCGAAATGGCCTTTGCCGGAGGTGGGCTCGAACTGTTCGGCACCATTTCAAATTCCATTCCCATGGAACTGGATATTCAAATAATTCCCATAGACAAGTTCAACGAAACCATCCCAATCGAAACAATTACTCAAAAGATTCAGTCCGGCAAAGTAGACGGCAGCGCAACTGACTCCGATTTGTCGCTTATAATTATGGATCCCGATGGTCTTTTAAAAGACTTATCCGGTTTTATTCTTGAATTCAGGGCAAGCTCTGACGAAACAGTGGCCGGAACTCCCATCAAACCGGAGAATTTTGTAAAAGCCACGCTCAATGCCCGCTTGTTTGGTGGAATTGTTATAGGCGAATAATCTAAAAACTAAGCACAATGAAAACATCATTCTTAAAAATCAGCACATATGTATTGCTTAGCAGCCTGATGCTGACTACGGCAAAAGCACAGCAGGCCACTTCCAGAACAGCCTATTTTATGGAAAATGCCACCCACAGCCATCAGATGAATCCCGCCTTAAGCCCCTACAACGGCTACATCAGCTTACCGGTGCTGGGCTCTTTTGGTTTGGGCCTGGAATCTAATCTGGCATTTACTCAATTTATGTACCCGCCCTCGACAGAGGGGGGTAAATTGATGACCTTTATGCATCCCGATGTCGACGCCCAGCTCTTTCTGTCGAAACTCAGCCCCCAAAACTATCTTAGAGCGGGTTTGCAAACCAGCCTCCTCTCCTTTGGTTTCTACACGAAAGAGAATTTCTGGACCTTTGATTTGGCCACTAAAGTCAGATTGGGAATGAATATCCCCTATGACTTTTTTGCTTTTGCCAAAAACGGTATGTCTTCGGGCTCCGGCAACGAATACCACATTCGTGATCTTTCTATAGATGCAGGCGCTTACATCGAGGCCTCCCTGGGACATTCCAGGCAAATCTTCGACTTTTTGCGAGTGGGGATGAAATTAAAAGGATTGGTCGGAGCTGCTCATATAAAAGCCAACATCAGCGAAATGGACATTGTCATGAGCCCCTCCCAATGGTCTATACAAACCAAAGGTAGTTTGGAAGGTTATGCCAAAGGAGCTTCTTTTATCAAAAATGATACGACACAAGCAGTAGAAAATATTGATTTTAATTCACCGGGTGTCGGTGGCTTTGGTATGGCTGTCGATTTGGGTGCTGTTTACAACACTCCTGTTGAGAACCTGACAGTATCTCTGGGTATTGTCGATTTAGGGGGTATTTCATGGAACAAAGAAAATGCTTTACGGGCCAAAGCCGAAGGCGGTGTAAGCTTCGAAGGTCTTGACGGCATTTCTACTGATGGCACTGCCAGTGTAGAAGATCAACTGGAGAATATGCAAAACGACCTGATGGAAATGATTGAATTCAAAGAAGACCTAGCTGCCACCGAAAATTATTTTCAGGGCTTAAATCCCACCTTCAACCTTGGAGTTGAATATTCCGTGTTGAAGAATAAAATAAGTGCCGGGGTATTGTACTCTCAACGGGTGGGCAACGGTGGCTATTCTGAATTGATGACAGCCATCAATTTCAGACCTATCAAGCAAGTGCAGCTTACTACCAGTTATTCCTTTGTTCACGGAGGTTTCGAAACTATAGGTTTTG
>CAZAUQ010000076.1:0-6078 GCA_964488495.1 uncultured Bacteroidales bacterium
ACAGGAAAATGTTCAGGATTGAAAAATTCATTCTGATTTGGAGGAGTTCCAAATTCCTCCCGGCAATCGGTAGCGGGAATATAAGTATCACCGTTAAAAATAACTTCTTCTTCCCATTCCAGTTCACTCCCACTGCTATTTACTATATCGTCGCAATGAATATCCAACAAACCCCCGAACATTTCGTCCACGTTATCGTGATGTACTGTCATGCTGCCAAGAATGTTCAACACAGCGTATGAATCATCGCCACCCTCTACCTCACAAGTGGAATTGGCCAGTTCCAAATCATTACATTCCAGTATAGACCCTGAAGACAAATAGAGAGAAGCATTGGTGGTCATAAAAATATCGTTAGCTGTCAAACAAGTTTCACTGATCAGTGTGGTATTGTTGGTCAAATAAATATCTCCCGAAAAATAGGCGCAATGCCCAAAACGAATATAGGCTCCCTGGTTAGCTGAAAGATTAATACCGCCATCTACTATCCCTTGGACATATAGATTCCCTTCGACAGTGAGATTGGCAATGGTCATATCGCCTTTTACCTGCAGATTGGAATTGGCCCCTATGGTAAAATAATTCGGCAAGACCTGATCTCCGTGATTATGCATAATCATGCCTGCAGGCAGGCGGTTGGTTTGAAAAGTGACCGAGCCGGTGGGACTTACTACAAAAAGAGCCGATGTTCCCCAGATGCCGGTAATGGTAAGATCTCCGGCTATATAATATTTTGTATTTGTACTCATATTTATGCTAGTCGTCAGGCTGCTTCCTTCGGGAAGTACATAAGACGATCCGGCCGGCACCTGCCAGGTCAGATACGACTGACTCATGTCCTGAGCACCAGCTGGCACTTGATAAGGTTCGAATTCTACTTCGGCCAGTCCCGACCTCATCTGCACCGAGTTATTTGCGGAACTGACAGCCATAAAAAAGGAGGAAACCTGCATGACTCCGGTCGTATCTGTTCTGGATAAAGCTTCCTCACGAGCCATGCGTATCAATTTCATCTCGGCCAGTGTAGGCACTCGCCAATCGTTGAATCCACCTTCGGCATAATCTTCGCAATATTGGGCAGCTCCATAATTCCCACTTTCATTACTGAGCACATCAACATGACTCGAAATTTGCAACGAAGGAGCAACACATTCATTCGCTTCGTCGGTCTCTGATGTCCTGCCATCGGTTTCTACAGCCTCAGCTATCTGCATAAAAGGAGGTTCAGCTGCAAGTGTTAATAATTTTCCGAACTGATCAATCCCGTATTGATTGCGAAAAAAAACAGAGGCAGGATAACAATCAAATTCCACTGTTTTTTTCAAAATTCCCGATTGGATGTCCACATTAAGCTGTTTGTTTAGAGAGAAACGTTCCAGGGTGTCTGTGAGAACTACCTCTACTCTGTTTTTTTCTGCAGGTATGTAATTGGAAGTACTAATTGTAGCCTCGTCGTTTTCGGGTATTCCAATTAAAGGAAAAAAATAAGCACTAAATACCGGATCCCGGCTGGTACTCAACCTAAAATACGAAGATGCCCCATACATATTGATTTGTGTAGCCGAAAGCCAGATATAGTCGGTTTGTTGATAAATATCAACATCGGCCTGGCTCCAGTCTTCGATCAGGAGTATACTGGCATCGTCCAGTTCTACAGGATCATTAGCCTCCGAAGAACCCAACTGTTTTATGCTTACTTCTATAGAATAGAAATCGTTTCTCTTAAGACTTGATTCATTAAAACGAATTTTATAGAAATTAGTATCTACCCGCTGGTTTAGATCGTTGTAATAAGGAATGGTCAGGCGCAAATAAGTTTCATCCACGCTATTATCGTTCCAATCGTTTTCCAGGGCATAAAATATCGATTCATCTATACTATCTGCAAGATTGTAATTAAAGGCTTTGTAGCCGGTAATAACGTAATTACGCTCTTCAGGATCACACAAAAAACCGGTGTTCACCAGACGCGACACAGAAGGTGTCCTGACAACAGTGTACTGCATGTCTTCACCGGCCCAACGATTAAAACCGGGATCATTCTGAGCTTCCGATATCATAGGCTGGTCGAGTATTACCTTAATTTTTATTTTGACAGCCAAACGTTTTAAGGTTAGTGACACAAAGGGATATCTGTTGGGATTCATCAGCACTTCGTCGTGAGCTTCCATCAAAAAAGGCCGGGCATTTTCTGCGTCAGCCGGCTCAAAATACGAACCCGACAAACTAAGATGCCGGTTGTATTCGTATTGATCAAGTATACCTATAATTTCTTCAACAGTATTACAAGCCTGCAAGGCTATTCGTTGTGAAAGCTCAGAAATATTAGCAATAACAAATACCTGAATGGAGTCGTTTTCGTCAAAATCATTCAAAGCATTGTATTCAATACCAACCATACCGTTGGCCCAGTTAGGATCGCCGGTTTCTACGTAAACATCGTTGATGAGCAAACGCTCGTCGCGAGTCTTGTTATACATCAAAATGTAGAGAGATTCCAGCTGGTTTTCTTTAAGACTGTCCACACCGGCAATGGCTACCCCTTTGGTGGAGGGTGTTAAATCATCGTTGGCAATATTTATATAAATATAGTTGTCCCCTTTGTCGGGAGGAAGCGGAAACTCATTTTGATTACAAGACATCTGCACTAACGACAACAATATAATCAGCTTTAAAGCTTTTATCGTTTTCATGCCTCTGATTATTCAATCTGTTCAAGCTTATATCTCCCCTGGTTTACAATAACATTGTCAACAAGAACACGGATTTCAGTTTGAAGGGCTTGATTGGGATTATAGGGATATAGCGCTTTTACACCGAATTTAATGTAGGTGCCTGTAGCATCTCTGCTAATAATTCCACTGGTTTGAGAGTCTTCGGTAAACCCAAACGAATAAGCCTCCGATAAGCTAACTCTCCAGCTCTTGCCTATAGCTCCTGATAAACGCAAACCAAAATACAAGGGATGGTTGTAAGAAACGGTTCCGCTATGCTGCTCTCCGGGAGGAGTACCAAAAGGGGTCATCGAGGACGCGTTCAGCCAGTAACCCCAATCGTAGCTGACCGGAGCCATTTCCAGATCAATGTATTCCTGATTCCATTGCTGTACACCTGCCTTTACTTTGATGGCATCGTCCTCCCAGGATTCCAGACTGGCATTTACAATGTATTCGTGATTACGGGGAATACTATAAGTAACATTTTCCTGACCAGCGTATTGCGTATACAATGCTGTAGTATAGGTCCGGGGGCTGATCAAATATTCGGGAGTAACTATTGCAGAAGCAGTACTGCCGGAAGCATAGCTGCCCTGCACATTAACTCCCTGAGGAAAAGAGGGTTCTTCGAAAGATATGCGCTTTACCTTAAATGATATTTTAAGTGCATCTTGCTCATTTAGCGGATCCTGAGCAATATATTCGGGAATATAAAAACTGGCAGTACATTGCAGTACGGTATCGTAGGAATAGGACAGACTATAATTCTCAATAACCAGAGGTTGCCAACTGTTATTGCTGGTAGAATATTGCCTGATTCCAAAAATCCAATCGCCCGAAATCGAGTTTCCGGCCGGCTGCATAGAATTCATACTAAAGCCCTGAACGGGATAGGCATCACTACTCCAAAGCTTATAACGCTGAGGTGCCTGAATAGATATTTCATCAATAGTCACAAAAGCAGGAGCTAAGCCCAAGGTATAATAATAAGTCTGTTTTCTGGGATGACTGCCTACAACAGACGAAGGAAGCAGCGCATCAACCGGCAAGCCGGCTATGGCGTCATCCACTCTGAAATTTATTTCAACTTTGGAATAGCTGCGAGTGAGTTCAACCAGCAAATCATTATGAGAATAAGGGTTGATAGTCATACCCAAAATGCTGCCAGTCATTAAAAAAGGTGTTTGCCCGTCAATTATTACCGACGGATTATGATAAGCGGCCAGACCCAACAATTCTGTCCTCGTTAAAGTGTTTGAAACAAGGGCCGAGGCCAGCTGGGGATCGCTGTCTTCGTTGGCAACAAAATAAATATGACGATTACCCGGGGCCGTAATCAGATTAATCAAAATATCTTCATCTACGTCAAAATAGCCGTTGGCCGGGAAACGCTCGTTATTCACTGTGATTCCGTTTACTCCGGAATAACGCACCAATTGGCCGGTAACAGCATCAAAAATCAGGATTCTCAGGGTTTTGACCCGGTTCAATACATCTCCGTCATTTGCAGCTGCCCGGGTAAAACAGAGGCTGGAGCTGCCTTCTTCTACTTCAGAAAACAAATCTTCGGTTTTTTCTTCTTCGGCTGTAAAAAACAGATCGTGTTGGCAGGCTGTGAGCAACAAAAACAAGCATAGCCAGGCAAATACTCTGTTTTGCATTTGCCCAAACATTGCAATATGATTGTTTTTTATTCTCATAATTATATTTCAGTTTACCATTGCATTTCCTGATCCACCCCGGTATCCCAATCGCCCACACTAACTTCCATTCTTAAACTGGCGGTTTCACCATTCCCTACTCCAATAAGAGTTACATTCAGGGATTTGTTCGCGGCTATCCGGTCATTTTCCAACACATGGCTATCTATCAAATGATTGTCTTTGTAAATATCCAAAACGAGTGTATCGTTTTCGCAACTTTCCAAGGTGTTAAAAAAATTGGTCGAAACTACCGATTGGCCGGTAATGTCCTGGCCGCTGCTGACCCCCGGAATATATTGAACAAAATTCGTGCCGGTATTGTCTGCCCGAGTGTGTCCGTAGAAATCCAGACTCTCGCTTTTGTGCTTAAAGGCAAATGAAAACAGGCCTTCCTGGTAAACTTTCTCCAGCGATTTTCCTGTAATCTTCACATTACCAACCCGTCGTGTTATATCAATTTGTTGTATCGTGTCTGCTCCGTCGTCGTAGATACCGAAAAAATAAATATCTTTTTCTCCGTAAAAAATATCGGATGGCGAAAATACAATGTTCTCCTGTACCTTTTGCAAACTTATCAGTCCCTCTTCACGGCTCATTCCTTCGTAAAAATCAGAGACAATTTGATTGCCTTTTCCGTTCCCGATCACTACCAGAGTCAGAGAATCTCTGTCCTGATGTTTCAGCGGAAAAGTCCTGCCTTCGCGTATATCATCGGCAGTAATACTGTCTATGCTTTCTAAAAATATCCCGTTTCGGTCAAACAAATAGGCCACCGCCTCTTGCACCGGAAAATCATCGCTTTTGGTTCCCACTTCAACATCTACGGCAACTTCCACATTGATGTAAATACTAAACCTTGCTGTGTAAGTCCGGTAAATCTCCTGATCACAACCCTCGTAGCTATCGCTGATGCAAGAAGTAAAAAACAAAAAAAGCAGTCCGGGCAACACTGAAAATATTGCTGCGGGTCTTTTTATGTTGCCTTGAAACTTCATTGCATACCATACTATAATTCAAACATTTGTTGAATCCTGCCTATTAAATAAAAGGCAGGATTCAACAAATTCGAACAATAAAACTCTTACAATTGTCAGAATTCAACCGTCTGACCGATATTGGCATCCCAGCCACCTACGGTCATATTTACGTTCAGAGAAGACACTTCTCCTGTCCAGAGATTATCCAAACCTTTGTTGGCAATGTTTACTGCGGTAATCCTATACATACTGTTACGTTGTACATAGAGATTCGTGCCGCTACCGGTCAGAGTATAATTTTCTTTGGCTTTGTTAATCACTATTGGATAATAGGTTGGCACGGCAGCACTGGAAGGAGTTTCTTTCCAGCTCCCGCGAATTACCAGCATAGTGGCCGTTGAATCGTTGGTGGCAGCAGTAAAACCATCGTTGGAATATACATAGAAAGATTTATTCACGTTGGCTCCGGCACCGGCTGCCCAATTGAGAGTCTGGCTAAGGTTGTTGTCCACTGCCAATAAATCGTCTGCATGCAACTTCATCGAATCTGCCGCATTGCCACCACCGTAAAAACGGGGATAACGGAAACCGCCGGACAGATTGGAAAGCGAACCCTGAGCAAATGTCGTATCGCGTTTAACCTGCCCTAAGGCTGCATAATGAGCAATATTGTGTTTAACC
>CAZAUQ010000077.1:0-5968 GCA_964488495.1 uncultured Bacteroidales bacterium
GTCGCCATTTTAGATAAATTCGACGCCCTGGTCAATGATATTTCAGTGGGCTTGCCTGCCGAGATTGAGGCAAGGAGGAAGCAGTATGAATATTACAGAGAACAATTATTGAATTTCAAGAATTAAACAATGGATAAATACGCTCTTGTTTCCGAAAATCCTGAAAGCACAGTAGTAACCGAATATAAATCGCTTTACCGCAAGGAAACTTCATATCAGACCGAAGCTGAGCTGGAAAAAGCGTTTATTGAACTGCTCAAAACTCAGGCTTACGATTATTTGCCCATTACTTCAGAAGAAGAATTAATAACCAATTTGCGTTATCAATTGGAAGCCTTGAATAATTACAAGTTTACCAATTCCGAATGGGAGCAATTCTTCAAAAGTAAAATTGCCAACCAAAACATCAGCATCGAGGAAAAAACAAGCATTATCCAGGAAGACCATATCCAATTGCTTAGCCGTGACGACGACACAGTAAAGAATATTTATTTGATAGATAAACAAAATATCCACAACAACAGACTGCAGGTAATAAACCAATATACAGTCGACAATGGTCAGCATCCTAACCGTTACGATGTTACTGTTTTGGTAAACGGCTTGCCCCTGGTACACATTGAACTCAAAAAACGGGGGGTGGATATTAAAGAGGCCTTTAACCAAATTAATCGCTACAACCGGGAATCGTTTTGGGCAGGCAGCGGCTTGTTTGAATACATACAACTCTTTGTAATTTCGAACGGTACCTTTACAAAATATTACAGCAACACCACCCGTTTTACGCATATCAGGGAGTTGGGCGATGGAGCCATAAAAAAGGGAAAACGCACCAGCAACAGCTTCGAGTTTACCTCCTGGTGGGCCGATGCCAACAACCGGCCAATTACCGATTTAATGGATTTTGGACGTACATTCTTTGCCAAACACACCTTGCTAAACTTGCTTACAAAGTATTGTGTTTTTACTTCCGAAAAGCTTCTGCTGGCTATGCGTCCTTACCAGATTGTGGCCACGGAACGTATTCTGAACAGAATAGCTGTTTCGAACAATTATAAAACCTACGGGAGCATCAAAGGTGGGGGCTATATCTGGCATACTACCGGAAGCGGTAAAACATTAACCTCGTTCAAAACAGCTCAGTTGGCAAGTAAATTGCCCTTTATCGACAAAGTGTTGTTTGTAGTCGACAGGAAAGACCTCGACTATCAAACCATGAAGGAATACGATAAGTTTGAAAAAGGGGCGGCCAACAGCAACACCAATACGGCTATTCTGAAAAAGCAACTTGAAAATCCGGCTTCACGGATTATCATTACGACGATTCAAAAATTATCCATACTCATCAAGCGATATAAAAACCACCTTTCGTTCAACCAGCGTATCGTTGTTATTTTCGATGAATGCCACCGTTCGCAGTTTGGCGATATGCACACCTCCATTACCAGAGCCTTCAAAAAGTATAATCTGTTTGGCTTTACAGGAACGCCCATTTTTGCTGTTAACTCGAGCAGCAGCAGTAAATTCAACCTGCGCACTACCGAACAGGCTTTTGGCGACATGCTACATACCTACACTATTGTAGATGCCATTACCGATAAAAACGTGCTTCCCTTCCGTATCGATTATATCAGTACCATGAAGGAGCAGGAAAATATTGCTGATGCCCAGGTTTGGGATATCGACAGGGAAAAGGCTTTGGCAGCTCCCGAGCGTATCCGTAATGTGGTGCAATATATCCGGGAACATTTCGACCAAAAAACAAAACGTAACAGCTTTTATCAACTAAAAGACCGCCGTTTAGCCGGCTTTAACGCCATTTTTGCCGTTGCTTCTATTGAAGTGGCCAAAAAATATTACACTGAATTCAAAAGCCAAATGGCCGATTTGCCCGGCGATAAAAAACTAAAAGTGGCTACCATTTACAGCTATGGGGTGAACGAAGCCGACGACGAAGATAACGGCATAATAAAAGACGAAAACCTGGAGGATACAAGCTGTTTAGATCAAAGTTCCAGAGACTTTCTGGAAGCTGCCATTCAGGACTACAACCAACTATTCAAAACCAATTTCGATACTTCGGGCGATAAATTTCAGAACTATTATAAAGACGTTTCGCAACGGGTAAAAGACCGCGAAATTGATTTGCTGATTGTTGTGAACATGTTCCTTACCGGTTTCGATGCGACCACCCTGAATACTCTCTGGGTAGATAAGAACCTGCGGCTGCACGGCCTTTTGCAAGCTTTTTCGCGCACCAACCGTATTCTGAACTCAGTCAAAACATTTGGTAATATTATATGTTTTCGCAATCTCGAAAAAGCCACCAACGAAAGCATTGCCTTGTTTGGAGATAAAGAAGCCGGCGGCATAGTATTACTCAAAACCTACAGTGAATATTACCATGGTTACAAGGAGGGCGAAAAAGAAATCAGGGGTTATTTGGATGTGGTTACAGACTTGCAAGATAAATTCCCGGTCGCTGAGCCAATTGTCGGAGAAACAAATCAGAAAGAGTTTATCAGCTTGTATAGTGCCATTCTGAAGCTTAAGAATATACTCAGCACCTTCGATGAATTTGCGGGCAATGAAGTATTGTCCGAAAGAGATGTGCAGGATTACCACAGCATGTATATCAACCTGTACAATGAATTTCGTGGTAAGAACAAAGGAGAAAGCGAAAACATCAACGATGATATTGTTTTTGAAATGGAGTTGATCAAGCAGGTGGAGATCAATATTGACTACATTCTGGCACTGATCAGACAATATCACGAGAGCCATTTGCAAGACAAGGAAATTGTAATAAATATCAACAAAGCCATCGATTCGAGTATTGAACTGCGCAACAAAAAAGAGCTGATACAGCACTTTATTGATTCCTTAAATCCTGCATCGAATGTCGATGAAGACTGGCATACATTTGTTGATGCCAAGAAGCTTGAAGAGATAGACCGAATCATCGAAGAGGAGAATCTGAATAAAGAAGAAACCTACAACTTTATTGACAACGCTTTTCGCGATGGTTATGTTCAAACAACAGGTACAGGCATCACCAAAGTGCTGCCCCCTGTTTCGAGATTTACACCCACCGGCGACCGAACCAAAAAACGCGACACAGTAATTGAAAAACTTAGTGCCTTTTTCAATAAATTCTGGGATATTTCGGGAGGCAGGTTGTTGGAGAAAATAACACAAAGTTCGTAATCATATAAATGCCATAGATTATTTCACGGTCAAGCAATGAAACACTGAAAATATTTAATAGAAATAAATTAATTATCAATGATATAACTATAAAGTATTGATATGAAAAAACTTGTATGTTTAATGGCAGCCTTTCTCTTTTTAGAGATTTCTTACGGACAAGAGGATCCAGTTTCGGAGCCGGGTAGAAATGTATTGGCTGTTGGCTATCAGATAGGGGGATACACTCTTGTTGGGATTGATTATGAAGTCAGGGTTCACGATTTTTTGGGAATTCATTTTGGAATGGGGTATACCGGATATACAGCCGGAGTAAAAATACATACCAATGAGAAGAAAAACAGCCCTTTTTTCAATGTCAGCTATAAAGACGCCGGTTTCGGTTTGCTCAAAGCACTTGGCTTGGAATTCGGCGGAAGATTGGTGTTTAGTAAGAAAAGTGAATTTGGTCTTCATTTTCAAATTGGATTGGCTAAAATACTGGAAATAGAAGAAAACTTCGAAGAGATATTATTTGACAACAAAGAGGCGCCACCCTATATGTTGTCACTGGGCATTGGATTTAGTTGGTGATATTAAATCACTGCCATATATTACCATTAATATGAACACTTCTGCTGATTTATCTCCCAACTCCCCGCACACCTTCAGAATCAAAGACGGTTTCTCGGGCCAGCGTATGCTGGTTTTGCCGGCCAGGCTGGCGGAGGCTTTTGCGGGTTCGGAGCTGTATTTTACGGATATGGGTTATTTCCCTCAGGCTAAGTTTCACTACATTGACAGGGAGGCGGGCTGTGGGGAGTATATTCTGATTTATTGCAGCGGGGGGCGGGGCGAGATTGAGATCGACGGCAAAGTGTACGGGCTCCGGGCCAACTGTTTTTGCATTATTCCGCCTGCTACGCCCCATCGTTACTGCTCTTTGGGGGAGGAACCCTGGACTATTTACTGGCTGCATTTCAATGGCTGTCAGGCGGGGTCAATCTTTGGGAAGTATTCCCAAAAGGGGGAGTTTTTGGTGAAGGAGCTTGCCTATGAACCTGGCCGGATTGCTTTCTTCGATCATTTGCTCGATGTGGCCGATCAGGGCTTTTCGGCCCGGAGTCTCGATTATGTAAACATGAGCCTGGGTCATTTGCTGGCTTCTTTTTTGTATCCTCAGTTGACTTGCCTCAGTTCGCCGGCCCAAAGCGATGCGGTGTCGCTGACGGTGTCGTTCATGAAAAACAAGCTCTCTGCCGGGCTCAGCATGAACGAGCTGGCGGCAGCGGCCCGTTGTTCTGCCTCGCATTTGCATGCCTTGTTCAAACAGCAGACGGGCTATTCGCCTTTGCAGTATTTTAATCATATAAAAGTCCGGCAAAGTTGTCAGTATCTGAGTTTCTCCTCTTTGACAATCAAAGAAATCAGCCTCAGGCTGGGAATGAACGACCCTCTATATTTCAGCCGTTTATTCAAGAAATCCATGGGCATATCGCCGGTCGGTTATAGGAAAAAATTTAAACAACTTCGTTGAGCGGAAATTCATAGTTTTGTCCATATATTTGTGGTATTGTCTATGCTGATTTAACTCAGAAAGTTGAATCTTTGTTGTGCCGGCAATCTGTTGCCTTACTTAAATCTAATCTGCTATGCTACGAAAAGCTATTTTGGGCATTCTTTTGCTTTTGATCTGCCTGTCGGGCTACGGCCGGGAGTCTTATTCTGTGGATGTTTCGGAAGTTAAAACTGAGGTGATCCGTCATCACCTTGATTTGGGCGGCTCCAATGCAGAGGGCGATTCCATCGCCGTCAATAGTTTCTATATCGAGCGCGGGGGACGGCCCTATATCCCGGTTATCGGGGAGTTTCACTATGCCCGTTTCCCGCGTCAGTACTGGGACGAAGAGCTCAAAAAGATCAAGGCCGGAGGGGTCAGCGTGGTAGCTACCTATGTTTTTTGGATCTTGCACGAGTTTAAAGAGGGCGAGTTCGATTGGAGCGGCGATCTGGACCTTCGTTATTTTGTGGAATTATGCAAACAAAACGGCCTGGACCTGATCGTGCGCATAGGCCCCTTTGCTCACGGCGAAATGCGCAACGGCGGTTTGCCCGACTGGCTGTATGGCCGACCCATCGAAGTGCGCAGCAACGACCCCGCATACCTCTATTATGTCAATCGGCTCTATCGTGAAATCGGTACTCAGCTCCGGGGTTTGCTGTTCAAAGAGGGCGGCCCGGTCATCGGCCTTCAGATCGAAAACGAATATCAGCATTCGGCGGCGCCCTGGGCTTTTACTTACGAGGGAGCTCCCCGCGAGAACACGGTGGCGAGGCGCGATGTGGACATCACCAAAATCGGGGTGGGGGTCAACGAATTTGGCAACGAGTTTGCCGGTTTGGGCCGTGATCACATGAAAACCCTCAAACAGCTGGCGCTGGACGCCGGCCTGGAAACGCCCCTGTACACGGCTACCGGCTGGGGTTATGCCACCATTATCGAAAAAGGCTCTATTCCGGTGATGGCCGGCTATGCTTATCCTTTTTGGGTGGACAGCAACCAGCCTTCGCCTTTTTACCTCTACAAAGACATACGTCAAAACCCCGATTATTCGCCGGTCAGTTACGATGTCAATCTTTATCCTTCGCTGGCGGCCGAGCTGGGAACGGGTATTTCTGTCACATATTCGCGGCGGCCCCGGGTGCCGGGCGAAAGTTTCCTGCCCATGATGGTGCGTACCATTGGCAGCGGCAGCAATGGTTTGGGCTTTTATATGTATCA
>CAZAUQ010000078.1:0-5825 GCA_964488495.1 uncultured Bacteroidales bacterium
GGATCTTCGCTGAAAGGGTAGAGGTCTTTGTAAAACTTCAGATAGTCCTCTTCCTTAAGTTCACTGGGTTTCCTGGTCCAGGCCGGTTGAGTTTCGTTGATTTGGTTGTCTTGTTCGGTCTCTACGTATTTTTCGTCTTTCCATTCTTTCTTTTTCCCAAAGACTATGGGTATAGGCAGAAACTTACAATATTTATTGAGCAGTTCGTTTATTTTTTCTTCTTTAAGGTAGTCTTTATTATCAATATGCAGGATAATATCAGTACCACGGCTGTCTTTTTCGATTTCTTCCAGATTGTACTCCGGCGATCCGTCACAGCTCCAGCGTACAGCCTGTGAGCCCTCTTTCCAGGATTTGGTTACAATTTCTACCCGGCTTGAAACCATAAAAGCGGAATAAAAACCTAAACCGAAGTGGCCGATGATGGCGTTAGCGTCGGTTTTGTATTTTTCCAGAAATTCTTCGGCTCCTGAAAAGGCTATTTGGTTGATGTACTTGTCAATTTCTTCTGCTGTCATGCCAATTCCACTGTCGGAAATGCAAAGAGTTTTGTTTTTGCTGTCCAAGCTTACACGAATCGACAAATCTCCGAGTTCTTCTTTGAATTCTCCCACAGAAGCCAGGGTTTTGAGCTTCTGAGTGGCATCGACGGCATTTGAAATAACTTCGCGTAAAAAAATTTCCTGATCGCTGTACAAAAACTTTTTAATGACGGGGAAGATGTTATCTGTGGTAACCCCAATATGTCCTTTTTGCATAATATGATGTATTTAAAATCAATAAAAATGAATGAATAATGCTATTTTTACTAAGCAGGGAACAAAAAAAATGCCAAACACCAGGGAGTGACATTTTTTTATAACGACTGCAATTTTGGCAGCTGTTTATTCTTTTTCAAGCTTATCCGAGAGGATAATCTTGTTTTCAGTACTATCAAATTCGACTAAAATGTGCTTGCCTGCCTTGAATTTCTCACTCAAAATCACTTCAGCCAGTTCGTCTTCCAGATATTTTTGAATGGCTCTCTTCAGGGGTCGGGCACCAAATTGCACATCATAACCTTGTTCGGCAATGAAGTTTTTGGCTTCGGGTGTAATGCTGAGTGTATAACCCAGGTTTTCCACTCGCTGATAGAAGGATTTCAATTCCAGATCAATTATTTTCAAGATGGAATCTTTGGATAATTGTTCAAAATAAACCGTGTCGTCGATGCGATTTAAAAATTCAGGAGCGAATGTTTTAGTTATCGCCTTATGAATCAGTGATTTGGAATAATCTTTTTGTTTAGTGGAGTCCGGATAACCAAAGCCTATGCCTTTACCGAATTCTTTTAGTTGACGAGTTCCTACGTTGGAAGTCATAATCAGAATGGTGTTCTTGAAATCTACTCTGCGTCCAAGGCTGTCGGTCAACCGGCCTTCGTCCATCACCTGCAGCAGCAGGTTAAAGACGTCAGGATGGGCTTTTTCGATTTCGTCCAGCAATAAGACGGAGTAGGGTCTGCGACGGACCTTTTCGGTGAGCTGGCCTCCTTCTTCGTAACCAACATATCCGGGAGGGGCTCCTACCAGTCGTGAAACCGTAAATTTTTCCATAAACTCGCTCATATCGATGCGAATAAGTGCATCGTTGGTGTCGAACATAGCTTCCGAAAGCAATTTGGCCAGGTGAGTTTTACCCACACCGGTAGGGCCGACAAACAGAAAAGTACCGATGGGTTTATTGGGGTCTTTCAGACCGACCCGGTTGCGCTGAATGGCTTTTACAACAGCTTCGACAGCAGTGTCCTGGCCAATGATCCGGCTTTTAAGTTCGTCTTTCATCTTGAGCAGCTTACTGCCTTCTTCCTGGGCAATGCGTTGCAAGGGAACACCGGACATCATGGCTACTACTTCGGCGATTTTTTCATCGTCTACCGGCTGGCGGTTTTCGATTAATTTGCTTTCCCAGTCAGCTTTAAGCAGGGCCAGTTGTTTGAACTGTTCCTTACTCTTGTCGCGATAATCGGCGGCCAGTTCAAAGTTTTGCTCGTTGACGGCTTTCACCTTGAGCCTGTTGTTTTCGTCGATTTCTTTTTCGAGCAATTCAATGCTCTCAGGAACCTGCACATTGGAAATATGAACTCTGGAACCGGCCTCATCCATGGCATCAATAGCTTTGTCGGGGAAATTACGGTCGGTAATATAGCGGTTGGTGAGTTGAACACAGGCTCTAAGAGCTTCGTCCGAGTATGTGACGTTGTGATGCTCTTCGTAGCGATCCTTGATATTTTTTAAAATCAAATAGGTTTCTTCGGGAGTAGTGGCATCGACAATGATTTTTTGGAAACGACGTTCCAGGGCTCCGTCTTTTTCGATACTTTTTCTGTATTCATCGAGTGTTGTTGCCCCTATGCATTGTATTTCGCCTCTTGACAATGCCGGTTTAAGCATATTGGCAGCGTCCATGGAACCGCTGGCATTGCCGGCACCGACTAAAGTATGGATTTCATCAATGAATAAAATGATGTCAGGATTTTTTTGCAGTTCGTTCAAAACGGCTTTCATCCTTTCTTCAAATTGTCCCCGGTATTTTGTGCCGGCTACCATGGAAGCAAGGTCCAGAGATATTACCCGTTTGTCAAACAACATGCGGGAGACCTTGCGTTGTACTATACGAAGGGCCAAACCTTCGACAATGGCCGATTTACCCACGCCTGGCTCTCCGATGAGTACCGGGTTGTTTTTCTTTCTTCTGCTTAAAATCTGGGCGAGTCTCAAGGTTTCTTTTTCACGTCCTACTATGGGATCAAGTCTGCCTTCCAAAGCGGCTTTTGTGAGGTCGTTGCCAAAATTGTCCAGGGCAGGGGTGTCCTTACCGGCCCCCGGCCTGTCCTGTGTTTTCTGAAAGATGTCGGGTTTATTGCCGGCACCGTATTCTTCGGCTTCATCGTCTTCTTCGTCTGTAAACTCAGGCCCCGATGTAGGGTATTTTTTTTCGTAAAACAGGCTGCGCAGGGTTTCCCATTGTACTCCTTCGTTGTTGAGTACGTTGGCTGCCAAATTGTTTTTTTCTTTCAGAATGGCTAAAAGAATATGTTCTGTATCCATTAGTTCACTTTTCAGTCCGTGTGCTTCGAGCAAACCCATTTTGAGAACTCGTTCGGTGGATGCACTCAGAGGTAAATCAATTGGATCCTGAATCATCTTGTCCTGCCTGATTTGTTTCTCGATGGATTGCTTCACAAAAGCCACATCCACATTGAGTCTGCTCAGGTATATCAGGGCTTTGCTGTTTTTCTCCCTCAATATTCCCAACAAGAGATGCTCTGGATCAATAACGACGTTGCCCAACCTGCGGGCTTCTTCGTTGCTGAATCCTAAAACCTCGAGTACATCTTTGGAAAATTTATTTGTATTCATCTTAATAATCTTTCTGTTCAAAATCTAAGACCTGAGTAAAATAGTTACATGGTCAAAATTACTTGTTTTCTATCAAATTACGGATACTCTATGCAAAAAACTTGCCAAAGGACAAAATGTCAGTATAGAGAGCTTTGAAAGCAGCTTGATTCCTTGAATTTATTGCTGTTTTTTTTTGTTCAGTCTTTTAAAAAGTGCTATATTAGCGTGTTTTTATTTTAACTGTTAAGAATTTTATCAAATGATTGATGAAGAAAGAGTTATAAGGGTTAACATTGAAGAAGAAATGAAATCTTCTTACATAGATTATTCTATGTCAGTCATAGTTTCCCGAGCCTTGCCCGATGTACGTGACGGTATGAAGCCGGTACACCGCAGAGTGTTGTTTGGTATGAATGAATTAGGCAATAATTCAGACAAACCTTACAAGAAGTCAGCCAGAATTGTGGGTGATGTACTCGGTAAGTACCATCCCCACGGAGATTCTTCTGTTTATTTTACCATGGTACGGCTAGCCCAGGACTGGTCTATGCGCTATCCTTTGGTTGACGGACAGGGCAATTTCGGTTCAGTTGACGGTGACAGCCCTGCTGCCATGCGTTACACCGAATGCCGACTGCGCAAAATTGCCGAAGAAATGCTGGTGGATATCGACAAAGAAACCATCGATTTCCAACTGAACTTTGACGATACTCTTAAGGAGCCGACGGTGTTACCGACTCGTATTCCCAATCTGCTGGTTAACGGAGCCTCCGGTATTGCCGTAGGAATGGCTACCAATATGCCGCCGCACAATTTATCTGAAATTGTGGACGGTACTATTGCCTATATCGACAACAACGAAATCAGCATCGACGAGTTGATGAAATACGTCATAGCTCCCGATTTTCCCACCGGCGGTTTTATTTATGGTTATTCAGGTGTGAAGGAAGCTTTCGAAACAGGAAGGGGCAGAATTGTAATTCGCGCCAAAGCCGATATTGAGAATGGTCCGCAACACGATAAAATAATAATCAGTGAGATTCCCTATCTGGTCAACAAAGCGGAACTCATAAAAAGTATTGCCGATCTCACCGTCGATAAAAAAATAGAAGGCATTTCGAACGTCAACGATGAATCAGATCGCAGCGGAATGCGCATTGTCGTTGATGTCAAACGCGATGCCAATTCCAATGTGGTACTCAATAAGTTGTTCAAAATGACGGCTTTGCAGTCTTCTTTCAGTGTGAATAATATTGCACTGGTGCATGGACGTCCCCGTTTGTTGAATCTCAAAGACCTGATTCGTCATTTTGTAGACCACAGGCACGATGTAGTGAACCGCAGAACCCAGTTCGAACTGAATGAAGCCGAAAAACGGGCACACATATTGCAAGGCCTTATTATAGCCTGCGATAATATAGACCGTATTATTGCACTGATCAAAGCCTCCAATTCTCCGGACGATGCAAGAGCTGCCTTAATGGAAGCCTTTGATCTGAGTGAGTTGCAGGCTCGTGCCATCGTTGAAATGAGGCTGCGTCAGCTTACCGGTCTTGAAGTAGATAAATTGCATAAGGAATTTGAAGAATTAACCAAGAAGATTGCCTGGTATAAAGAGATTTTGTCCAATGTAAGTTTAAGGATGAACATTATCAAGGAGGAATTGATCGAAATAAAAAATAAATACGGTGATTCCAGACGTTCGGAAATTGTTTATGCCTCAGAAGATTTCAATCCCGAAGACTTTTATTCTGATGATCAAATGATTATCACCATTTCGCATCTGGGCTACATAAAACGGACACCTCTGGTTGATTTCAGGTCACAAAACCGGGGCGGGGTAGGTTCCCGCGGCAGCGAAACCCGCGACGAAGATTTCGTGGAATACATTTACCCTGCTACCATGCACAACACCATGATGTTCTTTACTCAAAAAGGAAAGTGCTATTGGCTCAAGGTGTACGAAATACCCGAAGGTTCAAAAACGTCCAAAGGACGGGCTATTCAAAATCTGTTGAATATAGATGCCGAAGACAAAGTGAATGCATTTATTCGGGTGACAACACTCGATGATACTGATTTTAACGAAACACATAATCTGATTTTTGCCACTAAGCAGGGTGTTATCAAAAAGACTCCGCTGGAAGCTTATTCCAGGCCCCGGAACAATGGAGTAAATGCCATTACCATACGCGAAGACGATCAGGTGATTCAGGTTCGCCTAACCGACGGAAACAGCGAAATCATATTGGCAAACAGAAACGGCCGCGCCATACGCTTCCACGAAAAGAACGTCAGGCCCATGGGCCGCACGGCAACGGGCGTACGCGGAATGCAGATTGACGAGGATGGTCAGGACGAAGTCATCGGAATGATTATTGTTGCTGAAAACGAAAACATAATGGTGGTTTCAGAACAAGGTTACGGCAAACGTTCCGAAGT
>CAZAUQ010000079.1:0-5650 GCA_964488495.1 uncultured Bacteroidales bacterium
GACATTTCCAAGTATAAATTAGAAAAAGAGTAAGACAATGAGACACAATAAGAAAATAAATCACCTGAGTCGTAAGACAGCACATCGCAAATCGATGTTGTCCAATATGGCAACATCCCTGATAATGCACAAACGGATTTTCACAACCACGGCCAAAGCCAAGGCTTTGAAAAAAGAAGTTGAACCTATCATAACACTTTCCAAAGAAGATACCACCGCTTCCAGGAGATTGGCTTTTCAATATTTGCAAGATAAGAAAGCCGTCGCTGAATTGTATCAGGTGATTTCTCAGAAAGTGGCCGACAGACCCGGCGGATATACTCGTATTATCAAAACCGGTTATCGTTTGGGCGATAACGCACAAATGTGTTTCATCGAATTGGTTGACTTCAACGAGAGTATGCTCAAAACAAAAGAGGACAAAAAAGCTCGTACCCGCCGTTCTTCGAGAAAGAAAAGCGAAGAAGTGAGCAAATCCGCTGAAGTTATCACAGAAAAGGCTGAAAGCAAGACTGTTGAAGCAAAAGCCGAAGTGACTGAATCTGTAGAGTCTGTACAAGAATCTGCAGAAATCAAAGTAGATGAACAGGCTGTACAGGAAAACGAAACCAAGCAGGAATAATTTTGTTTTATATAATAAAACCACCAGGTTTATTTTTTGTAAGAAGTCGTTTCAATTTAGAAACGGCTTCTTTTTTTTGTTTTATTTATAATCGTAACCTACAAGCATTCAATGGTTTAATATAATTTGCATATCTTAAATAGGTTTTTGCTGCAAATGTGCCATAAAGTTTTATATTTGCTTGTTTTAAATAGAGAAACGTCTTTAATGAAAAAGATATTGAGTTTTATCGTGCTTATTTTAATGATAACCACGACCACTGCAAAGACTAATCCCAACCCTGTTCCTGAACAGGTAATGGAAGAAGTTTATCATAAAGTGAAAACACCCCATAAGTACGGTTTGGTACTGGCTCCCGACGATAATTTTCATAAAATAGACTGTCCGACGGTCTATCGTAAAGACAATAAATGGTACATGACCTATCTGGTCTACGACGGAAAAAGTGGGAGAGATGGCCGTGGATACGAAACCTGGCTTGCCGAAAGCGATGATTTGTTGAACTGGAAAACGCTGGGACGCATTCTTTCATTTCTGGAAAACAGTTGGGACAGCAATCAACGTGGCGGCTATATGGCTCTTCAGGATATGGACTGGGGCGGTTCTTACCAAATTGAAAAATACAAAGGGAAAAACTGGATAACCTACATCGGCGGCAATTCTCCGGGTTATGAATTGGGAACATTGCAGATCGGACTGGCTTATACCAAAGGAGACATCGGTACTGCTCACGAATGGAAAACCTTTCCACAACCTCTGATGTCTCCCAAAGACACAGATGCTCAATGGTTCGAAAGCATCACTCAATACAAGAGCCTGGTATATCGCGATAAAAAGAAAACTCTTGGTGCCCCTTTCATTATGTTTTACAATGCGGCGGGTTATCATCCCGATACAAAAGTCAAAGCTGAGCGCATAGGCATTGCTTTGTCCAAAGATATGCTTCATTGGAAACGTTATCCGGGCAATCCGGTTTTTGGCAATGAAGATGGAATGATTACGGGAGATGCCCACATCCAAAAAATGGGCGATCTCTATGTGATGTTTTATTTTGGTGCTTTTTGGAAAAACAGGCCTTATAAGGCTTTTAATACTTTTTCCTGTTCCTATGATCTCATCAACTGGACCGACTGGCAAGGGCCGGATCTGATAGTCCCTTCTAAGGATTATGATAATTTATTTGCGCACAAATCTTTTTTAGTTGAATACGAAGGAATAGTTTATCATTTTTATTGTGCAGTCAATAAAGACGATCAAAGAGGTATTGCGGTTGCTACATCCAGGCATATGGGACGTTCGAAACTTGAATTTCCCGAACCGGAACGAGCCAAAAACAAAACACTGATTGACCTGAACGCAGATTGGGAAACCGCTTACAGTGAAAGTAACACAGCTTTCGAAGGTTTTGAAAGCCCGGATTACCCAACCAATGATTGGGAAAAAGTGAATCTTCCCCATAATTGGGATGTTTACTACGGTTATCACAACATTATACATGGCAATTTGCATGGTCAGACTTGGTACCGCAAACAAGTCTTTATTGAGGATCCTGGCTCTTACAAACGTTTTTTCCTTCGTTTCGAAGGCATTGGAAACTATGCACATATATATGTGAATGGCCACTATTTTGGACGTTATCCCAGTGGCAGAACGGTGTTAACACTGGACGTGACTTCGGCAATAAAACCCAACCAGGAAAATCTGATTGCTCTAAGGGTCTCCAATCGTGCTTACGATGTGGAAATGCCCTGGGTTTGCGGTGGTTGTTCAACTGAACCTGAGTTTTCGGAAGGTGCAGAGCCATTAGGCCTTTTCAGATCGGTCAGCCTGGAAATTACCGAAGCGGTACGGGTGGAACCTTTTGGAGTGCATGTATGGAACAATGAAACAGCCAATTCTGAACGAGCAGTCATTTATGTGAACACAGAACTGAAAAATTATTCTTCGGTGGAGCAAAGTTTTGAATTGATATCCAGATGTAACAACAGTCTGGGTGGCCGTGTTTTTCAGCAAACACAAAACATAAGTCTGGCAGCAGGCGAAACAAGAATAGTATCAATTTGTGATACTGTCAAAAATCCTAGTCTGTGGTCGTTGGAAAATCCGGAGATGTACCAGATGCAGACCACCCTTAGACGCAGGTCTGCAGATCAGGACAAGGCCTTACAGAATGAAGCGGGCTATGCCTTTAATTATGTAACAACTACTACCTTTGGCATCAGGACAATATCTTTTCCGGTTACAAGACAGGACGGTGATCCCCGGTTTTATTTAAACAATAAAGCTGTTTTTATCAATGGAATTACTGATTATGAAAACCTTCCGGGTGCTTCCTATGCCTTTACCGAAGAACAAATTCGTTCCCGGTTTAAACAAATAAAAAATGCTGGCTTCAATGCTTTCCGGGATGCGCATGATCCGCACCACCTCTTATCTAATCAGTTATGGGACGAAAACGGTTTTTTGTTTTGGCCAGGCTTTTCATCGCATATTTGGTATGACAGCCCTCAATTTAAGGAAAATTTCAAAAAACTATTGACTCAATGGGTAAAAGAAAGGCGCAATTCCCCTTCGGTGATTATGTGGAATCTGCAAAATGAAAGCGTTTTACCCCTGCAATTTGCTCAGGAATGCGCCGATATAATTCGCGGTTTAGATCCAACAGCAAGTATTCAACGTCCTATAACTATAAGTAACGGTGCTTACGAAAAAGAAGTAAAGAATTACCAGGAGAGGGGAGTTGACTGGAATGTGGCTAAAAACTGGTCCGGTACTTTCAGGCGTTCGTTAGAGAAATATGCCCAGGAATTGAGTCAGGAGGACGAACTGCTAAATGCGGAATATGGTTGCTGGCGCAAGCTTGATGAACATACCGAGGGGGCTTTTCAGGAATTCGGTATGTACAGCGAAGAGCGTATGACTGCTTTGTTCGAGAGTAAAATCCGTATGGCGGAAAGTGTGCACAATAATGTCTGCGGACATTTTTTATGGTTGTTTGCTTCGCACGAGAATCCAGGACGCTCTTCCTTATTCAAAACCACCCGCTCGGTTGATTGGGTAGGCCCCATCAATTACAAAGGGATTGTTACCATTTGGGAAGAGCCTACCGATGCCTATTACATGTATAAATCAAATTACACATCCGTCGATCAGAATCCCATGGTTTACATTGCTTCACATAACTGGAATGGACGTTGGACTGAACCCGGCATTAAAAACGATATCATCGTTTATTCAAATTGCGACGAAATAGAACTCTTTAACGACATGTTATCTTATTCGCTGGGACGTAAAAAAAGCAACGCTGAAAAAGGCTCACATTTTAGTTGGGATGAGGTTGATATACGTTACAATGTACTCAGGGCAGTCGGTTATCAAAACAACAGACCGATAGCCGAAGATTATGTGGTGTTGGATTTCTTGCCTCAGGCACCCGGTTTTAAAAAATTGTACAGTTACGACCCTGAAAAACCTCTGCTACTAGCCGAAAAAGATTGGAATTACCTTTACAGAGTAAACTGCGGCGGCGAAAATTATACCGACGTACATGGCCAGAAATGGTTAGCCGATATCTATTTGGGTGATCACAAACTTAATTGGGGTTCAAGATCCTGGGCGGATGATTTTAGCTGTATGCATCCCTATGCCATGAGCCAGCGAAGAACCAAGGATCCCATAAAAGGCACTATGGACTGGCCTTTATTTGGCAATTTCCGATTTGGCAGACATAAACTGCATTATGAATTCCCTGTTTCAGACGGTCATTACCGTGTGGAACTTTATTTTGTGGAACCATGGCATGGAACGGGCTCCACTCAGACAGATTGCGAAGGTTTGCGCATTTTTGACGTAGCTGTCAATGATAGTATTATCGCCGATGATTTAGATATTTGGGCAGAAGTTGGTCATGATGCAGCCTGTAGAATAGTCAGCGAAGTAGAGGTAAAAGGGGGCAAACTCAAGATTTCCTTCCCCGAAGTCAAAGCCGGACAGGCCATAATTTCGGCCATTGCCATCGCTTCAAACAATAAGAATCTGAAGCCTGCGCCTCCGGCTCCTGCTTTGATGACTAATATACAGGGCGATAAAAATGTTCACTTCACGCACAGAACCTGGCTGGATTTGGGCGAAAAATTTTCAGAATTGCCTTTTGAGACTTATCTGGGCGAATGGATAGATTATGTTGCAGAAAAAAGCTATTTTACTCTCTCCTTTGAACTGACCGACACGGCCGATGTATATGCAGGCATATCGGATTTATTTTCCGGACAATTTTTGGCTCAGGGATTTACAAAGGTTCCACATGAAGTTTTCAAAAAAGCAGACGGTACTATTTTATATGTATACCAAAAGAAGGCTCTGCCTTCGGAACAAATACGAATTAATAAATCATCGGAAGATGCCGATTTTGTAATAGTAGCCTGTCCGGTTCAGGATTCACATAAGCAAGATGTTAATCACCGTCCTTTGATGCGTTATGAGGTAGAATCTGCCATGGTTGAAGGGACTTTTGATGTAATTCAGCTGGGAAAGATGGAAGGTTTGCGTTTCTTTGGAAAAAAATCAGTATTGATCAGTTGGATTGTAGAATTCAAAGACCTGTTTGAATTCGATTATCAAAACAGGATAATGCGCATATGTTACCAAAATCTTTCGGACATCGAAAAACAGGCAATGCTTAGTGTGGCTGATCTTGATGGAAAGGTTCTTTTTGAACAGGAAATTACTTTGCCAAAAACTACAGGAAAATGGGCTTTAACCAGAACCACACTGCCTTTATATGTGAACGGAAAAGTGATAATCAGTCTAAGTTCATCCGATTTGACCGGAATTGCAGTGGATGCGTTGGAAGTTCTTTAGGAATCAGGGTTTTAACAGGCCTATTTTACCGTCTTCGGTGAGCAGGGCGGCATCAAAACTCATTTTTCTACATGTGGCACTATTATAAAAACGGACGAGGGCTTTGCCTGTACTGTCGGTTTTGAGCTCCGGATTCCAGTACAAAGTACGTCTGTGATCCTGAGGATC
>CAZAUQ010000080.1:0-2786 GCA_964488495.1 uncultured Bacteroidales bacterium
GTTCAGGTCTATGGCTGCCCGGCGGATTTTGTAGCCGTTGTCCAGTTCCCGGCTGCTCAGGTTGCGTGGAATATTTACTACCATATCGATGCTTTTGTTGTGCAGCAGATCCAGTGCCTGAGGCTGACCCTCTTCGCTGGGCCAGTATACCAGCTCGCAATCGATGTCGTTCTCGCGGAGAAAGCGTTGAGTTCCTCCGGTGGCGAATAGTTTGAATCCTTTGTTGTAGAGCAGGCGCACAGCCTCCAGCATTTCTACCTTTTGCTTGGCAGAACCGGTGGAGAGTAAAATGTTTTTCTTTGGAATACGATAACCCACCGAGAGCATACTTTTGAGTACGGCCTCGAGGGTATCGTCGGCAATACAGCCTACTTCGCCCGTCGAAGCCATATCCACACCCAATACAGGATCGGCTTTCTGTAAGCGGTTGAAGGAGAACTGCGATGCCTTGATACCCACATAATCGAGGTCGAATTCGTTTTTGTCCGGTTTTTGGACGGGCAGGCCCAGCATGACTTTGGTGGCCTGTTCTATAAAGTTGATTTTCAAAACCTTGCTCACGAAGGGAAAACTACGTGAAGCTCTCAGGTTGCATTCGATTACTTTGATTTCGTTGCCTTTGGCCAGGTATTGAATATTGAAGGGGCCGCTGATGTTGAGTTCTTTGGCAATCTGTCGGCTGATGCGCTTGATGCGCCTGAGGGTTTCGACATAGAGTTTTTGGGGAGGAAACTGTATAGTGGCGTCCCCGCTGTGCACTCCCGCGAATTCTATGTGTTCACTGATGGCGTATAAAAGGATCTCACCCTTACCGGCCACCGCGTCAAGCTCAATTTCCTTGGCGTGTTCAATGAATTGACTCACTACCACCGGGTGTTGTTTGCTTACATTGGCTGCCAGTTGCAGAAAGCGCTCCAGTTCTTCCATGTTGGAACAGACGTTCATGGCCGCCCCGCTCAGTACATAACTGGGTCTGACCAGGACGGGGAAACCTACCTCCTGTACAAAAAACTGAATGTCTTCGAGCGAGCTCAGTTCTTTCCAACGGGGCTGATCTACCCCGATGCGGTCGAGCATGGCCGAGAACTTGTGTCGGTCTTCGGCCTTATCGATGCTTTTGGCCGAGGTGCCCAGGATGGGGATATGTTGTTCGTCCAGCCTCAAGGCCAAATTGTTGGGAATTTGTCCTCCGGTGGAAACGATGACTCCTTTGGGATTTTCGAGTTCCAGAATATCCATCACTCGTTCAAAACTCAGTTCGTCGAAATACAAGCGGTCGCACATATCGTAATCGGTCGATACGGTTTCGGGATTGTAATTGATCATCACCGAGCGCCAGCCTTCTTTGCGGATGGTGTTTAAAGCCTGAACGCCACACCAGTCGAATTCCACCGAACTACCTATGCGGTAGGCGCCCGATCCCAGCACCACTATAGATTTGCTGTCGTTTTCGTAGCTGATGTCGTTTTCGCTGCCACCGTAGGTGAGATAGAGGTAATTGGTTTGTGCCGGATATTCAGCGGCCAGGGTATCGATTTGTTTCACAGAGGGCAATACGCCCAATTCTTTTCGGTAATTTCTTATCTGAAGCAGGTGTTGCTCGTTCATCTGGTCTTTCCACAAGGCCCGGGCCAGTTGGAAATCGGAGAATCCCAACACTTTGGCTTTGATCAAAAGCTCTTTGTCCAAGCCTATGTTTTCCCCGTTCAGCGGAGGATTCAGGGCTTCGAGCTCCTGAGCTGTATGCACTATTTTGAGTAATTTCTGCAGAAACCAGGGGTCAATTTTGGTGAGTTGGTGTATTTGTTCCACGGTATAGCCGGCCCTGAAAGCTTTGCTGATGACAAAGATGCGTCGGTCGGTGGGTTCGCGCAGGGCCTTGTCGATGTCCGAAATTTGCAATTCTTTGTTTTCGACAAAACCGTGCATGCCCTGACCTATCATGCGCAGGCCCTTTTGGATGGATTCTTCGAAGGTTCTGCCTATGGCCATTACTTCGCCCACCGATTTCATGCTGCTGCCCAACTCACGGGCTACGCCCTGAAACTTACCCAAATCCCAGCGGGGGATTTTGCAGACTACGTAATCCAGGGCCGGTTCAAAAAAGGCGGTAGTGGTTTTGGTAACAGAATTTTTGAGTTCAAATAAGCCATAACCCAAGCCCAGTTTGGCGGCCACAAAAGCCAGAGGGTAGCCGGTGGCCTTCGATGCCAGGGCCGAGGAGCGACTCAGGCGGGCATTCACTTCTATTACGCGGTAGTCTTCGCTTTCGGGATCGAAAGCGTATTGTACGTTACACTCGCCCACGATACCGATATGCCTGATGATGCGAATGGCCAGCTCCCGGAGTTTATGGTATTCGGTGTTGGTGAGTGTTTGCGAAGGGGCGATGACTATGCTTTCGCCTGTATGGATACCCAGGGGGTCGAAATTTTCCATGTTGCAGACGGTGATGCAATTGTCGTAACAGTCGCGTACTACCTCGTATTCAATTTCTTTCCAGCCTTTCAGACTTTTTTCAACCAAAATCTGATCGGAGAAGGCAAAAGCCTTTTCTGCCAATTGATCGAGTTCTTCTTCGTTTTCGCAAAATCCCGAGCCTAAGCCTCCCAGGGCGTAAGCTGCCCGGATAATGACGGGATAGCCCAGACCGGAAGCTGCCAGGCGGGCGTCTGCTATGCCGGAAACAGCCTGACTTTTGATGGTTTTGACTTTTATTTCGTCCAATTTGCGTACAAAGAGTTCTCTGTCTTCGGTTTCAATAATGGCCTGAACCGGTGTTCCCA
>CAZAUQ010000080.1:2886-5614 GCA_964488495.1 uncultured Bacteroidales bacterium
TTGATTGCCCATACAGATGCCGCAGATGGGTTTGTCGCGGTTCAGGGCTTCGCGGATGTGTGTCACAGCGACTCCGCAGGTATCGGGGTCTCCCGGACCGTTGCTGATGAACAGACCATCGTAATCCAGTTGATTGAAATTGTAATCCCAGGGCACGCGTATCACCTGTACTCCCCTTAGGAGCAGACTTCGCAAGATATTATGCTTGACTCCGCAATCGAGCAGAATCACTTTTTTGCCGCTTTCACCATAATGGATGACTTCTTTGCAGGAAACTTTTTCGACCAGGTTGATCAGGTTGGGGTCGGTGAATTGCAGAGAGTCTTCTGATCCTTCACCAATTATCAGTTTGGCTTTCATGGAACCTTTAAGTCTGAGCAATTTGGTCAGGGCCCGGGTGTCGACACCATAGATGCCGGGTACCGCTTCTTTTTTTAACCAGCTTCCCAGGCTTTCCACTGAGTTCCAGTGACTGCATTCGTGGCTATAATCGCTAACGACAAGGGCTTCTATATGAATGTGTTCACTTTCCATGAAGCGGGAAATGCCGTTAGGGAAAAAGCCCCTGGGCGGAACCCCGTAATTACCCACCAGAGGATAGGTGAGTATCAGTAATTGCCCAACGTAAGAAGGATCGGTAAGACTCTCGGGATAGCCGGTCATGGCTGTGTTGAACACTATTTCCCCGCTTACGGAACTTTCTTCTCCAAAGGAATGTCCATAAAAAATACTCCCGTCTTCCAGGATTAGGCGGGCTTTAGATTCTTCGTTTGTTCGCATAAACTTATTGTTGTTCTTCGATGTAACGGATAAAAGCGTTGTTGACAAAACGGCTGCCTCCAACGGTTGGGTAGTCTCCCGAAAAGTACCAGTCGCCTTTGTGTTGGGGGCAAGAGCGGTGTAAGCCTTCCAGGTCTTGATATACTATGCATACTTCGGCATGGATCCCTTTTGGGGTAAGTAACTGAGCTATTTTGGCCGATATCTCCTCGTTGCTGAAGGGAGCATAAATGTTTTTTACGTAATTGATATGGTGATATTCGCCTTCGGCCAGTGAAAGCGATTGTTGTTGTTTGGCTTTTTGATAAGTATCGTCTATAATGTTGTCCATGCCTCTTTCCCGCAAGAGGGCAATGGCTGCCTTGAAGGCTATAAATTCTGTCATTTTGGACATGTCTATGCCGTAGCAATCGGGGTAACGTACCTGAGGTGAAGAGGAAACGATTACTATTTTTTTGGGATGCAAGCGATCGAGTATGCCAATAATACTTTGTTTCAGGGTTGTTCCCCTGACGATACTGTCGTCTATTACAACCAGGTTGTCTTGTCCGGCCAGGATGCTGCCGTAAGTTATGTCGTATACGTGGGCGGCAAGGTCGTCTCTGGTGTTTCCTTCGGCAATAAAAGTACGCAACTTGATGTCTTTGACTGCTACTTTTTCGCTGCGGATGCGTTGCGACAGTATCTCCTGCAAGGCTTCGTCCGTGAGCTTATGGTCGTGACGGAGAATCAGGCGGCTTTTTTCTTCGTTCAGGTACTGGTTCAAGCCTTCGAGTAAGCCATAGTAGGCCACTTCGGCGGTATTGGGAATAAAAGAAAAGACCGTATGAGTCAAATCGTACTCAACGGTCTTTAATATGGTTTCTACCAGTGATTTGCCTAAATTTTTTCGCTCCCGGTAAATGTCAAGATCGCTGCCCCGGGAAAAATAAATTCGTTCAAAGGAGCAGGCTTTAAAGGCTTTTTGAGGAATGATACTGCTCAATTCCCAAGTGCCGTTGCGGTGAATAACTAAGGCTTGTCCGGGCTGAAGTTCTTTGATATCGTCGACCTGAACGTTAAGCGTAGTTTGTATGACCGGCCTTTCCGAAGCTAAAACCACCAGCTCCTCGTCGGCGTAAAAGAAAGCGCTGCGTATACCCCAGGGATCTCTTAAGGCAAAGGATTCACCGCTGCCGGTCAATCCACAGATAACGTAACCGCCGTCCCATGATGGAGCGCATTTTTTAAGTACGTTGGTCATATCCAGTTCCTCTTCGATAGCTCTGGTAATATCCAAACCATTGAGCCCTTTGTTTAGCTGTATGCGGTAGAGGCGTTCTGCTTCACGATCGAGTTTGTGCCCCATTTGCTCCAACATTATATAGGTATCGGAATATTGTCGGGGATGTTGACCACTGGAGGTAATTTCGTTAAAAATGGCGTCAACATTGGTCAGATTAAAGTTGCCGCATAATGCCAGGTTGTTGGCCCGCCAATTGTTGCGTCTGAGAAAGGGGTGGATGTAGCTGATGCCTGATTTGTCAGTAGTGCTGTAGCGCAAATGACCCATATAGAGTTCTCCTGCAAAGGGGATATGCTGTTTGGCAAAAAAAGGATCTTGCAGTTCTTCTGATTTGCTGTCGGAAAATTGTTTATAAACCTTGTCAAAAATTTCGGTAATGGCTCCGGTGCCTACGGCGCGTTCACGGAACATATATTCTTCGCCCGGGCCGGCTTCTAATTTTACACTCACCAAGCCTGCGCCTTCCTGCCCCCGGTTGTGTTGCTTTTCCATCAATAAATAAAGCTTTTGCAGGCCGTACTTCCACGTGCCATACTTTTGTTGATAGAATTCCAGGGGTTTAAGCAACCTTATCAGAGCAACCCCACATTCGTGCTTTAGCGCTTCCATTGTGTCGGATCTGATTCCGGGCTGCAAAGTTAAGCAAAGTCTGGCAGAAATTTT
>CAZAUQ010000081.1:0-5602 GCA_964488495.1 uncultured Bacteroidales bacterium
CGACCCCTTGCCTGTCAAGCAAGTGCTCTGAACCAACTGAGCTAACGAATCGTTTTGAGCTGCAAATATACTGTTTTTTGCTTTAAAAACAAAAAGAGCTGCTGCAAAAAAGATAAAACCTTAAGCCGGTTTGCTGCGGTATTTGCGAATCTGAGTAAGAATCACTACCAGGGTGAGCAGGGAAGCCAGGATATCGCCGACGGGCATGGCTATCCAGACGCCTTTGAGGCCCAGCAGGCGGGGCAATATGATGATGCCGGGAATTAAGAAAATCAATTGGCGGCTCAGGCTCAGAAAGATGGACCAGGCGGCTTTGCCAATGGATTGAAAAAAGGTGGTGGTGACCATCTGAAAGCCCACGATGGGGAAACTTAACACGACAATGGTCAGACAGGTCATAGCTAAATCAATCATACCGGGATCGCTAGTAAAAGCCGAGACTATGGCTCTGGGGAACAAGAGGGCTATCAAAAAGCCTGCGGTGGTTATCAGGGTGGCAATCACGATGGTGCTGCGGTAGGCCTGCAACATTCTGTCGTTTTTTCGCGCACCGAAATTATAGCCCACTACAGGCTGCATACCCAGGTTCAGGCCCAAAACCAACATCAGAACCAGCATCACCACGCTGTTGACTATGCCGTAGGCTCCTATGGCCAGGTCGCCCTGTTCGGCTCCGTAAGCGGCCAGACTTCTGTTGATGACCACTACCACCAGGCTGGCCGATAAATGCATAAAAAAGGGCGAAAGGCCGATGGACAGAATGTCTCCTATCACTTTTAGGCGCAACCTGAAGTAGCCCCGCATAAAATGCAGGTTGCTTTTCTTGCTCACAAAGTGGGCCATTACCCAGATAAAACCGCTCAGCTGTGCAAAGGCAGTCGCCAAGGCCGCTCCGCGTATACCCCACTTAAAAACAAAAATAAACAGAGGAGCCAGAGCTACGTTCACGCCCACGGTAAGCAGCGAAGACCACATGGCCTTTTTGGGATAACCCGAGGCTCGCATTATGCTGTTCAACCCAAGAAAATTGTGGTTGAGCACATTGGCAACGAGAATGATCTGCATAAAATCACGGGCATAAGGCATGGTATTGGGACTGGCTCCGAAAAGAAGGAGCAGATTGTCCAGAAAAATCAGGCCCAATACTGTGAGCAGCCCTCCTATCAGAAAATTCAACATCAGCGTATTGCCCAGAATATTGGTGGCTTCTTTACGGCGTTGCTGGCCCAGGCGTATCGACACCATCGAAGAAGCTCCCGCTCCCACCAGCGAACCGAAAGCCGCCAGCAGATTCATCAGAGGCAAGGTCAGGGCCAGTCCGGCGATGGCCATAGGGCCTACGGCGTTGCCGATAAAAATACGGTCCACCACATTGTAAAGCGAAGTGGCGGTCATGGCTATGATACTGGGAATGGCAAATTCCAGCAGGAGCTTGTTTATGCTCTCGTTCCCCAGCCTGCGATCAGAAACAGAAGAAGTCAGCAGGGCTGTGCCCTGCTGACTTAAATTGCTTTCTGTCAAATTATTGCTGGATATCTCCGAGTCAATTACCGATGAGATTTGCGCCTTTTCCATGAACTGTAAAAAATTCGCGCAAAGGTAGTCATTTTTTACAAAATTCTCTTTATTCGGTATACTTGTTAATCAACCGGACCATCAATTTATTGAGCAATTCCACCTGATATTCGCCCACGCTGGCCTGAATGTGTTCGTTGCCCACACCACTGTCGTTGGTGATGAACACATAGGTGCCGTTGGTAGCCATGGCCAACAGGCGCAACAGGAATTCGGTTTCCTTATCGATGCCGCTGGCGGCGATGGGAATAATCTTGATGCCTTTTGAGGCAGCCAGTTGCAGCGAAGTCTGGATATCGCTGATGATGGCATTGGTGTAGTGAGGCGGAGCGTCAAGCAACAAAAAAGCGATGCGGGTTCTGGCCTGTTGTGACCATTGCAGTTCGCTCAGGGCGGTATTCAGAGCTGTATGCACGGCTTCGGGATAATCGCCGCCGGCATCGGCCCGCTGATCTCCGATGTAATTGATGGTCGTGGCTGTTTCCGAAGTAAAACCGGAATGTTTCACTATATATTCGTCGCCCTCGTCGCGATAGAAGACAGCCGCGGTGTATAAATTCAAATCAGTGTGGGTTTCCGCTACCGAATCCAGTACATCCTGCAAATCACTTTTGAGGAATTCCAGTTCATCGGACATAGAGCCGGTGGCATCTACCACAAATGCCAGTTCTACCCGATTGGGAATTTCGCCGGGGCTGCTCAGGCTGATTTCGTTCCGACCCTGATCGAAATTTTTAAGCTGGCCGGTCCAAGGCTCTCCGTTGATATAGAGATCGTAGTCTTCCAGATTCAGGCTTTCGGTTTTTTGATACAGCGAGATCCACATTTCAGCTCTGCCCTGGTTGTCGGTGCGGGCTTTCCAAACGCTGTATTCTGCCCTTTTCAATTCCAGGGCTGCATTCATAACAGGATTTTCTCCAATGTTAATCTGTACGGCGATACGATGTCCGGGGTAAAATTTCCAAAAAGGCGGATAAGTGCCGTAAATAGTGTCGTTCATCAGATTGTTCCAGAAAGTCCAATTGTCCAGGTCGTTCCACTCGGCGGCTGTTACTACCCCGGCCTGACCCTCCGTCTGGCCTGTATTGTTACCCGAAACACCCAGGCCGTCAGTGGCTTCGGTATAACCGGGGGGCAGTTCCCTGCCAACTTCGAAATCACAAGCCACAAAGGCTGCCAACACAGGTAATAAAAGCAAAAGTCCGGAGATTCTTTTCATGATCGATTGATTTAAGGTTTTCTTGATGGATTGATGGATTGATTTATGTTTTGATGAAAGACTACGAATAAATAGATGAAAAAAGGCTTGGGATGCTACAAAAAAGTCAGGGCCTTTTTAGGATTTTTGCGAAATAAATCGTATCTTCGAGTTCAATTTTTTAAAACGAAAGATGAAAGAAATAGAAAATCTGGAATTGTTGTTCTTAAGTGTAGAAGATTATCCTGAACTGAAAGAAGTCATGCAAATGGCTTACTCTAACATGGGTGGTTCGTACTGGAATAAACAACAAATCGAAAAACTGATCAGCCTTTTCCCCGAAGGTCAGGTGGTTTTGAAAATGAACGGCAGCATTGCCGCCTGTGCTCTTACGTTGATAGTTCAGAGCGGACGCTTCGAAAAGGATCACAGCTACAAACAAATCACCGGCAATTACAGTTTCGACACTCACGATCCCGAAGGCGATGTGCTCTACGGCATAGATGTTTTTGTTAAACCCGAATACAGAGGCTTGCGCCTTGGACGCCGCTTATACGATTATCGCAAGGAATTATGCGAAAAGCTCAATCTTAAGGGCATTTTATTTGGTGGTCGCATTCCCAATTATCATCGTTATTCCGACAAATTGTCGGCCAAGGAATATATCCAGCAAGTGCGCGAACGTAAAATTCACGATCCGGTTTTAAATTTTCAGCTCTCGAACGATTTTCACCCCGTGCGCATTCTCAAGAATTACCTCGAAGGCGATCAGGCCAGTCAGGAAAATGCGGTCTTGCTCAAATGGGATAATATTTACTACGAGGAACCTCTCAGCAATACTGCCATCAGTCCTGCCGCTATCAAGCGTTATGCCAGGATCGGGCTGATTCAGTGGCAGATGCGACACTACAAGGACGTCGAAGAATTAATGCTGCAAGCTGAGTTTTTTATTGATGCTGTTTCCGGCTACAGAGCCGATTTCGCGCTCTTTCCCGAATTTTTCAACGCTCCCTTGCTGGCAGCTTTCAACCATTTGGATGAAGCCCAGGCCATCAGGCAACTGGCCGGTTTCACCCAGGATATTGTAAAGAGGTTTGCGAAATTTTCCATTTCGTACAACATCAACATCATCACCGGCAGCATGCCTGAACTGGTCAACGACAAGCTCTACAATGTGGGCTATCTCTGCAAACGGGACGGATCGGTGGAACGTTACGAAAAGATTCACGTTACGCCCGATGAAGCCAAAATCTGGGGCATGACAGGCGGACATGAACTCAAAACCTTCGACACCGATTGCGGCAAAATCGGCATTCTGATCTGTTACGATTCAGAATTCCCGGAGCTCAGCCGTATCCTGGCCGACGAAGGAATGAACATTTTGTTTGTTCCCTTCCTCACCGACACCCAAAACGGTTTCTCAAGAATAAAAAATTGTTCTCAGGCCCGGGCCATCGAAAATGAATGTTATGTAGCCATAGCCGGTAGTGTGGGCAATTTGCCCAAAGTACACAACATGGACATACAATACGCTCAATCCATGGTGTTTACTCCCTGCGATTTTGCCTTCCCGGTGAACGGCATCAAGGCCGAAGCCACGCCCAACACCGAAATGATTCTGATTGCCGATGTTGATTTCAACTTGCTCACCGAACTCCATAACAACGGCAGTGTGCACAATCTGATCGATCGCCGCAAAGACATGTACGAACTGAAACGAACTTCGGTGTAAAGAACCCTGCGATCTCTGCATCGAAGACTGGATTCAGGACCTGAAACAAATGAAAGAATAATGGAAAAATATAAGGTTCTAAGCCTTGATATTGAATTCTTCAAGCTCTTTTTCAAGCGGAGATAAAAGCGGCAAAAGCAATTGTCTCAGCTTGTATTATTAATAAAAAATTGTTTATCTTTGCGGTCGTTTCTTCGAATCGTATATTAGTCTATTCATTACAACAAACCCATAAATCAAAAAGGAGAAAAGAATATGAAAATCAAGAAAGTAGAAGCCATCGAGATTTTGGATTCCAGAGGCAATCCCACCGTAGAAGTCAATCTTAAACTCGAAGACGGAAGCTGCGGCAGAGCCATGGTGCCAAGCGGAGCCTCCACCGGCGAACGCGAAGCCACCGAAATGCGCGACGGCGACAAAAAACGCTATTTCGGCAAAGGTGTACTCAAAGCAGTTGGAAATGTCAACAACATCCTGGCCAAAGAACTCGAAGGCAAATGTTTTACCGGACAACGTGCTGTGGACTATCGCATGTTGGAACTTGACGGTACCCCCTTCAAATCGAAATTGGGTGCCAATGCCATTCTGGCTGTATCGATGGCTTTTGCCCGTGCAGCAGCTCAAAGCAAAAACCTGCCTCTGTATCAATACCTGGGCGGCAGCAACGCTTACCTCCTGCCCGTTCCCTGCATGAACATCATCAACGGTGGCAAGCATGCCGACAACAACGTTGATTTTCAGGAATTCATGATTGCTCCCCACGGAGCTCCCAGCTTTAAGGAATCCATCCGTATGGGTGTTGAAGTGTTCCATACCCTGAAGTCTGTCCTCAATAAAAAAGGATACAGCACAGGCGTAGGCGATGAAGGCGGCTTTGCCCCCAACCTCAAAAGCAACGAAGAAGCCGTTGATGTTATTCTCGAAGCCATCACCAAAGCCGGTTACAAACCAGGAGCCGAAGTGAGCATTTGTCTTGACCCTGCTGCCAGCGAACTCTGGGAAGACGGCAAGTACAAAATGTTCAAGAGCAGCGGCAAATTCCTGAGCAGCGACGAAATGGTGGAACTGTGGGCCAACTGGGTAAGACAATATCCCAT
>CAZAUQ010000082.1:0-2018 GCA_964488495.1 uncultured Bacteroidales bacterium
CTTATGGTTGTAAAATCTGGAGGACAAAACATGGCACGTTATTTGCATTTGTTCAATGATCGAAGGATCAATGATGCATTTGAAAATAGTTCAATTATGAAAATACGCTGCTTAATATCGATTGTTTGTATACTAATTGCTTTTAGTTCAAGCTTTGCTGCCTCCCGGTCTTCCACTTCGTCAGTCTCCATAAAGGCAACGGCAACAGTGGTTGAGCAATCCGAAATAGAACTGATTACCGTCAAAAACATGGAGATAGATGCCTCGATGGCCGAGGAAGGCCGTATTTATATTTCGGCTCAACGCAATCCCAATGCTGCTATGATGATGGTCAAAGGCAAAGCGGAATCTAGTATCCGTATCAATTTTTTACCTGTCATCGAAATAACCAACAGCAGGGGCAAGGGGGCTTTGTCTTTCCAATACGAAGTCTACGGCTTCGAAAGCGATAACCAGGGAGCCAGCGAACCCATAGATGCCACCGAACGTGTTTTGAAAATGAACAAAGAGGGGCTGTATTATTTCTGGGTAGGTGGCCGCATTGATATCAGCAAGGCCCGCCCCGGCAATTACAGCGGAGAATTTACCATAGAAGTAGAATATATTTAAACAAATAAGATGTACGAGTCCAGGCAGTATCTGATGACCTTATTGATCCTTAGCTTAATGCATAGCGGGCAGGCCTATGCCCAGCGGATCAGTTTCGGTACTTATGCCACGGACGATATTGTGCTGACGGCTTTGGGTACGGGCGAATTGAATTTCAATAGTAAGCAGGCCGTCATTAAATCGGGCGATCTGATCACTATCAACCTGGCCGATGAGTCCGCTGCTGTTTTAAGCATCGAAGGCAATCGACATCTGGATGTTACACTCAGCATCGAAGCTCCCCTTGCATTGGAATTGGACGCATCCAACAGTATACCCCTGGCCCTGAGTTTTGCCTATTCCAACCAGGGCCTGGCCGAAGCCGCCGCCAAAGCGGCTGCCATAGAAGTGCCCGCAGGATTTACCTCGGCCACATTCCCGCTGCAGCGCAGAGCTGCCGGAACGCCCCCGCCGCCGCCACCTACACCGGGACACGGAGGATACACGGCTCCCAGGGCTACAGCCTACGTCTATATTTACGGAAGCCTGGGAACGGTGCCCTCCAATGCCGCTGCCGGTCTTTATTCCGGTCAGATCAATGTGAGGGTGGAATACAGCACTTACGAATAGTCGTTCAGCAAAAATGCAGAAGAAAAGATAGTATAATAAAAAAGTATAATAAAGAAGTAGAATAAAACAGAATAAAGAAGGGCAAAGCAGGCAATGAAAAAACCAAATCAGCCAATATACAAGAGCAAGGCCACAGAGAGTGCTTCTCCGGGTCTGAATCCCGGCCTCATGGGTCGGAGCATGGCTTTGTTGCTGCTGTTTTTGCTGTCTTTTTCATTGAGCACGCAGGCTCAGTTTATTCGAATCAACCTGGACGTAGAGCCCGAAACCGGCTTATCCGAAAGCAGCGATTTTGATCTCTTGCTCAGGCCAACCGACAAAAGCAATTTGCCTGCTGAGTGGACAGGCTCTTTTGACGAAGATCAAGAGTTGTACAGAGGCAATTACCTCCTGCAAATCAGGGGCAACGAAAACTTTTTGGTACAGGCCAGGATTAGTCATACGCCGGTTTTGTTAAGTAAAAAAGGCGAAAGCCTGCCTTTGCTGGTTCAAATGGCCTACCGCAACGACGGATTCAGCCAGCCGCCCTACAACGCCTGCGGCGAAGAAGTCTTTTTCCCTTTGAACGACAGCGGCCTGCTCATCGAAAATATAAAATCGAATCCTCAGGTGCTTATTTCCACCGTCTTTGTGCAGGTCAACATCGCCGCCCCTGCCCAAAAGCAGGATGTTTACAGCGGCAACATCCATTTGCAACTCGAATACAATTAAAATATGTTATTTGGCACGATGTTTGTTTATTAAAATAAGAATAAAATGGCTCTTTAATTTTCAACCATATATAAGCACAAAACAAGAAA
>CAZAUQ010000082.1:2118-5545 GCA_964488495.1 uncultured Bacteroidales bacterium
AATGATGGCCGTAATGGCTGTAATGATGGGATTCGCTTTTAGTGCGATGGGGCAAACTGCTAACGATGGTATAACAGCTAGCGCAACTGTGGTTGATGCAATTAGTGTGGCTGATGCACAGAATTTAAATTTTGGTCAAGTGTCTGTTAATGTAAATAAATCTGTTGACATTGATGGAATCGCTACAAGTACAGCCACTGCAACTTCAGTTGATGATGTAACAGTTGGTCGATTTAAAGTATTTGCAGGAGCTGGATCAAATGTTGAATTGCAATTCACTACGCTTCCGGCAACTCTCGCAGGTCCTTCATCGGCAACTATGCCCATAGTATATACACTAGACCATGCAAGTGCATCAAAGAATTTTGCTGCTTATGGGCTAGCAGAAAACGCAAGTGGTACACCCACAAGATTTGACCCAAACTCCTCTGTTAATGTCGGATCTGGAACTTTTCCAACCAATATTGTAGATACAAAGAATGGAATATATGTGTATATTGGTGGAACCGTTCAACCAGCTTCAGATCAAGTCACTGGTTCTTATACCGGAATCATCACCCTCACCGCCACCTACAACTAACATCCAAATTTTAATCATAGGGCAACCCCCGGTTGCCCTATGATTTTTCTGTTTTTTAAGCAAAATTTGTTGTAACGCAATTTTTTGTATATTTGGCACCGGTTAAATCAAGCCTTAATCTGGCTAAAGACAGTGGTAATAAAGCTTTAATCTATACGATATGAAACCCTTCAGACCTTTGCTGATTTTTCTGGTTAGCCTCAGTTTAATTCCCCTGCTACAGGCTCAGGTGGCTATAGCCCCCTCTTTTGTGTTTATAGACGAAAACTCGGGAGTGGGCAATGTTTTTGTGAGCAACAACAGCCAGAACGCCTACGAAATTTCCATCAATTTTGCTTTTGGTTACCCCGACAGCGATGCCGAGGGTAATTTGGTGATGAACTACGAAGACAGCGGAGCTTATGCTGTCTATGCATTAGACGAGATGATCCGGGCTTTTCCCCGCAGTTTTGTGCTGCAGGGAGGCGAACAGCGTACCGTCCGGGTTCAGGTGCTGCCCAATCAGCGGCGCAAAGAAGGTTACTTCTTTACCCGTATGAAGGTGCTGGCTCAGCCTCAGGCTCAGGAAGTGACCGAAGCGGTTGGCGAAGAAGGCATCGGAACGCAGATTACCTTTAATTTTGAGCAGGTTACGGCTGTGTTTTATCACAAAGGTCGGGTGAGTACCGGTATCGAAGTCAAGGCGGTGGATGTGCGTCAAAACGAAGGGCTGCTGGAATTGCGGCCCCAACTGCTGCGCAGCGGCAACGCTCCTTTTCTGGGCAGTATGTATGCCCGTCTCAAAGATAAAAACGGCAAAGTGCTGGCCGAAACTCAAAGCACCACCACCGTCTATTTCGACGAAATTCGTCGTATAGATCTCAAAACAGAGGGGGTGGAAGCGGGCAGGTATCAGCTGGAGCTAAGCTTCGAGACCAGGCGCAACGATATGATGGCTTCCGATTTGGTACAGTCTGAACGTATTGTGCATGTGCAGGAAGTCGAGCTTAAATAAAGCTTTTGTTACAGGGCCACTGTCGCTGTAGGCCATTTTTTAGATTTTCTATTTCGATATGACGCAAACAGCTTTTTTTACCTTCAGTATGTACAAAGAGGTAAAAGCTGTGCTTGCCTGTTTCTTTTTGTTGCTCCTGCCTCTGTCGGCAAAGGCAGAGCAGGAAGAAATCTTGCTTACCTTTCGCCACACGGCCGTAGGTAATTTCTACGTAAACAGTCTATACGATTACGAAAGCGAAACGGTTTATCTCCCCTTTACCGAACTCTTTTCGCTGCTCGAAATCAACTATCAGCCCGATGCCCGCAACTTTACGGTCAAGGGAAATTTTCTAACACCCGATCAGCCTTACAGTATAAATTTTGCTGCAGCCAGCGCCAGCCTGGGCAAAGAAGTCTTTGAATTCAGCCAGGACGAGGTGCGTCTGGCCCAGACCGAATTTTACCTGCATCCCCGGCTGTTCGAAGAAATCTTTGGCTTGAACTTTACGGTGAACATCAATCACCTTATGCTAACGCTCGAAACCGAACACAGCCTTCCGGTGCAGGAACGTATTGCCCGGGAACGCCTGCGCGAAAAAATGGAAGGCCGCGACCTGAGCCGCGAGGATTACCCCTTGCGTTACGGCCGTGAGCGCGATTTGCTGGACGGGGCCATGCTGGATTATTCCATTACGGGCAATTATTCGGCTGCCAGCCGGAGCCTGGGTTACAGCCTGACGGGAGGTATGGAGCTGCTGGGCGGCGATTTGCAGGGGACAGTCTACGGTACTCATGCCAGCGGAGCTTACCAGTCATTGGATCTTAGTAATTTGCGTTGGCGTTACGCCGTATTGGACAATAAATACATTTCGGGCATTACTTTGGGCCAGACCACCACGAGTGGTTTACAGTCGGTAGCCATCAGGGGTATTTCCATTACCAACGATCCCATTGAGCCCCGGCAGATGTACGAAACCTATGTGGTGGACGGCAACACCGAGCCTGAATCGGAAGTGGAGCTCTACATCAACGACCGTCTGTCGGGCTTTTTGCGTGCCGACGAGCTGGGTTATTACCGTTTTGACGTGCCTCTGAGCTACGGTACTACCCGGGTGAATCTGCGCATTTACACTCCCTCGGGCGAACTCATCGAAAACGACAAACAGATTCAGGTGCCTTTTACCTTTCTGCCCAGGGGCGTGGTCAGTTACAATGTGCAGGCGGGACAGGCCGAAGATTATGCTTACGATACTTTGCGGGGTCAGTGGCTGGGGCATGCCAATGTAGCCCTGGGTATCAATCGTTGGATGACGGCTTCGCTGGGAACGCAATACAGCGGCGTAGATTTTTACTCGGGCAGAATGTCGTATTACGGCAGTGTATCGGCCCGCATCGCTAAGCAATATTTGCTGAATCTCGATTTGGCTCCTCAGGAATTTTACCGGCTCAGGGCCAGCGTGATGTATGCCAACAATCTGAGCATGAATTTATTGTACACCAGATACGAAGCCGAAAGTTTATTCAATACCCGTGGCGCCAGTGATTATCTGAACGCCAACATCTACCTGCCCTTTAAACTTTTCGGTGCCTATTCGGGCATACGTCTGGGCGGGGAGCATACCGTGTTCGACAACAGCAGCCTGAGTTCGGTTTTGGGCGATTTCAGCCAACGCATCGGTAAAATAAATCTGCGCCTGAATTATCGCGAAAACTTCTCTTATTCCAATCAGCAATTCAATCCTTTGCAAAGCCTGCTCAGTACTACGCTCACCTATACCGTGTCGCGTTCGCCCGGGCTGCCGGTGTATATCCGTGGCATGTATATCCGGGCGCAAAACCAGTTTGATGTACGGAATCTGCGCTTGCAGGAAA
>CAZAUQ010000083.1:0-5538 GCA_964488495.1 uncultured Bacteroidales bacterium
GGCCTGGAAGATTTCAGCATCACTACCGCCATTTACATTGACGAGAGCAGCAATATTACTGGCAATGGCAATTTTGTCTGGGCTTTTTCGACCAGTCCTGCCTGCGGACAGTCTTCGGGTAAATACATAGCCTACCGGGTAAACCGCCAACGATATGCCTTGTCTACGGGTGGTTACAGCAACGAGGTGGCAGCCGTAGAAACGGGAACGGCTTCTCCCAAAGGAAAATGGTACCAATTGACTTATACCCAGCAGGGAACCAAAGGCAGCCTGTACATAGACAGTGCAGTAGTGAAATCTTCAACTACCATTGTTTATTCGCCCAAAGACATTGGCCAGATGACCGACTACAACTGGATAGGCCGGCCTCATTTTAGTTCAGACGCCTATTTAAAGAAAGCCATGCTCAGCGATTTCCGAATTTACAACCGCGCGCTGGCTCAGGAAGAGATTAAGGCTATTTCGGCGCAAATTAAAGCCCTGAATACAGCCATGAACCTGGAAATACTCAGAGCAGCCCGACAAAAGTTAAGTCTGGAAGACACGACGGACATCAGCTCTGATCTCCAACTTCCCCTCAGTACCGGTGGTGAAGTTGTTATAAACTGGAATTCCTCTCATCCGGAAATAATCAGTAACCAAGGTAAAGTAGTACGTCCGGCAGTCGGCAGTGATACAGCTATGGTTGTATTGACAGCTTCTTTAATTAAAGGCAGTGATACTTTGTGCAAAAGCTTTCAAATCAGTGTATTGCCTTATTTCAGTCCTGAGATTTCCGTGCAGCGTGACCTGGAAGCATTGCCTTTTTCCACAGTCGAAAACAGAGTGAAATACAAGTTGCACTTGCCCGCTGCAGGAGCAGAAGGCAGCAGCCTGAGCTGGGTTTCGGACAATACCGACTACCTCAGCCACGAGGGTGATTTAGTGCAACAACCCCAGGCCGGTGAACCCGATGTTGTCCTTAACCTTCAGGTTACAGCCCGCAAGGCCGAAGCCGAAGCCAGCCGGACTTTTGTTGTCCGTATTCCGGCTGAACTCAAGTACTACGCTTATTTATTCGCTTATTTCACAGGCAATACCGGCAGTCAGGAAGCCATACGCTTTGCCCTGGGTTTCGACGGCTATCATTATAAGGCGCTCAACAACAACAATCCCATCATAAGTTCCGAAGAGATAAGCCGGATGGGAGGGGTGCGCGATCCGCATATTCTGCGCGGAATAGACGATACCACGTTTTATATGGTAGTTACCGATATGAAATCGGCTCTGGGTTGGAGCAGCAATCACGGCATTGTGATGCTCCGGTCGAACGACCTGCTGAACTGGAATCATACGGCCGTGGACATTGCCGCTGAATTTGAAGAATTCAGCAGTATTAACCGAGCCTGGGCACCTCAGACCATTTACGATCAGAACGCAGGCAAGTATATGCTTTATTGGTCCATGCGTTCGGGTTCAGCTATCGACGTCATCCATTACGCTTATGCCAACGACGAATTCAACGGCATAGCAAGTGTTCCGAAAGTATTATACAACAGCCCCGATGCCACGGCTTGCATAGACGGCGATATTATATACAAAGACGGCAACTACCACTTGTTTTACAAAAACGAAGGAACGGGCAACGGTATCAAAAAAGCCCTTTCCGACTATGTAAACGGTCCTTTTGAACAATTAAACAACAACTACTATCAACAAACCTCATCGGCTGTCGAAGGCTCCTGTGTTTTTAAATTGTATGACTCTGATTCTTACATTCTTATGTACGACGTATATACCAGCGGCCGCTACGAGTTTACAACCAGTAATGACCTGGAAAATTTCAGCGTCGTCAGCGACATTTCTATGGATTTTACTCCCCGTCACGGTACGGTTATTCCTGTCACACAGGACGAAGCCCGCCGACTGGTAGAAAAATGGGGCTATGGCTTCGATCCCATCCCTGAAGATACGACCAATGCCCTGTCGCTTGTTCCTGCAGAGCAAGACCTGGTTCTTTGGCCTTTGCCAGTGAAGGGGCTGCTGTATTTCGGACTGAACGACGGCAACAGGCAGCTACAAACCACGGAGTTGCTGGTGACGAGTCCGGATGGGAGGGAGTGGATGCGTTTTGCCCATTTTGAAGATAACAGCTTAGATTGCTCTATGTTGCCCCCGGGTGTTTATATACTCAGATTAAAGACCGGACAGACTGATCATCGGGCAGTATTTATAAAAAAATAATCCGTGCCTGTTTTTTTACTACTTTTGCGCCAATTTTTCAGGCTGTTGTGAGGCAGCTTAATACTATTGCACGTGGATATAAAAACAGAAATCAATCGCAGGCGCACTTTTGCCATTATCTCTCACCCCGATGCGGGTAAAACCACTCTTACCGAAAAGCTCCTGCTCATGGGCGGAGCCATACAGGTAGCCGGAGCCGTCAAGAGCAATAAAATACGCAAAACCGCCACTTCCGACTTTTTGGAAATCGAAAGGCAAAGAGGTATTTCAGTAGCTACTTCGGTGATGACCCTCGATTACAAAAACAAAAGGGTGAACATTCTCGATACACCCGGCCACAAGGATTTTGCCGAAGACACTTACCGGACACTTACAGCCGTGGACAGTGTAATTCTGGTAATTGACAGTGTCAAAGGGGTGGAGGAGCAAACCCGGAGACTGATGGAGGTTTGCCGCATGCGGGCCATTCCTGTGATGGTTTTCATCAACAAGATGGATCGCGAGGGCAAAGATCCCTTTGATTTGCTAAGTGAACTCGAAGAGGAACTCAAGATTGCCACCTGTCCTTTTACCTGGCCTATTGGCGAGGGGAGTCGCTTCAAAGGAGTATATCACCTCTATCGTCAGGACACACATCTCTACGATCCGCAAAAAACACTCAAATCCACGGAATTACTCAATACCAAAGACCTGAACAACCCGGAATTACGGCGTATAGTCGGACAGGACCTGATTGATAAACTCAGTGAAAACCTGGAACTAATCCCGGAGTTATATGAAAGCTTTAATCTGTCACTTTATCGCGAGGGTTACCTGGGTCCGGTCTTTTTCGGCAGTGCTTTGAACAGCTTCGGAGTGCCGGAATTGTTCGATAGTTTCGTAGAAATTGCCCCAGGGCCGGCTGCCCTTAAAACGGCTGAGCGGATTGTGCAGCCCGACGAAGAAAAATTCAGCGGTTTTGTGTTTAAGATTCACGCCAATCTCGATCCCAACCACCGAAACCGCATGGCCTTTTTGCGCATCAGTTCGGGTCGCTTCGAGCGCAACAAAATTTATTACCATTGTCGTCTGGGTAAGAATATGCGTTTCTCGGCTCCGGCCACTTTTATGGCCAACAACAAAAGCACAGTGGATGAGGCATACCCGGGAGACGTGATTGGTTTGTACGACAACGGCAACCTCAAGATTGGCGATGCACTCACCGAAGGCGAGATCCTCAATTTTAAGGGAATACCCAATTTTGCGCCCGAAATACTGAAAGAGGTCGTCAATGCCGACCCCATGAAAACCAAGCAATTCGAAAAAGGCCTGAGCCAACTCACCGACGAAGGCCTGGCTCAGTTGTTTGTGCAGGAGCAGGGCAAGCGCAAAATTATCGGAACCGTGGGAGAATTGCAATTTGACGTGATTCAGTTCAGGCTCGAAAAAGAATACGGCGCCAAATGCCGCTTTCAGCCCTTACCTTACGCCAAAGCCTGTTGGTTCAGTTCCGACAACAGGTCACAGCTGGAAGAATTTACTAAACGCAAAGCAGCTCACATAGTTTACGACAAAAACGAGCAGGCTGTATTCATGGCCGAGAGCGACTGGATGCTCAACAACAGCCGCGAGACTTTTCCCGATATTCGATTTACCATGAGCTCGGAGTTTAATATTTGATTTTTATTTCTATTTTTGCTCCCAGAATGTTTGCACTAATTGCAGGTAAATGGAAATTAAAAAGATCAGCACCAAAAAGGAATTCAAAGAGTTCGTAAGTTTTCCGATCAAGCTCTACAAGAATCATCCCTATTTTGTTCCTCCGCTCATTTTCGACGAGTTAAACACGTTTAATCCTGCCAAAAATCCGGCTTTGGAATTTTGTGAAGTGGCTTGTTTTGTGGCCAAAGAGGGTAAAACCCTACTGGGTCGCATTGCTGTTATCCTCAACAAGGAAGCCAATAAACGCTTTAACGAAGAACATGTTCGTTTCGGCTGGTTTGATGTGGTGGATAATCCCGAAGTGACTAAATCCCTGATGGAAGCTGCTTCCGATTGGGCCAGGGAAAGAGGCATGAAGGCCATCAAAGGCCCCATGGGCTTTTGCGATTTTGACAACGAGGGCATGCTCATTCACGGCTTTGATCAATTGGGGACTTTTGCCACTTTATATAATTATCCCTACTATCCTGTTCATTTGGAACAACTGGGTTTCCGTAAAGAAGTTGACTGGAAAGAGTTCCAGATTGAGATTCCTGAAACTTTGAATGAACGTTATTTTCGTTTCTCTGAGCTTCTGGCCGAAAAATACGGACTAAAGGTAATAAGTTGCAAAAGCAACAAAGAACTGGTTCGTCGCTACGGCAAAAAAATCTTCCAGTTACTCAACGACAGTTATCAGGTGTTGTACGGCTACGTTCCGCTGAACGAGAAACAGGTGGATTATTACATCAAACTCTATTTGTCGTTTGTACGTCCCGAGCTGGTGAGTCTTATTATAACCCCCGAAGACAGGGTGGTGGGGGTTGGGATATCACTGCCCTCCATGAGTAAAGCCTTCCAAAAAGCCAAAGGAAAATTATTGCCTTTTGGCTTTATCCATGTGCTCAAGGCCATTCGCAAGAACGATCTGCTGGATCTTTACCTGATGGGTGTTCACCCCGAATACCAGGGCAAGGGACTTAATTCGCTGATCTTTACCAATCTGTTGCCAAAGTACCAAAAGAACGGTTATCGCCTGGCCGAATCCAATCCCGAATTGGAAAACAATAGCCGCATACAGACTTTATGGTCGGAATTTAAACCTCGTCATCACAAGACTCGCCGGGTCTACATCAAAGAAATCTAAGTCCACTATAAATTGCGGGCATTGGAGGGTATAGTCAGGCAGGGTCTACATCAAAGAAATCAAGTCCACCTCATTCTTATTGCTGTCAAGCGAAAGAACTATCAAATAGATTTAAACATATTCTCATCGGAGGGCTCTTCTGATTTTGGATGTTTGTTTGTAAGCAGCCTGATGATAAACACCAACAGCCAGGCACCGACCATAATGGAAAGTAGTCCCAAAGCTTTGCCAATTTGTTCCAGCCCCTTGGACAGAGTCCAATAGCCTGCTTCCTTTAAATATTCGTATTCGCCCGAGCAATCCAGGTAATTCACAGACAAAGCTCCCAACAGGGCTGCCGTTATTAGTGAGCTTTTAAAACCTAAAATGCCGGCTTTAGGGTATTTTGACCAAATGCCGGAAAAAACTTTGCGAAAAGGCCTCAGGTAGAGCAAAACGAGTATGGCTGCCAGAATTGCCAGAGCAATTCCTCCAAAATATACCAGCGC
>CAZAUQ010000084.1:0-5465 GCA_964488495.1 uncultured Bacteroidales bacterium
ACCGACAAATCGGGCAGAAAGCCAAACTTCTGATCAAAGACCTGTACATAAGGGCAAGGCAATAAGTCTGTGAGTTTTTCTTTTTTGGGGTGTAAAAGTTCTCTGTAATCAAGGATTGTTTCCCGGTTCGGCGTCTCTGGTTTCGTGATGTAGGTTTTGCTGTATTCAAGCCTGGGCTCCAAATTGAGTAAACTGCAAATTTCTTCTCTCAAAGCCTCGTTATAATCGAACAAATACTGGTATTTTTTTTCGTAAAAAGGGCGGATATCGTCCTGATAAAAATCAAAATAGGGACTGGAGCGATAGGCCGACTCCAGGCTGTTCCAATGCATATGTTGCCAGTTTCCGTGCCCGGAGAGCTTTATGTCGCGGATTGAATATTTGCCGGGCAAGGGTTTTTGCACAGGGATACTCAACACCAGCGGCCCGTTGGCGGCAGCTATCACACAACGGTTGCGGTAACTTTGCTTTTGATAGTTTTCGTGTTGTTCTATCGTGACATTTTCGGCTCCTGCCAGCAAAACATAATAAGATACCGGCGCCAGATAGGCCGTTGATAACAAGACTACAGACATTGGAGTTTTAAACGGCTTTTTTCATAAAACGCTTCCAGCGTATTTTACCCTGAAACCAATCGCGGTCTTTGTCGAGCGATAACCATACGCGCATGGGTTTGCCCACCACGTGGTCTTCGGGCACAAAGCCCCAGGCCCTGGAATCGGCTGAATTATGGCGGTTGTCGCCCATCATCCAATAGTAATCCATTTCGAAGGTGTAACGCTCTGCCGGTTTTCCGTCAATAAAATAACGGCCCTGGCGTTCCTCCAGCTTGTGGCGTTCGTAGGCACATATAGCCCTGCCGTAAAGCAATACGTTACGAGGGTTGAGCTCAATTTCCGCTCCCTTGCTGGGTATCCACAGAGGACCGAAATCATCGCGAGTCCAGTCAATTTCGTCGCTTAAGGTAAATATCGGACCGCCCAGATCGTACGGACCGACTTTGGCCGGTTCTATACGGACAGTATTCACTATGGGATTTTTTTTGATTTTCTCTATAACCTCTTTGGTGGCCGGAAAACGATATACCGGCAGTTTGTTGCCTTGAGCATCGGGCTCAAAACCGAGCAATTGATTATACTGATCGGGCAACAAATAACGATCGTCTTTACTTATATTCCATTGGCGGAACTGGGTTTCGCTGAAATAAGAACCCTTGGTCTGCACAAAGTAATTGTACTGGGTGCCGGCCTCGTCCTCCAGTACTTTGCCGTTAATATAAACCTGATTGTTGATGATTTGTAAACTATCTCCAGGCAATCCGATGCATCGTTTCACGTAATTTTCGCGGCGATCAACGGGACGGTAAATAATTTCACCAAAGGTTTTTGGATTGGAGCGCACTATTCTGCGGGCCTCATCCATGCTTAAGCCTCTTTCGCGGGCTATCGAATAACAAAGGCTATAAAAATCAGTGCTTTGCATAGCCAGAGCCACCGTGTCACCGGCCGGGAAATTAAAGACTACTATATCCTTGCGTTTAATCTCACCCAGGCCTTTTAAACGTTTGTAGGGCCATTGGGGGTTTTCAAAATAGGATTTGCTGTTAACTATAGGCAGCGTATGCTGGGCCAAAGGAAACGACAAAGGAGTATTGGGCATGCGGGGTCCGTAGCTGAGCTTGCTGACAAATAAATAATCTCCTACCAGCAGCGATTTTTCGAGTGAAGGGCTGGGAATCTGATAATTTTGAAAAAAGAACAAAAAAACAAAATAAACCGCTACCAGGGCAAAGACGATGGCATCCACCCAGTCCATAATCACTCTGAAGGTTTTATTCTTCGATTTCTTCCAGAAAGACCAGGGAATAAAGCGGCTGATAAACAGATCAAAAGCAAAAGGGATGGGTAAGAGCCACCACAAACTGCCCGTCCAGACCACAAAAAGGATAAAGACCAGCGTCCACAGGCCAAAACGTATCCACTTGCCTTTGGATGCGACAAAACGGCATTTTTTTTCTGTATTGCTCATATTTTTTATGATTAGAATCCGAGTAAATCCTGCATACCCAAAAAGCCTTTTTTGCCCAGGGTGTATTCAGCAGCCAATACTGCTCCCATGGCTAATCCGATCCTGTTTTTGGCATCGTGTATAATTTTAAGGCTGTCATCATCCGACTCGTAACAAACTTCGTGATAACCAGGCATACTGCCTATTCGTTCCGAAACAATACTCAGTTCGTCGGCTTTTTTACTTTCACAATTAACCCAGGTTTTTTTTCGGTCAAGGTTTTTCAGGATATCTTCTGCCAGGCTTATCGCTGTACCACTGGGAGCATCGAGTTTTTGAACGTGATGTATTTCCTTCAGCCTGACTTCGTATTGCGGGAATGCATTCATTTTTTCTGCCAGCATTTTGTTCAGGAAGAAAAACAAATTGACTCCCAGACTAAAATTGGAGGCGTAAAAAAAAGTTTGTCCCTGCTCACAGGCCTGACGAATTTCACCCATGTGCTCCAGCCAGCCGGTAGTTCCCGAAACCACAGGCAAACCAGCCGCAAAACAGCGACGGTAATTTTGCAGGGCGGTAGAAGGACCGGTAAATTCGATGGCAAGGTCGGCTTTGCGAAAATCGTCCGATTCAAATAGTTCCAGATTGTTCACATCTATGGCACAGGCAATACTATGGCCTCTTTCTAAAGCTATGCGTTCTATTTCGTGCCCCATTTTACCGTAACCGATCAAAACTATATTCATAATGCTGTATTTTACTTAAACGGCAAAGGTACTGGATTATTTTTAAATGCCGGGGGATGGATTGAAAAAATACTCGTACATTTGCCCTGAACTCTAAGATCTTCCAACCCAGTGTTCTAATTTCAGATGAGAAGTTTTCGCAGCCTCCTTATTCGTATCCCGGTATTTTTGCTCTGCATGCAATTAGTGTCCTGTGCCAGCATTGGATCCCCAAGTGGAGGCCCCAAAGATGAAACACCCCCGGTTTTACTTAAAACCCTGCCCGAAAACAACAGCCGCAACTTTACCAAAAAGAAGCTGGAAATCCATTTTGATGAGCTTGTATCCGTAGAGAACGCCTCCGAAAGAGTGATTGTTTCTCCCCCGCAAAAAACACCTCCTCAGGTAAATGCTGTCATGAAAAAAATTGTGGTAGAGCTACAGGACAGTTTGAAAGCCAACGAAACCTATACCATTGATTTTACCAATTCCATCGTTGATCTGAACGAAAAGAATCCCTACGGCGATTACGCTTTTGCTTTCTCTACCGGCCCCGATATCGATACCCTGAGAGTTTCGGGTGTAGTGCTGAATGCAGCCAACCTCAATCCCGAAAGAGGAATTCTGGTTGGAGCTCACCTGGATTTAAGCGACAGTGCTTTGATTAAAGAGCCCTTTTTAAGAATTTCCAAAACCGATGTTCAGGGGCGTTTTTGTATCAAAAACCTTAAGCCGGGGCCTTATAAAATTTTCGCTCTCGACGATAAAAACCGCGATTACCGATTCGATCAGCCCGGCGAAGCCCTGGCCTTTCCCGATTCGACAGTGAGCCTGTGGACCGACATTTGTCAACGCTACGACACTACCTGGATCGACAGCCTCACCATTGACACGATACAGTTGGTCGATTATATTTGCTACAAACCCGACGACCTGGTTTTGAAATTGTACCAGGAAGATTTTGGAAGGCAGTATCTGGTCAAAGCTGAACGTCCTGCTAAAGAATATTTTTCGCTGACTTTCGGTTACAAAGCAGACAGTCTGCCACGTTTGAAACTACTCAAACCTGCACCGGGAGATTTCAACGAGCAAACAGACAGTATAAACTGGTTTATCTGCGAAAACAACCCTACAAACGACAGCCTGGTTTATTGGATCAGAGACAGCAGCATTTATCGCTGCGACACCTTGCATATTGTAATGGATTATTTTAAAACCGATTCCAACAACTTATTGTCACCGGCCACCGATACGCTGAGGCTGTTTACACGAAAAACGGCAGTTGTCTCCGGAAGAAACCTACAGAACCGTGATCGCGGCCGCAGAGACAAAAAAGAGCAAGACACTGTCGATCAAGTCGTACCGGTAGATCATCTCAAACTGGGAACAAACATAAAGCCGACCCTGGAAATATACTCAGCGTTGTATTTTACCTGGGAAACACCGATAAAAAATATACTGGGCGATCCTTTCAGATTGTACCGCAAAAAAGATACACTCTGGATAGAAACCAAGGAGTTCAGTCTGGAGCCTCATCCCGAAAAACTGAGGACTTACGTGTTGGATGCCCTCTGGGATTTCGAAGCCCAATACAAAGTAGAAATCGATTCAGGCTGTGTGGAAGGATGGTACGGCAAAACCAACGCAAAATTCAGCCAAAGTTTCACTATACGGGCCGAAAAAGAGTATTCGCGCCTGACGGTAAGCATAAGCGGTTTTACTGGCCCGGCTTTTGCCGAATTGCTCGACAAAAGCGACAAAGTTGTGCGCAAAGCAAGTCTGGAAGAAGGACTAGCCGATTTTCTGTTTATTAACCCGGGCGACTATTATCTGAGAGCGGTGGACGATGTAAACGGCAACTTCCTTTGGGATACAGGTCATTATGCCTCCAAACGCCAACCCGAAGAGGTTTTTTACAACAATAAACTGTTCAACCTCAAAGCCAATTGGGAAATCAAAGAAAGCTGGGACATCAGAGACTTGCCTTTGACAGAGCAAAAGTCCAAAGACCTGAAGCCCGCCGAGCCCAAAAATCGTTAAGAACAGCGGTATGAAGATCCCTTCAATCCTTTGTTTATTCATTGCAGGGCTTATAACGGCTCAGGATTTGTCAGGCAAAGAACTTTGTTCACTGCAAAACACCAGTTTTGCCGCCGGCGAAAAAATTCGCTATCAGGTATATTACAACATCGGTTTTATCTGGATCCCTGCAGGAACCTGCGATTTTGAAACGAGTCTGACTACCTGGACAGCAGAAAATACTTACGTTCAACCTGCCCTGCACCTCAAAGCCACAGGGGTTACCCACAGAGCCTACGATGCTTTTTTTACGGTCAGGGACACACTGGATTCTTATGTCAACCCCTTCAGCCTTATTCCCTACGAAAGCCGGAAATGCACGCACGAAGGCAAATGGCACGGTCAGGACAATTTTCTGTTCCAGCCCTCCGATACCAGCGAAGGCTGGAATATTCGCACCCAAATAAAACGTAGGGAAGTTTGGAAAAATCCAACATTCAGCCACACCAAAGATTGTGGTTTCGACATAATAAGCAGCGTTTACCGTATGCGCAACATACCCGATTCCTTGCTTTTTTCGGGACAGGCTATTCATATACCGGTGAGGCTGGACGACGGCCAGTACGATGTCTGGCTTAGATACAAAGGAAAAGCACTCCTAAAACTGCACCGGGGTAAAACCCATTACGCTCATTATTTCGAACTGAGTCTTAT
>CAZAUQ010000085.1:0-5381 GCA_964488495.1 uncultured Bacteroidales bacterium
TATGAATGCTAATGTCTTTGCGTACCGGAGCACGCGTAATGCCGTGAGGATCGTAGAGAAGTACACCTCCGGGCTTTATTCTGGGTTCAAACTTGTCCATTGACTGTTGGTTGAGAATAATGGCCGTATCAAAGGAATTCAAAATGGGCGAACTGATGCGTTCATCGCCTATGATAACAGTAACGTTTGCCGTTCCTCCTCGTTGTTCGGGGCCGTAAGCCGGCATCCAGCTGACTTCTTTGTTTTCTAATAAAGCTGAATATGCCAGTATTTTACCCATGGATAAAACACCCTGTCCTCCAAAACCGGATATAATTATTTCTTCTTTCATCGTTTATTTGTCTTTTAAATCACCCAGGGGATAAAAAGGAAACATATTATCTACCATCCATTGGTTGGCTTGTACAGGGCTCATTTTCCATCCTGAATTACAGGTAGAAACAACTTCCACTATACTGGTACCCTTACCTTCCATTGAATTTTCAAAGGCTTTGCGGATGGCTTTTTTGGTCTTTTTTACAGCAACAGCTGTATGTACGCTTTGCCTGGTGACATAACAGGTTCCTTCGAGTTGGGCCAGCAAGTTGGTGATTTTGAGGGGATAGCCGTTCAAGGCTACATTTCTTCCGTAAGGACAAGTGGAAGTTCTCATGTTTTCCAGGGTAGTGGGGGCCATTTGCCCGCCGGTCATTCCATAGATGCCGTTGTTGATGAAAATGATGGCAATGTTTTCACCCCTGTTGCAGGCATGAATGGTTTCTGCTGTTCCAATGGCAGCCAGATCGCCGTCTCCCTGATAGGTGAACACCAGTTTGTCGGGCCTCAGGCGTTTCATGGCTGTGGCAATAGCAGGAGCTCTGCCGTGAGCCGCTTCGGCAAAATCTATGTCGATGTAATTGTAAATGAAAACGGCACAACCCACCGGAGCTACTCCCATGGCCTTATCTTCCATGCCCATTTCTTCAATTACTTCGGCTATCATACGATGTACAGTGCCGTGGCTGCAGCCCGGACAGTAATGCATCACATTATCCTTGAGGAGTTTTGATTTTTCGTACACCAGGTTTTCGGGTGCTATAATAGGATTATTCATATTATTTCTTTTTTCGTATACGTAAAATGATTTCAGCCAGCTTGCACAGCACTGCGGCAATACCTAAGGCAGCAAACCAGAAAAAAAGGGCTGAAAAATAACAAACTATAGACAAGACGGCCAAAATAATGGCCAGAATGGACAAAGTGTATTTTAAGCCTTCAAGATCCATGTCAGCTGATTTTTTTGAGTTCTTCCACAATTTCTTCTGGAGTCGGTACTATACCGCCCATACGGCCATAATGTCTGACCGGCACTTTCCCTTCGACTGCCAGACGGACATCTTCTACCATTTGTCCGGCGTTCAGCTCGACGGTTAAAATAGAGCGAACCTGACCACAAAAGTCTTCGATGGCCTTGCTTGGGAAAGGCCACAAAGTGATGGGGCGAAGCAGACCGGCTTTTATGCCTTGTTCGCGCAGCAGTTCCACCGATTTTTGACAAATCCGGGCAGCACAACCAAAAGCAACGATCAGATATTCAGCATCATCACACATAAAAGTGTCGTAACGCGCCTCGGCTGCTTCCACTTTGCGATAGCGTTCCTGACGCTCTACATTCCTTTTTTCCATTATAGCCGGATCCAGTTCCAGAGAGCTGATGATGTTTTGCGGACGTTTGTTGGTTCTTCCGCTCAAAGCCCAGGGGCAATTCCTGGAAATTTCTTCGTCAGTGGCACGAGGTTTAAAATCAGGCAATATCAGCTTTTCCATCATTTGCCCGATAACACCGTCTGATAAAATAAGAGCCGGAATGCGGTATTTAAACGATAAATCAAAACCTAAACCTACAAAATCGGCCATTTCCTGCACAGAATTCGGGGCAAGTACTATCAGGTGATAATCACCGTGTCCACCGCCTTTGGTTGATTGAAAATAATCCGACTGACTGGGTTGAATGGTGCCAAGGCCAGGTCCTCCGCGCATAACATTTACAATCAGACAGGGCAAATCAGCTCCGCACAAAAAAGAAATACCTTCTTGTTTAAGGCTGACTCCCGGACTGGAAGAAGAGGTCATCACTTTCTTACCGCAGGAAGCACCTCCATATACCATATTAATGGCTGCCACTTCGCTTTCGGCCTGAAGACAAACCATACCGGTGCTCTCCCAGGGTTGTTCCTCCATGAGAGTTTCCATAATTTCAGATTGTGGAGTGATAGGATAACCAAAATATCCGTCACATCCGTAACGTATAGCAGCATGCGCAATGGCTTCGTTGCCTTTCATCAAATGTATTTCTTTCATAATCAAAGTTTTATTTTATAGACCTTGATGCAACCATCGGGACAAACATAGGCGCAATTGGCGCAGCCGATGCAGGCATCGGGTTGAGCCATATAGGCATAATTATATCCTTTTTCGTTCACTTCTTTAGCCAGTGCCAGCACTTGGGAGGGACAGGCGTCAACACACACCTCGCAACCTTTACAACGGTTGATATCCACCAACACTGCCCCTTTTATTTTTGACATAACATATTGGTTTATAAGATTAATACCCTAAACCTTCTTTTAAGAAGGGCTACAAAGGTAATGAATTAATTTTACAGAATAAAGATCAGAGCTTTTCAGACCAATAGTAACAGGCAGGAAATGCCTTTTGCAGATTACACTCAGATCTGAACAAACCAAAGATGGACGATCCGCTGCCCGACATGGAGGCATAGAGAGCTCCGGCTTCATACAGGGCTTGTTTAACATAGGCCAGTTCCGGATTCAGGGCAAATACTGTATGCTCAAAATCGTTGACTAATAAGTCTTTCCAGTTTTCGATCGGTTCAAAAACGCAATCTTTAAGTGCATAGTCCGGTTTCCCGGGCTTAATCCCCGCATAGGCTTCGCGTGTGGAAATCCGGATGTTTTTTGGAATCAGGAGGATTAAAAAAAGTCCTTTAAGCGAAAAATCCAATGTCTGAAACCGATCCCCTTTATCGTAAGCCAGTAAAGGCCTGTTGTGTACGAAAAAGGCACAATCGGCACCTAATTGTGCGGCGTATTGTTCCAGCTGAGACGCAGACAAGCCCAGATTATTGCTGTCGTTGAGGAGTTTAAGCATAAAAGCCGCATCCGAAGAACCGCCGCCCAATCCTGAACCCGCCGGAATGGATTTATGCAAATAGATTTGAACAGGTTTGAGCGGGTAATCTTTTTGTAAAAGCATATAGGCTTTAATTACCAGATTTTCTTCGGAATTTCCTTCTACGGGAATACCGCTTATCTGCAGGGCAGGATTTTCATCCTTATCCAGAGGAACGCATTCCAATATATCTTTCAGACCGACAGGGTAAAAAAGAGTTTCAATGTTATGGTAATTATCGGGGCGTTTCTCCAGAACATGTAGTCCCAGATTGATTTTGGCATTGGGAAAACAAATCATAATCAAGCGTGGATTGAAATGCAAAAATAAACAGATTATGTGATTTTACAATCCGGACACAGAGGATTACGGTTAAAAGAATGTTGATAAGTATATTTTGGCATCAGGCATTTCTTCTGTACTTTTGAAAACATCAAAATCAACACAATGGACAAAGCTGTAACTAAACGTAAAAAAATTCCCGTCAGTATTGCAGATATTGGCCGACTTCAACCTCAGGCTCTTGAACTTGAAGAAGCGGTATTAGGAGCGTTGATGCTCGAAAAAGATGCTTTTTCGGAAGTGAGTGAAATTTTAAAACCGGATTGTTTTTATGAGCCCAGGCATAAACATATTTTTGAGGCAATACAAAAATTATCCATTCATCAAAAACCGGTAGACATTCTTACAGTTCAGGAGCAGCTCAAACAAGAAGGAGTGTTGGAAGAAGTGGGGGGAGCCTATTATTTAGCCGAACTCAGTTCTAAAGTAGTATCTACAGCCCATTTGGAATTCCATGCCCGCATTGTTGCCCAAAAACATTTGGCCAGGGCTTTGATAAGCTATACATCGGAGATTCAGGGAGATGCCTACGACGAAGCAATGGATGTGGATGTTTTGATGCAAAAAGCAGAAGCAAAATTATTTGAGCTTTCCCAACAGAATCTCAAAAAAGACGTCATTCAAATCAACCCTGTCATTGACGAAGCTCTGAATATATTGAATCTGGCCGCCAAAAGAGAAGACGGCCTGAGTGGTATAGAATCGGGCTTTCATGCGTTGGATAAGATAACTTCAGGCTGGCAGAATTCCGACTTAATCATTATTGCCGCCAGGCCTGCCATGGGAAAGACTGCCCTGGCCTTGTCGATGGTCAGGAATATGGCTGTGGATAACAAACAGTCTGTGGCTATTTTTTCTATGGAAATGTCCAATGTACAGCTTGTTAATCGTTTGATTGTCAACGTTTGTGAGATTGAAGCAGAAAAAATCAAGAGCGGTCGTCTACAAGATTTTGAATGGTATCAGCTGGATCAAAAAATCAAAGAACTTTACGATGCACCCATTTTTATAGACGATACTCCGAGCCTTTCCGTTTTTGAATTTGCCACCAAAGCCAGACGTTTGGTGAGGGAACACCAGATAAAGGTGATTATGATAGATTACCTGCAATTGATGAATGCCACCGCCCAGGGGAGCAAATTTGGAAACAGACAGGAAGAAGTTATGACCATATCTCGTACACTCAAGGCTTTAGCCAAAGAATTGAATATACCGATCATTGCGCTTTCTCAGGTTAACCGTGCCTCTACCAACCGCGGAGCCCTGGGAGTTCCTGTCAATGAAGCCAAAAGGCCTCAATTGTCTGATTTGCGTGAATCTGGAGCTATAGAACAGGATGCTGACCTGGTTATATTCATCCACCGGCCGGAATATTACCGGATACTGGAAGACGAAAACCATAACAGCTTGGCAGGCATAGCCGAACTTATCATTGCTAAGCATAGAAACGGAGCCACGGGGGATATCAGGCTCCGATTCAGAAGTAATTTTGCCAAATTCAGCAACCTCGAAGACGATGCTTTTTTGGACGGTGACGATCAACCCATTATCAGTTCACGTGCAAACTACCAGACCGAGGATGATTATGATTTTGGCGCAGACACTTACAGCAGTATGGACAAAGTTTTTTAAAATCAAATCAAAAAAGAAAGCATAATAAATTGTACAGATCAATATTTAAATGTACTTTTGTGCCCGTAAAAAAAAGGCCCCGTAGCTTAATTGAATAGAGCATCTGACTACGGATCAGAAGGTTACAGGTTTGAATCCTGTCGGGGTCACATCAAAAAAAGCTAACATGCTGTAATACAGTTGTTAGCTTTTTTTGATTATATAACTTGCCCAACATTTGCCCAACACGTCTTACC
>CAZAUQ010000086.1:0-2854 GCA_964488495.1 uncultured Bacteroidales bacterium
TCAACGATTCCGGCGAAGGCAGTTTTCGCGAAGCAGTCACCAGCGATATCGGACCGCGCACCGTAGTCTTTAATGTCTCCGGAATAATTCCTTTGAACGACAAGATCTTTTGCAACGAATACATAACTATTGCCGGGCAAACAGCTCCGGGCAAAGGAATTTGTTTGCGAACATCCTCTTTGGCGATTGACGACGAAAGCATTACCCGTTTTATCAGAATGCGCCTGGGTTCGGGCAACAGCACCGATGGAATGGGCTTGCCGGGAGCAGATCACAGCATACTGGATCATTGTTCGGTAAGCTGGTCTATAGACGAAGGTTTAACTTCGCGCAATGCCGGGAAGATAACGGTTCAGAGAGTCTTGGTCTCCGAAGCACTCAATCAGGCAGGTTTACACGACGACCCGGACAGACGACACGGATTTGCGGCAGTGTTCGGTGGCGATGTTGCCACCGTTCATCACAATCTGCTGGCACATAATTCAGGACGTAATCCTCGTTTTGATGGCGGCATGGACGGACAAAATTATTACAAAGGGCGCGTGGACTACTTCAACAATGTGGTGTACAACTGGAATGCTCACTCTGCATACGGCGAAGCACACGAAGTACAGTTTGTAAACAATTACTACAAGCAGGGGCCGGCCACAAATAAAACCACCATCTTTAACGCTGACGTCAACCAAAGAGAAACCAATTTAGGCACAGAGACTTATTATACTGCCGGTAATATTTTGGAGCTGAAAAACAAGACTTTCTCCTGCGATGGCACAAACAACAGTTGCGGTATTACATCAACCATCCACGGCAGCATGGTGATAGATTGGGACATCTTTGTAGATGAGCCTTTCTTTGCTTCTTATACCGAGATGGAAAGCGCAAAGGAAGCCTATAAATCGGTCTTATCAAATGTAGGCTGCAACCTTCCACTCGCCGATAACCACGATAAACGAGTTATAAACGAAACCCTGAACGGTGCGTACAGTTGTACGGGAAGCAAAACGGGTTTGCCGGGCATCATTGATCATGAACAAGATGCCGGAGGTTACGAAGACTACGGCAACGAAGTGCGGCCCGAAGGCTTCGACAGCGACTGGGACGGACTGCCCGATTGGTGGGAAAGCCTGCACGGCAGCAACCCTAACTCTGCCGAAGGCGATTTCTCAGATGCCAACGCCGATCCCGACAAAGACGGCTTCACCGCCCTGGAAGATTACCTGGAATGGATGGCCAATCCTCATTATTTTACCAGTGTCAATGCTGCCAAAACCATTGATTTAGCTCCCTATACCCTTGGTTACACCAAATCGCCCATATATAGCTTGTCGGCTGTCAGCAATGATGCGACTGTCAGTTTTGAAGGCTCTAAGGCTACTGTTTCACCGGCTGAGGACTTCAATGGTATACTTTACTTTGACTTCACAGTTACCGACAGCGAAGGCAGTCATTCTACCCGGCGGATCGGAATGCTGGTGGACGATAATAACCCCAACAACCTCCATCTCGCTACACAAGAGCAATTGACTGTTGCGATCGAAGGCGAAACATTGAGAATACTAAGCAAACGACCTGTTTACGAGGCCGGTATTTACGACTTAACCGGACGTTGCGTATTGCAGCAAAAGGCAGACAACGTTCAAACTATCAAAATTAACGTCTTGAACAACGGTATATATCTCTTGTCTGTAAAAAACAGCGAGAACTGCCAATCAATAATCAGATTTATAAAATAAACGAAAATGAGAAAGTTCTTTTTTGGCCTCTTTGTTTTATGTTGTGCCGTGATCTCTGCACAAGACAGGCCTGTTCTTAAAATAGATTTCAACGAACCGAGTCGCTTGAACATGGACGAAGTACTGGAACCCGGATATACTCCCTGGGGATTTGCAAAAGATTGTTTTCGGGACGAATTAAAAACAGGCGGTATTACGTTCATTGTTTCGTCTGCAAACAATATGCGCGCCGGGTGGAAGAAAGAATTTGTTCAGGCAGCCGTAAAGAACTCGCGCCTCATAGGCGACGGCATAAGTTTCGATCCAAAAGATTTAGATGGCTCCTTTCTTCTAACCATAAAAGGCCTCCCGGTTGGAAGACACAACATAAAAACCTATCACAATACCTGGCAAGATTCAACCATAACAGCCGGATGGCCTATTTTCGTTTACTGCAATGATTCTTTGGTCGGCAAAGTACAACGTACGTTCAGAGAAACTTCTGCCGGCAAAGCCGCTTTTGCTGGTACTTATTTTGAGATTCTTCAACCGGGCGACAGTGCTGTGCTGCGTTTTGAAACATTGAGAGATTCTTTTCCTGCCGATAGCGCATACAAAACCAAATACGATGTTACTCCCCTGCTCAACGGTTTTGAGCTGAATACTGCCGATGTTCGGGTTTACTGGCCATTCGCAAACAATCTAAACGGTGCAGATTCGGTAGCAATCCGGGCAGCCGCAACTGCCGAGGTTACCGATAAAACTTACCCGGCCTCCTTCTTGTTTACAACCGGAGTCAGCAAAGGCAGCAACCTTAATTGGAACGATGCTCAGGAAGTTTTTTCCGAAAACGACAGCACCGATGGCATACGGATGTGTAAATTGAAAACCACAGCCCTGACATCCGATTCCGACGAAGATGCCCTGGTTTTTTCGCTCAAACCTGAACTTGGCTCAAGTTTCTACCCTAAATTACTGAATATTAGCCTGGCTTTTAACGACCAGTCGGCCGATCAGAGTTTTATTATTGAGTTGAATAATGGAACTAAAAGCTATACACTCGATACTGTTTACGCCCTTTCTGCTGCCAGAAGTCGACTTGACTTGCAATACGATTTATTTACTTTAAAACAGCTGGCACC
>CAZAUQ010000086.1:2954-5260 GCA_964488495.1 uncultured Bacteroidales bacterium
CCAGAAGTCGACTTGACTTGCAATACGATTTATTTACTTTAAAACAGCTGGCACCTTCTTCTGAGATATGGAAACTCTCACTTCGCCTGCGCTCCAACAAGGCAGAAACCAAAGTTTTTGTGGGGCAGGTCTCCATTTCGGGCGAAGGCACCGATCCCGATTCCATTGTTTATTTTGCACAGACCGAGGCCTTTCCCCAAGGCAGCGGTTCAGTATCTCCAGCCGGTTGTTATTTCGTTAAAGGCCAAACGGTTTCATTCTTGGCTCTGGCAACGGATCAATACAAGCTTAAACATTGGGAAGTGGACGGAGAAGTGGTTTCGACAGAAAATCCTTTGGTGCGCAATGATTTTTGGGGTGATACTACCTTAAGGGCTGTCTTCGCCAAAAAGGACAATTACAATTTTACTTGTTCTGTAGAAGGTGGCGAAGCAAACAAAGTGAGAATCGAACCTCTAAGCGAAATACAATTCAACGGAAGTTATTTATATGAAGATGCAGACAGGATAACCCTTACGGCTTTCCCCTCTGACAGTATGTATTTCGCATTGTGGAAAGACTCCCTGGGAAATGTCGTTTCCAGAACCAATCCCTACAGTTTTATCATACACGAGAATACACATCTTGTGGCTGTCTTTACAGACGAGGAGGTGATACCTCTGCGCGCTTTCCCCACGGCACAGGGTTACGGGCAATATGCTACAGGCGGTCGGGGTGGCTATGTGGTAGAAGTTACCAATTTATCGACAGATCCAACGGTTCCGGGAAGTATCATGTGGGCTATCAGACAACATTCTGGTAAGCCCATCACTGTGGTCTTCCGTGTTTCAGGCATCATCGAAAGCGACAATCGTTACATTAGTTTGGATCGCTCCAATGTTACTTATGCCGGACAAACAGCTCCGGGCGATGGTATTTGCTTCAAAAAAGCCAAGGTAAAACTGAACGGAACCAACATCATTGTTCGCAATCTGCGATTCAGGGTAGGTGATGAACTGGGTCAAAGTCTTTCGGCCATAGGTGTTGAAAACTGTAAACGAGTCATTATCGACCATTGTTCTTTCAGCTGGTCTACCGAAGAAAACATCACCATGTACGACAACGATAGTACCACCATGCAGTACTGCATAGTGAGTGAGCCTCTTTACAACTCCAACAATTACAAGGGAGCCAGAGCTTACGGATCGCAATGGGGCGGTGAATACGCCACCTATCACCACAACCTGTTGGCTCATTGCGTCAGTCGTGCACCGCGTTTCAACGGTTCCAGCAACAACGACCTTTACGGCTTTGTGGACTTCCGTAATAATGTGATGTACAATTGCGGAGGTTCTTACGGAGGCGAAATTCGCAACGGAGGCCTGGCTTGCTTTACGCAGATGATAAACAACTATTACAAAACCGGACCAATTTCGGGCAATTCCTTTGTCAATCCGAGCAGCCCTTACGGGAAATGGTACATAGAAGGGAATTTTATGGAAAACAATTCCGAAGCCAACGCAAACAATTGGAAAGCTGTTTCGGGCGGTAATCACGAAAATGAACTTCGTTCTTACACCCTGTACGACGAATTCCCCATCCTGACAGAAACAGCTCAGGAAGCCTATCAATCAGTACTCGCAGGTGCAGGTGCCATCTATCCCAAACGCGATACCATCGATGTCCGCATCATCAAAGAAGCCAAAGGGGATTTATCTCCCACCATCGTCGCCACTCATGGTTCTCCGGGTATTATTGACACCCCTGCCGAAGCAGGTGGTTGGCCTTTGTACCAATCGCCTTCAGCTCCTTCCGACAGCGATCACGATGGTATGCCCGACGACTGGGAAATTGCAAACAACCTCAATCCTAATAATCCCGAAGACCGCAATAAAATCACCCAAAGCGGCTACACCTGTCTGGAAGTCTATTTGAATGAACTGTGCAACGAAAAAATACAATTAACCTTCCCGGACGCAGCTAAACAAACTCCTTATTTGAACACCCATTGCTACCTGAATCCTTCTTCGGGGATCTTGTATGTTCAATCTGAGACCATCATTCATACCGCCTTTTTATACGATCTGAACGGCAGAATGATCAAGTCCTTTCATGCACCCGAAATTACTGAATGGAATCTTTTGGGCTTGAATCCGGGATGGTATCTTTTAGAATTACGATCGGATACTTTTACCTACAAAACCAAACTAACTGTATATTAAGCATGAAACATCTTCCTCTTTTTTTATTTATTGCTATTCATTTTTCGGTCAGCGCACAAAGCCCCGTCCTTAAAATCGACGTCAACGTGGACGAATCTCGTCAGG
>CAZAUQ010000087.1:0-5176 GCA_964488495.1 uncultured Bacteroidales bacterium
GGGGCAGCCAGGGGCAGGCTGTTTCTGTTGATAAATTTATTGTTCAGCCCTAAACTGCAAGTACAACTATTTATCTTCAAGTATCGGCATGCTCGCTCTGTTCTATTCGATCCATTTTCGAATCGTAGCAATAAGATGCTGTTTGTCGATCGGTTTGGAAATATAATCCACAAAGCCTTTGCTTAAAAAGCTCTCTTTGTCGCCAGCCATGGCATGGGCAGTTTGAGCAATGATGAGGGTGCCGGGGCTAAGGGCCAGAATCTGCCGGGCAGCTTCTTCACCGTCCATAACGGGCATTTGCACATCCATCAGAATCAGGGAAATATCGCTGTGCTTCCTGAAGAGCTCAACAGCCTCCAAGCCGTTTTCGGCCCAATAGGTGGTAAGGTTCAGCTCTTTGATCATTTGTCCCAGCAGAAGCCTGTTTATTTTGACGTCTTCGGCAATAATTATCGATTTACCGCCGGGCTGTTTCTTTCCTTCAATTTTTGATTGATTTTCAGGAATAATTTTTTCCGGACCTGCTTCCGAAAGACTTTTTCTTGCCGGACCCACTTCCGAAGGACTTATTTCGGTCTGACTTGCTTTCAGCTTGCTTGCTTCCGCCAGTTCCGATTCTGTCGGGCTTGCTTCAGCCTGCCCCGGCTCGTAAGGCAGATCAAAGGTAAACAAGCTGCCCTTGCCCGGTTCGGAGTCGACGGCAATGGAGCCCCCCAGTAAATTCACCAGGGCTTTGGTGATGGCAAGGCCAAGTCCGGAACCTTCGTATTTGGCTTTGCTCTGATTATCGGCTTGTTTAAAGCGTTCAAAGATATTTTTCTGATCTTCTTTACTCATGCCTGCTCCGCTGTCTTCTACGTAAAAGTTCAACTTGTTGTTTTCGAGCTTATAACCAAAACGGATACCACCTTCTTCGGTGAACTTCAAAGAATTGCCTATAAGATTAATCAGAATTTGCTTCAGCCTTTCGGGATCTGTTACTATAAAAAGATCTTCGGCAGGATGCGGCAACTCTGCTTCAATTTTTAGGTTGGTTCTGCCGCGAAGCTGCTTCAATTGATTAAAAAGCGTCTCGGTCTCGAGCAGTATTTTATTGAGAGGACAAGTAACTTTTTTTATCTTGAGTTGACCGACTTCAATCTTGGAAATATCCATGATATCGTTGATCAGATTGAGCAATTGTTTCGAACTGCTTTCGATGATGTCGAGATACAAATGCCGGGTGTCCGTTTCGAGACCCTCCTCGCGCAATAACGAGGCAAAACCAAGCATAGCATTGATGGGAGTGCGTATCTCATGGCTCATGTTGGCCAGGAATTGATTTTTTTGATCGTTGGCCGATTCGGCTTGTTTCCTGGCCTCCAAGAGTTGTTTTTCGGCTTGCTTTTTGGCAGTAATTTCAGTCACAATACCCGCCACCACTATTTTTTCGTTTTCCCTTTGGACTATTTTGCCGGCATCATGAAACCACTGGTATTTGCCCCCGGCGTTTTTCATCCGATATTCACATTCGTAAAGCTCGGCTTTTCCGTGAAGATGTTCATACATAGCATTCATGGCCGCATCGCAATCCTCCGGATGTACAATGTTCATAAAGTCGCGAAAATGTTCAAAATCGTCTCCGTTCAGCCCCAATAATCTGGTTTTGTTGTAACTGAAATTTATCCTTCCCGAAGGCAATTCCATTTCCCACCAGGCCATATTTCCGGCTTCGAGAGCCCTGTTGAGCCTTTGTTCTGCCAGATCCAGCATGGTACTTTTTACACGTTTAACACAAGGCTTCACGGCTTTGATGACCACAAAACTGCCTTGTCCGAATCCCCTGCGCGGCTGTTGGGGCTCTGTTATATCTTTCATTTCTCCGAAGATCGTCTGCCGGCATTGCTCAACGATAAAACCCTGAGCAGCCAAAAGAGAAAAAATTTCTTCGGTAGTAAAAAAAGTAGCCTCTCTGTAAAACAGGCTTTGCTCTTTGTTTTGCAGATATTGAATACCAAGAGGGCTGTCTTTGTCCACATAAGCCAGAATCAAGGCTCCTCCGGGTTTCAGGATGCGACAGACTTCGCTCAGAACACGGGCCGGATCATCCACAAAACAAAGGGTAGTAACCATCAGGGCAAAATCGTAGCCGGCATCGGAATAAGGTAAGTTCTCTGCCACTGCATCCAAGGCTTGTATATTTCGTTCCAGGGCTTTCTGCCGCATAGCGGCCGAAGGCTCTACGCCTTCTTTGATTCCCAGCGACTCAGCAAAAATGCCGCTGCCTGTGCCGATCTCGACGCCTTTTGCCTTTTCGGGCAGGACTTGCCTGATGGCTGCGAGTTCTGAAAGGAAAACCGCTTCGTGTTTTATAAACCAGCTTTCGTAAGCCGGCAATTGAGTATCAAAAGGACTGGTTTTTGCCATAATCAGATTCTTTTAGGGCGCAATCCTGAAGGGTCGGGCGCGGTGGTTTGACAAAAGACAAACACTATTGTCCTGCAAATAAAAAGTCTAACAAAGTTATTAAACTAATCAAATTAAGCAAGATTTCGGCCTCTTTATTTTGTGTCTTTTTCGTGATTATGGTAACATTCCGGAATTTTAAATTGCTCCGGGGAATTTTAAATAGTCCCGGGGCTTTTTTTATATAGTTTTTCTACCGGTCGTACTAATTGCAGAGATTGCCTGAGCGTCTGTGACGCTCAGGCAATCTCTATCGTTTTACGGGACTCTGTCCAAAACATGCCCGACAGCTTTATCTTCTACTGACCATTTCTCTGCCTTGCCTATTTTTGGCTTTGGCCAAGATTTATTTTTTGGGGAAGCTGTTTCCCAACTTTGGTCTCCGGGCTTATTCCATGTAGTCGCAGATCCCGTTGTTGTTGGCATCTACGAAGTTGGGGCCACTGCCCGTACGCGGGCCTGTTCCATCACGCTTACCCTGATGTAAGCCTTGTCCTTTGCCGTTACTGCGGCCTGAACCGTCTCGGAGTCCTTTGCCGTCACCACGCCTGTAGGTGTTGTTTTCGAAATTATCGCACACTCCATCGTTGTTGGCGTCTACATAATTATAACCCTTGTTGAAGGCATCGGTTTGTACAGTTTCGGTGCCGGTTGCCGCTTTTCCTTGCCGCTTACCTGCTTTGGTCTGAGCATAACTTGTTCCTACAAAAGCCACCATGGCTACTGCTATTAAAAAAAGTTTTGTTTTCATTTTTTCTTTGATTTTTTGTTGTTAATTAAATAATTCTAACCTGGCAGGATGTCGACTTTTCCCGCCTTTTTATTGAGTATTGTTATATGATTTTTTTGATTAACCGACTTACTGCCGGGGATGCACAGTTGCGTTTCGTCTTTGCGGATTGTTGCACGAAGCATCCTGAAACAGGGGAATAAAGGCTTGTTGCAACATTAATGCCTGTTGCGGATTGCATACCTCTCTCAGGCTTAAATAATAGTGATTGGTAGCGTTTTTGAGTTCGGTATGCAAGGCGCCAATTTCGGAGGAAATATCCTGCAGCCTTTGTAGATCGGATTCCGGTGCATTCAGCAGAACAAAAGCCTCGTTTCTGAGCACATCCAGACGCTGAACAATATTATGGGCTAAGGGTTGAAATTGTCGGTTGACCTGTCTGAACACTTCCATTTGTTCATTATCAAAATTCAGTTCCTGACGGAAATAACGACCATTCAGGCAGTTTTCTCCCTGCGCATCAAGACTGATGCCGGTCAGTCCCTTTTCTTCGCGGATGTGATGATAAACTACCGCTGCTATGGTGCTCAGATTCAACACCGCCAGTAAAATCACCAGCCAAAAAAGTATTTTCGATTTATTCATTGCTCTGATTATAATAAAGGTTTAAATTTTCTATGCTGCTGTCGTTGATATTCAGAGCAGCATAATTTTGCACTTGCTCGCTGTATAAGGTGCCTACAGCCAATCCCGAAACTACGGCCAGAGCCAGTCCGGCCGCAACGGCCAGACTTTGCAAGAGGCTGGCCTTTTTAGGCTCAGGAGCCTGAATACCTGCCATGATGCGGGTCGATAAAAAAGGATTTGGTCTGATTTGTTTTTCCTTTTCTATGTATTGGTCTATGTAGTCGTTTGTTTTCATTTTTTCAAAGCGTATTTATAGTGTTAGACAATGCTTGTTTTATTTTCCTACTAAGTGTGCCAGTTTTTTTTGAAGATTCAGCCTGGCCCGTTGCAAATGTTGTTCTACGGCCCCCTCGCTGATCTGCATGACGACAGCGATTTCGCGCTGCGAGAGCTCGTCGTATTTTTGCAATACCAGAGCGGTACGTTGTTTTTCGCTTAGGGAGTCGATGGCCTGTCGAACGGCCTGATCAAGTTCTTCGTCCAGCATATTCTGCTCGGGATTCCGATCGTCCGTTGCCCGGTCAAAGAGTTGAGCCAGTGCATCACCGGCACTTTGCAGCCATTCCTGCCGTCTTTTTTTTCTGACTTGATTCAGGCTGGTATTCACAACAATGCGATAGAGCCAGGTGGAAAACTCCGCCTGCCCGCCGAATTGATTCAAGGAACGAAAAACCGAGAGAAATACCTCCTGAGCTATGTCTTCGGCCTCTTCTTTGACATGCACAAAACCCAGGGCAGTGCGAAACACCATTTCCTGATGACGTTCCACCAATTGTTGAAAAGCCTGTGTATTTCCTGAACGGATGTGGTCAATAATCTCGTGATCGGTCATTGATTACATTTTTGGAGTATTAGACAGCACTCATCAGAATTTCCTACTAAACGGGCTGCATTTTTCCGTTTTTATTTCAGGGCTGGTTTCCGGGACTTGCTTCAAGCTGCTTTCCGGCCTTGCTTCAGGTCTTATTTCGCAGCACCGACAATGCCGAGAGATAGCCTCCCAGGATAGCTCCCGAAAAGCCTCCCCCTGTTTTGCCCCAGGCCGAGGCAATGTAAAGGTTTGAGGGCAAAAAGCTCAGGTCGGGCTGCTGCCGGCCGGGCACTTGCGCAAAACCGTAAACGGCGCCTTCGGGATTGGATGTATAGCGTTTCAGGGTGTAGGGAGTACCTAATTCAGAATAAACAATATGCTTTTTTATGCCCGGAATTAATTTCTCTAGTCGATCGATCAAAACCTCAGTCACTTTTTTCTTTTTCTCCAAATAGGCCTTGCGGTCGGGCAATTCCCAATCGCTGAGGTAGTCGATGCAACAA
>CAZAUQ010000088.1:0-4916 GCA_964488495.1 uncultured Bacteroidales bacterium
TTAAAACATGATTTTATGTCTTATTCAAGTCTGGTTTCCATTGCGGATTATTCCAAGGAACAAATGCTGCACATTCTCAAATTGGCAGCCGGCTTTGAAGCGAATCCCAATCAGAACATTTTGCAAGGCAAAGTAGCTGCGACCTTGTTTTTTGAACCCTCCACCCGTACACGGCTCAGCTTTGAAACAGCCATTAACCGGCTCGGAGGAAGGGTAATCGGTTTTTCGGATGCAGCCACCTCCAGTTCCACCAAGGGAGAAACCCTCAAAGATACCATTAAAATGGTTTCCAACTATGCCGACATAATTATTATGCGGCATTTTTTGGAAGGAGCCGCCCGTTACGCTACCGAAGTGACCGACATTCCCATCATCAATGCCGGAGACGGAGCCAATCAACATCCTACCCAAACCATGCTGGATTTATATTCCATTCAAAAGACCCAAGGTCGGCTGGATAAGCTCAAAATAGTTATGGTAGGCGATCTTAAGTACGGAAGAACCGTGCATTCGCTGCTGTTGGCCCTGAAATATTTTTCTCCTACATTCTACTTTATCGCTCCCGAAGAATTGCTTATGCCTAACGAGTATAAACTGATTTGCCGGGAAAACAACATCCCCTATTTCGAGGATTCCAGTTTCGGACCGGAAGTTATTGAACAAGCAGACATCTTGTACATGACACGTATTCAACGGGAGCGTTTCACTGACCTGGTGGAATATGAAAAAGTAAAGAACCTTTACATTCTGCATAATTACATGCTGGATAAATCAAAGGACAACCTCCGGATCTTGCATCCCCTGCCCCGGGTGAACGAAATTTCGCAAGACGTGGACGACAATCCCAAGGCGTATTATTTCGAACAAGCCCGTAACGGACTCTATGTAAGACAAGCCATTATCAGTCATGCTCTAGGTTTGGTTTAAATCCTACAACGATGAATACAAAGTACATCAAAGGAGAACTGCAGGTCAAAGCGCTCGAAAACGGAACCGTTATAGACCACATTCCTGCCAACAAACTGTTCAAGGTTGTTGAAATTTTGCAACTCGAACAGATTCCCAACGAAGTAACCATAGGCAACAATTTGGCCAGCAAACGCATGGGTATAAAGGGTATCATTAAGATTGCCGATCGCTTTTTTGAAGAAAAAGAAATCAACCGCATCGCCCTGATTGCTCCCAATGCCAAAATAAACATCATTCGTGATTACCAGGTAACTGAAAAAAAAATAATAGAACTTCCCGATCACTTCAAGGGCATAGTCAAATGCGTCAATCCCAAGTGCATCACCAACAATGAAGCCATGGAGAGCCGTTATAATGTGGTCAGTAAATCTCCCCTGGTGCTGAAATGTCCCTATTGCGAACGGGAAATACGGGAAGAAGAGTTACAGTTGTTGTAAAATCAACCTGAACAAAGCTTCCAGAATCCCGAAAATAAAAACAATATGAAACAAAATTGGAAACCCGGAACCATGATTTATCCGCTTCCGGCCCTCTTAGTCAGCTGCGGTTCGACCCCGGTTGAATACAACCTGATGACGGTTAGCTGGACAGGCACTGTTTGCAGCGAGCCTCCCATGTGTTATATTTCAGTCCGGAAAAACAGGCATTCTTACGAAATTCTAAAGAAAAACATGGAGTTTGTTTTAAACCTGACCACCAAAGACCTGGCTTATGCTACCGACTGGTGCGGAGTACGTTCGGGAGAAAGATTCAATAAATTCGAAGAAATGCACCTGACCCCGGGCAAAGCCAGATTGGTACAGGCTCCCCTGGTCGAAGAAGCCCCCGTAAACATCGAATGCAGGGTTAAAGAAGTCCTCTCCCTGGGCACACACGACATGTTTCTGGCCGAAGTAGTCAACGTACAGGCAGACGAACAATACATAGACCAGGCCACCGGAAAACTGGACCTGGAAAAAGCCGGCTTACTGGTATACGCACACGGTTCCTATTTTGAAATGGGTAAGAAAATAGGCAAGTTTGGCTGGTCGGTCGAAAAGAAAAAATAATTCAATCATTCCTATACTGTATTTTATGAAAAAAGATCAAGTCATTTTTGATATCATCGAAAGAGAACATAAACGCCAACTCAAAGGCATAGAGTTGATTGCTTCTGAAAATTTTGTCAGTGAACAAGTCATGCAGGCCATGGGTTCCTGTCTGACGAACAAATACGCCGAAGGCTATCCGGGACATCGCTATTACGGCGGATGCGAGGTGGTTGACGAAAGCGAAAGTTTAGCGATAGAGAGGCTTAAAAAACTTTTTAATGCAGAATATGCCAACGTTCAACCGCATTCCGGAGCCCAGGCCAACGCTGCTGTCTTTATGGCAGTGATGAATCCCGGTGATAAATTTCTCGGCTTGAATCTTTCGCACGGCGGCCATCTCTCGCACGGTTCTCCTGTGAACAGCTCAGGAATTCTTTACAAAGCGCTGGAATACAATGTAAAAGAAGAAACCGGACGAGTAGACTACGATCAAATGGAAGAAGTCGCTCTACGCGAACGCCCCAGGCTGATCGTGGGAGGAGCCTCCGCCTATTCCCGTGACTGGGATTACGCCCGCATGCGTTCTATTGCAGACAAAATAGACGCTTTGCTCATGATCGACATGGCGCATCCTGCCGGGCTGATTGCTGCCGGCTTACTTAACAATCCTCTCAAATACGCCCATATTGTAACTTCGACCACTCACAAAACCTTGCGCGGTCCTCGGGGCGGTATTATACTTTTGGGTAAAGACTTCGACAATCCCTGGGGCAAAACAACACCCAAGGGAGAAATCCGCAAAATGTCGTCCTTGCTCGATTCAGCTGTCTTCCCCGGCACTCAGGGCGGGCCGTTGGAACACATCATTGCTGCCAAAGCCGTTTCGTTCGGAGAGGCTCTGCAACCCGAATACAAACTTTACCAGGCACAGGTTCAGAAAAACGCCGCCACTATGGCCAAGGCCTTTATGGACAAATCCTACAAAGTGATTTCCGACGGAACCGACAACCATTCCATGCTGATCGACCTGAGATCGAAGTTCCCCGATCTGACAGGAAAAGTAGCCGAAAACACCCTGGTTAAAGCAGACATCACCATCAACAAAAATATGGTGCCTTTCGACAGTCGTTCTCCTTTCCAGACCTCGGGCATCAGAGTAGGCACTCCGGCCATTACCACCCGGGGAGCTAAAGAAGATCTTATGCTGCAGATAGTTGAATGGATAGACTCTGTATTGTCGCAACCCGACAACCAAAAGAATATAGAAATAGTCCGTCAAAAAGTCAATCAGACCATGGCGAACTATCCCCTGTTTGCTTATTAATTGCGTGACCGTTCCCAGATGAACGAAATACAGAGGGACGCTCTCTTGTGTTCCTAAAAATTAAGAGGTCCTTTCGGACCTCTTAATTTTTAGAACAGGCTAAAACATCAAATTAAAGCCGGTTTGGAGGTTGAAGTGTGAGTTGTTCACCGGAATCATCTGCGGACTATAAACCATAGGAATATAATCAGCAGCCAGGAAGAAGTTAACAAACAACAACTTAAGGTTCAATGCCGCACCAAACGAACTCATTTTTCCATGTAAAAATGAATAAGTCAGCGCTGCCTGAAGTAAGCTGCCCGGCTTGAAGTTGGCGGAGAACATTAAATCCTGATAAAGAAGTTTATTATCGGCAAAGGCTGTTTGCGACAATACTCCAAAAGAGATGCGGTTATCAAGTACACCTGCCTCGGCTCCAATATTCAGCTTACTGGTTAACTTGCTTACAAAGGCTTCAGAAGAAGCATCTTTGCTTAAATGCATCAGGTTCTGCAGTTGATCTCCGATGGCATTGCCGTCCTCTTCGTCCTGTGATGATTCTCCAAAAGCCAGGTCCATTCCTTCGTAAGTAAACGTTTCGTTCGAAACAGCCTGCTGGACAAACTCTTTATTCCACTTGATAATACCAAGGTCGGTAATCGAAGCAGAAAGACTGAGAAAAGGCAGCGGTTTGGCGGTTAATCCCAGGTCAACAGAAAATCCCCTACCGGTGGACAAGAGATCCGTATAGTCGGTGTTAGGAGCGGTCAGGGAAGAAAGATCGGTACTGATGCCGTTCAGGTAATTGTCGTCGGAATAGGTTAACATCAACTGTTGGGGACCTGCATAACGAATATAGCCTTTCGATACCACATCCCATTGTTGATCGGTAGCATTGATGCTCAGTTCATCAAAACCAAGTTTCATGTTACCCAGACCAACCAGGTAATCTACATTAACACCAAGGCTAAAAATCTCACCTAAACCCAAAGATAAACCAGCACCGGTTTTGTTATATACATTGGCCTCAAAATTCAGGGCCGACAGATCGAACAGCGTGGAAGGCTGCGTTGCATCCATACCAAGCATAAATAAACGGAAGAAATCCTTGGGCATACCCAGCCCCATATCCATGTAAATGCCGCTGTGAAAACTCACATAGGCTTGTTTCACCCGGATACCCAAATTGAATAATTCCATATTGAAATTACCGCAAAAATTGGATACATCGCCCAAGCCTGACAAAAACAAAGCCTTGTCGGCATCGGGATGCATAAAAGTTATCAGGCCACCGTTTTGTCCGGGGATTATTACATCACTTAAGGCCAGATCGGATTGAATATTAAAGGCTATGTTGCCCAGTCCTAGTCCAATACAGGAATTCTTTGGCGCCATGGCCGGATTCATGCGTGTGTGCATGGCTGTCCTTTCAAGAAAATACAAGGAGTTCACTTTCTGAGCTCTGAGCTCCGAAGATATTGCAGTAAGCAGCACAATAAAAAACAAAATACGTCCTGTTGTTTTCATAGTAAATTGGCTAAATGGTAATCACTTCTAAGAGCTCTTTATTGATTTTGAGGTTTTAAATTGACCACAAATCCTCCTTCCATCTG
>CAZAUQ010000089.1:0-4867 GCA_964488495.1 uncultured Bacteroidales bacterium
TCATTACAATCACCTGGTCGGGATGTGATATGAACATTTCGCGGGTGTAATTCAGACCGTTCTGCTTGTAGCTCATGCGAAAAACCGAGTTGGCAATGTCCAGTTCTCGCACGTAATCGCTGATTTCTCCCTGAGTATGGTTGGTTAAATGCCAGTCTGCCAGGGGCTGGTAATTCTCGTGCAAACGTCCCAGCCAATGATATTGTACTACCTCGTTGGCTTCGGCGTATTTGCCTTCGAGCAATAAAGCAACAACCTTGTCGTACGTAGGAGTGATATCGTGTACTTTCCATACGGTGGCGGGTTCACCGCTGTAAAGGGTATTGTCGTTCAGTTTGATTGTTTCGTTCAGGGCATCGCCGTAAACCATGGCACCAAGACGTCCGTTTCCCAGGGGTAAGGCCTCGTTCCAGTTGGCGGCGGGCTTTTTGTACCAAAGGCTTAGATCGTTGGCTAATACATAAGACAGCTTGCAGCTTAGCAAGAGTCCCAAAAATAAAAAGAGCAGTTTAGATTTCATAGTTTAGTGTTGAGGTAATTGATAATCAAATGCATCGCCACAAACATACAACTATTCTTCTTGCCCTCTAGGTTAAAAGCTGCCAATAAATAATTAAAATCAGAAAATCCACTTGATGCCCAGTGTCGGCCTGACAACAAAGCCTTCGCGGCCTCCGAAATTTAATGCCAGTTCCATTTCACCACCCAGCGAAAAATGTTCGTTGAAATTCCACCAGAGCTGAGGCTCGCTGATAAAGGTGGTGTAGCGATCCTTGCCTGAGAAGTTGTTGTGTTCCAGCCAATAATCGGCAAAACCTGCAAAACTGAGCTTTTGATCAAGAAAATGCATTTCCCAGACTGCCGTCAGCTGAGCAGAATGTTGTTTGCCGGCTATGTACTTATACAAAGCTTTAATGTTTAAGGCCGTATTGTTTTTCTCCCAAAACCAGGCGCGATCCAGACCGGCCAGATAACAATTGCTAATAGGGATCGAAAGCAAGCCCAGAGCGGAGAGACCGGCATTGAATTCAAGTTGCAGGCTCCAGGCGCTCTGTTTAATACTAAAACAACGAGCCAGCTCCAGGTAAGCAGTGGAAGTGTTTTTTTCCGGGCCGGTGTTATAGTCAAAATCGACAAAGAAATAAGTATTGCCCCAATCGTCGGGTTCAAACATTTCGAAAGTGCTGGTCAGGAACTTCCTGTCGTCCCCGAAATCATAATGCAATTGCAGGTTGGTTTTGGCAAATACCTGAGTCGTGGTTCCCAAAATGGCAAGAATAAGGAAGATTTTTTTCATTGAAGAGAATACTGTGTGTTAAAAAAAATATTGCCGCGAAGATACAGCTTTTTATATGTGTTGATAAAATATGTGTTTTATTGGTTTGGCCGGTCGCTGATTTTTTTTATCTTGCGCAAGATTTTTACGGACAATGAATACAATGTCCGTTTTTTAAGTAAGAATTTTTTAAACTGATAAAAACTATGAAGAAGTATCGTTGTGTTATTTGCAATTACATTTACGATCCGGCCGAAGGGGATCCGGATAGTGGTGTTGCTCCGGGAACAGCTTTTGAAGATATTCCCGACGATTGGACCTGTCCTTTGTGCGGAGCCGGAAAAGAAGATTTTGAGCCGGAAGATTAGGATAGGATTTTTATTATCCTCAAATCAACTCAATTATGAACCCCAAATTCTTAATTTTATTAATCTGTATTATTATGAGTATTCAGAGTGCAGGAGCTAAAGCTCCTTTCGAAAAGCCCCAGCTTAAGTATGCCCCCAATGCCCTGGAACCCGCTATCAGTGCCGAAACCATTGATTTCCATTATGGCAAGCATTTGCAAGCTTACATCAACAACCTCAATAATTTGGTTCCGGGAACAAAATTCGCCGAGATGTCATTGGACGACATTGTACTTCAGGCCGAAGGCGGCATCCTGAATAACGGAGCACAGAGCTGGAATCACATTTTCTATTTTGACAGTTTTTCACCCAAAGCTAAAACAGCCCCGGGCGGCAAGCTTCTCGAAGCCATCAACCGGGATTTTGGTTCGGTAGAGGCCTTCAAAGAGCAATTTAACAAAACAGCTGCTACTTTGTTCGGTTCGGGCTGGGCCTGGTTATCTGTTGACAAAAGCGGTAAACTGATTATTACCGCCGAATCGAATGCCGGCAATCCTATGCGTAGCGGCCTGAAACCCTTGCTGACCATTGATGTCTGGGAACATGCCTATTACATTGATTACCGCAATCGCCGTCCGGATGCTATTTCGGCCTTTTGGAAAATACTGGATTGGTCAGTGGTAGAAGCTCGTTTCGAAAAATAAGTCATTAGACTTGTTCAAGCAATAAATGAGCCCACGGGTTTATTTAAGCTTTTCTTAAAAAGTTGTTTGTGACAGACCAATTGAGGTTAGTCTCAAGCAATTTTTTTTGTAAAAATCTATATGGAGTACTGCTATCCGATAAGTATAAACAGCTTAATAAAAATGAAATTTATAGTTGCTGTAAGCCCTAAATAACGACCTTTTATTGCTTTTTTAAAAACAAACGCTAACTTTGACGATCAAATCGTCAGGCCATGAAACCTCCGTATACTATCACTCCGTTGATACTGAGATATGTGTCTTCTATTTCGGAAAAGATAGGACAGGTGAATGCCCGTTCTTTCCGTCGTCCTCCGGCCAGCTGGAGAAAGCGGAATGCACTGCTTAAGGTGCATGCTTCCTTGCGTTTGGAAGGGAATAAAATGAGTCTGCGACAGATCAGGGCTGTTCTGGAACAAAAACCGGTCAAGACGGATCCTCTGGAGGTGTTGGAAGCTCAAAATGCCCTAAAGGTTTATGATGAACTTTCGCTGATGGATCCCTTTTCGCACAAAGATTTTCTTAAAACGCATAAGATGCTTATGAACGGTTTGGTGGAGCTTCCCGGTAAGTTTCGAAACCGCGAAATCGGCATTGTGCACGGCGATAACGTGGCTCACATTGCTCCTCCGGCCAAGAAACTGACCTATCTGATGCAGGACTTGTTTCGCTATCTCAAAGACAGCGAAGAGCCTATGCTGATAAAAAGCTGTGTTTTTTTCTACGAAACAGAATTTATTCATCCCTTTCTCGACGGAAACGGCAGAATGGGGCGTTTGTGGTGCACTTTGTTGTTGTCGAGGATAAATAGCCTCTTTATGTACATACCCCTGGAGCTCTATTTGCTGGAATCCAGAAACGAATATTACAAAGCCCTGGCCATGAGCGACAGCAAAGGCGCTTCGACCGCTTTTGTTGAATACTTGCTTCAAAAGATTGAACAAGCCCTTAACGACTTTTTACTTGAAAGAAAAGTGCTATCAAAAAACAGCTATCTATATGAGGAAAATAAAAAAAATGAAGAATCACAAAAAGCGTGAATACTTCGAAATTTTAAATACTATTTCCAAGGGCAGGCACCGGACCAATATTTTAAAGAAACCGGAACAAAGTGCCCTGGCTTTTTTAGTAAAACACATACCAGCCTGGGTAACATCCGATATGCTGACCTTTTTTGGTTTCTGTGGCAGCATCCTGACAGCGGCTTCCTTTGTAATGGCCGCCTATTGGAATCGCCTTTATTTATTGTTGGGTGTGCTGGGCTTTATCATTAACTGGTTTGGTGATTCTCTGGACGGAAGATTGGCCTATTACCGCAACAAACCCCGCAAGTGGTACGGATTCAGCCTTGACATCACTGTGGATTGGTTCACTACTTTGTTGATAGGCTCCGGTTATGCTTTTTATACAGAGGGTTTTGCCAAGTTTTTCGGAGTGGCTTTTGTGGTCATGTACGGTTGGGCCATGATCACCACCCTGATGCGCTATAAGGTAACTGACCAATATTCCATCGACACCGGTATTCTTGGTCCTACCGAAGTGCGGGTAGTGGTTTCATTAATTTTACTAGCAGAGATATTTGTCAAAGATTCAATTGTTTATACCGGTGCGCTGGCCTGTTTGGTTTTATTGGTGGTGAATGTAATAAGCACTATAGAATTGTTAATTCTTGCTGATAAGCGCGACAAAGACGAAAAAGAATCCAAAAAGAATCAAGCCCCGGCTCCAAAACAGGAACTTAATTTATAGCTTTGCATACAACAACGTGTTCTTGTGAAAACACATGTGGTAGATATCGGTGATTTAGAGCGGATGTCCCCTGTGTTCAGAGGTAAACAGGGAAATCTGCTGGCCGGGCGTATCATAAAGATGTTCGCGCTCGACAGGGTCAATGCTTTGTATCAGCGTTGTTGTGAGTACAAGGGAGCAGCCTTTGCCTCTGCTTTGTTACAAGATCTCGGGGTGCAATACCGCATAGGTAACTCAGAACGCCTGGAACAACTACCCGAAGGGGCTTTCATCACCATATCCAATCACCCTTACGGAGGCTTGGACGGCATTATGCTGATTGACCTGATGGCTCATATCCGGCAGGATTTTAAGCTGATGGTCAATAAGCTTTTATCTTTGATTGAGGCCATGGAGGTGAATTTTATTTCCGTCCGGCCTCAGGGTAACAAAAAACTGGTGCCAACTGCCAACCTGAATGGTATTCGCGAAACCCTGGGACACTTGCAAGAGGGTCATCCCATGGGTTTTTTCCCCTCGGGGGCAGTGTCTGATTTCCGTTTCAGCAGCCTGCGTGTGCAGGATCGCCCCTGGCAGGACAGTGTGGTCAAGCTCATTCAAAAAGCCAAAGTCCCCATACTGCCTATCCGTTTCTTTGACGGCAACTCTCCTTTCTTTTATTTTCTGGGCACCATCAACTGGCGGATCCGCCTGATTCGTATGCCCAGGGAAGTATTCAACAAAAGCACGCAGTTTCCCCGTTTGGGTGTTGG
>CAZAUQ010000090.1:0-4819 GCA_964488495.1 uncultured Bacteroidales bacterium
GTCTTGCCCTCGATCAGCAATTACAGCCGATTTTCTGCATTGGAGAGGTACTCGGTGAACGCGAAGCCGGCAAGCAATTTGAAGTGGTCCGTTCTCAGATTGAAGCCTCCTTATTTGAGCTGTCCCAAGCCGATTTCTCAAAGATTATTCTGGCTTACGAGCCGGTTTGGGCCATTGGAACCGGTAAAACGGCCAGCGCTGCTCAGGCTCAGGAAATGCATGCCTTCATTCGTGGCCTGATCGCAGATAAATACGGCAAGAAAGTCGCTGACGACTGCTCTATTTTGTACGGAGGCAGCTGCAAGGCTTCCAATGCTGCAGAATTATTTGCCAATCCCGATGTGGACGGTGGTCTGATTGGAGGTGCTTCACTGGCCGTGGAAGATTTTATGGGTATTGTTCGTGCCCGCTAATATTAATTAAACAGATGTTTCGGCTCAGAAAAGCAGATCTTGAAGATGCTCCCCTGATAAACAAGCTTGCAAGAGAGGTTTTTCCCCTTACTTACCGGGATATCCTGACTCCGGAGCAGAACGAGTTTATGTTTGAATGGATGTATGCGGTGGACAATATCCGCCGCCAAATGCAGGAAGGTCATTGCTACTTTATTTTGGAAGACAAGTATCAGGCTTGCGGGTATATGTCCATTCAGCAAGAAGAGCAATTGTTTCATCTTCACAAAATATATGTTTTGCCTGTATGTCAAAAAGCAGGAGCAGGACGTTTTTTGTTTGAACAAGCCCTGGCTTATGTAAAAAGCATACATTCCTCTCCCTGCCGGTTGGAACTACGTGTCAATCGTCATAATCCGGCTGTAGGTTTTTACAAAAAAATGGGGATGAAGATATTGCGTTCAGACGACTTTGATATAGGTCAGGGGTATTTTATGAACGATTACATAATGAGCTTAGATATAGATTGATTCCTTATAATGGTAAAGAAAAGGCTGAACAGATTACTGCTCAGCCTTTTCTTTTTTAATTTGACAAATTGATCTATCTAAATTGCTCGTTTGTCCTTTTTATAGTGGCATAACTGATCTTTAAAGCATAGGCCTTTCTGAGGGCTTGCTTGACATCGTTGACTATACCCATCTTGGTATCCTTGTCAATTTTGAGGGATACAGTCATATAGGGCTGGTCTTCTTCTTTCATGCTGCCTTTTTCCTGGGCAATATAATCCTGAATATCTGCAATTTCTGCGTATTTATCGTTCAGCTGAATACGGGTTTCCGAACCCATACGGGCACGGTTGCGAACCGTTGGCTGGCCAATGTAAATGTAGGTTACCAGGGATTTCTTTTCCAGTTTTGTGAGTTCGGTGGCTTCAGGCAGTTGAAATTGAACTTTATATTCCACTTCTTTCATCGTTGTCACTGTCATAAAGAAGAATAGCAACATGAAGATAACGTCCGACATCGAAGAAGCATTAATCTCCTGAGATTTACTTTTACTGGATTTCTTAAACTTAGCCATGGTCGTTATTTATATTCTTTGGGTTCTGCTTCGGAAATCTTTTGAGGATAGTATTCAGCAACTGCTTTTTGACGATCCTCGTCCAATTCTGCGTATGTTTTCCCAAAAGTTTTGAGCGAAAGCTCGTTTCTCAATTCATTATAGGCTGCTATCAACTCGTTTTGCACTTCTATGTATTTGGAATACTTGGTGCTACGGTCATTTTGCAGCGAAATTACATGTGGTTTGGTAACTTCAACCTGGCCAAAAAAATCAATTGTAACTGGTACTTTTTTGGGAAGATGAATATTATTGTTAGGATTCTCGACAAATTCCTTGGCAATATCCTTAAGCTCCCAAAGCTCAATTTCTTTTTTCTGACACATTATTTTGTTGTCCTGACTTACCAAAACCACCAAAGTGTTGCGTTCTTCCACCTTTTGCTCAACGTCGCTATCCACAGGTGGAGGAAGACGCCTGGAAAGCCCGGTGTCGGTCACCATGGTCGTAGTAACCAAAAAGAAAATCAGCAACAGGAAAGCAATATCAGCCGTTGAACTGGTATTCGGTTGAGGTACTTCTCTATTGTTAGGCATAATAAAATTATTAAAATCTAATCAGATTATTTTTTTATTCTAAATAAACCACCAAACAGCATCAGAAGGATAGCAACTCCGGCAACTATGCCAATGGTGTCAATAAACATAGTTACCACCGATAGCCAGACACCCTGATTGTGTATACCTTCGTAGCCTGTGATTTCCAAAGGTTGTGAGCTGTCGCTTTTTATATAAGTCACAATGAAAACAGCAACCAGTAGTGAAATTGCCCCCAATGAAAGCAAAGCGTTTTTTGGATAAGTAAACAAGTTTTTACCAAACTGAGCAAGGCTAAAGCCCACAGTGATTAGTATAATGATACCTATCATTGCTCCAATCCAGTATAGCAGAGAATCTAATAATACAGGTTCCTTGTATTCAGCTTCCGGATCAACAACTCCTCCTATAAAAACCAGGAGAACTGCACCTACGGAAGTCAACATTAATATCCATAGGGTTAGTTTTGGGAGTATATTAATAAATTTATACATAGTAATTTGAAATAAAAAGATTGATTCTTATTTTGTCTTGGCTACTTCAATCTTAACCAGAATATCCAGCAGGGAGATAGAAGAATCTTCCATCTCATTAACAATGCCATCAATTTTGGACAAAATGTAGTTGTAGAACACTTGCAGAATCATAGCCGAAATCAAGCCGAAAACGGTTGTGATCAAGGCAACCTTCATACCTCCTGCAACAATGGTGGGAGAAATATCACCAACCTGTTGGATTTTGTCAAAGGCCTGGATCATACCGATAACGGTACCAAGGAATCCTAAGGAAGGAGACAGTGCGATAAACAAAGAAATCCAGGGAAGGTTGCGTTCCATCAAACCGGTTTGCACTCCGCCGTAGGAAATGATAGACTTTTCAGCCAATTCAACACCTTCGTCCATACGAAGTAATCCCTGATAGAAGATGGAAGCAATGGGGCCTCGGGTATTTTTGCAGATTTCCTTGGCTTTAGCTAAATCTTTATCAACGAGCAAGGCTGCTTCCACTTTGCTCAGTAAGGCCTTACTATTGATTTGAGAAAGATTCAGGTAAATGATGCGTTCAATAGCGAAAGCCAAACCGAGAATTAAAGCCAAAGAAATGAAACTCATAAAGAAAGCGTCACCTTCGATGTATTTAATCTTGAGGGCTTTGTATACTCCGCCAATAGCAGTAGTTTCTTCGGCAACCTCTTCCACCACTGCTTCTTCTTCAATAACTGTGGAGTCGGGTGCTGCCAGGGTGCTGTCGGGAGTTTGAAGGGCATCCTGAGCTGAAGCAAGCGGGGCTGTGCTGAACGTAAGCATACCTACTAGTGCCAAAAGTGCAAATAACTTTTTCATTGTTTGATGATTTAAAGATTAAGTTAAAACGTTTTTATTATTTGTCAATTAAATACTTGTAATCTGGCGGAGAAAGCGGGATTCGAACCCGCGATACGATTCCACACCGTATACACGCTTTCCAGGCGTGCCTCTTAAGCCACTCGAGCATCTCTCCTTGTTCAACAACACTACTGCATAGAAAAACGGCGCAAATTACGAAAAAAAAATAAGATACAAGGGCTTTGTCCTTAGATTTTTAATTAAATAAACAATTGGCATTAGCAGAGCTGATTTTTCTTATCTCTTCAACAGCTTTTTGGTAAATAACAGCCAGTTGTTCCACTATTAATGGAATGTAAGCCGGTTCGTTGCGTTTTCCTCTATGGGGAACAGGGCTCAGATAGGGAGCGTCTGTTTCAGTTACAATATGTTGTAAATCTATTTCGTTTAAAAACAACTTTTGAGCGGAATTTTTATAGGTGATACTACCGTTGATTCCTAAATAAAAACCGCCCTCTTTTGTCAATTCCAGGGCTTGTTCCAGTGTACCGGCAAAACTGTGAAAGATGCCTTTGAGCCCTTTATCGTAATAGGGACGAATAATTGGCATAATCTGTTCAAAAGCATCGCGGGTATGAATCAGCACAGGCAGGTTAAATTCCAGGGCCCAGTCCAGCTGAATACGAAAGGCTTCGAGCTGTTCTTCAAAAAAACAAAGATCCCAATGCCGGTCGAGGCCTATTTCGCCAATACCGTCGTATTTGCCCGAAAGCAAAGCACTACGAATCAAGCCGAGTTCTTCGCGAAAATTGTCCTTTACCTCGCAGGGATGCAGGCCGGCAAACAATCTGAAGTAACCCGGCACAGGCATTAGCTTGTACAGGCAATCCATGGCACTGAGACTGTCTGCATCTATGCCGGGAATCCAGCATTGCTTAATGCCTGCCGCTTGTGCTCTTTTTAAAACATCTTCAATATCAGTCCGAAATTCAGGTAAATAAAGATGGGTATGTGTATCAATCATGTTTTTCCTTTTTTTCGTTTTTGCGGAAATAATACACAACACCGTATTTGTTGCATTGCCTGCGTTTGTCTTCGTCGCTGATGTTTTTGAAGTGTTCTTCGACCTGATTCCATATATCCAGAATGATGGCATCTGCGTTTTCCCTGAGTAGGGCCAGCTTGGCAAGCGAACGCGAAGTATTCTGTTGGAGAATTTTTTGAGAAATTTTAGCCTCAACGAAGTTGTCGTAAAATACTTTTACTTTGGCGATAGAAGGATTGTAAATGGGAGCGCCTCCCTTACGGATACGTTCGTTTTCTCCTTCGATGATGTTTTTCCCCCAGTCGATCAGAGCTTGTTCCGTGCTTAAATCGGGAATACTTTGTTGATTGACATCCAGATGGTAAAGCTTTTTATGCTCCTTTTTTATTTCGTTGCGCA
>CAZAUQ010000091.1:0-4802 GCA_964488495.1 uncultured Bacteroidales bacterium
ATTGGTCTATCGGGGTGGTCTATCCGCACGACGAAATGTACGCCGGCCTGTATAAACTGAATCTGTTTATTTTGTTGTTGTCTGTGGCTGGTTTGAGTTTATTGCTTTTTTTTACGATCCGCATTATCAAGCGATTACTTAGTCCGCTCAGCTTGTTTTCGGGCTCAGCCCGGGCTATTGCTGCCGGAGATTTCAAAACAGCACTGCCTGGTGTTCAGGGCAGCCTCGAAATGGAGGAACTGCACAATTCTTTCGCCTTTATGCAAAAGGAATTGTCCAATTACATAGTTCACCTCAAAGAAACAACTTCGGCCAAAGAAAAGATCGAAAGCGAATTACGCATTGCCAAGGAGATTCAAATGGGCATGATTCCTCATATTTTTCCGCCCTTCCCCAATTTGCCCGAGATCGATCTCTATGCCAGCTTGTTGTCGGCCAAAGAAGTGGGGGGTGACCTCTACGATTTTTTCCTGCTCGACGACAAAACCCTCTGTTTTGCCATTGGCGATGTTTCCGGCAAAGGGGTTCCGGCTTCTCTGTTTATGGCAGTTACCAGAACACTGTTGCGTTCGGTGGGAGACAAAAAACTGTCGGCCGCCGAAATGCTAAGTTCTATAAACAAAACCTTGGCTTTCAACAACGAATCGAATATGTTTGTGACTTTCTTCCTGGGCGTTATAGATCTACGCAACGGAATGTTGAATTATTGCAATGCAGGCCACAATCCTCCGGTGTTGATAAGAGAAAACGGTGATTGTCGTTTCTTCAATTTAACCAAAGCCATTCCGCTGGGTTTGTTCGACAGCTTTGCCTATACAGACGAAAGCCTCCGACTCGAAAAAGGCGATCAGGTCTTTTTGTACACCGACGGCCTGACCGAAGCCGAAGATGTCGACAATAAGTTGTATGGTGATGATCGCCTCTTGTCGTTTGTGGCTAAACAAACTAATTTAGCGCCCCGCGATCTGATCAAAGAGGTCAGCAAGGACGTGGCCGACCACGTCAACGGATACAGCCAGTCGGACGATTTAACCATGATGAGTATCTATTTCTATGGAAGCTAGTCTAAGTAAACAATTGGTGATTCGTAACGATGTTTCTGAACTGAACAGGGTTCAGGCTTTTACAGAAGAACTCGAAGCCCTGGGTATGTTTCCGCCTTCTTTTTCGATGCAACTCAACCTGGTGTTGGAAGAAGCCCTGAGCAATATTATCTTTTACGCCTACCAACAGGGAAGCTCTCATACTATTCAAGTTGACTTTGTTGCCCTCGACAAGAGTCTGGAAGTCACCATTACAGACAGTGGAAAAGCCTTTGATCCCACTGCCAAAGAAGACCCCGACATCAACTTGCCGGCCCAGGAACGTCCTATCGGTGGCCTGGGAATTTTTTTAATTAAAAAAATTATGGATGAACTCAGTTACACTCGCAAGCAGGAATACAATATATTGAAAATGAAAAAGAACTTTGACTAGTAGATTCTATACTGGCGGACTTATAATAATTCAAACAAAAATACAATCATAATAACAACTACAACAACAGAATGAATACAACAACAAGTACTCTCGGAGCAGGCATAAAAGTGACCATAGACGGCCGGATTGACACCACTAATTACAATGAATTTGAACAGCTTGCCGAAAAGTTATTCGGTGAAGGAGTAAAAATAATTTACCTCGATTGCAGCAAACTTAGTTACATAAGCAGTTCAGGCTTAAGAATATTTTTGAGCATACAGAAAAGAATGATGGCCAGCGGAGGAAAACTCCTGCTTTACGGCATGCAGCCGGGCATCAAAGAAATTTTCGATATTTCCGGCTTCTCTTCGGTCTTCTCGATTTTCGACAGCGAAGAGCAAGCTTGCAGGGAATAGCATACCAATCGTTTTTATTAGAGATAATTCTCTGTAATTCAATAAATTTATGGAAGAACTCAGTCTCATCACCCCGACCTTTTTGTTTTCGGCCATCTCCTTGCTGTTGCTGGCCTATACCAATCGCTTTCTATCGTATGCTCAGGTGGTCAGAACACTCAAGGACAAGTACCTCGAAGACCCCGACAAAGTGAAAGCCGCTCAGATTGCCAATCTCCGAAAACGTCTGTATATGACCAGAGCCATGCAGCTGCTGGGCATCAGCAGCCTCTTTCTTTGTGTAGTTACCATGTTTTTGATTTACGTGGGCTTGCAACTGCCGGCGGTATATGTTTTCGGGCTGGCTATTTTACTGCTGATTGCCTCGCTGGGTGTTTCGGTCTTCGAAATTCAGATTTCGGTCAAGGCATTGGAACTGCATTTGAGCGATATGGAGATAGACCGGGAAAAGTTGGAATAGCCTTTAAGAAAAGCGAATCAAAGCTCGTTTTATCCGGCTCCGGTGGCAAAGCCCCCGGAATCTCAGAGCTGTTTGATCATTTTCAACGCATTCTCCCCCTTGCCATAGTAATCTTCGAGTATTTCAACAGCCTCAAAACCATTGCAGGTATACAGGGCTAAGGCCGGGCTGTTTTCGGTATTCACTTCCAGGCTGAGAGAAGGCAAACGGAGCTCCCTGGCGTAAGCTATCGCTTTATCAATAAGAGCCTGGCCCAGTTTTTTCCCCCGGTGCGCAGGATCTACAGCAATGGAATAGATGCGCAGGCTGTGATGACTTTTGTGGGTTAATACCGAGAGGTATGCGGCCACTTCTCCTTCCAGTTCCAGTACCCAAACCAAGCCACGGGCTTTGGTGATGAGGTAAAGCAATTGAGAGCGCTTAAAGCGCTCCGCTTCGAAGGAGCTGTCTTCGATCTTGACTACAGCCTCCAGGTCGGCTTTTGTTGCCCGGCGGATCAGCATACTCAGAATCGTTCTTTGTTGTTCAGGGACCGTTCAAAATAATCCAATATGCGGTAGTAAAGTTCGTTGCCCAGCACGATATCTTCGCAGCCGTGGTCTAAACTGGGATTGTCGTTGATTTCTATCACCATGGCCTTGTCTTTGACCATCTTGAGGTCTACGCCGTACAAGCCTTTGCCAATCAGCGATGCCGCCTTAACTCCGGTCTCGATGATGGTACGCGGCACCTGATAAATGGGTATGGTTTCCACAATGCCACTGTAGCTGCGTCCCGACTGGAAATGGTGATAAATCTGCCAATGGCCTTTGGCCATGTAGTACTTGCAGACATAGAGAGGTTCACCGTTGAGCACGCCTACACGCCAGTCAAATTCGGTAGGAGTAAAAGCCTGAGCCAGCAGAATGGCCGATTTTTCGAAGAGTTTGTCCAGGGCTTCGTCCAGCGCTGCCTCTGATTCAATTTTGACCATACCGATCGAAAAGGAACCGTCGGGTATTTTCAAAATAAAGGGAGAACCGATGTTATCGGTAATTTCTTCGAACGAAGGACGTTTGGATTTAAACAACAGCATCGAGGGCGGAACCGGAATTTTTTCCTTCTCGAACAATTCGTTCAGGTAGACTTTGTTGGTGCAGCGAATTATGGATATAGGGTCGTCAATTACTGCCAGTCCGTGTTGTGCCGCCAATTGCGACAGATGAAAAGTATAGTGGTTGAGCGAAGTGGTGGTGCGGATGAACAGCGCATCAAACTCCATCAGTCGGTTGGCGTCTTCTTCGGTGATGAATTCCGTATGAATGTGCATTTTCTTGGCCACCTCAGTAAACTTTTTCAAGGCCTGCTTGTTGCTGGGCGGAAACTTCTCTTCGGGATCGTAAAGTATAGCCAGGCTAAAGCGGTTGGCTTTTGTGGAACGGGGCTGTTGCCAGATGCGCTGGCTAAAACGGTCGAGCGCTTCGGCAAAGGCGGTTTGCTGCTCGTCGCTGAGTTCTCTCAGCGGCATAGCCTGCACGCTTTCTATTTGATTTCGGGATCGTTTGTTGAATACTACTTTGAGGATGGGGCAGGGATAATGCTCAAAAATAAAGCGGGCAATTTTTTCCAGTCCTTTCTCTTTGCAGGTACCAAAGTAAATAACCATACTCCAGGTATCTTCGGGCGATTCGTGCGTCTGTATCCACTGATGGCAGATCCGCTGCAGGTTTTGATCCATCCGGATACCTGTGCCGCTTTCGAGTTTATTGATGATGTCGATGCCGGGAATGACCTGATGCCCTCTGGTTTGAGCCAGCAGCGAACAGTAATAGCCTTCGGAATTGTAACTGTAATCGTTGCTCAGATTAATCACCAGCTTGCGACTCTTTTCGCTGCTTTTGTATTGCAGGTATTCCGAAACGGTATGAAGGCTACTGGTTTCGTAATAAGGAGCCCAGTCACGCAGTGAGTCGAGCAATACCAGTACATTATTGTTCATATAAATCTTTAACAGGCAGTATATTATATGCGCTGAAAAAAGGCTGCCCTTTCCTTGCTTCAGCGACTCAAAGGTAGAAAATATACTGGCTAATTGTACAATGGGATCAAAAATTTGCTGATCCCTGTATAATAGGTCATTAGCTCCTTCCGGGCTTATTTTTTAAGAAGTTTTCCGGTTTGAACGATTTTTCCTTCCAGCAGGAGGGTATAATGCCTGTAATAATTCAAACAGTTTATCTCCATGTTTAAGGTGTAGATTTAACAGAAACTTCATCTTTCTTTCTCTTATTCATGCCGCTGCATGATAAACTATTTCCGGAGTCTCATAATTCAAAGACTGATGTGGTCTTTTATGGTTATAAAAATCAAACCACTCTGTCAGGCAATTCAATAATTGTGCTCCGTTTTCGGGACGATCCAAATATACAATACTCCGTTCAAAAATCAATCAACCTATTAATAATCAATCAGATAAAAAATATAAA
>CAZAUQ010000092.1:0-2619 GCA_964488495.1 uncultured Bacteroidales bacterium
TTGCTCCAAAAAGTCCAGACGTTGCCTGATGTCGCGGTTCAGGCGTTTATACAGCTGGTCCAGTTCCATCAGCACCCGGGCGTCGCCGGGCTCCAGGGCAAAGGCTTTTTCCATGCAGGCCAGAGCCTTGTCGGCCTGCCCGGCCTTGTTGAAATTGTACAACGCCAGATTCCTGAAAACCGTAGGGAAAGAAGCATCCAGTTCGGCCGATTTTTCCCAGCATTCGGCCGCATCGGCGTATTGGCGTGCATGATACCAAAAATTACCCAGGTAATAATACGCCTTGGCTCCGGCCGGATTTATTTTCATGGCCAGCATCAAGGCAGGAACAGCTTCCGCCTGATGGGGAAAACAATAAGCAGGCGAAGCCTGTTCAGCCTTTTCGAAAGCCGCAAGAGCAGCCTTTTTGTCTCCCTGCTTATAGCTGAACCAGCCTAAAAAATAGCGGGCCAGAGGATATTCTCCCGCTTTCTCCAGCCCCAGGCTCAGCAATTCAGTGGCTTCGGCCCACAGGCCGGCCGCCGCATAGTCGAGGGCGTATTCCATGTAGTTCTGAATATTGTTGCGGATACGGCCGGTAAAAGTTTCCAGGCGGTTTTGATCGCCCGTAAGCAGATAGTACTCATACAGCGCGCCAAAGTTGAAAGCGTCCAGGGAAAGAGCCTGTTCGGCCAGTTGCCGGGCTTGCTCAGTCTGTTTCCAGGCTTGTTCTATCTGTTGCCGTGCTTGTCCGGTCTGCCGGGTGACTAGCTTTGTCTGCTGCCGGGTTGAGTCTGTGTTGCTCAAACGGCGCAGCAAGGTAATTTTCAGATGCAAAGCCCGCTGGTCGTTGCTGTTGCGGGCAAGCGACTTACTCACCTGCTCCAGAGCGGTCGAAAAATCGCCGCGGGCAGCGTCGATCTGCGCAAGATGCAGATAAGCGGCATTCTGCCAGGCGGCGTTCCAGGTAGCTTTATAAAAAGCAGCATAAGCCTCTTCGGTCTTGTCCTGAAATTGCAGCGACAAACCCAGATTATATAAGGCTTCGCCGTCGTAAGGATTGGGATTGCGCTCTGTCCAGGTGGCTATGGCTTTTTCGAAATGTTGTTGGGCAGCGACAAATTTACCTCTGCGCAGCAACCACACACCCAGGGCATTGTTGCAACGGATATCGCCAGGCTCACGGCGCAGGGCTTCGTTGTAATAATCCGGCGGGCTAAAAGTGGCGTGCCGGTATTGCTCCAGATGCAAACCGGTCAAATACAATTGCTCCAGACTGCTGATCTCTTCGGGAGCTTTAGCGGCTTTGGCAGGCTCGGGAATGTTCTCTGACTGAGGCTTTTCAGGCTGCCAGGCCACCAATGTTCTGCCTTCCAGGTCTTTGAGCGACAGATACAAGTCTTGGTAACTGAGCCCCCCGGGCAGAACCAGACTTTTTTGATAAGAAACCAGGGGTGAAGCATCGTAGCAATCGGTGAAAAGGGCTTTGCCCCCGGCCGACAATTCCACTTGGGCCTTGGGGTAAATCCCTGTTGTATAAAATTTAATCTCAACTTTTTGTCCTTGAAGTTCCAAATTGAGCAGGGCTTCTTTGTTGGCATTTTTCACTAGGCCCAGATCGCGATAGGGCATAAAATACTGCTCAAAAGACTTCTCCTCGTTGGGAGCCAGCCAGGAAAAATCGGGCTGATTATCGGTATAAACCCCACACATCAGCTCAATATAAGGGCCATCCTGGTCGGTGAGGTTGCGATCCCAGGCCCTGCCAAAATCGCCGTTGCCCCAGGTCCATTGCTTCTTGCCGGGCGATACATGATGACTGGCCAGATGCAAAAGGCCGCCTCGGCTGTCGTTCTCGTAGCCGCCCACAAAATCGTACTTTGAGTTGACAGCCATATAGGAGGTGGGCACCGGAATATTCTTGTAACGCGAAATGTCGGTGCCCGGTGAATAATCTACCTTGTAATAAGTGCCCCTGGCAATGGGGAACGAAGATACATCGCGCTTGCCGTGATCAAAAACGGCATGCACATCGGGCGGAAAAACCGATTGGTAATGATCGTTCACTTTAACGGCCGGATTGGCCCACCACAGGAAGGTCTGAGGCAAGTTGGTTCTGTTGTGGATCTTCACCCTGATCTCAATGTAGGCTTTATCGGGATACAAGGTATAGCCTGCCATGCCTTTGGTGCGCGACATGCGCTCCAACTCACTGCACCAGACAGTGGCGCTGCCGTCGGGATTCTCCTGCAACACATAATCCAAGGGCTCGTAAGTCGAAGGCCGGTGATGTTGCGGCCAGTTGAACTCGATGCCCCCCGAAATCCAGGGCCCGGTCAGACCGACCAATGCAGGCTTGATAACGCTGTTGTAATAAATAAAATGACGTTGTTTGCTTTTGTCGTAAGCCATTTGAATGCGGCCGCCCAAAGCGGGCAAGACCATTATTTTGAGGTAATCATTTTCGAGAAATACCGCCAGCCATTCTTTGTCTGCCTTGACATCCGAGATCTTTTCGACGACCGGATAAGGATATACCGCGCCGGAACTGCCTTGATACACCCTCTTTTCGAGAAATATGGGATTTTTTTCGGGTTCCGCTGTCTCGTAGGTCGGAATGGTGACCAACTCCTGCCATAT
>CAZAUQ010000092.1:2719-4637 GCA_964488495.1 uncultured Bacteroidales bacterium
TGTTCGATTTCTTCGAGTGATTTACCCTTGGTTTCGGGCAAAAAGCAATAGATGTAAACGAAGCCGGCGATGCAAATGATGCCGTAAATCCAGAATGTTCCCGAAGCACCAAAAGCCTTATTGAGCAGGGGAAAAGTTAGCACCAGCAGTGCAGAAGCCACCCAAAGCGCAAAGGTGGCCACCGACATGGCCAGACCCCGCAGCCGGTTGGGAAAAATTTCCGACAGCACCACCCAGGTAATGGGAGCCAGCGACATAGCATAAACAGCTATGGCACACACCACCAGCAAGAGTAGTGGCCAGCCGCTGACGTTCAAAAAATAAAACAAACCAACCAATAAATAAATCAGAGCCAGGCCGCCGGAACCCAGCAACATCAACTTACGGCGTCCCCATTTATCTACCGTACCCATGGCTACCAGGGTAAACACCAGGTTTACACTGCCGGTAATGACAATGTTGATAAACATATCGTTTACCGAATAGCCGGCCGAAGTGAACACCTCCTGGGCGTAATTAAAAATGACGTTAATGCCGCACCATTGCTGAAAGGCAGCCAATACCACCCCAATCAGCACAATGGGAGCGACCCGTTTATCGAACAAAGGCCGCAGCGAGATTTTTTCCGTACTTTCCTTCGGGCTGTCTTTGAGGCTGTCTTTGATCTGAACCATAGCCTCCCGGGCGTAGTCGGCTCCTCCTATCTTTGAAAGAATAGCAGCAGCCTGTTCGGGCTGGCCGGCTTTGGCTAGAAAACGCGGGGTTTCGGGTACCAGAAACATCAGAATAAAAAAGGCCAGAGCCGGTACCAATTCGGCCCAGAACATAAAACGCCAGCCCCATTGTCCGTTCCAGGAATTCAGGATGTCTTGCGCCAGAGCGCTTTCGGCCACCGGCTGAGCGATTAGCATATTGGTAATCTGAGCTGCCAGAATTCCCAGCACTATGGTCAGCTGATTGATCGATACAAACAAACCCCGTTTGCCGGCCGGAGCAATCTCGGCAATATAAACCGGCGAAATGGTAGAAGCTATGCCTATGCCTATGCCACCGATTAAACGATAAATGACAAACCACGATAATTGGTTGACCAGTCCTGTTGTAACAGCCGAAAAGATAAACAGGATCGCTGCAGCGATCAGCAATTTTTTGCGTCCGAATTTATCGGCAGTCCTGCCGGCCATCATCGCCCCAAACACACAACCAATGAGTGCGCTGCTCATAGCCCAGCCCTGCAGCACCGGTGAATCGCTGATGGCATAAAACAATTCGTAAAAAGGTTTGGCTCCGCCAATCACCACCCAATCGTAGCCAAACAGCAATCCGCCCATGGCAGACACCATCGAAAGGCCCAAAACGTACTTTGTGTTGAATTTTGTCATAAAAGTTTATTTAATCTCTCTGTTTTCGCTATTTTCGCTAATAAGTTTATTTAATTTCTCCAGGCGACCTTAGCCTCCGGGCTTTGACTTCCGGACTTTGGACTGTCGGCTTCGGCTTCCCGACTTTGACCCGTCGGCTTTGACCTGTCGGCTTTGACCTGTCGGCTTTTACAATCGCCTTGATGTAAACGATTTATTGCAGTTAAATTTTCAATTTATACTCACAGATAATCTCCTTGGTCAAAGGCCTTATTCTATCTCAATTTTCAATTTGTATTCACTAATGATCTCAGGCTCTTTGACCTCCAGAAATGATTTGCGTTCGCCAAAATCGGGCAGCACTTCCGCATCGAGCCAACGCAGGTAGGGAGCTTCTTTCTGCATGGGAATGAAATAAAAATACATTTCATTCTCTTTCAAATCGGCCTGATAGCGTTTGAGGCCCAAGGTCCAGGAGCCGCTGGTATAAAGATTGTCGCTGCGCAGTTCCCCCTTCATCATGCAGACAGCGCGGTCGCCCCGGTAATCGAAGCGCA
>CAZAUQ010000093.1:0-4610 GCA_964488495.1 uncultured Bacteroidales bacterium
TGCCGGCCTCTGCGCGCTTCGGGCGCCGTGTCTATATATCGGCTTCGGGGCCGGGCTTTCACTGCGGTAGGCTTTCGCTTCGGCCGGGGTTTACAGTTGCACTCCTGTTGGTGTATCCTCTATTCCTCTCGGAATGTAAGTGCATTATTCCCTATTACTTGAGTGATAGTTTAAAGTCGATCAATTTCCTGAAGTTTTCCAGGTCGGAGAGCTTTGCTAATTCAAGAGTTATTGGGATTAGTTTCCCGGTGGATTTTGTATTGGAAAAAGTATCCTTTATTTCTTTGTCAATAGCTAAACTCTCTATACCACTCCGGTTTTTTTCGGTAAAGTAGAAGCTCGCTTTGAAATGACTTTCCCATAGAGAAATCCACACTACTGTTTTCTTCTTATCTGTTATTTTCCAAAGCCAGGATTTGCCATCGTTGTAATATCTCCATTCTGCCAGAAGCTTCATTTCCGAAATGATTTTGAGCATTCCCCGATAGCTTGTGAGCAACTGTTCGCTTAAAATCTCTTTAAACAGTTTTTCGCCCGGAATTTGTCCGGGATTCCCAAGAAGTTTTTCGCAATTGTTGTTTTTCATATACTCTTGTTTTTATTTCTCCATCGCCTTGCTTTTCCATTCTTTTGGCATTTTCTCAATGGCATAACGTAAGGCTGTGCGAGGCATAACAGCCTTGTTTTTTATCACAGAACTCAAAGATATCTGATTTTGGCTTAGATTCAATCAGTTTATAATTCTCCTTACTGATCTTGTCTACAGCTGGAACTTTGACCCCATAAAACTTTATTTTTTCTTTGAAGAAATGTTGACTGGTTGCCAGAGTTTTCTCGTCAATATTCTGTTTTAATTCCGTTCGTATTTTGTCTATGATCGTTTCCATTTTGAACTCATTGTTTAATAGTAAAACGGATTTCCCGGCATGCGGCTCAAGGCTAAGCCGCAGTTTTTTGAGGTGTTGCCAAACGAATTTTTGTCTAATCACAATTAAACAAGACTGTCGTTAATGGCTTCGGCATGCATGGGGTCAAAACCTCTGAATTGAGGCGATTTGTCGAAATTAAGGACAATCATCATCCCGGTCTGATTGTAAAATTGATTCAGGTTTTTAGTGTGCTTATCCATTAATTATTGAGTATGGAATTTGTTCAAAGTGTAATCAATTTCAATTTCCGGTTTACTTGTGTTTCGATGATTTTTTCAATTTTCACTATACTTCTGCTTTTACATCTCTATTTGTTGCTGCTGTCCGTTCAAGTCGTATATTTTATCGTCTTTGACAATTACAATCCGTCCATTCAGAAACCGCTTGACCGGCGCAGGCTGTTTTATTTCTATTAGTTCTTTCAGGCCGGATGGCGTGGTGCAATAGAGGGTAATAATCAGGCAGCATTGCTTGGAACCAAGCCTGAAACGGAGCGTGCCGGTAGCAGGATTTGACGCAAGGTCAAAGGTATGTGTTACAAACGTTGGCGTGGTGCCAACTTTTGCAGGGAACACATAGTCTGTCGATGTGTACGAAACGCCGTTCAGTTGACTGAGGTAAGCGTCCACATCGTAATTATCGTAGCCATAGAAGGTGATTTTCCCGACCGACAGGCCCTGAGGGATAGCAATAGTGTAGTCTACATTCGCTGAATACTTCACCGTGTTGGAGCTGCCGGTTGCGTAGTTTTTCCCTCCTGTATTTGAGATGCTGAAACCTTCTTTAAAGGTATAGCTTGTGGTCTCGCTCGATTCGTAGGTGACCGAAGACAGCTCGTACAGTGTCGCGTCACCGGCTTCATTCTGGGCATCAATCTTCTGTTTCCAGGCAGGGTATTCTGCGTTGATGACATTCAGGCCCCAGCTTCCGAGATACTGGTAGCTCCTGCGGTTTTCGGCCATTAGCGAGGTGGCAACGGGGAGTCCTTTGCTGTCTACAACAGGGGGACTGTCTTCGTAGTTGTAAAGGAAACGGTAAAAAAGATGCGCGTAATCGTTGGAGTAGATGGCAAAAATGGGCTCATACGCTTTGTCTTCCCGGTAGGATGTGGTGGCGATTTCGTATTCTTTATAGGTGTAAACCACCCCACCGTAGGTGTAACTGCGACTCTTGTTGGTACTTTGCAATTTATTGAACAGCTTGTCGTAAGCCTCCCTGCCTTTCTCGCCACCCAATTGGATGAAGCGTCCCCATATAGCGCTGCCGGCCCTGTCGACGATACGACGGTCGGCTACGCCGTCTCCATTGGTATAGTCTTCGATGGCTTTACCTTCGATTTTATGTGCGTCAAGCCAGGTGACTCCCGCCGTGATGGCCTCTTGCAATTCGGGGGAAGGCTTGGGAATCGTCATCAGAAACGAGAGCAGGGCGGCCGACTCGCAGCCACTGACAGAGGGAAGTTCATGAGGACGCCCCTCTGTTGGCAGGAAGTCTACAGGATCGTGTTGGGCACACCAGGCAGCCTTGGTTCCGTTGTCGTCTATCTGGCATTTTAAAATCACTTCAAGGCCTTTGTTGAACGATGTCAGACAACGTTCGCGGGTAGTTTCATCAATGATGTCCATAAAATCGCCGGTATTGCTGTGAATATCGCGAAGCAGCTTCATGACGTTGGTCATCAGGTCGTCGTTGAAGGTGATGTAGTCGTGGTAACTTCCATTGCCGGACAGAGGCAGGTATTGCGACCAGCCACCATTACTCTTTTCGGCGGTAAAAATCAGTTGCAGAGCATTGCCAAAGGCCGTGCGGTACTTCTCAATCTTACAGGCCTGGTAAACTTTGGCCAGGAAACGCATTTCCTGAGTTGTTGCATAGTTGTCAAGGCAGGAACGCCCGTTGCGATCGGCTTGCAACGTGGCCAATTCCGAGGCCGAAAGTTTGTGCAGCTGGTCGTTTTTCATCCAGCCACCGTTTGTTTTCTGCACACTAAGTACAATGTCGGCAATTGCCTGAGCCTCTGCCGAGCCATACCATTCGGAGCCCATTTGGCCGGAACAGACCTGACTCCAGGTCAAAGTTGATACATCTGCTGCCTTTACACCTAAGCCTATTCCAAGCAAGGCAATCACCCACAGTAAGATTCTTTTTGTCATGTTCTTTTGTGCTTTATCTTAAACTATTTGGAAGCATTTCTAAAAAACCCAAACAGTTGTCGTAATTCAGTTCGTAATAATTTACTCCTAAATTTATTGTCTCATAGTATCTGGCTTGGTTTAGCTTATAATATTCCTCTGAGGATATTTTCCAAAAATCACGTCCCAGTTTCTCTGTGATAAACCACTTTTCAATTAATCTTGCCGCTCTTCCGTTTCCATCTCGAAATGGATGGATATGTGCAAATCTTAAATGAATCAACGAAGCAAAATAAAAAACTTCTTTTTCGCTTAGGTTCGAATAAATTAATTCTTCAATATCCATGAAGTATGTTTTCATTTCCTGCTCAACAAATTCAGGTTCAATTGCCATATAAGCTAATCCTGACTTGCCGTAAACTCCAACTTGCTCAATCCTGTATTTTCCTCTTTTGCTTTTAATCAGTAAAGTCTCCGAGAAAATTTTATGACAAGTCAATAAATTAGCCTCATTCAAATTGTTTTTTTGGGCAAATTCGTATGCCTCAATTAAATCCTCAATTTCCTTTATCTCTTTTCCAAGCTTGAATTTATCTTTGTTCAATTCATAGTTCATATAAGAGTTCAAATCAATACTATTTCCTTCAATATTAGAAGAATAAACAGCAGATGATTTTGTCAAATAGTCAAAATCTCTATTGTTTTCAGAAAAATCAAAATGCTGAATTAATTTTGGGATTTCATGTCCAATTGTCTGAATATAAGTATCTAAATATTTTCTTTCAGTTATTCTCATTTAATCAGATTATTTAAACACAAATATACTCATATTTATCGTCAAATCATTATGGCAGTGCAGTTTCCGAGCATGAAGCATAACGGTTCGGGGTTTTGCGTTCGGGCGCCCCATTGCGAAGCATGGGGTGGCTGTACTTTGGCTAGTGTTAGGCCGCGTGTGTTTTTATTTATCGTAATGATATCTACAGCTATAAATTAGAATTTCTTCATCCCTTACTTGATATACTAATCTATGTTCTCTGTCAATTCTACGCGACCAAAATCCGGATAAATCATACTTCAATGGTTCTGGTTTACCTTTGCCTTCAAATGGAGTTCTTTGAATGTCTCGAATTAATTCGTTAATCTTTTTCAACATGTTCTTGTCTTCTGTGAGCCAAGAAGTGTAATCCTCCCACGAGTTTTTAGAGAAAGTAATTATCATTTCTCTTCAATTAGATTCTTACGAACTTTCTTTCCTTCTTTGATTTGCTTAATTGACTCGTAAAGTCTATCAGCATTGGCTTTAGAACTTAAAAGATGAACTGTCTCCATTATTGAATTATATTCGTCCAATGAAATCATAACAGTTCCGTTTCCTGTTCCCCTTTTGATGATCAAAGTTTCGTTGTTCTTTTCAACGCTATCAAGGAACTTTTTTAATCCTGTCCTAAATTCGGTATAGTTTGCAGCAATCATATCTGTAGCTTTTTAAGTTATTAATCAGGTACAAATATAAGTACCTTTTTAAGAACTAACAAATCTTGCACTA
>CAZAUQ010000094.1:0-4365 GCA_964488495.1 uncultured Bacteroidales bacterium
TAGAAGCATGGGGAACAGGTGGCAGAGGTATTCTCATTACCAATGATGTCAACGCCGACACAACCTGGGTAGGAGCTAGCTCTTACAACCTGATGAAAATTCCTGTAAAACTGGGAATAAACGCATCTGTGGTTGTGAAAATAACTCCTACAAGCAGTACAGGCAAATACACCTACAGTAACGGTGGTACTTGGATTTCCCGTATCAAAGTTTTCGCGGCCGAAGGCACAGACGTGACGGAACTGATGTTGGTGAATGCTGGATTTGAATCGGCTGTTTCTACTTTAATTCCCGGAGCTGGTAAGAGCATTTCAACTCCCGAAGGATGGGCAATCGATTATCCCACTAACGATACGTTTGACCAGGGACTGGTATCGAGTGGTAATGATGTTGACGGCAATGTATTAGCTCTCGGAGCTCAGGAAGGCACTCAGTTTTACTATGCCCGTTTGCGCTGGACCGCTAATCTCATTACACTGAAACAAGAGATCGCTAATCTACCTGCAGGCTATAATGTGGTCAGCTTCAAGGTGGCTTCGCCGGATGGACATAAGGCCATTCTGGGTGTTGCCACAAACGTTGACACTTTGACAGCGTCACCTGTGGGTGCAGGCTGGGAAAACATTGAGATGGTTTTTGTTGTCGAAGAAGGCAGCCCTGTTTTAATCTCTGCAACAGCCAAATCTCCCACAGTTGCCCAAAATCGTATGTATGTGGACGATGTAAGGCTTGTTGCTTCAGGAACAAGTTTCCCTCCCAGTGTGTTAAACCAGAGAGCCGCATTATTAACTGATGCCCACGCACTCTACGGAGACGGCACAGGCGAAGAAGCTGCTGCTTTACAGACAGCTATTACTGCTTTCGAGGCTGTTCCCATTACTTGCCCTCTGGGTGCCACAGAAACCATGATGGCTGCTCTTGATGCTCTCCGCCTTGCAGGCGATGAGCTGGAAACAGCCATGTACAACTACAACGTGGCCAATGCCTCACCGACCGAACCGATGGACCTGACATTCAAAGTAGTCAATCCAGGTGCCAATCAGGGCAAAATCGGTTGGACCTGGTCGTTTACAAGCACGGTTCCCAATCAGGGGACTGGTACCGACGCTTTATTTGCCAAGGGCACACCTCCCTATTTCGAAGGCTGGACTCCTGAGTCAAATAAACCCATGACCGGCAAAATCTATCAGGTTATCAACGACCTGCCCAACGGAAAGTATGAACTGACCGCTGCTGCCCAGGGAAAAGGCGGAGCCACAGACAATCTGCATGTGTATGCCAACGATGCCCTTTCGGGAACTTTTGTAGACACTGTACTTACAGTTCCTTTCATGGTAACTGCAGGAACAGCCGAAATTGGTATTAAAGCTGAAAGTGCAGACGTCAACTGGATAGCTATGGACGAAATCAAACTCAGCTATCTGGGCTTTGATCCCACGGCCATGATCGATGTGCTGAATGCTCAAATTGAAGAAGCCGATTCCTTATTGACTCTTAAGATGAAAGAATCGGTTGCCACAGCCCTGACTGCTGCCAGAACAAATGCAGCAGCTGCCGTTGCCGCCGTTCCTGCTGTCAAATCTCAGTTGGAAGCATCCGGAGCTGAAATGGCCACCGCACTCGCAGATGCCAAAGCTTCTATTGCCGGCTACGAAACGCTGAAAGCCGCCATCGATTCTTCGGAAGTTAAATACAACGCAGAAGCTCCCGGTGCCGTTGCTTTCCGCACTGCCATCGACGCAGCATTGGCAGCCTGGACCGCAGCCAAGATTGATCCGGCTGTACAAATTGCCGCATTGGCTGTTGCCAACAACGCCTTTGAATTGGCTTTGGCTTCAGAAACCACACCTATTGTAACCGGCCTGGTAGTCAATCCTACCTTTACCGATAATCTCCAGGGATGGACAACCACGACTGGTGCACAAAACAGTGCCCGTGCCAGCAATCAAACAGGAGATTTTACCGTTCCTTTCTGGGAAAACTGGCATCCTTCTGCCTATACCGGCAAGATGTATCAGGTCATCGAAAATATCCCCAACGGAGACTACCTGCTCAAAGCTGCAGTATTCTGCAACAACGGCGGAAGCGGCCTGTATCTCTATGCTAATGGAGACAAGGTGTTAGCTAATACTACTACGCCTACTTTCCACCAGGTAATGACCCGGGTAACCGACAACAGACTGGAAATTGGTATTGTAATGGAAGAAGCCACCAACAACTGGGTTGGTATCGATAACGTAAGCCTGACTTACTATAATTTCTATCCTTCCTTTACCAAAACTGCTACCGGAGCTTCAGTCAGCACCGCCGAAGAACTCATCGATGCTCTGAGGTATAGCAATTATGCCACCAAAGACATTGTGATTGAGTTGCAAGATTGTGCTGACGAAGGCGGCATCTACATGATCGGAACTGGTACAGCCTTCCCGCAAGCCGGTGGCGACCTGACCATCAAAGCAGCCGAAGGAGCTCATCCTCAAATCTGGGGTAGCTTTAGCTCCAGCAACGGTATGAAGGTGAAAAACCTCACTTTCGAAGGTTTGAGCTGGAACGGAGGTGACTCCACTCTGCCGGGATTTAACAACGAAGCTTATCAACCTTTTGGCGTATTAAGAGCCGACTCTGTTTTGGGTGATTATACGGTTAGAAACTGTAGTTTCAGAAACCTGAATTATCAGAGGATATTCCGTTCAAACAACTGCGCCAGTGCAGTCGTTAAAAATATTGTATTCGAATACAATGAATTTATCGATATGGGCTGGAACAGACCTGCCGGAACTCATGGCAATACCTTTATTCAAATGGTCAACAGCAACAATTACGAAATGGACCACTTTGTATTCAGGGAAAACTATGTAGAGAGTTTCCATGGCAACCAGCTCTTCAATATACCCAGAAAGGGAACCACTGCTGCAGCCGATACGCTGGCACCCAACTTCACAGTAGACATTAGCAACAATACTTTCTATAAACTTGGAGGTCAAGGGACCAGCGAAAGAAACTTCCTGGAATACACTCAGAACCTGGGTGGTTTGGACGGTGTAATCAATATCAACAACAACATCATCTACGAACGTTGGAGTTACGAAAAATTCCAGCAAAGTAAATTAGCCGTTTTCGCACCGGCCGAAGGACAGAGCTTGACAGTCAACGTACTGAACAACTTCTTCTATCCCGATACTGTTGTTGCCATGGATCCGTTGATTACTCCCGAAGACACCACTTATTATGTCAACCTGAGGCTTCTTCCGGAAGATTCAACGATCATTCACAACCGTAACGACTTGTTCATGTCAGACTTCCCCGGCATGGTCATTGTTCCCGGTGTATCGCTTTCCAAAAAATCTTGTCCGCTTTATACAGCAGGTACCGAGGGTACGTATGTTGGTGCTTATAGCACTTACTATACCCCTGCCTTCATTGAGCAACCCACAGGTGCCATCGTCAAGAATATGCAGGAACTCACCGAAGCTTTGGCTTATACCGAATACGAAGCAGCTGACATCACCATTGAACTGCAAAATTGCACCGACGAAAAGGGTATTTATCTCTTGGGCAACTCAGGATTCAGGTTCCCGCAGACAGGTGGCAACCTTACCATTAAGAATGCCGAGGGACACAATCCTGTACTGGCAGGACGTTTAACTTCCAGCAACGGAGTTAAAGCCGCCACCTTGCTCTACGAAGGATTGGAATTCAATGCTGACTCAGTATTTACGAGTTACAACGCAAACACCTACTCTCCTTTCTACTTCAGAGCAGCTGACTCCATTACGACCGCTATGATTGTGCGCAACTGTAGTTTCAAAAACCTGCCGCTGGCACAACTCATTCTTGCTACCAATAACATCGCCAACGGCGCCCTGGTAGAAGAATTCATTATGGAACATTCGCTGGTAGAAAACTGCGGAGTTGACAACGACTCTACCAAAGCACAATCCGGACACTTCTTCCAGCTCAGTGACAAGAACACTTACGAATTTGACAAGTTCACTTTCCGTAACAATATTGTCAATACCTGGAGAAACAGTCAGGCCTTCAACATTGGAAGAGCCGGTACGACCGACACCGTCGCTCCTGAATTCAAAGTAGTTATCGAAAATAACCTCTTCTACAAATTCGGAGGCAACGGAACCAATGCCAGACAGTTCATCGGCTACGGCAAGAACCTGGGTGGACACGATGCTACGATCGACATCAACAACAATATCTTCTACGAAAGAGGAGGCAGGACCGGTTTCCCGCATTCAAAGCTAACCTTGCCTGCAACCGCTGATATGGTTCCCGGTCAGGTGATAACGGTAAACCTGCTGAACAACCTCTTCTATCCCAACGATGTAGTGGCTAATAATCCGGTGTATACCC
>CAZAUQ010000095.1:0-4166 GCA_964488495.1 uncultured Bacteroidales bacterium
TGCCTGATGTATTGGGGATCCAGCGGCTCAAAATGCTGTTTGAACGAAGCCCAGGCTTCGTTAAAGACCTCCACAAAGTCGTTGATGTATTTTTCGGACTCTTTCCAGCGAAAATGTTCAAAAGAATACTCCGGTTTATTTACCAATCGTTCGGCTATTTTCCCCAGTCGTTCGGGTAAAGGCCGGGTAATGTCCAGATGAAAACCTTCCATTTTGTAATAAACCTCAAATCCGTAAGCCTCGAAAAATGCCTGGTAATAGGGCTTATTGTAAGGCACGTCAAAAGAAGGATGAGTGAATCCATCCACCAGCAGCCCCCAGTATTTATCGGTTTCTCCGAAATTGATCGGGCCGTCCATGGCTTCCATTCCCTGAGCCTTTAACCATTCGCGGGCGGTGTCAAAAAGCAAAAAAGCGGCCTTTTGGTCGTTGATGCATTCAAAAAAGCCCATTCCGCCAGTGGGCTGTTCGTAGGTGTTGGCCAGACTGAAATCAACGAAGGCAGCTATCCTGCCAATGGGCTGATTCAGTTCGTCGCACAAAACCCAGCGTTCCACCACCCCGTGTGTGAAATAGGTATTTGCGGCCGGATCAAACACAGCTTTGATGTCGTTGTCCAGAGGACAGACCCAGGTATTATCGTCCCGGTAGATACGCCTGGCGGTATCCAAAAAAAGCTTTTCCGTCCGGGGGCTGTTGACTGAAATGATTTTCATAGGCTACTAGCAAAAAGCTTTCCACGAATTGCCTGTTGCAATTAGGTCACAGATGTCGCAATTTCAACAGGCAAGCAGTGAAGAAGCTTAGTTATTTGGAATAAATCTGGTTGATGGTATCGCGGTACTTGTTTTGAATGACCCGGCGTTTCAGCTTCAGGGTGGGCGATAATTCTCCGCCGGCGGGCGTCCATTCGTCGCTGACCAGTTTGTATCTGCTCAGGCGCTCGTAAGGATTGAGCTTTTTGTTGATGGCTTCTACCACCGAGGCAAACATCGATTGCACCTGAGGGAGTTCAATCAGTTCATACCTGCTGGCACAAGCTATGTTGTTGAGTTTTTTCCAATCTTCGAAATAGACAAAATTCGGAGAAATCAGAGCGCTGGCGAATTTCTGATGTTCACCGATGACCATGATCTGATCGATGAGAGGCGTTTCTTTGAAAATAGTCTCAATTACCTGGGGAGCAATAAACTTGCCGTTGGATAATTTGAAGATTTCTTTTTTGCGGTCGGTCACCATCAAAAAGCCTTTTTCGTCGATGTGCCCAATATCTCCGGTATGGAACCAGCCCTGCTCGTCGTAGGCTTGTCGGGTAAGTTCGGGGGCTTTGTAATAACCGGGGCTCACGTTGGGGCCTTTGCAAATGATTTCGCCGTCTTCGGCAATTTTAACTTCGACACCGGCGATGGGGAGGCCTACCGAACCCAGTTTCACCCTGCCCTTTTCGGTCCTGTTGATGGTGATAATAGGCGAAGTTTCCGTCAAACCGTACATGTTGATGATTTTTATGCCGGCTGCCCAAAAAACCCGCTCCAGCCTGCTCTGCAAACTGGCTCCTCCGCAACCGACTATCCGCACTCGTCCTCCCAATGCCTGGCGCCATTTGCTGAACACCAATTTGTCGGCTATTTTGTGTTTGAGTTCATAAAGCCAGCCGTTCTCGCCGTGAGGATTGTATTTCAGGCCCAATTCCACGGCCCAGAAAAAGACCTTCTTTTTGAAGCCCTCCTGTTTGTTACCTTTTGAAATAATAACCTCGTAAAACTTTTCCAACACCCTGGGTACGGCATCGAAACCATCGGCCCGGATATCGGCCAAATCGCGGGCTATGGTGCCCATATTTTCGGCATAATAAATACTGGCTCCGCTGTACTGGGTCTGGTAATTGCCCAGGCGGCCACCCACATGGCACAAGGGCAGGATGCTCAGATAATTGTCCGCGGGGCTTAATTGAAAGATTTCGGCCGCAGACAAGAAATTACTGACCAGATTACGATGCGTAAGCATCACAGCTTTGGCCTTGCCTGTCGTGCCCGAAGTATAAATCAGAGAGGCCAGATCGTCTTCTTGTATGCCGGCTTTGATTTTTTCCAGAGTTGGGCGGTGTTTTTCTTCATTAATGCGACCGAGTTCCAGGATTTCAGTCCAGTTGCGCAGGCCTTCTACTGCCTCGAAGCTGAAGACATCCAGCTTGGTTTTGCAGGCTTTTACTGCCTCAGCAACGGCTTTGTACATTTTATGATCGGAAACGATCACAGCACGTGCATCGCTGTGTTCCAGAATATAACTGTAATCGTCGGTGTTGAGTGAGGTGAATACCGGCACATGTACTATGCCGGCCATAGCCATACCCAGATCGATCATATTCCATTCGGGCCGGTTGCCCGACACGGTCACTATTTTATCTCCTTTGCCGTAAGCCATCTCAAGTAAGCCGTAAGCTGTGTGGAAGGCGTTTTGAACATAATCCCGGGTACTGAATTTTTTCCATTCGCCTTTTTGTTTGAAACACAAAGCGTCTTGCTTATCGGGATACAATGCTTGATATCTTTCGAGTAAATCGAAGTTTCTTTGTACTTTCATGGTCTTTGATTTTTTGTTTTTCCCCTATTAAATTCCGGTTTGGCTGTAAATGTACTTTCCTTTGTTGCTATTCCAAAATTTCCGGGCTATTTTCTTTAAAGAGAGGTATTTTTCACACTTTTACCCTGATGATGTCGCTCCATTTGGTAGTGTACTGAGGCGATAAATGCCGGCGGTTCATCTTGACGCCTTCGAGGCTTTGGGTGGCTACCGCCACGCTGCTGTATCCGTTTCTTTGGTTAATCTTGTCCACTGCTTTCATCAGGCGTTGGTGTTTTTCCCTATCCAGCCGGTCAAACAGGGAACCCTGAATAGCGCTGTCCGGAACAATTTCCGACAAAATGACGCCGGCTTTTTTGTAGGCGTAAGAAGGCTTGAAAATACCTTGCAGGGCTTGCAGGATTGCCCGGTTGATCTCCAGGGTGCTGGAGGTGGCTACCTGAAAAGTGACCAGCGTGCTTTCGAAATGCCGGGGCGATTCTTCTTTGTGGGGATTGGTCAGGATAAAGAGCAGCGCCTGGTAACAGTGGCTGTCCTGTTTACGCAGTTTTTCGCAGGCCATGGCGCAAAACATCGATACCTGCATGGCCAGTTCTTTGATATCCGAAATTTCTTTGGAGAAACTGCGCGAGACACAGATTTGTTGTTTGGGCGGAGCAGCCTGCATAAAATCGATACAGGCTTCGGCCCTGAGTTCTTTCCAGGTCCTGAGCCCGGTAATTCCCATCATTTTTTGTACCCTGTTCGGAGAAAGACTGCTGAAGTCATAAGCTGTTTTCAGGCCCAGGGCGTTGAGTTTTTTGGTGTATTGCCGGCCGATGCCCCAAACATCTTCCAGGGGGAATTTTTTCAACACCTTTTCTATGTCTTCGGGCCGGCGCATAAAGCAACCTCCCCTGAGACCGGGGTATTGTTTGCAAAGTTTGGAGGCAATTTTGGCCAGGGTTTTGGTAGGCGCTACCCCCACGGAAACGGGAATGCCGGTGTTTCGAAAGCAGGTATGAGAAATCTGTTTGGCCAGGGCATCCAGGTCGAGATGCTCCATGCCTCTCAGATCGAGAAAAGCTTCGTCTATGGAATAGATTTCGATGGCCGGTGCAAAACCGCGCAGTGTTTCCTGCACCCTTCTGGACATATCGCCGTAAAGGGCAAAATTGGAAGAGAACACGGCTATTTGGTGTTTTTGCACCAAGTCCCTGATCTGAAAAACAGGTACACCCATTTTAACTCCCAGCTTTTTGGCTTCGTTGCTGCGCGACACGGCACAACCGTCGTTGTTGGATAAGACAATCACCGGGCGGCCGTTCAAACCGGGATTGAACACCCGCTCGCAACTCACGAAAAAGTTGTTGCAATCGGCCAGGGCAAACATCTCAGCGTTTTTTTATCACATAACGGACTATCCCCCAGATCACAAAATGATTGTCCTCGGTCACTTTGATGGGAGTGAATTTTTTATTGGCCGGCACCAGTAATACGTAGTCGGAATGAATTTCCACCTTTTTAAGGGTAAATTCTCCGTCAACAAAACAGATGGCAATACAACCCTGATAGGGCTCCACCGATTTGTCCACCACCAGCAG
>CAZAUQ010000096.1:0-3939 GCA_964488495.1 uncultured Bacteroidales bacterium
TAAACGCTTTTCTCTTGCCGGCTCTTGAATTTATGCGGATAAATAAAAATGCCGAACCCGACCAGATCTATATACGCGAACATCTGAACGCTCTGTTGGAGGAACACAAAGAGGCTGATTTATATATTACCCAAGGTTTTATATGCCTGAACGCCTATGGTGAAATTGATAATCTGCAACGGGGCGGCAGCGATTATACCGCTTCACTGATCGGAGCAGCCGTCAAGGCCGAAGAAATTCAGATATGGACCGACATAGACGGCATGCACAACAACGACCCCAGAATCGTAAACAATACATCACCGGTGTCTTTTCTGAATTTTGATGAAGCGGCCGAGCTGGCTTATTTCGGAGCCAAAATTTTACATCCTACCTGTATACTTCCTGCCAAACTCGAAAAGATTCCCGTACGTTTACTGAATACTATGCAACCCAACGCCAAAGGAACAACCATTTCAGGCAAAAGTGAAAAGCATAAAATCAAGGCGGTAGCCGCTAAAGAAAACATTACGGCCATACGCATCAAGTCGGGCCGTATGCTTTTGGCTTACGGCTTCCTGCGTAAGGTTTTCGAAATTTTCGAGAGTTACCGCACTCCTATTGATATGGTTTGCACTTCGGAAGTGGGTATTTCGATGACTATTGACAACAACAGTCACCTGAAAGAGATAATGGATGAGCTGAAAAAAATCGGAACCGTCAGCGTTGACCGCGATATGGTCATTATTTGTGTGGTAGGCGATCTGACCTGGGACAACATTGGTTTCGAAGCCAAAGTGGTGGAAGCTCTCAAAGATGTTCCTATCCGGATGATTTCATACGGAGGAAGTAATCACAACATATCCCTGCTGGTGAAGGCCGAAGACAAAATACGTAGTTTGGTTGCCCTGAGCGAACACCTGTTTAAATAGTATTAATTATGTATAGTAAAGGAAGTTTTCCCTTGAACAGTTTCAATACTCTTCCAACTCCTTTTTATTATTACGATCTTGAAATTTTACGTTCTACCCTGGCTTTACTTCGGAAAGAAGCAGACAGAAACAGGATAGAAGTGCATTATGCTGTAAAAGCCAATGCCAATCCGCGTATGCTGGCTACAATTCAGGCTTATGGTTTTGGTGCCGATTGCGTGAGCGGAGGAGAATTGCAGGCTGCTTTTCAGGCCGGTTTCCCGGCTTCACGTGTGGTGTTTGCCGGTGTGGGCAAAGCCGATTGGGAGATTGATCTGGGCCTGAAGGGGGACATTTTTTGTTTCAATGTAGAATCGACCGCCGAACTGGAAGTCATTGACCAACGAGCCGGTGCTCTGGGCAAAAAAGCCAGAGTGGCTTTGAGGATCAATCCCAATGTGCAGGCCGATACTCATCATTATATTACCACCGGCCTGGGTGAAAACAAATTTGGTATATCCCTGCAAAGTTTGGACGAGGTATTGGATTTATGTCAGGATTTACAACACATTGAATTGATAGGCTTGCATTTCCATATTGGTTCTCAAATTACCGAGATGAATAATTTTGCCGGCCTGTGTGCCCGGGTGAATGAAATTCAGCATCACCTGGATCAGCGTCAGCTCTATGTTCAACACATCAATCTGGGAGGAGGACTGGGTATTGACTATCATTATCCGGACGAAGTGCCAGTTCCTGATTTCTCTACTTATATGCAAACCATACGCAACATGTTGGAATTAAGGTCCGGACAAAGTTTGCATATAGAACCCGGACGTTCGGTGGTGGCTCAATGCGGCAGTTTGATTTCCAAAGTATTGTATATTAAAAAAGGTATACAGAAAGAATTTGCCGTATTGGATGCCGGCATGACAGAACTTATACGGCCTGCTCTGTATCAGGCTTACCACAAGATTGAGAATATAAGTTCTGAAGAACCGGAACAAAAATACGATGTGGTAGGCCCCATATGTGAATCTTCCGATTGTTTTGGCAAACAGGTAGTGCTCAATAAAACCCGGCGGGGAGACCTGATTGCCATACGTTCGACAGGAGCTTACGCCGAGATAATGGCTTCTAACTACAATCTCAGGCCAAAAGCACCTGCTTATTTTTCTGATGATTTTTCACACTGATACCAGACAGTTATATTTATCGGTATCTTTTCTAATGCTTTAACAATTAAACCTACTTTATGGTTATTAATTGTTAAAGCATTTTTTTTTGGTTACATGTTTAAAGAATCAAAAAAAGTAGTAATATTGCGCGCCATATAGCGCCGTATTTCCCATTTAAAACAACATGACTATGAAACTAAAACGCTTTCTATTAATCCATTTCCTTGCCGCATTGACAGGAGTATTCAGTTTCTCCTGTATTGATCAGTCCTACGACCTGGAACAACTTTCGGGTGAAGTGGAACTCTTTGGCAATTCCATAGCCATTCCGATCGGTAACACTACCATATTACTAGATAGCGTAATGGGAGGATTGGCCGGAGATTCAGGGGCACTTAGCGTAAAAGACGGTATTTATGTTTTTGAATATGCCGGCTCCATAGATATGAGTGGGCTTACTTCGGCTCTTGGTGATTTTTCCCTGATGCCGGTAAATCCCATTTCGAGCAGTGTTCCACTCTACGATGCCTCCTTTGCACCCTGGACTCCCTTTGACATTCCTCCCATGGTGTACAATTACAGCGGCAGTTCCAGCTTGACCCTGCCTGATTTCAGTACAGGCCTGATTGCAGTCGACAGCATTGATCTTAGCAATTGCATTGTACGCTTTGTTTTGAGACCCGAAGGTTTGGGCGGGCCGAAATTAAAAGAAAGCATCCGCATTCGCTTCGTTCCTCAGGGCAGTGTGGCCGATTACTACAGCAACGACCAAAAACTCAGCGAGTGGACACTCAATATGGGCGATACCCTGGATGTTGAACTGAAAAGACTCAGACTTGCTGCGGGCGTAAACAGCCTTGATATCACTCAGGAAGTAACCATGGACATCAGCCAGAGCGGAGATGTGACAGCCGATCAGCCGATTCAAACCATGATGCATTTAGAGATGAGCTTTGTTAATCCTCTGGATTATGAAGTGGTCTATGGCAGAGTCGATTATTCGATGACAGGCGATGCAGAGCCTATAAGTTTCGAAGCCTTGGGCGATATCCTGGACGACAACGATGTGTTGAGTTTTTACAATCCCAAAATTGTGCTTACTACGGAAAGCAACCTGGGAGTACCCATCGATTTTGATTTGAATATGGGCACCAGCAATTCAGGTACAGGAGAGAGCAGAAGTCTCAGCAACGCCAGTTTCACTATGACTCCGGCAACAGATCCTGATGTTTTGCATCAAAATCAATTTGTCATAGACAAAACCTACGGTACCGACGAATTGTTCAAGATCAATCCCGATCAGATCACCATGGGCTATAGTTTTGCTACCGATCCTGCTTCGGTGGAGAATCATTTTGTATCAAAGAACACGCAGATGACTATGGATTATTCCATGCAAATTCCCCTACAGTTTGGCAGTGACCTTAATTTGGGTATAGGATCGACCATGGAGTTGTCGCTCGACAGTCTGGAATTTTTCGAAGATCAGGAGGATTTAACGGTAGGCATGAACCTGAAAATAAAAAACCGGATTCCCCTGAATCTTAAGCTACAACTAACGGCTCTGGATGCCGACAGTGTGGCTTTGTTTACAGTGTCTTCGGGCAATATTGCCGCTGCCGGTCCCATCGATCCGGCCACCGGGTTTGCCACGGGCTTTACTTCGACTTCGACAGATATCAGCTTATCGATTGATCAGATCAACTTGTTGAAAAGCACCAACAAAATGCGGGTAGAATTTCTGATTACAGCCAGCGACCAAAATACCTTTGTCTCCATACAACCTTCGGACTATATCGAATTGGCCATCGGTTTGCAGATGGAAGGAGGATTTGTGGTCAATTTAAAACCTCAAAATCAATAAAGAGCTC
>CAZAUQ010000097.1:0-3896 GCA_964488495.1 uncultured Bacteroidales bacterium
AATAATGAAGCCGGGCAATATTCGGCCATCATGGACAGCCCCGATCAAAAAGCCTTTGGGATTCCTATGCAATCGGCCACTTACGAAGACCAGGTACTAATCCTGAAAGTCTCCAATATAACCTACACCGCCAGACTCGATTCTGCTGGAAATCTAAACGGCGAGTTTAAGCAGGCCGGTATAAAAACCGATCTGTACATGACACATCAGGAATTGACCGATAGCCTGAAGAAAGAAGTACTGCGTCCCCAGGAGCCCAAGCCTCCTTTCCCCTACCAATCCGAAGAGGTCAAATTCAAAGGGGCCGGAGACTATCAACTGGCCGGTACCCTTTTCAGGCCCAATAAGGGCAAAAATCCTCCTGTTGTGGTATTCATTTCCGGCAGCGGAGGCCAAAACCGCAACGAAGAACTGCTCGACCATAAACCCTTTCTGGTCATTGCCGATTACCTGGCCCGCAAAGGCATTGCCTCTTTGCGTTACGACGACCGTGGAATTGCGGAATCGGGCGGTAATCAGCAAGAAGGCAGCAGCCACGAGAATGCGCTGGACGCTGCAGCCGCTGTTGATTTCCTCAAAGCTTCGGGCTACAAACAAATCGGATTGATAGGACACAGCGAAGGGGGGCTGATTGCTCCCATGGTTGCCTCCAAAGATTCCAGCATAGCCTTTATTGTTTCATTGGCCGGCCCCGGTGTTTCGGGAGCAGAAATCATCAAAAAACAAAGTATCGATATCGCCCTGGCCGAAGGAGCATCCGAAGATACGCTGGAGGTTCAAAAAAAAGTTTCCGGGTATATCTTTGATCGTATAGCCGCTTTGTCAGAAAATGAACCGGACAGCATCGGTAGTATTATCGAACAGGGCTTGCAGCAACTTAATCCCGAACAAGTCGAAACAGCCCTGGGCGGCATGACCAAAGAAGAATACATCCAAACCAGCATACAACAACTGGGCAACGAATGGATGTTTTATTTTCTCGGCTTTGATCCCGCACAAGCCTGGAAAGAGGTTAATTGTCCGGTACTGGCCCTGAACGGCGGGAAAGATCTTCAGGTGGACGCCGACATCAATCTGGCAGCCATACAGCAAGCCTTGGCGGAAGGGAAGAATCCCAAACTCCAGATCATTAAATACCCCAATCTCAACCACCTGTTTCAGAACGCCACTACCGGATCGCCTTCTGAATACATCGGGATAGAAGAAACTTTCGCTCCCGAAGCGCTCAGGGACATCAATACATTTATCCGTAAGACTACCGGTATGCATCAACAAACGATGCGCATCGTTGACGGTGGAATTGCCGCTCTCTTGCTGGTTCTGCTCTTTTTTGTGCTTAGAAAAAACGTCAAAGGAAACAAGTAATTTCCGCAAAGCTTAAGCTGATTGTATGATTGCATTCTCCCGTAAGCGTCCGGGAATCTTGTTTTATTTCTGGGCCATAATCTTTCTTTTAGCTCCGGGCCCCCTTCAGGCTCAAGACAATCAGAGCCGGGCCGCTGTAGTTGCAAAGGAAAGCCGGCAGCTCAGCTGCGGACTCCCCGAAAAGCGCGTAGCCGTCAAACTCAACGGCCTGCTGCTGGCCGGTGTGGTGAATCCTGCCGTAGAATTTGCCGTCCACAACAACATCAGTGTACAATTGGAAGGCATGGGGGTGTTTTACCCCGATCACGTGCCCTTTCTGAACTTCCCGCTGGTGTTGGGCCTTACTTTTATCGAAGGACGTTATTATCCCAAAGAGGTTTACCGTGGTTTCTACGCCGCACCCAACCTGGGCTGGGGCGTCTGGAAAATGAACAAAAGCATGGCTCCGGGTTATTTCGGCACTTACGACAACGGCTCAGTTCAATACGGACACAACGTGATGCTGGGGCTGAGCCTGGGCTATCAATGGATTTTGTCCGATCGCTGGTCGCTGGATCTGAACCTGGGGCTGGGCTGGCAACATTCCACCTACGAAGGCTACAAAGACGGCGTGCTCTACCTTGATCCCAGCATCCCCGAAGGCCAGCCCAACCGCAGCGCCGAGTGGATGCCGGCTTACAAGGGAGGACTCTTTTTATCTTATCGTTTTTAATTCCATCTTATGTCAAAATTTACAAGAGCATTTTGGGTTGCCAATTCTGTTGAACTGCTCGAGCGTCTTGCCTATTACGGTGTATTTATTGTTATTACCCTTTATCTTTCGAATGTCTGGGGCTTCTCTGATATAGAAGCCGGCCTGATTTCGGGCGTGTTTTCGGCCAGTTTGTATTTCCTGCCCACTTTTGTGGGAGCTTACGCCGATCGCATCGGATTTCGCCGATCCATCATCCTTGCTTTTGCCCTGCTTAGTCTGGGCTATTTTGGGCTGGGCCTCTTGCCTACCCTGCTCGAAAGTGCCGGCCTGGTAAGTTACGGTGATGCAACCGTTTTCAATGGCCTGCCGGAGTCTCCCCTGCGTTGGTCTATCGCTCCGGTCATGATACTGATCGTCATCGGCGGAGCCTTCATCAAAGCGGTGATTTCGGGCACGGTAGCCCGCGAAACCACTTCCGAAAACCGGGCCCGGGGTTATGCCATCTTTTATATGATGGTGAATATTGGAGCTTTTACCGGAAAATCGGTGGTCGATCCCCTGCGCAAAAGCCTGGGCGATATGGGCCTGGTTTACCTGAATTATTTCGCGGCAGCCATGACTCTGCTGGCCCTGATCGCTGTTTTCTTTCTATACAAATCTTCACAGACTCAGGGCGAAGGCAAATCGCTGCGTGAAATCTGGCGGGGACTGATCAAAGTCTTCACCAATGCCCGGCTGATCATACTGATTCTGATCATCAGCGGATTCTGGATGATACAAAGCCAGATGTACGCCACCATGCCCAAGTACGTGATCCGCCTGATCGGCGAAAGCGCCTCGCCCGGCTGGTACGCCAACGTGAATCCCTTGGTGGTGTTTGTGCTGGTCAATTTTATCACTTCGCTGATGGCCAAAAGAACGGCCCTCACTTCCATGACCATAGGCATGGCCATCATTCCGCTTTCGGCGCTGGTTATGTCGCTGGGGCACCAATTTGGAAGTACTCCCATTTTGGGAATGCATCCGGTGGCCTTGCTGATGGTGATTGGTATCGCCATGCAAGCCCTGGCCGAATGCTTTATTTCGCCCCGTTTTCTGGAGTATTTTTCTTTGCAGGCTCCCAAAGGCGAAGAAGGCTTATACTTAGGATTCAGCCATTTGCATTCCTTTATCTCCTATTTGTTTGCCTTCGGGCTTTCGGGCTTCCTGCTCGATAAATACTGTCCCGACCCCCGGCTTTTTGATTCTGCCGAAGCCTACGCCGAAGCAACGGTGAATGCCCATTACATCTGGTATGTTTTTGTGGGCATTGGTATGATTTCGATTATTGCCTTATTGGTTTATGGGCTGGTTGTTAGAAAGATAGACGGCAAAAAAAAGCTCTCGGCCGGGGCGGAGGCTCTGTAATCCATACGGATTTGACGGGAGGCTAAACAAAAACGAACTTGTTTTCGGGCTGTTGTATTGAGTTTAGCATTCTTTTATTATATTCGCAAAGTTTGGGTTACGACTTGTAACTACGCGAAATCCTCAAGTTCTTGTCGTAGGTCTGCCTTAAAACAGCCTGTTATGAAAATACACGAACATCAGGCCAAAAGCCTGTTCTCCGATTACGGAATTCCCGTGCCCCTCGAAATGCTGTGCTCCGATACCGGGGCAGTGCCCGGGGCAGTTGAACAATTGGGCTTGCCCCTGGTAGTGAAGGCTCAGGTACTGACCGGAGGCAGGGGAAAAGCCGGGGGTGTCAAACTGGCCCGCAGCGCAGACGAAGCTTCGGCAGCCGCCAAACAAATACTGGGCATGGACATCAAAGGCTACAGGGTAAACAAAGTCTTAC
>CAZAUQ010000098.1:0-1734 GCA_964488495.1 uncultured Bacteroidales bacterium
ATACGCTTTGACGGGAACGGTTATTGCGACGAATGGAAAGCCGAAGCTGCCCTCAGAGGACTGGATTGTGAAAACAGTGTCCCCCTGCAATACGATGCTTACTTGCATCCCTCTACGATAGCCTTGTTTGAACAAACAGAGGTGTTGAACAGCAAGGAATTGCAAGCCCGCAATGAAGTAAAATGGGAAACCTATACCAAAAAAATTCAGATCGAAGCACGGGTACTGGGCGATCTGGCCCTGAACCACATCAATCCGGTGGCCATCCGCTACCAGTCATCGCTTTTGGACAACCTGTTTAAATTAAAAAGTCTGTTCCCTTTGAGCGAATACGAAAAGCTGGCTCAGGCCAAACTGCAGACGATAAAAACCATAGAGCACTATACCGACGAAATCCAGCAACTGGTGGAATCGATGGTCAACGCCCGCAAAGTGGCCAACAAGATCGAAGATGAACGCGAAAAGGCCATCGCTTATCACGATAGTGTCGAGCCTTTTTTGGGCAAAATCCGATCGTATATCGACAAACTGGAACTGATGGTGGATAATGAATTGTGGCCACTGCCCAAATACCGGGAATTATTGTTTATCAAATAAAATACATCATTAAATTAATTACATACCTATGAAAAAACTTGTTCTTTTATGTTGTCTGAGTTTCTCCCTGTTTGCTTTTGCTGCTCAGGAGGAAAACAAACCGGCTTATGACCTGGTAGTGGCACAAGACGGCAGCGGCGATTTTACCAGCATTCAGGAAGCCATTCATTCCCTGCGTGCTATTATGAGCGAACGAAAAACCATTTTTATTAAAAAGGGCGTTTATCGCGAAAAAATAGTAGTGCCCACGTATAGCATGAACATCACTCTATTGGGCGAAGACAGAGACAGCACCATCATTCGCTGGGGCGATCACGCCAATATGCCCATACCGGGCACCGAGATTAAAATGGGCACTTTCAGAACTTACACCTTGTTGGTTCAGGGGCATGGTTTCAGGGCTCAGGACCTGACCATCGAAAACGACGCCCCTCAACTGGGACAGGCTGTGGCTCTGCATGTAGAGGGTGATAAGGCCAGTTTTATCAATTGCCGTATCCTGGGCAACCAGGATACCATCTTTGCCGGCAGCGAAACCAGCCGCCAGTATTACCGCGATTGTTACATCGAAGGTACGACCGATTTTATTTTCGGCTCTGCCACTGCTTATTTTTTGAATTGCCAAATTCATTGCAAGCGTAATTCCTATATTACGGCTCCTTCCACTCCGGAATATCAGAAATACGGTTTTGTTTTCAATCAATGCGAGCTGACCGCCAACGAGGGCATACAAGTCTATTTGGGACGGCCCTGGAGGCCTTACGGCAATTCGGTCTTTGTGCAATGTGAAATAGGCGATTTTGTTCGCCCGCAGGGCTGGAACAATTGGGGAAATCCCGAAAACGAAAAGACAGCCCGATTTTACGAATGCCTCAATACCGGCCCCGGAGCCTGGCGGGAAGGTCGTGTGAGCTGGGCTAAGAATTTGGAAGAGAATGCTTTAAAAGATTTTACAGTGGAAGCGGTTCTGGCCGGAAAAGAGAACTGGAATCCCGAAATGTAATTTTTTTCATCATTTATTTGTTGAATAAAAAAATATCCTGTTTATTTGCAGCCTGAATCAGTATAAAAATGAATTCCCGATTTCTGAACAACAACAATTGGTGGCGCAACTTACGAATCCGAACCTCGTGAGCT
>CAZAUQ010000098.1:1834-3847 GCA_964488495.1 uncultured Bacteroidales bacterium
CTGGTGATGCAAACCGAAGACGGCCAGATTATGGAACCTTATTCCATTTCGGCCGGCCTGGATTATCCGGGCATCGGCCCCATTCATGCGCACCTGGCCAAAAGCGGCAGAGCCAAAGTGTTGGCCATCACTGACGATGAAGCTATGGAGGCAGCCCTGGAGCTGACCCGGCTCGAAGGGATAATTCCGGCCATAGAAAGTGCCCATGCGCTTGCCTGCCTGGGTAAACTTGAGCTCCAACCGAGGGATCTGCTGGTTCTGACTTTGTCGGGCAGGGGAGACAAAGACATGCCCGCTTTTTTGAATTATTTCGACGAATTTAAATAATAAATCCTATGAAAACGACTTTATTACAGGTAAATACCCTTAAGTTGTTGGGAGACCTGCAAACACCCATCGGCCTTTATCTGAAGATACGGGACTTGTATAAGCACTCGGTCTTACTGGAAAGTTCCGATTACCATACGGCCGTAAACAGCAACTCGTACATTGCCTTTTCACCGATGGCAAGCTACAAAGTGGAAAATGAAAGTATTTCCATGAGTTTTCCGGACGGAACAAAACAGGACATCCGCATCCAAGACAAACATACAGTGGCCGATAGTCTGAATGATTTCATCGCCTCCTTTCAATTGCAAGGGCAGGAGGCAGGTCTGGTAAACGGGCTTTTTGGCTATACCGCCTACGGAGCGGTACGTTATTTCGAAGATTTGAATCTATCTGCCGCTGCGAACCCCCTGAATGCCGAGCGTCCCGAAAACGCCGGCGCCCCCGGGAATGCTGCGAACACTAAAAATGTCGGGGCCCCCGAAAACAATCTGCCCGAGATGCAGTATGTCTTGTTTAAATACGTCATTGGCATGAATCATTACCGCAACGAGATTTCTGTGACAGAGAATCTCCTTGAGGGCGAAAGCAGCCGTATTCAGGATATCCTGCACATACTGGAAAGTCCCAATATTGCCTTGTACGATTTTCAGACAACAGGCCGGGAAGTTTCGGACATCACTGACGAAGATTATCGCGCCATGGTCAGCCGCGGCAAAGCGCATTGTTACCGGGGAGATGTTTTTCAAATAGTCTTATCCCGACGCTTTAAACAAGCCTTCAAGGGCGATGATATTTTGCTCTATCGCAGGCTGCGTTCCATCAATCCTTCGCCTTATTTGTTTTATTTCGATTTCGGTTCTTTCCGTGTTTTTGGTTCTTCGCCCGAAGCTCATCTGGTGATCAGAGAGGAAGAAGTTTACATAACGCCTATAGCCGGCACGGCTCCCATCAGCGGTAATGCGCAGCAGGACAGAGAAGCCGGAGAGGCTTTGCTCAAAGATCCCAAAGAAAATGCCGAGCATGTAATGTTGGTCGATCTGGCCCGCAACGACCTGAGTCGCAATGCCGGCAAAGTGAGTGTGGAGCTCTTTCGCGAACTTCAAAATTACTCGCATGTGATGCACCTGGTTTCGCTGGTTCGTGCTGAACTTGCCCCAAACACCAATCGCATCCGCCTGTTTGCAGATACTTTTCCGGCCGGCACTTTGTCGGGAGCTCCCAAAATCAGGGCCATGCAATTGATTGACCAGATCGAAGCCCACGACCGGGAGCTCTACGGCGGCTGTATAGGATACATCGGTTTTGACGGCAGCATGAATCAGGCCATTACCATACGATCTTTTATAAGCAGGGATAATGTGCTTTATTATCAGGCCGGTGCCGGCATAGTGGCCAAATCGGACGAAGAAAAGGAGCTGCAGGAAGTGAACAGTAAACTGGGAGCCTTGAAAAAGGCCATTGATTTGGCATCTAAACAAACAGAATTATGAAAATACTACTTATAGACAATTACGATTCCTTTACATACAATCTGGTACATGCGGTTCGTAAACTGGGATTTCAGGAGTTGGAAGTGCATCGCAACGACAAGATTGCCCTGGCTGACATTGCCCGTTTTGACAAAATTCTGTTGTCGCCCGGACCGGGAATCCCTTCGGAATCGGGCCTCTTGATGGAAATCAT
>CAZAUQ010000099.1:0-3686 GCA_964488495.1 uncultured Bacteroidales bacterium
TTTAATAGAATATATTATTTTCAAAGAATTGCACAGAATTGGATATATATGACCCTGTCGGGGTCACATCAAAAAAAGCTAACATGCTGTAATACAGTTGTTAGCTTTTTTTGATGTTGGTGGGTTTCCATTGAAGAGATTCAGAAACCTTTGAAGCGGCTTTAATTTTCTATTCCACCAGTCGCTTGTTGAACATCAGGAATCCGATATTGATGCCTACATTCCAATTGTATTTGGGATAGCTCAGGTGATTGGCAAACAGGCTCATGGAAACAAAAGGCTGGTGAAACACCAGAGAGATCTCTCCAATGAATTGAGTGTTCGAGAGCGAACGGCTTATCATGGCTTGCTGGTTGGGGCCTTTTTTTATGACTTCCAGGGGCATGAAGGCATAAAACTCCGATCTCAGGTGTAAAAAAGAGCGGATGGTCCAGATAGGCATCAGTCCCACAGCGGCGTATTTGTTAGATCGAAAAGCTTCGTTGAAAGTACTCATGGTGTAGGGGGTAGGCTTAAAAGCCGGTGCTTGTATAATACTGGCAGTATAATTATCAAGAGATCGTTTGTTGTTATATACCGCATTAGCCATACAACCCAGGGTAATACTTTTATTTAAATTAAAATAACTCTCATAGATTCCGGAAGCCTGGAAATAGCCCAATTTTTTGCTTTCCTTGAAACGGTTACCCACAGAATCGGGATAGGAGTATGATTCTTCTCCCAGCAAATATTGCCCCAAGAGATAGTAATGGCTGCCTCCCGTTGGATACTGCCTGTGATTTAAATTGTTTTTTTCCAGACGCAGAGAAAAATTCGACAAGTCGTAGTAACTGCGGTCAAAACTGGCTTCAGTAATATCGCTCACTAAGGTCTGCATGTACCAATCGCTCATTCTTCCGACGGAATAACCGATTTCGAATTTTGCCTGATCAAAAGCCGGTAAGCCATATCGGAGTCTCAACATGATTTCTCTTTCGCTGATAAAGGCCGGGCTCAACTCTTCGTAAAATAATTTTTCTCCTTCGTAAAACTTATAACTGCTCACCGAAAAACTGGCCTGCAGATAACTGGGAATTCTACCCACAAAATCCCAACGTGTGTTTAATCTGAGAGTGTTGTGTATACTGCCTATGTAGGTGTCGGCCGAGTAATAAGTGGCCACTTTCCCGAAACGTTGGTAACCTACACGTGCATACAAGAGGTTGGAGGTAGAAGAAGAAATATTTCCGCCCAATGCAAAGACCAGGTTTTCTTCGGTTTGAATATCCAGCTTAAGTTTAAACATCCCGTTGTCAGGATTGTATGTGACTTTGGGAAGGATCTGTGATATTCTGGTATCGGTCATTAGGGCATAGTAGGCTTTACGGAATTCTTTGAGCGTAAAACGGCTTCCTTTGTTGTAGCCTATCATTTTACGCACATATTCTTCTTGTTGGTCGTTGAGTCCGTTGACTTCTAGTTCGTTAAAAACCAGTTCGGGAAGACCGGCTTTATAAGCCTGTCTTCTTTGAGCCAGAGAATCGGGATTCTGTCTGCGCGTGATTCTGGTTTTGATGGAATCTATCATGGAAAGGCCCATATCGTAGCCTTTTTGATAGGTTTCCATGGCTTTATTAAAATCCATCAGGGATACATCCTTCAACTCAAACTTGAATTGTATTAACTCATCAGGAGAAAGTTCAAACTTGGTGGGTTGAATGATAATATGCTCAATTTGAGAAAAAACATCATTTTCGCTGGGTTTGCTGTTTACTACTGCAACGTTGCTGCCTATGATAAAATCAGGACTGAATTCGTTGTGCATGAGTTCCACAGGATAATTGTCGTAGATTCCTCCGTCGAGCAACAACATACTGTCTATACTGACGGCATTGAAAAGCATGGGAAAACTCATGGAAGCCCGTACGGCGTCTTCGAGTCTGCCCTTTCTGAAAACCACAGCCTGCTTACTGTTTACATCGGCTGCAACGCAACGAAAAGGAATAAACAAGCGGTTGAAATCACTTCCGCACATGGCAGTGTATTGACTAAATACCTGTACGAAAGCATAATTGAGCTGGCTGGCATTAATCAGACTACTAGGCAGAACCAACGATCTGGGATTGGACAAAAGGCTGTCGCTCAGAGAGAGATAGGTAGAAAAAAATTCAGGGCTTTGATCTCCTTTTCTAAAATAGTCAATGTCATCGGTTTGAATGGTGCCGGTAGACCAGTAGCTAAAGTCTTCCGACAAAAACATGGCCATCATTTCGTCCGGAGATAAACCTATGGCGTACAGGCTGCCTACTATTGCTCCGATTGAAGTGCCCGTAACATAATCTATGGGAATCTGATTCTCTTCCAGGGCTTGAATCAGGCCTACATGAGCCAATCCCTTAGCGCCGCCACCGCTTAATACCAAACCAACACGCTGAGCTTGAATAGTAAATACCAGGCTCAGGCAGAAGACAAAAAGTATGTTGCGTTTAAAACTCATTTATTATCGCAGTTTTGGTAACACAAACTTACCAAAAATACGATAATTATTCTATTCATTTATATAAGTTCACAACTCCTTTTAATAAATTTTATCAGTGATTCTCCCTTAAGCATGCCATTACTCAGGAGAGCAAGGTCAATCAATTGATTTACACTGTTTTTATCCTTTTCGTCGAGCTCTTTTCCAATCAGTGCTTTGATCAATTTATGCTCAGTATTTAAGATCATGCTGTAGCTAACCGGCATATCAGCGTAAAAACTCATGCCGGGTTGCAGGCCAGACATATCTTGCATACGACGCATAAATTCGTTTTGTGTTAATAGTATGGGCAGGCTGTTTTCTCCCAGTACGTCCAGTTGCAGCTCAAAACGAACTTTATCGATCACGGGCAATTGTTCGTTAAACAATTTCTTCAGACTCTCTTGTTCTTCTTCGCTAAGTTTTAGCTGCTCTTTGTCTTTTTTACGGATCAGATTTTCGATAACATCACTGTCTACACGTACAAAACGCGATTTTTCGAATTTTTGTTCCAGCTGTTGCATCAGGGGCACATCCAGCTCTCCGTTCATGAATAAAACATCGTAACCGGCATTCTTAGCGGTTTCAATATAGGCGAACTGAGTTTCCTTGTCGCTGGCGTACAAATAAATAAGCTGGCCGTCCTTGTCGGTTTGCTCTTCTTTAATCAGAGTTTTGTATTCTTCGTATGTAAAATACTTACCGTCAATATTTTGCAACAGACTGAATTCCTTAGCATAGTCCCAGAATTTTTCTTCTGTCAAAATGCCGTATTGAATAAAGATTTTCAGGTGATCCCATTTTTCCTCAAATTGCTTGCGTTCGTCCTTGAAAATCTTTTTCAGGCGATCGCCTACTTTTTTGGTGATGTGATTTGATATCTTTTTTACGTTGTCGTCGTGTTGCAGGTAAGAACGGGAAACATTCAGTGGAATATCGGGTGAATCGATGACTCCGTGCAGCAAAGTCAGGAAGTTAGGTACAATGCCTTCTACGGAATCGGTCACATAAACCTGGTTACAATACAATTGAATTTTGTTTTTCTGAATTTCGATACTGTTTTTGATTTTCGGGAAATACAAAATACCGGTTAAATGAAAAGGATAATCCACATTCAGATGAATATGAAATAAAGGATCTTCGCTGAAAGGGTAGAGGTCTTTGTAAAACTTCAGATAGTCCTCTTCCT
>CAZAUQ010000100.1:0-1133 GCA_964488495.1 uncultured Bacteroidales bacterium
GTTTGAACAATATTCGCCCCAGGTGGTCTTTCACGCCGCCGCCTACAAGCATGTGCCCCTGATGGAAGAAAATCCCTGCGAGTCGATACAGGTCAATGTAAAAGGCAGCATCAACGTGGCCGAGGCCGCCTTGAAGTATTGCGTCGAAAAAATGATCATGATCTCTACCGACAAGGCTGTCAATCCCACCAACATTATGGGGGCCAGCAAACGCCTGGCCGAAATCTACATCCAGAGCCTGGGTATGCATATAGCCAAAGGCCATATAGCCGGCCGCACCCGCTACATCACCACCCGCTTTGGCAATGTGCTGGGATCGAACGGTTCGGTGGTGCCCCGTTTCCGCGCGCAGATCGAAAAAGGCGGGCCGGTCACGGTGACTCATCCCGAAATCACCCGCTATTTTATGACCATCCCCGAAGCCTGCCGTCTGGTGCTCGAGGCTGCCACCCTGGGTCTGGACAGCGAAATCTTTGTCTTCGATATGGGCACTCCCATCAAAATAAGTGATCTGGCAAGGCGTATGATAGAACTGGCCGGCTACCAGCCCGACACCGATATCAAGATTCAGTACACCGGCCTGCGCCCCGGCGAAAAGCTTTACGAAGAGGTGCTGAGCGACCAGGAAAACACCCTGCCCACCGAGCATCCAAAAATCCGCGTAGCAAAGGCCAGACTTTATGAATTTGATCAGTTCAACCTGTCGGTGGAGCCCCTGCTGAGGGCATCGAGACAGGTAGACATTCCAACCGTGATAAAAATCGTCCGCAAACTGGTGCCTGAGTACAAGGCGCAAAACAGCTGGCTCGAAAAAGTTTAGCCCGTTTTAATTTGCAACAAACCGCCAAGCCCCTTACCGCTGCATCGCAGAATAACCGTCGTATTGCCAGGAATACCCTGATGCTGTATTTCAGGATGATCCTGACCATGCTGGTCAACCTGTATACCTCGCGGATCATTCTGAATGCCTTAGGCGTAGAGGATTTTGGTATTTATACCGTGGTGGGCGGCGTTGTAGCCATGTTCGGCTTCTTAAACGGAGCCATGGCTTCGGCCACCCAGCGCTTTCTTTCGTTCGAACTGGGCAGAGGCGATGTTGTTCAGTTGCGCAAAACCTTCAACGCCACGCTGAT
>CAZAUQ010000100.1:1233-3566 GCA_964488495.1 uncultured Bacteroidales bacterium
TATACCACCCTTATCGGCTATTCGGGATGGAATTTATTCGGCAACTTCGCAGCGGTAGCCAAAGGGCAGGGGGTCAGCATTATCCTGAACCTGTTTTACGGGCCCGTAGTAAATGCTGCCCGGGGCATTGCTCTTCAGGTACAAAGTGCCGTTCAGGCTTTTGTGACCAATTTTCAGATGGCCGTCAACCCGCAGATTATCAAATCCTATGCCGCCGAAGAGCGAGCATACATGACTGAGCTTATAATCCGAAGTTCAAAATTTTCGTTTTACCTGCTGTTTTTGCTTTCGCTGCCCATCGTGCTGGAGGTGGATCAGATTTTACAATTGTGGTTAAAAAAGGTTCCGGAGTACAGCTCCCTCTTTACGGTGCTTATCCTGGTTGTTGTACTCATCGATTCTGTGTCGGGCCCTTTGATGACAGCCATACAGGCTACCGGAAAAATCAAAGTATATCAGGTAGTAGTGGGCAGCTTGCTGATTTTGATCCTGCCCGTCTCCTATCTGTTTTTGAAAGCAGGCTATTCGCCCGAAATCACGCTCTATGTCAATATAGTCGTTTCGCTGATAGCCCTGGCTGTGCGCTTGTTTATCGTATGGAAATTGCTGGATTTCCCGGTGAAGGGCTTTATTAGGGAAATTGTTTTGAAGAACGCCGTGATTGTTGCAATCTCTCTGTCTCTGCCACTTTTTTTGCGCAGTGTAATGGACGCAGGCTACCTGCGATTGCTTGTACTCACGGCGGTTTCCCTTGTTTGGAGCGCCGCCCTCATCTATATAATCGGCTTGTGTAAATCCGAGAAAGAGCTGGTGTGGAGAGCTGTCAAAAAAATAATAAAACGAAAATGAGTTCAGCGGCAAGCAAAGATATTTTCGAGTCCGTTATTAAGCAGAACCTTTGTGTGGGTTGCGGAGCCTGTTTTTATCCCTCTTTCCACAGCGATTTGAGTATGGCCTGGAATAGCGAAGGCTTCCTGGTACCGATGTCGGAACATCCCGCCGGGCTGCCCGAAGCCGGGTTGCCCGAAGCCGGCCTGAAAGTCTGCCCCTTCAACCCTTTTCCCGAAGAGGCCGTAAAGACCGAAGACGAGCTGGCCGATATTTTCCTGAAAGATGCCCCCCGCCGGCATCCCAAAGTGGGGCATTATTACAACACTTACGCAGGGTATTCCTCTAAATACCGTCTGAGCTCTTCGTCGGGGGGGCTGGCTACTTACCTGATCGATGCGCTGTTGAAAAGCAAAAGTGTAGACGCCGTGCTGGTGGTCAAAGAGGTCAAAAAGGACCGGGAAGACTGGGAGGGCCGGGAGGAAAGTGATTCCTTTTATGAATACAGCACCCTGCGAACCGACGAGGACTGCACAGCAGCCTCCAAAACCAAGTACTATCCGGTAAGCATGGCCGGGCTGATGGAACAATTGAGAAATGGCAACGAACGCTATGCGGTAGTAGGCATTGCCTGCTTCATCAAAGCCATCAGGTTGTTGCAGTATTATCATCCCGAACTGAACGAAAAGATCGTATTCACCATAGGCATTATTTGCGGTGGACTCAAGAGTCGCTTTTTTGCCGAATACCTGGCCGGAAGAACCGGCACCGACAGCCGGCAGTTTAGTGATCCGCAATTCAGGCTCAAAGACGTCCAAAGCACAGCCTCCGATTATTCCTACGCCTGCAAAGACCAACAAGGCCGGCTGCATACCGTCAAAATGAGTACGGTGGGCGATATGTGGGGCACCGGTCTGTTCAAAAACAATGCCTGCGACTTTTGCGACGATGTCACCGCCGAGTTGGCCGATATTTCACTGGGTGATGCCTGGCTGAGCCCTTACAAATACGACGGCAAAGGAACCAACGTCGTGGTGACCCGTAGCAGGGTCGCCGAGGCTTTGATACAACAAGGCATAGAAAAAAAAGAGTTGATCGTTGAGCCTTTGGCCTTTGATCGCTTCCTGCATTCCCAGCAAGGCAGCTTCAACCACCGTCACCGGGCCCTGGGCTACCGGATGAAGCTGGCGGGAGTTAACCTGCCTCCCAAAAGGCACGATCAGGAGAAAATCTCCTCGGTGTTTGCCCTGGTGCAACAGCAACGAAGGCTGGTCCGCAGGCTCAGCCTGACGCAATGGGCCGCTGCCAAAGACAGCGCTGTTTTTGACCGGGCACTGCACCACCCACTGCTAAAACTAAAGATAGTGACCAAGATCTATCACTACCTGAGAGCGATACAAAAGAAATAGGAGAATGAAAATCGGTATACTTACCCAGCCCTTACTCAACAACTACGGAGGCTTGCTGCAAAATTACGCCCTGCAACAAGTGCTGCGCAGACTGGG
>CAZAUQ010000101.1:0-3510 GCA_964488495.1 uncultured Bacteroidales bacterium
TAGAATTATTTCTATCTTGCGCCACTTTTTTGAACCTTAACACAGAGAAACAAATATGAAAATTTATCAGACGAACGAGTTCAAGAACCTGGCTATAGTAGGAAACGCCGGATCCGGAAAAACCACTCTCGCAGAAGCAATGCTTTTCGAGGGTGGATTAGTCAAACGCAAAGGGAACATCAACGCACACAGTACAGTCTGTGATTATTTTCCCATAGAACATGAGTATGGATATTCAGTTTATTCAACGGTATTTCACATTGAATGGAAAGGAAAGAAACTCAATTTGATTGATTGCCCCGGATCGGACGATTTCGTAGGCGGAGCTGTAACAGCCCTGAATGTGGCTGACGCTGCTTTGCTGGTCCTGAATACACAATACGGCATAGAAGTGGGTACGCAAAACAGTTTTCGTCTGGCTGACAAGTACCATAAACCGATCATTTTTGTGTTGAATCAGCTGGATCACGAAAAAGCCGAATTCGACAGAGTCCTGGAGCAATTAAAAGAAGCTTTCGGCTCCAAAGTTATGCCCGTTCAGTTCCCGGTTGAAAGCGGTCCCGGCTTCAACGCCATAGTGGATGTTCTGGAACAAAAACTCTATACCTGGAAGGCCGAAGGCACTGAACCTCAGGTAGAAGAAATTCCTGCCAACCTCAAAGCCAAAGCCGAAGCTTATTATGCCGCGCTAATAGAAGCGGCAGCCGAAAACGACGAAGCTTTGATGGAAAAATTCTTCGAAGAAGGCAGCCTCAGCAACGAAGAAACACGCAAAGGAGTACAATTAGGACTGACTGCCAGGGGAATTTTCCCTGTGGTATGTGCCTGTGGTGCCAACGGAACAGGAGTTAGTCATTTGCTCGATTTTCTGCAAACGACAGCTCCCGGTGTCAAGGATGTACCGGCACCCAAAAACAGCGTAGGCGTGGAAGTCGCTCCCGACTCCGATGCTCCCTGCAGTTTGTTTTTCTTCAAAACATCGGTTGAACCTCATATTGGCGAAGTCTGCTATTTCAAAGTAATGAGCGGCAAGGTCAAAGAAGGCGACGATTTGCAAAATACCAGCCGTAGTTCCAAGGAACGTATTACCCAGTTGTTCTGTGTGGCCGGATCCAACAGGATTAAAGTGGAGGAATTGCAAGCCGGCGACATTGGCGCCACGGTAAAAGTAAAAGATATCAGAACAGGTAATACGCTCAACTCCAAAGGTCTCGAACATAAATTCGACTTCATTAAATTCCCCGATCCCAAATATCGCCGTGCAGTTAAGCCTGTCAACGAGGCCGATATGGAAAAGATGATGACCATCTTCAACCGTATGCGCGAAGAAGATCCTACCTATGTTATTGAACAATCCAAAGAATTAAGACAAACTATAGTACACGGACAGGGCGAGTTCCATCTCCGTACGTTGAAATGGGCCATTGAAAACCTCGACAAATTACCCATCGTCTTCGCAGAACCCAGGATCCCGTATCGTGAAACCATCACCAAATCGGCCCGGGCCGACTACAGGCATAAAAAACAATCCGGCGGTGCAGGTCAGTTTGGTGAAGTACATCTGATCGTAGAACCTTATACCGAAGGTATGCCGACTCCCGAAATGTTCAGATTTGGCGGCCAGGAATACAAAATCACCAATCGCGATACCCAGGAATACAATCTGGAATGGGGAGGCAAACTGGTGTTTGTAAACAGTATTGTGGGTGGTTCCATCGATGCCCGTTTCCTGCCGGCTATTCTCAAGGGAATCATGGGGCGCATGGAACAGGGACCTCTGACAGGCTCTTATGCCCGCGATGTTCGTGTTATAGTGTACGACGGCAAAATGCACCCGGTCGATTCCAACGAAATATCCTTCATGCTGGCCGGCCGTAATGCTTTCAGTACAGCTTTTAAAGAAGCTGCTCCTAAAATTCTGGAACCCATCTACGACGTGGAAATTCTGGTCCCCGGCGATCGTATGGGCGACGTAATGGGCGACCTCCAGGGCAGACGTGCCATCATTATGGGTATGCAGAGCGAAAAAGGCTTAGAAAAACTTTCGGCCAAAGTTCCTTTGAAAGAAATGTCGAATTATTCCACTTCGCTGAGTTCACTCACCGGAGGCAGAGCTTCTTTCACTATGCACTTTGCCAGTTACGAACTGGTACCTGCCGATGTTCAGGAAAAACTGCTCAAAGAATACGAAGCACAGCAGCAGGAAAAGGAATAACACTTAAACATATCATTGGTACAGCCCGGGATAGTAATTTTCAAACATACTTTTCCGGGCTGTTACATTTTCAAGGACTTAGACTTGTGTTGTTAATATAAGTTTTTATGCGGGTTAATGTTTTTTAATCTTTGAAAAGTGTTAACTTAGTAACGTATTTTTGCTCATTGTAATTATTATTTGATGAAAAAGTCTGTCATCTGGTTGGTAATTGGTGTTATGGCTATGACCTTTGCTGCGCTCATAGCCTTACAGATTATGTACTTCCAGTCGCTGGTAAAGATGCAGACCGATGAATTTGACGGAGCTGTCAGACGCAGCCTGTCCCAGGTGGTCTATTTACTGGAACAGGACGAAACACGCCGTTACCTCGAAAACGAACTCGAGGAGCGTGACCGTAAAGCGCTCAACCTTCGCTCGTCCGTCACCTCAAGAATCAGACCCATCCCCCTGCCGCCCAGCAAGCTGGAAAGTATGAAGATTGACGAGGATCCCTCCATTCTGAATTACTGGAAAAAAGGTAAGAGCGTTACTTCAGATTTGCAGCTGCAAGGCAGTTTGGCCGAATCCTTCGAGAGCATGCAGGATGTGCTCAAAGACAGATACTTGCATCAACAGACCTTACTGGAAGAAGTGATATTGCGTATTCTCTACGAATCGAATAATCTGCCGATTGCCCAACGCGTTGATTTTAACAAACTGGAACACTATTTAGCCAAAGAATTCGAAAAAAACGGTTTACATAATGTACCCTTCCACTTCAAGGTAAGCGACAAAAAAGATCAGGAAGTGTATCGTTGCAACGATCTTTTTGGTGATCAAAAAGCAGATTATGTACAAGTGTTGTTTCCCAACGATCCTGGCCGGATAGCCGGTAAGTTGCATTTGTTTTTCCCTACCAGGGACAAATACATCCGTGACCCTGTATGGATTTTTGTGCCATCCATTTTGTTTACTATTGTTGTACTGGCTGTTTTTGCCTTTGTCATTATTGTTATATTCCGGCAAAAGAAGCTCAGTGATATGAAGAACGACTTTATAAACAACATGACCCATGAGTTTAAAACACCTATTTCGACCATCTCGCTAGCCTCTCAGATGCTTCGTGATGTTGATGTAGGAAAGACGCCTGCGCTAATGAAAAACATTTCGGGCATCATTGCCGACGAAACCAAACGCCTGAGTTTTCAGGTGGATAAGGTGTTGCAGGTATCCTTGTTTGAACGCGACAAATCTACCCTGAGTTTCAAAGAAGTGGATGTAAACAAGGTGCTGCAAAATGTAGTATCCACTTT
>CAZAUQ010000102.1:0-3464 GCA_964488495.1 uncultured Bacteroidales bacterium
CTCCAGGCGACGGCATTACCCTGAAGAACTATAAGATTACGCTGGCTGCCGATCAGGTAATTCTTCGTTACTTGCGAGTGAGACGCGGCAATCTGTCCGAAAAACAAGACGACGCCATTACCATTCAGGATTGCGAGAATATTATAGTAGATCATTGTTCGTTTAGCTGGTCTACCGACGAAGTGGTCAACACCTGGCATGGTTCAAAAAATATAAGCCTTCAGTGGTGCATCATAGCCGAAGGCCTCCACCACAAAGAACATGGATTCTCGGCAACACTGGGCGGTGTAAATACTACGTACCACCACAATCTTATTGCCAATTGCCCCGGACGCAACCCCAGCTTAGGGGGCAATAACAAACATCAAACCCACCATATGGATTTCCGCAACAATGTTATCTTCAATTTCGGCCACCGTACATTTGACGGCAAACCAAGCAGCGTAAACATTGTCAACAATTACTTCAAACCCGGACCAAACAGCACTATTGATGTTTTTGCCCGCATTGATGAAGCCGGCATTTACGAAGAGATTCCTACGACTTCGTGGTTTATATCAGGCAACTTCTGGGAAGGCAACGAGGCCATTTCCAAAAACAACAGACTTGGTGTGAAAGGGGCAACACAATGGTTGGTGGACCAGCCAACTGAATTCTCAGCTATAAATATGGAATCGGCCGAAGCTGCCTGTCAGTCCGTTTTGGCAAGGGCCGGAGCATGCTTTCCCAAAAGAGATTTTGTTGACTTGAGAATTCTGGAGGAAGCTCGTACCGGTCAAACCACTTACGACAAGGGAGTGGTAATATCCCCTTCGGAGGTAGGCGGCTGGCCGGTATTGAACACCCTTCCCGCCCCTGTTGACACCGATCGAGACGGTATGCCCGATGAATGGGAAACTACCCGCGGACTGGATCCGGCCAATCCCGAAGACAGAAACAAAACAAATGCAGAAGGCTATACTATGCTGGAGCAGTATTTGAACGAGTTGGTTCGAATTGATCAATAATGAAAGCAAAAGGGAATGGTATAATAGGCTGCCTGCTATTGTTCCTGCTATTTCATACAGGAGCATATGCCATTCCCTTGTATACAATAAAAAGTTTCAGCTCGGATGATGGTTTTTTAAATAACGAAATCACTCAGATAATTCAGGACAGCAAAGGCTTGATATGGTTAAGCACCTGGAACGGACTGGCTTCGTACGATGGCTACAATTTCAGGTATTACAGCTTGTCAAATCAGACAGATATTCCCTACGGTGATAATCGCATTAACAATATTGTCTTAAACTCCACCGGAAACCTCTTTTGCATCGGACGCGACAATAAGATTTATGAATTTAATACCGACAGTAAACGATTTTCCAACTTACTACAGATTATTGATCTTGAAATCAAAAACCACAATGCTACCTATTTTTATACTCTAAATAAGGGAGTAACCTGGATTTCCAATAAAGATAATTTCTGCCTTCGTATTGTAGACAGTCTTTCCTCCACCAAAAAAGGAGTGGAGCTGGTTAATACTAAAATTAAAGGGAAACTTGTTTTTTCTGTTTTTCAGGACAAAGACCAGGATGAATGGATATTGACAGACAAAGGGGTTTCTGTTTATGGAAAGAAGACATTCGTTGGCGACGATGTTTTTCATTTTATTACCGAAAACAAAGGAATTCTCTGGCTGGTCAATAAAAACGGAAAACTGGCCAAATACAACGAGCAGACATCCACCTGCGAATACCTGAGTCTGCCTTCGTTTGTTCAACAAATATTCTGTATGCAAAATCTCCGTGACGGACGCATCGCACTGGCGGCTAATGATTGCCTTGTATTTATTGATACAGACACCGGACATATTAGCACGGCCCCGGTCCAACTACCAGGAAAACAAGAGATGTACCTACATTCCATCTACGAAGATCGTCAGGGAGATTTATGGTTGTCCGCCTTTTCGGAAGGCGTTTTGCGCTACGACACCGGTAGAGGTCAATTTACGCTGTTAAATTCACCTGCAACAGAACACGCCGTTGTCGAAGAAAAGCAGAATGTATATTATGTAAACGAAGACAATTACGGCAACCTGATTGTAGTCCCAAGGAATGGCAGTTTATGTTATTACGACAGGGATTCCGAACAATTACGCTATTTCTCCACAGAGCTTCATGGGGAAAAACTGACCCATATTCTCTCTAGTCGGGAATATTGCAAAGACAATCAGGGAAACTTTTGGATTGGCAGTCAAAAAGGGCTGAGCAGAATCACTTTTTATAAGAATATCTACAACATCAATGACATCAGTTACGATGAATGGGGAATACGTGCTTTTTTGCAGGAGGATTCAGGAAATATGTGGGCAGCTTCCAGAAGCGGTTACATCAGAATTTACAATAGTTCAAATAAACTCCTTGGTTATTTATCGAACGAAGGTAAAATAACTGATCAGAAAAAACCTTTTGGTGCTAACATCTACACCATGTTCAAGGATAAGCAGGGGCGTATTTGGATGGGTTCCAAAAAATCCGGGTTATTTTTATTGGAAAAGAACGACGATGAATTTTATTCCATCCGAAATTTTAAAAACGAAAAAGAAAATCTCTACAGCTTAAGTTACAACGATGTATATTCCATTTATCAGGATAAAAAAGGAAATATCTGGATTGGTTGTCACGGCAAGAAAGGCCTCAACCTGGTAGCAGAAAACGACAAAAACGAAATCAGTTTTATCAACGGCTACAACCGCATGAAAAATTACCCTGATTTTCTGGGTCACGGTTTAAGATGCATCACCGAAGACAATGATGGCACTATCTTGGCTGGCGGAATCAATGGATTGATGTATTTCCCCTCTGATTTTAAGTCTCCCGAAGACATCCGTTTCTCCAACATTAAATTGAAAGACAACGACATTATTCAAATTCAAACAGGGAAGAACAAGAAAATCTATATTATTACCATGAGTGGAGGTCTGAGTGAAATTCAGTTTAATGCCATCGATCGTGATTCTATCAAAATTAAATCGTACAAAAATCAAAACGAGCTTTTTACGGGTGGATTGAATTGTTCGTTGCTAAAAGACAAAGAAGAAAATTTATGGATAATTACAAAAGATGCCATTTCGCGTTTTGATACAAAAAATGAAAGTTTTGAGAATTTTCAGGGTCTTCCGTTCACTCCTTTAAGTATTAATTTTATGGAGAGTACAATTATGGAATATCAAGGGCAAATAATGATAGGTTCCGATTTAGGCATTTTTACTTTTGACCCCGACAACTTTAAGAAAAGTAATTATATCCCCTCATTAATTTTCACAGGCATTTCAATTTTGGGAGAAAAAGAAGAAAGGGAAATACCTTCCGGTGAAGAAATTGTACTTAAACCAAAACAAAGAACTATCAGCGTGGATTTTTCTGCCATTGATTATACTTCGACAGAAAATATTAAATACAAATACATGTTAAGCGGAG
>CAZAUQ010000103.1:0-3440 GCA_964488495.1 uncultured Bacteroidales bacterium
GTTTTTTCCATGGTTTTGAGTAGATTAGAAATTGCAAAATAGCCGTATCGTCTAGTTCTGTGCAAGCATTATATGTTATATATAGTTAACAACTCCTTGCGTTTTGTTTTTACAACATAATTACTAACAAGGATATTAAGAAGCTGTTTAATTTTATCGTTTAATGAAGTAAATAATTCTATATTTGGATATTGTTTTTCAGAATTTAGTTGTCTTGATTAAGTATTCAAAGCGCTTCTTAATGAAAAAACAGAGCAAGGGTATAGAAAATAAATAGTCGATGTAAGTTATGAAAGAGTTTAAACGAGAGGGGGTAGTTTGCCTTTTTCAGCATTTTATACATAATAGTGTTGGCCGAATAGTATTATTCTGTGTAGGACTCCTGTTCTCCTTATTTACATTGACTAGCTTTTCTCTCTCAGCTCAAACCATCAATCTCGATTCTTTGCTTACCAAAGAAGAACTTAACTGGCTGCAGGCAAACAAGGACAGTATCCGTTACGCACCTGATCCTTCGTGGCCACCGGCCGATTACGTGGAAGATGGCGTTCATAAAGGCTTTGTATCGGACTATATTCGCAATTTTGAACAACTACTGGGAGTAGAATTCAACAGGGTTTTTTATTCCACTTGGACGGAAGTGCTGGAAGGACTCAAAAAAGGAGAAATTGATTTTGTGGGCGGTATACAAAGGACTAACTCCAGAGAGGAATACTTGCTGTTTACGGATCCTTTTTTAAAGGTGGAATTAGGTTTGATAACCAAGGCCGATTACCTCTACGAAATAGACAATAAAGATATTAACACCATGAAACTGGCTTGTATTAGTGGATACGCCAGTACACAGTATATTGAAGAGACTTATCCCGGTGCCCGAATTGTTTATGTAAACAACGATTACGAAGCTTTACTTCAGGTTGTTTATGGTATTACCGACGGAGCTGTTGTTGATTATTTAACGGCCAGTTATTTGGTACAAAGACATAGCATTCCCAATTTAAAACACGGGGTCTTCTTAGATTATTTCTGGAACCTGAGTTTTGCTACCAGACAAGAGTTGCCGGAACTCTGTTCAATTCTTGATAAACTCCTGAATCAGATTGATGAAGAACAACATCAGGCCTTTGTGAGCAATTGGGTGGATTACAATCTTCTTAACGAACACAAGCATGGCATCTATGAAAAATACAAAGAAATAGTAATAGGGATATTGGCGTTTGTTTTACTTGCTTTTATTGTTGTTGGATTATTCAGTCTGGCTCTGAGAAAGAGAGTCAACAGACAAACTTTGGCTTTGAGAGAAGCCTGGGATAAGGCAAAGAAGAACGAAGAAAAATACAGGTTGTTGGCCGAGAACACCTCTGATGTGATCTGGTTGTCCGATTTGCAACTGAATTTGAGTTATATAAGCCCTTCTATCGAAAAAATGGTTGGTTTTACGCCTGAAGAATTTATGGCCTTTCCTTTGGAACAAAGAATTCCGCTTGGTTATATAGAACTGGTAATGCATCAGTTACAGGAGGAAATTAGGCTGGAACAACAAGAAACCGAAATAGAAAAAGACAGGTCAAAAACTATAGAATTGGAGCATTTCTGCAAGGATGGATCGACCACCTGGGTTTCAATGAATTTGACGTTTGTTCGGGACGAATCGGGAAAACCTATTGGTCTACACGGAATAACTCGCGATATTAATGAACGGAAAAGAATAAGGGATTACTTAGATAAAAGACTGGCCATGGAAACTCTGCTTTCGCGCACCTCCAGAATGGCGGTAGGAAATTTTATGCCCAAGACCGTTTTCAATACTATTTTGAAAGACATTGGCAGCACCCTGAATCTATGTAGAACTTATATTTTTGAATTAAATAATGAAGATAAAACAATAAGTAATACCAGTGAATGGGTAGCCGAAGGTGTGCCCGCTCATATTGACAATTTACAGAAGATAGCCTGCGATGAAATTGCCTGGATGATAGATCGTCTGAAACTAGGAGAGACTTTGCAATACAAAGACATTGAGGATATTCCCGATGAGAATACAAAGAAGCTTATGCGCTTGTATGGTATTTTATCGGTGTTGAATATGCCTTTGATGATTGAAGACAGGTTTTATGGTTTTATTGGTTTTAACGATTGCAAAATTCACAGAGATTGGTTGCCCGAGAATGTGAAAGCCCTCGAATCTCTTTCTTATATTGTTGGTAGTTTATTGGAACGAGAAAAAACCGAAAAAGAGCTGATAAAAAAAGAACTCTCCATAGATATGTCTTTGGTTGGTAAAGTTTTTGCCAATCTGGAAGGTAAAGTTATTTATGCAAACAAGACTTTTCTCAAGTATTGGGGATTTGCTGAACAAGAAGAAATATTGAACAAAGACGCCGCTGAATTTTTGGTGGGTGAATCAGATATCGACGAAATAATAAGAGCTGTGATGGAGGAAGGAGGATGGCAGGGCGAAAGCGAAGCAATTAGGACGGACGGAAGCCTTTTTTCCATTTTGATAAACGCCAACCTTGTATCTGATAAAACGGGAGAACCTCTTTGTATGCAGGCCTCTGTTTACGATATTACCGATAGGAAAGCCTGGGAAAAGGAACTGATCCTTGCCAAAGAAAAAGCCGAAGAAAGTAATCGCCTCAAAACTGCCTTTCTCTCGAATATCAGCCACGAAATCCGTACGCCGATGAATGGCATTCTGGGCTTTTTGAATATATTGCAAAACACAGGACTTTCGGGAAGGGAAAAAGAGGAATACCTGCAGTCGGTGAATAAAAGCGGTAAAAGGCTGTTAGAAACCCTGGACGATATTATCGAAATTTCCCGTATTGAGTCGGGTGAGTTGGAAATAAAAGAATCTGTAACAGACATCAGAGAAACCATCCGATTCCTGAAAGAATTGTACAAACCGCTGGCCTTGGAAAAGAATCTTTTATTCAGAATTAATAAAGATCCGGAAAGTTCCAACTTAGGCTTTATTACAGATACCTACCGTTTGCACAGTATACTGGGCAACTTAATTAAAAATGCGATCAAATACACCGAAATGGGCAGTATTGAATTGGGGGCTACAATCGAAGATGATCGTGTACGCTTTATGGTAAAAGACACAGGCAAGGGGATTCCTGCAGACCGCATAGAAGCTATTTTTGACCGCTTTGTACAGGCCGACCTCAACCTGACCCGTGAGCATGAAGGCGCCGGGCTGGGTTTGTCCATTGCCAAAGCTTATGTAGAACAGCTGGGCGGAATTATTTCGGTAACAAGCAAAGAAAAAGAGGGCAGTGTATTTAGTTTTAGCATTCCTTATAAAAAGCCGGCAAATAGCGATATTGAACCTTCCTGAGGGAATCGATGCTACTGTTCTCCAATGTCGGACAAGACCTGCTGCCGCGTCGCTCAAAAATTCATCTCAAATCATTAAACAATAAAATTAAAAC
>CAZAUQ010000104.1:0-3293 GCA_964488495.1 uncultured Bacteroidales bacterium
AACAGCTGGAAAAACTACCGCAGAAGCGATCTTCCTGGTTCGTTGGGTAGTAATACCGTCAATAGCATTTATATAGATAAGTACGACAAAATCTATTTTGGCACCGGAAATGGCATTTATTGCTTCAATGCCGCGAAAGAAAGTTTTGATCCGCTGGAGTTGAATTTACCCAGCAAGAATGTTTGTTGCATCATAGGCTACGAAGAGGAGTTGTGGATAACGACTTCCAGAGGGCTGGTTCATTACAATTCGGGAGGAGAAAGCACCACATTTACCACCAAAGACGGACTGCGCAGCGAGCATTTTTTACCGAATTCCGGCTTATTGGCTTCGGACGGTAAAATATATATAGGATCGGTAAACGGCTTTAATGCTTTTCATCCCTACAAAATTCAAAAAAATAACTATGTGCCTCCGGTGGTCATCACCGGTCTGGAAGTTAACAACCGGGCCCTGGATAACAACGGGACTTCGCCCCAGTATATCCGCGAGATGAAACTTAACTACAAGGAAAATATGTTGGGTTTTTTGTATGCCGCTCTAAGTTACAGCAGCCCCGAAAGCAATCAATACGCCTATATGATGGAAGGCCTGGACCGGGGCTGGAATTATGTAGGTAATCAGACCAAAGCTACATATACCAATCTTAGTCCGGGAGATTATGTGTTCAAAGTAAAAGGCTCCAACAACAACGGAACCTGGAACGAAGAACCAAGCACTGTCCTGCTGAGCATTTCACCTCCTTTACTTCTTAGCCTGGGATTTAAGATTCTCTACTTTGCCCTGACTCTTCTCATACTGATGCTGATTATCCGGAATTTTATCCGCATAAGCGAACGCAATCATCAGCAGCAAATGGAAAAACTCAGTATTGAAAAAGAAAAAGAGGTACACAATGCCAAGATTCAGTTCTTTACTACCATAGCTCATGAAATTCGCAATCCGGTATCCTTGATTATTGCACCTCTAGAGAAAATTCTGAAAATTCCCGAACTGAGTTCCGGAAAACTGGCCGAAGATCTCAAGATGATTCATCGCAACAGTCAGCGTCTGCTCTTTTTGGTCAATCAATTGCTTGATTTCCGGAAAATAGAGCAGGAAGGCAGTCCGGCTCTTCACAAAGCAAAACAAAACTTCAGGAAATTGCTCGACGATGTCAGTCAGCGTTTTCGTCCTTTAATTGAGCAAGAAGGTAAACGCTTTGAATGTAAATTTGAAGAACTGAACTTTGAGACATGGTTTGATTATGAGGCTATGACCAAGGTGCTGAGCAATTTATTGTCAAATGCCAACAAATACACCAAAGATTATATATTGCTAAGTGCCTATGTAAACACGGACAAAGAAATAATTGAAATTCTTGTTCAGGACAACGGCTGCGGCATTTATCCCGATGAACAGGAGCAGGTATTCGCTCCCTTCTATCAGGCCAAAGATCATATGCCCGGCACAGGCATAGGTCTGAATATTGTAAAAAACATGGTAGAGGCACACGGCGGAACTATACGTATAGATTCTGAACCCGGACAGGGTTGTAGTTTTTACGTTGAGTTGCCATTTTGTGAAATAGAAGAAAAAGCTCCGGGCACAGCCATGACTTCAGGTATATTACCCGGAGATATAGTATCTGAAAGCTCACATGAAGAACATATCCCGGAGACTGCTACACTTTTGTTGGTCGAAGACAACCACGAAATGCTGCATTTCCTCAGTGAACGCATGTCGGAAGATTACAAGGTGCTGATGGCCAAAGACGGACAGGAAGCTCTGGACCTGCTTAAAGCCAACGATGTACAATTGATCGTCAGTGACTGGATGATGCCGGGTATGGATGGTGTGGAATTTTGCCGTTCGGTACGCAAGGATCAGTTTACCAGCCATATACCCTTTGTCTTGTTGACTGCCAAAACCGATATTGACTCTAAATTGGAAGGTCTGGATTGCGGTGCAGATGCATACGTGGAGAAACCCTTCTCGATGGGCTATCTGAAAGCGACTGTCAAGAATTTGCTTGAGTTGCGGCGGATGCTGATCCAAAAATTTTCCAGGATGCCCCTGGTCAATCTGAGCAGTATTGCGGGCAATAATGTGGAACAGGAATTTCTGCTGAGAATGAATCAGTTGATAGAAGAAAATTTTGCAAATCCTGAACTTTCGGTGGACTTCATTGCCAAAGAAATGTGTATCAGTCGTTCCCGTTTATTTGCCAAAATCAAAACCCTGATTGACGTCACTCCCAACGAGTTGATTCAGATTATCCGCCTCAAAAAAGCAGCGGCTCTTTTACTGGAGCAACGCTATATGGTAGGGGAAGTGGCCTATATGGTGGGTTTCAACAACCCTTCTTATTTTTCCAAGTGTTTTCAGAAACAATTTGGCATGAAGCCCTTTGAATTTGTCAGCAGTCATCGCAAACAGAATACCGAAGGACAGGCAGGGGTGTAGTTTTTTTTCACAAGGTAGTGTACATTTTTCGGGAATTCTGTATCTTTGTCCGTTCAAGCGGATTTGGAGATTTACCTTAGCCCGCTTACGATTCAAGGCGGTGTGGTGTAGAGGTTAGCACGTGACATTCTCAGTGTTGAAACCGGGGTTCGATTCCCCGCATCGCTACTAACTGCGCAATCAATTTTGCGCAGTTCTTTGTTGAGCCTTCCACGGGGAGAATCCGATCAAAAACAGAGCAATATGGACAAAGCCCAACTTTTACTTTACTGCCCCGATAAACCGGGAATCATTGCGCAGGTTACCAATTTTATTACCGTAAATAAAGGGAATATTGTTTATCTGGACCAATACGTGGACCATGTGGAGAATATTTTTTTTATGCGTATAGAGTGGGAGTTAGATCAATTTCTGATTCCCAAAGAAAAAATCGATGATTATTTTCACACCCTCTACGCCCAAAAATATGAGATGGTTTATCGCTTGTATTTTTCCGATACTAAGCCCAGAATGGCCATTTTCGTTTCCAAATTGTCTCATTGCCTTTACGACTTATTGTCGCGGTACACGGCAGGTGAGTGGCAGGTGGAGCTTCCTCTGATAATCAGTAATCATCCCGATCTGGAGCCTGTTGCTCAGCGATTCGGGATTCCTTACTATGTTTTTCCCATCACGGCCGAAAACAAAGCCCAACAGGAGCAGGAAGAAATGCGCCTGTTGGCCGAGAACCGTATCAATTTTATTGTGTTGGCCCGCTATATGCAGGTTATATCAGATCGTATGATCGATGCCTATCCCAACCGCATAATCAATATTCACCACTCTTTTTTGCCGGCTTTTGTAGGCGC
>CAZAUQ010000105.1:0-3224 GCA_964488495.1 uncultured Bacteroidales bacterium
TGAAAATGCGAAAAGTCGAAACGCAAGAGTTCGTCCGAAACATAAGAACCTTTTTGCTCCACGTGAGTGCCCAACACTTCCCTCAGAGCTTCGTGCAATAGATGAGTCGCCGTATGATTGGCCGAAATGCGGTTACGCCTTTCCGGGTCAACAACAGCACGAAAAACCTGCGTAGGATCGACAGGAAGTTTGGCACAAATATGTACGCTCAGGTCGTTTTCTTTTTTTACTTCAGCAATCGTAAGGCGTTCGTCCCCGGCCTCGAGATAACCGGAATCGCCCACCTGTCCGCCCATCTCGGCGTAAAAAGGAGTTTTATCCAGGACCAGCTGGTAAAATGTTTTGCCTTTTTGCTGCACTTGGCGGTAACGAACAATTTCGGCATCGCATTCGGTATAATCGTAGCCCACAAAAACGGAGCTAAGGTCTTTCAGAATCACCCAGTCGCCGGCTTTTACGGCAGCGGCATGGCGGGCTCTGGTTTTTTGTTGCTGCATTTCGGCTTCGAAACCTTCGATATCGGCCTCGAGTTGATTCTCACGAAGAATCAGTTCGGTCAGGTCCAGAGGGAAACCGAAGGTATCGTAAAGGCTGAACACCTCCCTGCCCTCCATTTTTTTCAAACCCGAGGCTTTTAGGTTTTCCATGCTTTTGTCCAGCATTTTGATACCCGATTCCAAGGTGCGGATAAAAGCTTCTTCTTCTTCCTTGATCACTTTTTCCACCAGATTTTGCTGAGCCATCAGTTCGGGATAGGCAGAGCCCATTACTTCGGTCAAAACGGGAATCAATTTATACAAAAAGGCGCGGCGCCTGCCCAGGAAAGTGTAAGCATAACGCACCGCACGGCGCAGAATCCGGCGGATTACATAGCCGGCTTTGGCGTTGGAAGGCAGCTGGCCGTCGGTGATCGAAAAAGCAATAGTGCGAATATGATCGGCCACCACCCGCATAGCAATGTCTGTTTGTTGGTCGCGCCCATATTCCACATCGCAGAGATTGCCGATTTCTTTGAGCAAAGGCTGAAACAAATCGGTATCGTAATTGGAAGTTTTTCCCTGCACTGCCATACACAGACGCTCGAAGCCCATTCCGGTGTCGATGTGTCTGGCCGGCAACATTTCCAGGGAACCATCTGCTTTACGGTTGAATTGCATAAACACCAGGTTCCATATTTCCACCACCTGAGGATGACTTTTGTTAACTAAATGTACTCCGTCCAATTGTACCCGTTCCGATTCGGGACGTAAATCTATATGAATTTCGGAACAAGGACCGCAGGGGCCGGTTTCGCCCATTTCCCAGAAATTATCGTGTTTGTTGCCATCTATGATGTGTTCTTTGGGCAGTAGTTCTGCCCAGTAGCCGGCGGCTTCTTCGTCTCTTTGCAAACGGTCTTCGGGGCTGCCTTCAAACACCGTCGCGTAGAGCCTCGAAGGATCGAGTTTGAGCACTTCGGTCAGGTATTCCCAGGCCCAGGCAATGGCTTCTTTTTTGAAATAATCGCCAAAAGACCAGTTGCCCAACATTTCGAACATGGTATGGTGGTAGGTGTCGTGCCCCACCTCTTCCAGGTCGTTGTGTTTGCCGCTTACCCGCAGGCATTTTTGCGAATCGGCCACCCGGGGATATTTGGCAGGGGCCTGTCCCAGAAAAATGTTTTTGAACTGGTTCATTCCGGCATTGGTAAACATCAGGCTGGGATCGTCCTTGATCACCATAGGTGCGGAAGGCACTATATGATGCCCTTTGGAGGCAAAGAAGCTTTTGAAAGACTCACGAATTTCTTTTGCGCCAAGCATAATTAATTTAATATAAAAACGAGTGCAAAAATACGGTTTTATTCTTACTTTTGCGTCTGATTTCGAATTAAAAGCAAGAAATTCGTGGCAAAGAAAAGCATCAAATACAGATTCAATGAAGAAACGCTGAGTTTCGAACCCATTGAATCCAAAGCCAAAGACAAACTCAAAACATTCACACTGCACAGCATACTGGGCTTGGTTTTTGGTTTGATAGCTTTTGTTATTTATTCGAATTTTTTCGATTCTCCCGAAGCAAAACGGCTCAAAGAGCAAAATATGGAGCTCCAGGGCCAATACGAAATTCTGCTCAGGCAAACTCAGGAGATAGGTAACATACTGGGAGATCTTGAACAACGGGACGAAAATATGTACCGCGCCATTTTGCAAGCCGAACCCATACCTTCGCAATTGAGACAGGGCAACTTTGAAAACACCAACCGCTACGCCACTCTGGCTCAAATGAATCACAATGCCCTGGTTATGATGACCACCCGCGAGGTAGACCGACTTTCGAGACGGGTGTATATTCAATCGAAATCCTACGATGAACTGGTAGAATTGATGCGTAACAACGAAGAGAGATTATTGTGCATGCCCTCTATACAACCGGTGTTAAACAAGAATCTCAAAAGAGAAGCTTCCGGCTACGGCTGGCGCATCGATCCGGTTTACGGAACCCGCAAATTTCACTACGGAATGGACTTTTCCGCACCCACGGGATCGGAGGTTTACGCAACCGGCAATGGCGTTGTCACTTATACCGGCTATCAACGCGGAGGCTATGGAAATTTAATCATAATTAATCACGGCTTTAATTATGAAACCCGTTATGCCCACCTTAGCCAAATCCTTGTAAAAAAAGGCCAAAAAGTGGTACGGGGACAAGTCATCGCCAAAGTGGGCAATACCGGTAAATCGGTCGGGCCTCACCTGCATTACGAAGTGCTCTTGCGAGGTCAGCCTCAGAATCCGGTGCATTATTACTTTATGGATCTTTCGCCCGAAGAATACGACGATATGTTGCAAATCCTGGCCAACACGGGCAAGGCCATGGATTAATTTTTGCCGGTCTGCCTAATTGAGCTTTTTTCTAATACCTTTCAAGCATGTCCGATTTAAAAAACACAAAAACCTCCGATTCAAAAATCTTCTTTTCCATCGGCGAAGTGGCTCAACTCTTTGACCTGAACGAATCCACCCTGCGTTTTTGGGAAAAGGAATTCGACAACATACAGCCCCAAAAAACCACCAAAGGCTTCCGCCAATACACCAAAACCGACATCGAAGAAATCCGTCTGGTTTATCACTTGGTAAAAGAAAAAGGCATGACCCTGGTGGGAGCCAAAAAAGTGATCCGCGACAATAAGCGCAAACTCTCCACCAAACTGGAACTGCTCGACAGGTTGAATGCCATCAAGG
>CAZAUQ010000106.1:0-3132 GCA_964488495.1 uncultured Bacteroidales bacterium
GCCATTGATTATACTTCGACAGAAAATATTAAATACAAATACATGTTAAGCGGAGTGGATAAAACATGGAATTATACAGATAATAATAAATCGGCCACTTATTCAAATGTATCAAAGGGCGTTTATACCCTTTATGTTGAATCTACCAATGCCCAAGGCAAGTGGGTAAATAACAGAAAGTTTTTGGTATTTAATTTTAAGCCCGGTTTTTGGGAATCAGAGGTTGGTACAATTGTCATCATTTTGTTTGTATTGTTGCTTATTGCCCTTACCGTATTAATATTAAATATTATTTTCCGGCTGAGACACCGGATAGAAGTCGAAAACCAAACAACTAAATCAAGAATAAATTTCTTTACCGATGTTTCCCACGAGCTGCGAACGCCATTGACATTGATTGACGGCCCGGTGACAGATATTATCGAAAATGAATCACTGACAGAAAATGTAAAGAAGAAACTCATCATCGTTAATGAAAATTCCAAAAGGTTGCTTCGCCTGATCAATCAAATTCTTGATTTTAGAAAAGTTCAGTCAGACAAGATGAAACTAATTTTAGAGCATACTGATATCGTTCAATACCTGACAAAAATAATGGATGGTTTCAGCTTGCTGGCCGAAGAAAATAATATTCGTTTTGACCTGGATTCATCCGATCTTGAAGTTCCAGCCTGGATAGATCGGGATAAATTTGAAAAGATCTTTTACAATCTCTTTTCGAACGCTTTCAAATATACAAAACCCGGCAAATCGGTTATTGTCAGGTTGGAAAAAGGCCCTGCTATGGTTACAATTTCGGTCATTGATGAAGGCGTTGGCATTTCTGCACAAAAAATCGGCCAACTCTTCCGGCGATTTGAAACCATTATGAGCGAGAATGTGTTTCAACCTTCGTCGGGAATTGGTTTGTCGCTGACAAAAGATTTTGTCGAAATGCACCACGGAAGCATTACTGTCAAAAGCAATTTCCACCAGGGTTCGGAATTTACCCTAAGCTTTCCTCTGGACAAATCTATTTTCGATAAGGATGCAAATGTCGAATATGTATTAAACGATACTAATAATGAAGAAAGCACTTCCGGCCTTGATTTGTCAAACCTGACATCAAACAGAAACAGCGAGGACGATATTTCAATATTGGTCGTTGAGGATAATACAGACTTAGCCTATTTTATACACGATTTTTTGTCCAGAAATTATAATGTAAAAATTGCTCAAGACGGTTTAAGCGGTTATGAACTTGCCAAAAAATGGATGCCCGATTTAATTCTTACGGACATTCTTATGCCTCAGTTGAACGGACTGGAAATGATTAACAAACTGAAAGAAAACAGCAATACCTGCCATATTCCTGTGATAATATTATCGGCAAAATCGAGCATGGACGATAAAATACTCGGCTTGGAGACAGGAATTGACGATTATATTACAAAACCCTTCAACTCCAACTATTTAAATGCCCGAATCAAATCAATAATCAAACAAAGAAAAGTCGTACAGGAATATTATTTAGCAAAACTGGGCTCCCAAAGTACCGAAAGCGACGGACGTATTCCCTATTCGGTTTCCGAAAACAATAATAGTTTTGTAAATACAGTAATTGAATACATCGAACAAAACATCGACAAAACAGATTTAAAGATCGACGATATTGCCCAGAATCTTTTTATCAGCCGGACGGTCTTGTATAAAAAAATCAAAACATTTTTTGGTTTATCTCCGGTCAATTTAATCAGACATTACAGAATCAACAAGTCCAAACAATTGATCAAAGAATCCGAATCAAGCTTATCAGAAATTGCCGATTTGTGTGGTTTTGGGAATTTGGCTTACTTTAGTCTCTGTTTCAAGAAAGAAACCGGACTGTCTCCCTCGGAATACAAAAAATCAAAAGTCATAAGTCACTCCTGACAAAAAACTCTTAATTATGAAAAAAACATTCCTCCTCGCCACCCTATGTCTTGTATTGTTAAGTATCAATGCGCAACAGAAAAAGATCTGGAACGAAAGTCCCGAAGAAAAAAAGGAACGTCTCGCCTGGTGGACCAACGACCGTTTTGGCTTGTTCATTCATTGGGGGCCTTATTCTTTGGCCGCCCGCCATGAATGGGTAAAAAAACGGGAGCAAATGGACGACAAAAGCTATCAAAAATACATCGACCATTTCAATCCCGATCTGTACCAACCCCGGGAATGGGCTAAATTGGCCAAGGCAGCAGGCATGAAGTACGCAGTACTCACTTCAAAACACCACGACGGTTTTGCTCTGTTCGACACGCAATTCAGCGATTATAAGATCACCAATACTCCATACGGCAAAGACGCCCTCAAAGAATGGGTTGAGGCCTTTCGCGAAGAAGGGCTTAAGATTGGATTTTATTACTCCCTGCTTGACTGGCATCACCCCGAGTACACTATCGATGTCAAACATCCTCAAAGCCCCGAAAACAAAAAAGACTACGAACAACTCAACCGCAACCGGGATATGGCTGTTTACCGCGAATACCTCAAGAATCAGGTCACAGAGTTGCTGACAAATTACGGTAAAATTGACCTTTTGTTTCTGGATTTTTCGTTCCCCGAAGAAGAGTTCGGCAAAGGCAAAGAAGATTGGGGCTCGGTGGAACTGATAAAACTGGTTCGCAAACTTCAACCTGCGATAATAGTAAACGACCGTATGGACCTGAGCGATTATTGGGGAGGATGGGATTTTGCCACTCCGGAACAACACAAGGTAGACAAATGGCCTACCTACAAAGGAGAAAGGATTCCCTGGGAGACCTGTCAGACCTTCAGCGGATCCTGGGGCTATTACCGGGATGAATTAACCTGGAAAGACAACAAACAGTTGTTGGTGCTCCTGATAGAGTCGGTAAGCAAAGGAGGCAACCTTTTGTTGAATGTAGGGCCCACAGGCAGAGGCACTTTTGACTATCGGGCAGAAAATGCTCTGAAGGAAATGGGCGAGTGGATGAAATACAACGCCCGTTCAATTTACGGCTGCACCCAGGCTCCCGATTCTTTTGAGGTTCCGGAAAACACCTTGTTGACCTACAATCCCACAACCAACAGGCTCTACGTTCATTTGCTCGATTATCCCCTGCGCAACATTACCCTGAAGGGAATGAAAGG
>CAZAUQ010000107.1:0-2833 GCA_964488495.1 uncultured Bacteroidales bacterium
GCCCATAAAGCAGAAGCCTATTTCCTTCGTGCTTTGAGTTATTTTTACCTGGTCAGGAACTGGAAAGAGGTACCGCTGGTGCTGTTCCCTTTCGAAGACGATTCACAGGACTATCACATCGTGCAATCTGACGAAGCTACAGTGATCGCTCAAATAAAGAAGGACCTGGTGACTGCTTTGGAATCGGGAGCAGCCAAGGAATATTACGTCAAAGCCTGGGAAAACAAAGGCCGTGCCACCAAATGGGCAATATGCGCTTTACTGGCCGATGTTTGCTTGTGGAGCGAAAGCTATGCGGATGCCGAAAAGTATTGCAACGAGATTTTGAACTCAAACTCTGCCTACGCCCCCAGTTTCTTGTCATCTCCTTCACATTCTTCCTGGTTCTCCATTTATAATCCCGGCAACAGCAACGAATCCATCCTGGAGCTTCAATGGAACGAAGAAGACAAACAGCTCAATAATCTGCCTTATTTGTTCGACCCCTCCAGCTCCATGCGTGTTTACGCCTATTCCCAAAAAATGACGGAGCTGTTTGTTGAAGAATATACCTACACTCAACAACATATGACAGAGGCCGTGCGCAGCATGTACGGCGGATTCTATTGCAATCCTCCCACGGCTTATCTGGCGGCAGAAACAGGTTATGTATGGAAATACTTTGGTTCCGAAGTGCTGACCGAAAAACGCACTCCGGAACACTATGATCCCAATTTTATTCTTTATCGCACGACTGAAGTAATATTAATGAAAGCCGAAGCGCTGATTATGCAAGGACCTGAGCGTTATTCAGAAGCTCTTGCACTAATAGACAAAATCCGCGAACGTTCAAATCTCGGCCCGACAGATATAGATCCGCTCAACACCAATGAAACGGAATTGCTCGAATGTTTGCTCAATGAACGTGCCACCGAACTGGCCGGCGAAGGCAAAGCCTGGTATGATATGCTGCGCTTTGGGCGCCGCAACAACTTCCAATACAAAGAAACCTTCATTACGGCACGTTTACTGGAATTCAACAAACAAGCCAGCACCAGCTGGTTCCGCTCTGTCCTCTCGGACAACAATGCGCTCTTCCTGCCCGTTTGGGAGCAGGAATTGGAGAACAATCCTCTCCTTGTGCAAAATCCCTATTACGAATAATGAATTCAAGGAATAAGGTTTATGAAAAAGATAAAAACCAAACAAACTGTGTTACCAACACGATTCCAGGCGTTTAGCCTTATTGTCGTTGCGCTCATTTTTGCATTGGGAGCTTGTCAGGATCCGTATCTGGGTCAGATGTTTGAATTGGACGATGGCGACGAAACCAAAATCACCAACATTGCTTTTATGGAAAAGTATCCCGAAGACTATTCGCTTTTTTTGGAATTCCTTAAAGCTGCTGATTACTACAATGCCCTTAACGACGCCAGTTCAACAGTAACCATCTTTGCTCCCGACAATGCTGCCATGGATTCTTTTATGAAAATAAAAGACATTACTTCTTTTGAACAACTCGATTCAGTCTATGCACGCCAGGTGATTCAGGTTCACATGCTGCGGGGAAGCCTGAGTGAAGCTTCTTTTATCCAATACCTCAACGAAGGAAACATCGGTATTCCTACTCTTTTCGGCGATTACCTGGGTTTGAGTTACGGTTTCACCAACCTGGATCTCGATGATGTAGACAAGGCCAACAGCAAACCCGAAGACACCTTATCGATATATATCAACAACATGGCCTCCGTCAGGGAAATGGCTCACCAAACCGTTAACGGCATGGTCTACAAGTTGGGAGGAGTCGTCCGTCCCCTTATTGAAACGGTGGTGGAAAAAATGCACGACTACGGAGAGTACAGCCTGTTTCTGGATGCTATTGAACAAGCAGGAATGACCGACTTACTGAATATTACCAGCGATACAGTGCAGCAACTGATGGGCGGATATACGGTCAATTCAGTCAACTACACCGTGTTGGCCGTTTCCGACGAAACTTTTAATTCAGCAGGCATTCATAATGTGGATGAGCTGGAAAATTACCTGGCAGGAAAAGACCCCGCCGGTCAGAGCGGTATTGCACGGAGCGACAGCAACAGCGTAGTTCGCCGCTATATTTCCTATCATATTTTGGCAGGAGCCAACACCAAAAGCTCACTCATCTACAGTGCTACTCCCAGCGAAATGAAAGTCTTCGACACCTTTGAGCCTCACGAAATCATCACTATTCAGACTCTGGTCGGACAAACTTTCATCAATGGAGGCAGCCAGGACGGCTGCGGTTTTGTCCGTTCCGATATCAAAGCCTGTAACGGTTATATCCACAAAATAGACGGTATTTTGCCTGTCTGGTGTCCTGAACCTTCAGTTGTTGTCTGGGATTTTTGCAACAGCACCGATATCATTTCCATTGCCAACAGCTACGGAGCTGCCAACAACCTGGGCAATCTTTACAGCACTCCCTGTGATGCTGTTGAATATAAGATAGATATCACCAAAAGCAATCCCTATGGGACCATACATTCTTTCGATTATAAACTAGCTTCCACCAAAGGAACATGGCTCAAAGTCGGTTACTGGAAATGCAAAGCCAATACAGATGCTACTGTAGATTATGAAAATGAATTCGACGCGTATCTGAACAATTTGCTCATACTCAATCTGGGCTATACCGGCTGGATACAATTTTCCACCCCTACCATTGTAAAAGGCACGTATCGGGTAGAATTATACTATGCAGGAGCCAAAGCGCTGGCCAAGAAATTTTATGGAGGAGGCAGTGCCGTCAAGTTCACTCTGGACGACTACCTGAAACAACATTATCTCTGGAAAGGCTGGGAATCAACTCAACAAG
>CAZAUQ010000108.1:0-2721 GCA_964488495.1 uncultured Bacteroidales bacterium
CGATTATTCCAAGGCATTCTATCAATCCAAGAAAATCATCAAACAAGCATTCACCCAAGAATAAGTCATTAATTAACCGATAATCACACCCAAATGCAATCCGGACCAAAAAATGAAACAATATTGAAAAATCAGACAGGCAGAGTGGATTTTGTAGATGCCCTGCGCGGTTTCGCCATCGTGTCAATTTTATTGCTGCACAACCTCGAACATTTTGATTTCTATTATTTACCACCCGCGCTTCCGGATTGGATGAAAAACCTGGATAAAAGCATTTTTGATGTAATCGGCTTTCTTTTCTCGGGCAAATCCTACGCCATCTTCGCCCTGCTTTTTGGTTTTACTTTCAACCTGATGGATGCCAAACAAGCCCAAAAAGGTTACGATTTCCGATTGAGATTCCTGTGGCGACTCTTTCTTTTGTTTTTGTTCGGCATGTTCAATACTATTTTTTATCAGGGAGACATCCTCAATATGTACGCTTTGATGGGACTGGCCATTTTGCCTGTATGCCGCTTGTCGGACAAGGCACTGTTGTGGGTGGCCATTGTGTTATTGTTGCAGCCGGTTTTTGTGTCGCAGTTTATTTACTCCTTGTTTAATCCTGACTATGCGCCCGTGGAAATCACTGCCGGGAAATATTTCAGATTGTCTGCCATAACGCAGGGAGGAGATTCTTTTACAGAAATGGTCAAGGGCAATTTTACCAACGGAAAAATAGCGGTGTACATTTGGAGCTGGTTCAAAGGACGATTTTTTCAGGCGCCCGCCCTCTTTATGCTGGGAATGCTCCTGGGCAGGAAAAAGCTGTTTGCGCATAGCCCTGCCAACGATAAATTCTGGACAAAGATTGCTGTTATCAGCTTGCTTCTTTCTTTATTCTTTCTTGTTTTCATTGACGACTTCAAAAATCTGACTCAAGGTTTCGCAAGCAAATCTCTGGCCAGAAGTATGAGTTCCTGGTGTAATCTGTCGATGACTTTTTTGTGGGTTTCGATTCTATATTTGTTGTATAAGACTGCTTTCGCCCGAAAAGCTCTAAATACGTTGATTCCTTTTGGACGCATGAGTCTCAGCAGTTACGTCATGCAATCCATACTGGGGGCCTTTATTTATTACGGTTTCGCCCTGGGCTTGTATCAGTACACCGGCGCCACCTATTCTCTACTGATAGGCATCCTTCTGTTCCTGTTCCAGGGCTGGTTCTGCCGTCTTTGGCTGAAAACGCACCCCCGAGGCCCTCTGGAATCACTCTGGCACAAACTGACCTGGCTGCATTACAAGAATACGTAGAAAATTGAAACAGCTTCTATATATTTTCACAATATATGTTTTGTATTATTGATAAACATCACCCAGGGAGCGCAGCAAAAAATGACAAGGGGAAGCGCTGCAATAAACGACAAGGAGCGTCGTTCAAAAAAACAAAAAAAAACCAACTGTTTTATAGCGGGTTATAAAGTTTGTGGAGCATAGCGGACTCGAACCGCTCACCTCAACACTGCCAGTGTTGCGCTCTAGCCAGATGAGCTAATGCCCCTTGCAGGTAAACCGGCGACAAAGATAGTATAAATTTCAAATCCACTAAGCAAAGAACTTAAAAAAATCATCTACAAACCCATTTATTTGGTCACAGATCGTGAAAATTGTCAATTTGGTCTTACCTTTGCAGGCAGCATGTACAAAAACGCTCAGGGACAAAACGCAAACAATGCAACTAGACCAAGGCGTTTCAACCAAATGCAGATCAACCAACAATATGTCAACACCGCCCATTATCAAAGAACGAATCATTTTGGGAATCGACCCGGGAACCACAATAATGGGTTATGGTATAATCAGGGTGCTCAACAACAAACCCGAGTTTGTCAGCATGGGTGTTTTGCAACTCAACAAATACGAAGATCACTATCTGAGGCTCCAAAAAATCTTTGAACGATGTATCGGCTTGATTGATGAATACCTGCCCGACGAGCTGGCCATCGAAGCGCCTTTTTTTGGCAAAAATGTACAATCGATGCTCAAACTGGGCCGGGCCCAGGGCACAGCCATTGCTGCAGCCTTGTCCAGAGACATTCCTATTTTTGAATATGCCCCTTTAAAAATCAAGATGGCCATTACGGGCAACGGCCGGGCTTCCAAAGAACAGGTTGCCGATTTATTAAAACGCTTCCTCGGTATTTCTTCCGATCAGTTGTTGCCTCAGCTGGATGCTACCGACGGGCTGGCTGCCGCCTTTTGTCATTATTTGCAAAGCAGCCGTCCTTTGTCCGAAAAACCATACAAGAGTTGGAAGGATTATATCCGAAAAAATCCCGACAGCTGCCACTAGGCATTAGTTTTATCATTATAATAAGAAGCTGTTTCAATTTTATCGTTTAATGATTTGAGATGAATTTTTGAGGTATATTCGATTGGTTTATGAGGAGGATAGCGGGCTATCTGAGGATTAAACCAGCAGATCAAAATACTACTAATCAACTAATTAAATACTTTTTATGAAAAAAACTCTCGCATTCGCCGCTCTTGCTGCAGGACTACTGTTGTTCAGCAGCTGTAAATCACAAGCTTATCTAATGAAAGAAAGCACTCCGGTTTTGGAACTGGACATCAACGATTTTAAACTTTCAGACCAGGTGAACGCTACTGCTACCAGGGTACAAATTCTCTGCGTAGACTGGGAAGCCCTTTTCAACAGTAAAACCGGTTATATTTCTCCGG
>CAZAUQ010000109.1:0-2655 GCA_964488495.1 uncultured Bacteroidales bacterium
TCGGGATAGGCGTCCATGTTGAGGCCGCCGGCGTATTCAATCAGCTTGAGGAGGTCTTCGTCCTCCAGCATTTCGTAAGACATGGGGCGTTTGACCGCACCCTCGATGCTGACCAGCTTTTGGGCCACGGGCACGAACAAAATATCGTTGTTTTGCAAGTCAAACTCAAAGCGTTGGCCCGGGTTTTGCATAAATGCATAGACGTCCATCACCCGGCGGTTTTTGCCCCGGATCAGCTCGATGCGGCGCACCGAACCTATTTCGCCGGGTCCGCCGGCAGCGGCCAGGGCATTGAAGGCCGAGTTCAGGGCCGAGAGGCTGAAGCTGCCGCTCACCCGGGTTTCGCCAAAGATGTTCACCGTAATGGTGCGGGCCGTCACTATGGTCACCGCAATCTGGTCGGGCTGGAACTTGTAGAAGCTGCCCAGCTTGTTGCGCAACTGCTCGCGGGCCTGCGCCAGCGTGAGGCCTTTCAAAAAGATTTTGGACAGGCCACTGGGCTGGATGGAGCCGTCGGGGGCGATGCGTTGCTGGATGTCGGTTTGCGAAGCCCCAAAGATGCTGATGTGGATTTCGTCGCCCGGGCCCAGCACATAGCTGTCGGGGGCCTGAGCGCCGTCGGTGGTGCGAAACACCTCCAGGCTCTGGTCGGTAAAGAGCGAATGGCCGTAAATTCGGCGGATCCGTCCTGAGGCGGCTTCCCGATCCTCTTCCTGAGCGGCTTCGGCCTGTATCACCCGCTGGGCGGCTTCGGCAGCGGCTTCGGCGGGGGTGGTGGCGGGCAATTCGCTTTCGGTACTGACTACCTCGGCCGGAGTGCCTCCGGCTTGGGCAGCCGGCTCATTGCCGGCATCCACGTTGATTTGAATGGGCTGCCCCGCAGCGGCACCTGGAGCTGTCGCCGCTGCGGATGTGGAGGCAGCCGCTTTTTTCTCGGCCTCCAGCTCATTCAGTACTTGTGTCACCTGAGCCTGATACTTGGGGTATTCGGCCGGCGGAATGGTTTCGGGATTGATGCCTTTTTCGAGTAAACGGGCCCTGACTTCGGACTCGTTTAAGCCCCTCTTTTGCAGTTCGTCCTGGGCCATCAGCATCAGGGCGGCCGGTTGAGCCTGCAGGGTACTGCTCAAAAAGGGCAGCGGGGCCGGCAACAGCAGGAACAGCAGCAGGGCTGCTTTGACCAGAGTAGCCGCGGCGCGGCGGGGGAAACGGGTGGAAAGATTCATTGTATTGTTGTTTGTAAGGAAGTTTACTTATTTTAAAATACGGACATACCTGGCGAAAAACGAGGGCTCTTTCAGTGCTAAGCCCTTGGACCAGTGGGTACCAATTTCTACGCGGCTAATATAATACTTTTCTTCTTCACTCAGTTGTCGGCTATCGTTGTACCAGGGCAGGTGGCGTGCCTCGAAGGGTTGCGGCATGCGGATCATCCTGAAATTGTATCTGTTCCCGATCTGGGCATACGGCCTGTGCAGGGCAAAAGTGGTATCTATGGGCGCTTCGTAACCCAGCGCAGAATGCCGGGTACTGAACTGCGCTTCCCAGGCCACCACTTTGCTTTTGTCTTCGAAATGTCCGGGCAGGTCGTCTGTTTTCAGCGAAAAACCTACTTTTTGCACCGAGGGATGCTGCATCAAAAGCTCTCTGAACACTTCCAGAAAGTTGTCGGGACATTCCTCTACAGGCACTACGTCGGAATCGGTATAGACAAAAAACTGTTTTCGCAGTTGCTTGTATTCTGCCAGCTTTTCCAGGGCCAAAAACCCCAGGTTTTGCCCGGCAAAGATCACCCGGTAAGGAAGACTTTTGTAATACTCGAGCAAGGGGGGATAGTCGGAATCGTTGTCGATGACGATGAGCTTGCGGTAGCCCATTTCCTCGAGCCTTGCCAGTAATTGCTGTAAAAAAGTGAGTCGGTTCCGGTTGTTTATATAAATCGGGATGTCCCGGTAATCGATCTTAGGGCAACGGCGGGTATAGAGATGATTCCGAAGTATCACGTATTTCCGTAAGGGGAAATACACTATCTTGCTCAACAGGGATCTCATTCGGCAGCTGGTTGATGGGCTAAACTGGTCTTTAAAAAGTTCATAGCCTTTTCTCTTTCGCTTTGCAATAATTGGTTCGTTTTGGCCCAGTCTATTTCGTTCAGCTTGTCCAGGCCGGACAGGTCCGGCTTGTCGGCAGCCTGTACCAATCGATCTTCGAGCTGAAAGAGTTTCAGCAGTGAGCTGAACCGGGACAGCCCTCTGCTGTGGTTGGCCAGGGTAATAAATGGCTTGTTGAACAGGATAGAAAACACCGTACCGTGAAATGAGTCCGTAATCACAAAACGGGCATCTATAAAAGATTTCAACCAGGCTTCGACGGACGGCAACACATAATCCTGCAAGTCCCTGCCCCCTCCGGCTTTGTTTATCCCCGGCCCTGTCGAAAAGGCTATCAGGCCCTGTTTTTGGGCTATGTAACCGACAATCCGTTCTTTTTCGGCCGTTTTGTCCAGTATATAGGTAAACAGATCTCCGGCGCTTTGAGCTACCTGAGCTTTTGTCGTCAACGCGCTGTAATCCAAGGGCTCCAACAGTAAAACGGGATCGGGCATTCGTCCGACTTGCAGCCCGAAATGCGTCCGACACAAGTCAACGCCCGAGT
>CAZAUQ010000110.1:0-2627 GCA_964488495.1 uncultured Bacteroidales bacterium
TTAATGATAATGAGTGCACTATCAATGCAACAGGCCCAGTCCATGCAAAAGAATCAACAGGACCAATCTGCTCAAACGAATCAGCCAGCCAAATCCTCACAAACGAGCCAGAAAACCGGGAATACAAACAGCAAAAAAATCGTGCTGGCCGGCGGTTGCTTCTGGGGAATGGAAGAATTGATCCGTAAACAGCCGGGAGTATTGAACACTACCGTGGGCTATACCGGGGGCAGGGTGGAAAATCCAACCTACCAAAATCACGAAGGCCATGCGGAAGCCGTTGAAATTGAATACGATCCCGGGCTGACTACTTATACGCAATTGTTGGATTTTTTCTTTAGGATGCACAATCCTACCACTTTAAATCGCCAGGGGAACGACATAGGCAGTTCCTATCGTTCGGCTATTTTTTACGGCAGCGAAGCAGAAAAGAAGGAAGCCGCACGTTTCATCGAAATCGTGAATGCCTCCGGGCGTTGGAAAGCTCCTGTGGTCACAACGCTGGAACCCTTGAAGAAATTTTACGAAGCCGAAGATTACCATCAGGATTATCTGCAAAAGAACCCCGGTGGTTACACCTGCCACTTGATTTATTTCGATTCTTATCTGAAATAGTTTTGAGGCAGCCAATAGTCTGGTTTACTTCCACCTCAGGCGCAAACTGTTGAGCACCACACTGATGCTGCTCAATCCCATCGCTGTCGCTGCTATCATCGGATTGAGCACAATGCCGGCAAGCGGGTAGAGCAGGCCGGCAGCCAAAGGAATACTGATCAGGTTGTAGATAAAGGCCCAAAACAAATTCTGATGTATGGTGCTGAGCGTTTTGGCAGAGAGCTTCAGGGCCTGAGGCAGTTTGTTCAGATTCGAAGAGACGATAGTCATGTCGGCTACTTCCATGGCAATATCGCTGCCTTTGCCCATGGCAATACTCAGATCGGCGGTAGCCAGAGCTGTGCTGTCGTTGATGCCGTCACCCGCCATGGCTACCTTTTTGCCCGGTAACTGTAGTTGTTTAATCAGGTCTGCTTTGTCCTGTGGCAAGAGATTTGACCGGTATTTGCTGATGCCGCAAGCCGAGGCAACGGCAGCAGCTGTAGCTTGGTTGTCGCCCGTCAGCATATACACTTCAATGCCATTTTTTTGTAAGGAATAAATTGCCTCGGCGGAGCCTTCTTTCAATTTGTCTTCCAGGGCTGCCAGAGCCAGTACTTTGCCGTCGCCTGCAAACCACACCAGGCTTTTGGCCTGACGACTCAGGTTGTCAGCCATTTTTTCCAGCCCGGGCTCTGGTACGATGCCTTGCTGACGAAGCAGATCAAGACTACCGACGTAATAGGGTTTCTGGTTGAACATCGCACTCAATCCAAGGCCGGGAATATGTTTTATTTCACTGAGCTCCACTCTTCCGCTGCCTTCCAAATAGTCAACCATAGCCTGTGAAAGCGGATGAGAAGAGGTTTTTTCCATAGTCAACAGCAGCGGTTTTAACAGGGCATCAGTATCCACCCAATGAATGTCGCTTACTTTTGGTTTGCCCTCGGTAATGGTGCCTGTTTTGTCCAGTACAACCGTATCGATAACTTTAGCACGTTCCAGGGCTTCGGCGTTTTTGATTAAGATACCCTGTTGGGCAGCTCTGCCCATGCCCACCATAATGGCCGTGGGAGTTGCCAGCCCCAGAGCGCAGGGACAGGCAATAACCAGTACAGTAATAAAGGCCGTCAGGCCCAGGCTCAGGGCCTGTTCTCCTCCCAACAGCAACCAGAGCAGCAAACTAATAAACGCGATGGACAACACCAGGGGAACAAAGAATGCAGCCAGTTTATCGGCTTTTTTCTGAACTCCGGCTTTGCTGTTTTGGGCTTCTTGTACCTGCTGAATGATTTGAGAAAGCAGGCTGTCTTTGCCCAGTTTTTCGGCGCGATACACCAGGCTGCCGTTTTGGTTGATGGTGCCGGCAAAGACTTTATCCCCCTCCGATTTATAAACAGGCAGGGCTTCACCGCTCAGCAAGCTTTCATCCACCAGGCTGTAGCCGCTGTGTACACTGCCGTCCACGGCAAATTTTTCTCCGCTTCTGATTTGTATCAAGTCTCCTTGTCGCAATTTTTTGACCGGCACTTCCAGCGTGGAGCCATCTTGTTGCATCAAGAGGGCGGTTTTGACTTGAAGCCCCATCAATTGTCTGATGGCAGAGGCACTTTTGTCTTTGGCCCGTTCTTCGAGGTACCTGCCCAGCAAAACTATGGCGATGACCATGGTGGCTGCTTCGTAAAAAACCATACCGGATAAAGTCATACCCGAGAAAAGTTTTGGAAAGAAGGTCTGTATGCTGCTGAACACATAAGCCACCCCTGTACTCAGGGCGACCAGGCTGTCCATGCCGGCACTCAGGTTGCGCGCTTGTTTAAAGGCCCGGATATAAAAGTTTCTTCCGAACCACAGTACCACCGGTGTACTCAAAGCCCATAACCAAAAGTGAGCACCCGGAAGTTCCGGATAAAACATGGAAACAATGAAAACCGGTATCGATAATAATAAGGCTCCCAATGCGTTGCCCAAGGCGGAACGACGAGATTTTCGCTTGATCTGTTGAAATGCAGCATCAAGTTCAGCTTCCTTGT
>CAZAUQ010000111.1:0-2600 GCA_964488495.1 uncultured Bacteroidales bacterium
ACGGCAGCAAATACAATTCCATGATTGCCGATATTTTCAGCCGCGACCTGCAAGGCCGCATGAAACAACCCTACAAGCGGGGACGTTATTACCATCTCTACCTCAACGGCATGTACTGGGGACTCTACCAAACCGACGAACGGGCCGAAGCCGACAACGCCGAGCGTTATTTTGGCGGACACGAAGACGATTACGATGTAGTAAAAGTCAACTCTGAAGGCTGGCCCTATTTCAACGAAGCCACCGACGGCAACCTGGAAGCATGGACAGCCTTGTGGAACAAATGTGTCGAAGGATTTGCCTCCAACGAGGCTTACCTGGCCTTACTGGGCAAAAAGCCCGATGGCAGCAAAGATCCTGAAGGAAGGGTCTGGGTAGACATCGACAACCTGATCGACTATATGCTGGTTATTTTTTATACCGGTAATTTCGATGCCCCCACTTCGGCCTTTTACGGGGACGACATGCCCAACAACTTTTACGCCGTTTACAACCGCAACGACCATTCCAGGGGATTTCGCTTTTTTGCACACGATTCGGAACACAGTATGTTTGTGGATAATGTCAATTCGGGCGGATTGAACTGCAACCGTGTAAACATAGGCAGCAACGGCAGTATGCTAATAACCGGCATGCTGGGATTCAATCCTCAGTGGCTGCATTACAAACTCTGCTCCAATCAGGAATACCGTTTTCGCTTTATGGATCGCGCCTATAAGTATTTATCCGTTGGCGGTCTGCTAAGGCCCGATTCTGCCGCAGCCATCTACCGCGAAAGAGCCGCGCAAATAGATCAGGCCGTTATTACCGAATCGGCCCGCTGGGGGGATGCCGTGAGTCAAACAACCCTGGGTAAAAAAGACTGGGAGACCTTGCTCAATTCGATGTACAGCACTTATTTCCCGAAACGCAGCAATATTCTGATACAGCAACTCAAGACAGAAGGCTTGTACACCTCCATTGCGGCTCCTGGCATCAGTGTGGGCAATTATCGCTTTTACGGATCGTACTATCCCTTTCAGGACAAAATTACGGTAAACATCAGCAATCTTTCCGGTCAAAACAGCAGTCTTTACTACACGCTCGACGGCAGCGATCCCAGAATTTTCGGAGGCGGCATTTCGTCCAAGGCCTTCAATGTCACCAACAGTCTTTCGTTCAACCTGGATCAAAGTACTGTGCTGTCGTGCAGAATCTACTCGGGAACGAACTGGGGACCTCTGAAACAAGTCTTTTTCAGCCGTACTAACGAAGATTACCGGGCATTAAAGATTACAGAAATACATTACCATCCCAAAGACAGTTTTGTAAATTCGGTATTGACCGATGGTCAAGATTTTGAGTTTATCGAATTCAAAAACACCGGCAACAAAGCAATCGATTTATCCGGACTAAAAATAGACTCAGGTATCTATCACCGCTTTCCCGAACAACAATTGCTGTATCCGGGCGAGTTTTATGTAGCCGCTTCCAAACCCAACAATTTCTTTTTGCGCTACGGACGTTATCCTTCCGGTAGTTTCTCGAGAAACCTGGCCAATTCGGGCGAAAAAATCGTTTTGATGGATGCTAATAATCAGCCCCTGATCAGTTTTGACTATTCCGACAACAGCCCCTGGCCCTCGGCTCCCGACGGATCGGGTTATACCCTGACAGCCGCACAAGCTCTGCCCGAAGGAGATCCCGGCGATTATTCCTACTGGATGGCCTCCAGCCTGATTGGCGGATCGCCTTTTGCCGATGACCCCGGATCTGCCGCCGCCATCAACAATACTAGTCCCAACCAAGCCGTTCTGGACGTCTATCCCAATCCCAGCAAAGGCATCTTCTTTGTCAACACCGGACAAAACGAAAGCTATCGCCTGCGCATTTACGACAGCAAAGCCAAGCTGGTCTTCGGCAAACAATTTGAAGGCATCGCAACAATAGATTTGAGTGCCGAAAACCTCAGCCGCGGACTTTACATCCTCCGCGTCGAATTGCCCACCGAGGTAATAAGCACCAAGTTGATATATTTGCCTTAATTGGAATTTTTCCTCAGTCAGCTGTGTATTCGGTTTTAAAAAAGAATCTTGGCAATAATTCCACCACCCAAATAATGATATTCAGAAAGGAGTCCCATATAGCCTATAGTTATTTCAGGTTCAATGTAGAAATTTTTTATAATATTTATTTCCTTCCCTATTTTACTAAATACTCCAAAATCAAATAAACCATAGTGATAAAAAGGAATATTGCCATCTGCTAATTCTTTGTATAACAAATCTACATTAGCTCCCAGAGAAACATTTACAATCTTGGTATATAATTTCAGAGATACCGGTAAGGAATAAAATTTTGATAAGGAACCCTCTGTTTTATTTATCAAAGCAAAACCATAATTAACACCTAAATAATCGGTCAATTTATTCTCTATCGAAATACCGTAACCAAAACTATTAATGCTTGAGGAAATGGTATAAATATTGTATATACCAATCATATTATCCTTTTTGGCATATAAGCTAAAAGAAATTAAAGCCATTAAAAGCAACAGAGATTTCTTTTTAATTTGAGTTTTCATATCTTTTGTGTATTATTCGATTACTTGAATTGTCATC
>CAZAUQ010000112.1:0-2597 GCA_964488495.1 uncultured Bacteroidales bacterium
GCCACGGTGACGGCTTCTCGTATCAACTTAGCCTCTTCGCTCAGGCCAAAGGCTTGTTCAAACATCATGGCCGCCGACAATACAGCGGCAAAAGGATTGGCAATGTTTTTACCGGCTGCCTGCGGATAGGAACCGTGTATAGGCTCAAACACCGAAGTATGCAATCCGATGGAAGCCGAAGGTAACATACCCAATGAGCCGGTAATAACCGAAGCCTCGTCGGTGAGAATGTCACCAAACATATTTTCGGTAACGATAACATCGAAACTGCCAGGCCATTGAATGATGCGCATGGCGGCGTTGTCGACAAACATGTATTCCGTTTCGATATAGGGATACTTAGGCGCCATTTCCTGGGCAATCTGCCTCCACAAACGCGAAGTTTCCAGCACATTGGCCTTGTCTACCACGGTGAGTTTTTTGCGTCGTTTGGCGGCAAATTCAAAGCCCAGCTTCAGTATGCGTTCAACCTCCTCGCGGTTGTAGGTACAGGTATCAACGGCGCTGTTGCCGTCCTCGCTGCGCCCCTGGGGACGTCCGAAATAGATACCGCCGGTGAGTTCGCGTATGCATATAAAATCGGCATTGCGTATCAATTTATTTTTGAGGGGTGAACGACTGATCAGGCTGGGAAAAACCGAAACCGGACGAATGTTGGCATAGAGGCCCAGTTTTTTGCGCATGGCCAGCAAGCCCTGTTCGGGACGAATTTTGGCTTTGGGATCGTTGTCGTATTTGGGTGAACCCACCGCGCCAAAAAGCACGGCATCGGAGCCCATGCAGAGCTTATGAGTTGATTCGGGATAGGGATCGCCATAAGCATCTATGGCGGCCGCACCTACCAGGGCGGTTTGGTATGTCAGCTCGTGGCCGAATTTTTCACAGACCGCTTTGGTAACGTTCAAAGCCTGTTCTACAATTTCGGGACCTATCCCGTCGCCTGGAAGTACAGCAATGTTTAGTTTCATATCCTTGTTCTTTGATTGGGTTTACATATTCATTTCCTCAATAATGTTGAGCATTTTCATGGTTGCTTTGATGGCGGCTTCGGTTTGGTCAGCATCCAGGCCGCTGGTTCTAAAACTCTTGTCGTTGTACGACCAGAATATAACAGTTTGCACAAAGGCATCGGTACGTCCGCCGGGCGGTATGGTTACCGCGTAATTGACCAGTTGAGGTAAATTCCGTTTCTGACTGCTGTAAATTTTGTGCAGAGCCTTCATAAAGGCGTCGTATTGTCCGTCGCCGCTGGCTGCTTCCTGAAAAATTTCTCCGCGGATATCCAGCATAACGGTGGCTATGGGTCGCAGGCCGTGGGCCAGAGAAAGAGCATAATTAAGCACTTTGACAGGCTCTTCCTGATGGTTTTGTTTCAGGACGTCCGAAATGATATAAGGCAGGTCTTCCTGGGTGACCAATTCCTTTTTGTCGCCCAGTTGAATGATACGTTCGGTCACCAGGCGCATGGCGTCGTCGTCAAGTTCTATACCCAGGGCTTCCAGGTTCTTTTTGATGCTGGCTTTGCCCGAGGTCTTTCCCAGGGCGTACTGGCGTACCCGGCCAAAGCGCTCGGGCAGCAAATCGTTGAAATAGAGATTGTTTTTGACGTCTCCATCGGCGTGAATGCCCGCTGTCTGAGTAAAGACATTGTCGCCGATCACCGGCTTGTTGGCAGGGATCCGCACTCCGGAATAGGATTCCACAATACGGCTAACCTTGGTTAAGTTTTCTTCCCTGACGGCAGTTTTTGCTTTGAGTAAATCGTGCAACACGGCAATCACACTGGTAAGGGGAGCATTGCCTGCTCTTTCGCCCAAACCGTTCACCGTGGTATGCACTGAGGTCACTCCCGCACTCACTGCCTGAAAAACATTGGAAACAGCCAGGTCGTAATCGTTGTGGGCATGGAAATCAAATTTCAGGCCGGGAAAACGCTCTACCATTTGCCGGCAATAATCGGCCGTCTGTTTGGGGGTAAGGATACCCAGGGTGTCGGGCAACATAAAATGCCCTATGGTTTCGTTGCACAGCCCGTCCATCAGAAAAAACACATAGTCGGGAGAGTGCATCATGCCGTTGGACCAGTCTTCGAGATAGAGGTTCACCTGTACGCCTTTGGCCTTGCACAGGGCTATTTCGTCTTTGATATCCTGCAAATGCTGTCCGGGGCTTTTTTTCAATTGTTCGGTAACGTGCCGGTAGGAACCTTTGGAAAGTAAATTGATCACCCGGCAACCGGCATCCGACACCCATTGCAACGAAAGGCCTTTGTCTATAAAGCCGAGGATTTCTATGCGATCGAGCATGCCGCGGCTTTTAGCCCATTCCGAGATACGCCTGACGGCTTTGAACTCGCCTTCGGACACCCTGGCAGAGGCCACCTCTACCCGATCTACCCTGAGTTCCTCGAGCAAGAGGCGGGTAATGCTCAGTTTTTCCTGCACGCCAAAACTCACCCCCGAGGTCTGTTCTCCATCCCTGAGAGTGGTGTCGAGAATTTCAATTGTTTTCATTTTCCCAGGCTTGAATTTTGTCTTTGTTGCTCAGCAAAAAGTCGATGTCGTCGTAGCCCTGCAGCAGGCAATTCTTTTTGTAGG
>CAZAUQ010000113.1:0-2558 GCA_964488495.1 uncultured Bacteroidales bacterium
TACCCAAAGCTTACGCGCTTTTCGTCAAACCATTTATTCTTACAATACCAGCCTGGCCGATGCCAATTCCACGCTGCGCTGGATTCTGATGGACGAAGAGCAAACTGCTCAATTCGATAATATAATTGGAGCTCAGGGATCTTTTGAACCCGACACCTCACTGATTTACACGCTCAAGCCTGCCGGCGTGGATGCACGCCTCAAGGCTTATGCTACCAATGTGGTGTATTTGGTCAATCTGCGCGAGGACGACCAAAATCAAAAATGGAAACTGCAAATCGTGGAGAATAATGAAGATCAGACCCCCGAAAATCAGGAAAAGGCCGAAAAACGTTATTATTTGTATAACCTGGGCACCAAAAAATGCCTGACTATACAAAAGTGGATTGGTGATGAAACATCCACCGCCCAGGCTTTGAAAAACACCAAAATGATGTTAAAGGACGAAACAAACATCAACCAGCAACTCCGCCTGAAATCGGTCGAAGTGGATTTTTCGGGAGAAGTACCTGTGCGTTACATCACTATTGAAAACGATCACCCTGTCATGTTCGATACAGTGCTGGACGAAAGGTCATACCGCCTTGAGATACTCAGCGAAAGTGTTCCTTCGCAGGTTGGAAATCGCTTTGATGTGGACGGAGTAAGAGACAGCCAGCGTTGGATCCTTATTCCCGATCAGGTACAGGCCGCCTTGCCCGAAGCCACAGCCCCGGAAGTGGATTTGTATTACCGCGACGGATTGTTGTATTACCGGCTGCCCGAAAACAGTACTCTGGAAGTATTTACACTGACCGGACAATTGGTAACGAAAACTCAGGCCAGATTTGGCAGCGGAGAATTAGTGCTCGAAAAAGGAATCTATATGGTCAGAGTACGTCTGCAGCAAAGCTCTGAGGTATTTAAAGTTCTTGCGCATTAAGCAAGCTATTCCAGATAGCGCGCCAGTTCGCAGGCTGCCAGTAAAAAGGCTCCCACGCCAAAATTGGCAGTCGATTTAGCGTCTACCTGTTGTCCCGGAATGGCCCGTTCGCCTATGGGTTGCACGTAACCAATGCTGAAGTCGCTCTGCAAGGCTTTTTTGCTCAGGTAAGACCAGGCCTTGGCGGCTGTGGGCAGGTATTCTTCTTCATCGAGCAAACCTTTGTTGAGGCCCCAGAATAAACCGTAAGTAAAGAAAGCAGTACCACTGGTTTCGGGGCCGGGAGCATGTTCAGGGTCGAGCAGGCTCCGAGTCCAGTAGCCTTCCGGTTGTTGAATTTTTTTCAGGCTGGCGGCCATGGCCAAAAAGCGTTGTTCTATTTTTTTTCTGAAGGCGTTATCTTCGGGCAAATCCTGCATCACTTTGGCATAAGCGGCAAATACCCAACCATTGCCTCTGGACCAGAAATTCTTTTTGCCGTTGATGGTGGGTTCTTTGGGAAATACATACTTGGCATCTCTGAAGAAAAGGGCCCATTCCTCGTCGTACATCAGTTCTTCGGCAAATTGATAATATTCCTGCATTTTTTCCAGAAATAGTTCGTCGCTTGTCAGTTTGTAAAGTTTAGTCATTACGGGCATGGCCATGTAAAGGCCGTCGGCCCACCACCAATAATCCTTGTTTTCGGTACTCATCTGATAATAAATCACCTCTTTGGCCCTTTCAATTTTGATTTCTTTGGGTTCGATGTTGTAAAGGTCTATATACGTCTGAAAACAGGTTTGCCAATCGCCGAAAAGCACGTAGAGATCGTTTTCGCCGTAATGATATCTCCAGAGGCTTTTATCGGCCGATTTAGCTCCCATCCATTCGTTGTATTGAGCCCAGTTTTCGGAATACTCCCTGTAAGCTTCTTTACCCGTCAGAAAATAAGCTTCCATATTACCGCTATGGTAGGCGGCATTGTCCCAGAAAGCACGCACGGTACAGGGATGCTGAGCTTGCCAGTGTTGGTTTACTTTGTGAATTATTTCCAGGACGTCTTTTTTATTCTCGGTAATCATTTTTTTGTTTGAAGTGCAGGCACTCAAGCTTAGCAAGGCCAGGAAAAGTGCAAAAGTTAACAGCTTAGTCAAAGGAAAATGTTTCATACGAAAAGAGAAATGAATTTATGCTTGCGAAGAAACAACAATTCTGTGTTTTGCGGTTCTAAAAATCGTTCATTATGGGGCAAACTTTTGTTCAAAGAAAGCGTGCCTGCCTGTGGATAATTGCAGATACCGGTTTTTTTACATTCTTTTGTCTTTGATTTAAATTAGTTTTATGAAACCAGGCAAGCTGATTTTCGCTGCATTTCTACTAATGCCCCTTACGATTAATGCAGTCCAGGACTCCGGTCTTCAAGTACATTATACCTTCGAAAGCAATGGTGCCGTGGTGATTGACCAAAGTGGCAATCATTACGATGCTCAGTTGATGAATCAGGCAGCTGTTCGTGCCCTGGGAACAGTACAGGTTTTGGATCTGGGCGATCAAAACGGTTACCTGGATATGGGTACAGCCTTGGGAGCACTCATTGCTGGCCTGGAAGATTTCAGCATCACTACCGCCATTTACATTGACGAGAGCAGCAATA
>CAZAUQ010000114.1:0-1198 GCA_964488495.1 uncultured Bacteroidales bacterium
AAACCTCCGCCGCAGCCTACATCCAACACGCGACTGCCGGCTTTGAAGCGAATAAAACGGGCAATTCCCAGGGAATGCAAAACATGCCTTTCGTAGAGCCGGTCCAGGTCTTTGCGTGAGATAAGGTTGATTTTTTGATTCCAGTCTGCGTAGAGTTCGTATACGTTGGTGAACTGTGACAGTTGAACGCTGTTCAGTTCAGGGAAATATTTTTTTATCAACTCCATCGCTCTGCCTCGAATTAAATTGGGTTATAGCAAAAGAACCTGTAATTTTGCAGTCTAAAACTTTGCAAAAATACCATTTTACGTTCGATAATCAAGAATATAAACTTGGTGTTTTAAAACTTGTATCCGTAGTATGATAGAAATTCACCATTGGGGTCGCATCCCTTACGCCGAAGCCTGGCAAAAGCAAACGGAAATATTTCAGTCGAGAATTACAGCCAAACAGCAGGGCAAAAATCTTTTACCCGATTTGTTGATTAGCTGTGAACACAATCCGGTCTATACGCTGGGCAAAAACGGTTTGAGCAACAATCTGCTGATTGGATCGGAGGAGCTGAAAAAAAAGGGCGTAGAATTTTTCAAAATCGACAGGGGAGGAGACATCACTTACCACGGCCCCGGGCAATTGGTGGTTTATCCCATTATTGATCTGGAACATTTTGGCATTGGTCTCAAGGCGTATATATACAGTCTGGAAGAAGCGGTTATTTTATTTCTCAAAAACAAGGGCATACAAGCCGGCCGCATGCAGGGAGCAACCGGAGTCTGGCTGCAAAATCCTGATCGAAAAATTTGTGCCATAGGTGTAAGATGCAGCCGTTACGTCACCATGCATGGTTTGGCGCTAAACATCAATACCGACCTGAGTTATTTCCGGCTGATCAATCCCTGTGGTTTTGTAGATAAGGGCGTTACTTCCCTGCAAGAGGAATTGGGCGGTGCAATTCAGGATCTGAATATATGCCGGGATGAATTTATGCAGGAACTCAAGAAACAATTCTCCTGAATCTGTCCAAACATTATTCCGCTTTGTAGTTCAGCATTCTTTCAACAGCCAGTTTTGAACTGATAACTCCCATGGGTAGTCCGGCTCCGGGTACGGTGGAAGCTCCGGCGTAAAAAACATTTTTAAATTTTTCGTCCACATTGGCCGGGCGGAATCCGCCTATTTGCAGCATTTTGTGCGAAAG
>CAZAUQ010000114.1:1298-2519 GCA_964488495.1 uncultured Bacteroidales bacterium
AGGTAGCCCATGGTCCAGCTCATTTTGTCCAGCTTTTTGGTGCTGAATTGTTTGCGATCCAGCACTTTGCCCCTGAATACGGCAGCGTCTCCGTTGACCAGGTAAAGATCGGCTTTCCAGTTTTGTCCCCTGTTATCAATAAAATGTTCCAGCTTGCCTTTATTTTCTTTATAACTGATAACTTCGGTGTTGTAGTTTATCTGTACATTCTCTTTTTCGAGCTCCAGGAGTAAACCTTCTACTATGGAATACATGCCGCCCTCCACGTTGTAGTACCCGTTGTGTCTGAATTCGGTATGCGAAAGCAGGGTGTAAATGGCCATGGTGTCGAAGGGTGTCCTGCCCAGGAAAAAAGCCACCAGTGACAAGATCTGCCTGACCTCTTTGGAAGAAAAGTGCAGCCGCACCTGTTGGTAAAAATTACGGAACAAAACCGTTATGTGGGCCGGATTGACTTTGATTAAATGCATCAGGTAATCAAAAACAGAATCGAAATTGCTTTTGATTACCACATCGACGGTGTCGTCAAACAATTGAGCGCATTTTTTGAGGTACTTTTCCATTTTGGCTTTAAAATCGGGCTCTTCCTCTTTGAATTGTTCGGCCAGTTTGTGAATATCCTTATACAGTCGATAGGTTTTTGGATTGCCTTCGAAATGTACGCTGTAGAGCGGATCGAGTTCTATAAAACGAAAAGGCATTTCGATCTTGCAATCCCGGGCAAATTCTTCAAACTCATATGTCATGCTGAAGAAACTGGGACCCAGATCAAACGTGAAGCCGTCTTTTTTGAGTTGATTGAGCCTGCCTCCGGCCTGAGCGTTTTTTTCGACGATTTCTACCTGATAACCTCTTTTGGCCAGGCGTAAGGCTGCCGTTAAACCGGCAATGCCGGAGCCGATTATAAGTACTTTTTTATTCATAATGCAATTTTGGATTGTTTGGATTTAAGGCTTCGATTGCCCAATGCATTTCCGGAGCAATTCCGATTAATTTCTGGTAACAAGTTCTGGCCTCAGAATGTTGTTCCAGCCTGAGATGTGCCATAATTATTGTAATGAGCAGATTTTGGTAATTCCAGTCTGTTTTGACCTGATCCGGTTCTTTTTCGTACGAACGCAGCGCTTTTTTATAGTATTCCAGTCCTTCTTTTTTGGATCCTCCCATCACAGCCGGCATATACGACTTGATATTGCCGTATTGGGTCAGGGCCAGGGGATT